>NZ_JAAAMT010000004.1 GCF_009905435.1 Pseudomonas sp. R5(2019)
CGCGCAGAAATGAGTTCGTCGCGGTCATAGGTCGCCAAGGCTGCTGCCAGGCTGTACGGCGTGTCGCGATAAGCGTCCTCGGCGGTGGCCAGCCACTGGTCGTGGTCCGCGCAGGCCTTGTCGACCATCGTGAAGACGCTTCGCAGTTGCCGTTCGACGCTCTCGCGCTCGGCCAGGAAAGCCTGATACTTGGCGAGGTCGATCCGCTTGGCCAGCCGTGCGCCATTCGGGGACAGTCGCTCGTCGGTGAGCACCTGGTAGCGCAGTTCTGCAAGCGACAGCTTGGGACGGTTGCCCACCTGTCGGCGCAGGTATTCCGCCCGCTGTAGAACCAGTTGTTCCGGTGGCGGGTTAGCACGGTCGTACATCGCCGCCAGGGTCTGCTCCAGCAAGGTGGCGACGAGGCTCTGGTGGTGATAGTCCTTGCTCTGTGCGCTCAGCTTTTCAACGTCGAGACGAAAGCAGGCGGGGATACTCGGGCGCTCGGCCGATGCGGTCTGGGGCTTGAACGGGCTGGGTTGGGCCGGCTTCAGGTCGCGTGCCTGGTGTTGGTAGGCAGCCACCATCAGGCTCAGGTCCTGGCACAACCCTTCGGCGTCGTTCAGCGCCACGACCACCGGCACCCGGGGTTGCGTGTAGGGATAATGCGCGGCCACGGCCAGCAGGTTCGCCAGCGGCAGGTTGGCGTCGGAGAAGTCGCTGCTCCAGGCCAGCGGCATCCGGTTTTCTTCGGGTTTGTAGTCTTCTACCCATTGACGCACGGCGCTGGCGGGCAGGACATGCGGCTGCGTGGACGGGGATTTTTCCCCGCGGGTGAGTTCCCGCATGTCCAGCGGACGCATGTGGCGCTTGCGCACGTTGACGTCGGAGCTCACCTGGGTGGTCGTCCCGTTAGTCCAGAGGTGCGGGCTGTAGCCAATCCAGACTTCCCTGGCGGTATCCGGGCAGGTGTCCGCCCAGACCCACAGCTGGCGTTTACCGTTCGCCCGGTATCGGTCTCGGCGGCCATACGCTTGCAGGCCTGAATACTTGAGCTCCAGATAGCCGCCCTTGCCATCGTATTCATGGACGATCAACTTTTCGCCCTTGGGGCCTTTCATGAAGACGTAGACATAACCAGGTCGCAACGCACGCAAGGTATAGGCCATCAAATCAAGTGCGGGAAAGCCCTGTTCGAGGCTGAACCCTGAGGCTTCGTAGCGGTAAAGCGGCGCATCTGAAGCCCTGGGGACGACGGCATAGCGAATGGGCAGGATGGGAACGCGCGAACTGCACGCAGGAGCCGATGTTGCACCGCCAGCGGTAGCGTTAGTCATGGGGGGATTCCTTTGCTTGCGCCAGGAGTGCCAGCTTGCGTAGCCGGGCTGGTGGCGATTCGGTCAACTCGTTGAGTAGCGTGCGAGCCGAGTCGCTGTGGAGCAGCCACGGATCATGGGCCAGCAGTTCGATAAGACGTTGCGCATCAGCGTCGTCATGGATATTGAGTTGGCCGGCGACGTTCAGAATCTGTTCCACCCATCGCCGGACCTCCTCAAGGGTGCGGGTGGCATAGTCGGGCATGGCTCGCACCTCATGCACACGACTGAGTAAAAAATGCTCACGGGTATTGGCCTCAAAGCGAACCAGTTCGTGCTCGCGCAAGGACAGCCCTTCATCAGCCTCGCCGGTGGCCGACGTAGCGTGTCGATCAAGGCGAAACCAGTCATGGACCGGCCCCCAGTTGTTGCGCCATAGAAGCGTTGTCATGGGGCCGAGCCAGGCTTCGCGATGGTCCTCATCCAGCGCTTCGAGCCAGGCCGCAAGATGCTGGGGGCGAATATCAGAAGTGGCCATGCTCTGGTCCGGAAGGGCGATCTGGACGAGGCTGCCAAGATGAGTCGACAGCGTGTTCAGATCGGCATCCGAGCCGATGACCAGTACGCCGCCGATGGGGGCCCAGACTGTGAGCGCATGCTCCATGAGGGCGGGCTGGTGGGTTGCATCCACGAGCAAGGGGCCACGCTCGTAATACTCGTCCAGCGGACCGCGTTTCCAGGTCCATGCGTAATGCGGGGAAGCGGCGAACTCATGGACCAGATCCAGCACGCCAGGCGCATAGGCGGGCAGAAGCTCGCCAGTCTGAGGAATAGGGCGGTAGGCCCAGTACTCCAGAAGTTCGGTTATCAGCAACAGATAGCGCAAGGAACTGTCAGGAAGTGAATTTACTGGAATGTCCTTGCCCAGTATCGTCGGCTTCCCCGGCGAAGAGAGTGAGGTCATCTTGCCAATCCCCCAATGCAACGGCAGTCAGCTAGCGGGCAGGTACCGTCAGGGCGACGACCGCATAAGCGATCAAGCGGCTTTTCAAACGCTGGAGCCCCCACAATGGAGAAGGGGTTACCTGAGCCACCGCTTTGCACTTCCATCGGTCCGTTGATCTTGATCGCTATGGCATCCAGCGTGATCCCCGAGCCATCAAGGCGAATCGAGCCACCCGCCCCTTTGATGACCAGCGCATCCGAGACCTGGATTTCATACTCTTTGGTCCAATGCCGAATCGCTTGCCCCGCTTGCAACTCGGCATGTCCTTCAACAATGTGTTCCAGATTTGCGCCGATGCTGACCCAGTGATTGGCGCCAGTCTTGTCGCGACGGTTGTTGTCGACCTCTTCGGTGCGGTCCTTGCCGGTACGGATGCTGTGGTTGCGGCCAATAGTGAGAAATTCGTCCTGACCGATATCGTGGCGGCGGTCCTGGCCGACGGTGATCTGCTCGTCATTGCCCACAGTTTCCTGGCGGTCGTGGCCGATGGTGATGGTTTCATCGTGTTCGACCTGTTCGCTGCGGTCATGGCCGACGAAGGTGGTTTCATCGTGGTTGACGTGGAGGTTCTGGTCCTTCTGGGCGTGGATATAAATCTCTTCCTGCCCAGCCTCATCCTCGAAACGCAGTTCGTTGAACCCCTTGCCCTTGTGGGTTGCGCTCTTGATGGTCATCCGCGTCTTGTGTTTCGGCAGCTCATAGGGCGGCAATTGCAGGCGGTTGTAGGTGCGGCCGATGATCAGTGGCTGGTCGCAGTCGCCGTCCAGGTAATGGATGACCACTTCCTGGCCGATGCGCGGAATTGCCATATGGCCCCAGGTCGCGCCGGCCCAGTTCTGCGCGACGCGGATCCAGCAGGAGCTGTGCTCGTCGTGTTGGCCTTCACGATCCCAGGGGAACTGGACTTTCACCCGGCCGTATTCGTCGGTGTAGATCTCCTCGTTCGGCGGGCCGACCACCACGGCGGTCTGCGGGCCGTCGAGGCGCGGGCGGGGCAGGGGCTCGGCGCGCCATTCGGCGTCATCCGCGACCAGCTCGGCCTCGTAGCGGTAGCGAGTACCCTGCTGGGCATCGGCGCTGTCTTCGGCCTGGCTGGTGTGCTGGATGCCGTGGTGGACCATGCGCACCGGCCGCCAGCCACGATTGAGGTCTTCTCGGGGATGGCCTTCCAGATAAAAAGAGATTCCGGGCTGCAGGCGCGGGTCGTCGCCCTCGACGCAGGCCATGCGCGCATCGCGGCGATGGCCGCGCAGGCGGTTGGTCAGGATCGGCTTGGCGACCTCGTCGAATTTGTGTCGGCCGGGGTAGTCGTAGCGCTCGTAGCCACGGCCCTGGTGGTCGAGGTCCATGCCATCCAGGCTGTGTTGGTGGGTGTAATTCGGGTGCTGGAAGGTGTAGTCGCGTTGGGTCTGGCGAGCGGTGCGCACGTTTTCGCTGTAGGCGAAGCGGCGCAGCGCCGGCTGCGGTTGATCGCCGCCGGGCGCCGGATTGTAAAGCACGGGTTCGTCGTCGAGACGACCGTGGATAAACAAGCGGTCGCTGTGGGTCAGCTGATGGCCCTCGGCGCTGTGGCGGAAGGAATAGAAGAAGCCTTCCTCGCGCAGGATCCGTTCGATGAAGTCGTAGTCCGTGTCGCCAGCCTGCACGCAGTACTCACGGGGTTTGCGTTCGAGAGTGACGCGTTGCTCGTAGTCCAGCGTGAGGCCGTGGGGCTTGAGCACGGCGTGGGCGATTTGCGGGACAGTCAGGGTCTGGAAGATGCGCCAGTCGGAACACAGCTTGAGCCGCGCTAGGCGCGGTTCGACCATGGCGCGGTAACGGGTCCGTCTGAACCCCGTGTCACCTTGCACGAAGGACGACACTGCGCCATGAACAAAGCGTACCGGCGTCTGGCCATGCCAGATCGTCAGCAGCCCCGGGCGATCGAGGACCTGGCCGAAGTCGATGGCGGGGTTGGGGCTGGTCAGTTCCAAAGCAAGCAGGAAGGTTTCGGACAAACCTTCGGTCAGAGTGAATTCGACGACATCGAAGGCGTCGGGGGCTTCACCGCCGAGAATGTCGAAAGTAAAGCGCAGATGGGATTGGCTGGGCATTGACGGGTTCCTTCCGTGCAGTCGCTCGAAAATGGCTGGGATGGTCAGAGTTTGAGAATGCTCTCCAGCGACTCCAGAACCAGTTGGGTGGTAGTACCAAGCTTCATGGCGAAGTAGGTATAAGCGCTTGCCACGATGACCAGGGCGAATGCCCAAGGTGTCCATAGTGGCCATTGGCGACCCAGGTGATAACTGCGGGTAACCACGTTGTCTGGGGCGTCAGTCAGTCGTTCTGGAGCGTCGCCACGTAGCGAACGGAGTGTCTTGTGCAGCTTGCCGATGATGGCGTTGAGGGTGTCCTTGTGGTTGTGCTGTTGGCCGTATTTGCCCTGGAAGCCCAGGCAGAGGCAGAGGTATTTGAACTCCAGGACGTCGCGATACTTGGCCGCGTCCATCTGCATGCGTGCCAGGACGGTGAAGAACTTTTCACCGCCCCAGGTTTCGTTGTGGTGATAGCTGAGCAGTGAGCGCTCTCGCCAGCGGGAGTTGACGCCCCAGGTGGTCGCCATCACAGCTTCGTCGATGAACGCGCAGAGGGCATAGCGGTAGGAAAGTTGTGTAGCGCCGTCATAGCCAAGTTGACGCACTTCCTCTGATAGGGCAGTGATGTGGTCACGCACCCTCTCATAGAGTTGGGTGATGTCGGTTTCTGAAAGCTTCCCGAGTCGGCGCAGGCGAATGACCAGGCCAAAGAGTGGTTGCGCGGCATCTACAAGTGGATTGAGGCTGTGTCCACGTAGTCGGAACTGCAAATCTTCGTCTGTATCGATGCCAGAAGCACCGTCAAACAGGACGTCGTCGATGGAGGTTTGCGGGGCGGTGCGCACAAAGTCGTTTGGCATGTCGAGCGACGTCCCCGTCGGTGTTTTGCTCTCGACGCGGTCATTGCCGACTAATACGGAAGTGTTCATCTCATTGACTCCGAATGGCCCAGAACTGCAATTCAAGCTCGGGGAAATCTCCGGTGATGTGGAAGCCGAACCCGTTGGTACTGTGTTGCATCAGCCGCTGCCAGCTGTCGTGTGTGCGGTCCAGTTGGAAGTAGGTGAAGCCGGCGTGGAATGGCAGATGGCGGGGAGCCACAGGTAGCGGACTGAGCGGTATGCCTGGCAGCTGCAGGCGAATCAGGTCCAGCAAGGATTGCTGCGAAGCGACCTTGGCCTGTTGCAGGAAGAGTTTGCGCATGTGCTCCAGCGGCATTCGCGCGCGCACGGCCAGGATGAAGTCGGCACTTTGCAGCAGGCTGGCGTCGTTCACTTGCGCAGTCAGCACCCCGTGTCCTTGCGCAACCAGTGGTAAAGAGATGGCGCGAGGCTGCAGTACCGTGCTGAGGACGCGACGCAGGGTTTCTTCCAGCATGCGGAACGAGGCATGCGGGTTGTTGTGTTGATAGGCTGGGTACTCCAGCGGCAATCTTCCCTCATCGGTGAAGGTGGTCAGCTCACCACAGGCCTGGCCACAGGCGAGGTAGGCGTCTACCGGACGAACGTCCGCATCCCGGGCCAGATGCCTGAACTGGTGCTGCCAGCGGTTGAGTGCCTGTAAGAGGTTGAAGTCGGTGACGTCGGCCACCCCCGACTGCTCCGGCGAACCGATGCGTTCGGCGATGCTCTTGGCACGCTCATGCATCAGGGCGCAGATTTCCTCCATGAAGTGCGCCAGCGGGCGGATTGCCTGAAGGTGCATGCCGGTCACATAGAACTTGTTATCCAACAGCAAGCTGCCGTCTGGCCGACGGTCGAGGATGCGGCCCAGGGCAAGCCCGGTAAAGGCACTGCGATCATCCCGCTCCAAGGCCAATTGCAGGTTGGGTACCGCGAGGGCGATGGAGGCATGGTCACCCTGATGGCTGTGGGTGTCGCGAATGTCCTCGGTGCGGTGGACGTACCGGGTCTTGGCGAAGGTATCGGGCCAGCGGACTTCTGAAACACCATGGGAGCGAAGTGGCAGCGTCAGGTAGATCGTCTGGTTGGCAGCGCCAGCGTCGATGATCGCCAGCGGCTCGGGTGGTGGCTGATCGTGTGGAATATCGAAGGCTGTGCCGTCGGGCATGATGCCGCGAGCGCGAACGACTGCAATCTTGCCGAAGGAGAGGAACTCCTGATTGAGCTCCAAATCGCAGAAGCCGTACCAGTATTTGCTGCCCAACCGCACATTGACGTAGTGCTCGAGGTAGCGGTCGCTCTGCTGGAAATGCTGGGGCTTGATGAACTGCCCCTCGCTCCAGATAACAGGATTGTGGGTGGTCATGGTGTTGTTCTCGCTTGAGTTGGCGCACGCCGTGCGGTTTGCGAAGGGCGGAAGCTCTCGTCAATGATGGCGACGCGGGTGTTCTGCAGGGTCACCAGTAATGCGTATTTGCGCCCTCGTGGTTCCAGGCGAAATACATCTTGAGAGCGCAAGGCGTTGGGGGCATGGAAGTCTGCGACCACCGCGATGTACCGGGTTTTCTCGTCCAGACTGCCGAAGTCGATGTGCTTGAACTGCCCGGGTACCAGGATGTAGTCGTCCGAGCTCACGTAGGTACTGCCTAGCGCTTTTTTGGGGGCAATGCGAAGCAGGTTCGGGTCTGCGTTTTCCAGAAGAGTGTCATCCTTGAGCTGCAGAATCCGGAAGGCGATGGGCGTAGCGCTGTTGGGCGTAGCGAGCGTAAGGTCTGGTGCAGTGTCCAGGCTGACGCCTGTCAGGTATTGTCCAAGCGCCAGATTTGCGGCTGCCTCCGAGTCGTCTAATACCAGAGGAAAGGGGGGCTGCGCGGCGTCCAGGTATCCCACTGGCGCCAGCAACGGTACCGAGATCGCAGTGTCTTCCTGGAGATGGTCGAGCAGGGTCTGCAGGCTGTGAATGAGCTCGCCCTTGGTCGCACTGTTCAGGTTCACCGCGAACGGGCCATCCTCGTTTGGCTCACTACCCTCTGAGTCGCCATGGGTGACCGTGGCAATGACGTCGGTCACCGGATTAGGGTTGACATCATTGCCTGCGTACAAGCTCAGGGCGATCTGCGTTACCTGGTCTTCGGCGTTACCGACCTGAGTGGAGGGGTCAATCAAAATCTGACCGGTTTTCTTGAATACATTGCCCACGGTGCTGCAGCCAGCAAGCAGCACGCTGGCGAGCAAGAGCGTGATGGCTTGCTTCATTGCGCCTCCGCACGCAATGCCTGGTCGTAGGCCTGGTCGAAAACCTCCCAGAACAGTTTGTCGAAACCTTGCTGGCGGCTCGAAATCAGTTCGTCGTAGTAGTGCTGGTACATTTGCCAGGTCCAGTCGCCAGGCGGTGACTCGTCGACTGGCGCCGAGCGGTAGCGGGCAAAGCGCTGCTCCAATTGCTCTGGCGCGAAGGCGTGCAACAGTGCGTTGAGGCCCGCGGCAGTGGCTTTGAGCATTGCACTCTGTTGCTGGCGAATCTGCTCAAGGGATTCCTCGACGGCCGCGGTCGGCGACAGGTGAACGACGCTGCGTGTGCTGGAGAAAAGCGCATGCACGGTATCGGGGTAGCTCTGGCCAAGGCGCAAGGGATTGTCTTCAATGGGCTGCAAAGTACGGCCAGCCAAGGTCATGCGTTGCTGATGCCCGGGTGGCGCTTCATGCAATGCGGTGAGCCCGCGTATCAACGCGCCGAGTGTCCTGCCAGCTTCAAATAACAGGGCGTGGGCAGCTTGTGGAGCCAATGCACCGACAGGAGCACCGAGCCCCTCCACCAGCGGTGCCACCCATCCGGCAGGATCGCCGCCGCTGGTGTATTGGTCATGCAGCCACTTGTTGGTGGTGCCAAGGCGTGGGTCTTGTTCCGACATGCGTGGGTCTCCAGAAGCAAGCAACGGTGAACCGGAAAAGGCTTCAAATCGGGTAGTGGAGAGGTCAGCCTGAGCAGCGAGTGGCGCCAGGCCATAGTGATTGGCATCGAGTGGGCTGCCGATTTCTGCACTCACCGTATGAGCGCGTTCGGCTTCGTCCAGGGCTTGAAGAGGATCAAGGTGGCCTTGGAGGGGAAGCGGCTCGGACAATGCCAGGAAGTCAGCTGCCACGGCGTCCTGCGGGGAAAAGGCTGGAATTTCATCGATCAAGCCATGCGGCAGACTGTCCAGATCCCCGATAGTCGCGCCAAGCAGTTCGCCTACCTCATGCTGTGAAAGATGCCGGGTAGAGTCCGGTAATGGATGTTGCTCATCGTCTGAACTGACGCAGATGCGGTAGGGGCCAATGTGCAGCGTGTCGGCACCGCTCAGCCTGACGCTGGTGGAGGCTCCGAGCGGATCCGCTTGGCCATTCACGCGAGTTTTGCCAGAGCGATCGAGGATGATGAAATGACCATCTTCGTGGCGGATTTCACAGTGGATGGGCTGGATGTAGCCTTTGTGGTCATGGAGGATCCAGTCGGCCCCCCGGGCTCCGATAGTGCCGCCTGCGGCATCGAAGGTATGTCGGGGGGCGCTGCCTTTCTGCAGCGCTTGAGGATTTTCGACCACCAGGGCCAGGCGATGGACGGAGATAACAGTGTTCATGTGCGCACCGTGACGCGGACGGGAGGTGGCCGACCGTGGTCGGGTTGTTCCAGAAAACTGGTCCAGCCCAACTGGGTACCGTCGGTCTGCCGCAAATGGAAGGGAGGAACTTCGTCTTCACACAACGTCAGTTCCAGATCGCAGGGAATCGGGTCGCGCAGCAGGAAAACGATCAGTTTGCGCAGGCGCTCGAAGTTCTCGCCGTGGGGCAGGAATTCCCGGAAGCGCTCCTGGCTCAACCGGGAAATGACGATGGTGAACTTGCAATGGCGCGTGCGTACGCTTTCGCCGATCTGGAAGTTCTCGCCCAGTTGGCCGTTGCTGCGGCCAAGTCGAATGCGATCGGAGTTGTCGATAACCGAGTAGCGCAGCTCGAAGTCTCGGATGTGGACCTGCGCCAGGTCAAAGCAATGCGCAATCAGGCCCGCCAGCATGGTGGGGGATCGGCTGCGCAGCACTACGGCACCGGCGAAGCTCAGCAGTCGGCTCCAGGCGATGGGGGTGGTCCCACGGGTGGTTCCGTGTTTCAAACCGATAAGCGCAAAGATACGCTGGGACAACTGATCGTCAGCGCCTGGGCGGAAGCGGACGTAGTAGCGATATTTGCGCCAGGCCTGATGCAACAATGTCAGCAGTCGGTGGTTGAAGAAGTCCAGGAAAGCGGGGCGGATACCCACACCTTGTCTGGCCTCATAGGCCAGTTGATCAAGGTAGAAACCGGGCAATGGCGAATCAGCGCCGTGCATTCCGAAGAAGTTCGCCTGAATCTGGTATTGATGCGGATTGCTGTCTTCCAGGCGCACGGCCGAAGCGACGTCAGAGGCTGGAAAACCCAGGCCGGCGTGATTGCTCAGGTAGATACGTTGGTGTTCGGCGTCAAAGCAGTCCGACGACTCCAGATCATCTTCGTGAAGCGCATGCAAGCGCTCCAGCAAGCGGAAGAAGTCGTGCCCTTTCGCTTCGCCCAGCAGGCGTTCACTCAGATCAGGGACTGTATACCGCTGCGCATCGGCCATGCGTAGTGCTCCTGATTGGTCTTGTTGATGGCTTCCAGTACGTGAAACGATGAAATACTGGCGTACAAGGAAAGAAAGTGACTCAACACCGTGCCAAACAGGTAGAGATCTCCCTCGCACGAAAAACCGTCTTGATCCAGGCTGATAACGGTACGCGTGCCGCGAATCGGCAGTCCCTTGAACAGCCGGTCAAGCGGAGTGCTGATGACTTCCTGCATGCTATCTAGTCGTTTTTGCGTGGCTCGTGCCCGCTGGATGTCATGCTGGGCAGCGAAGTCGTAGGTGCCGATGATTGCCTTCAGCGGCTCAGCCGAGAGCAACGACAAGTAGGTTGGAGACAGGTTGGAAATCAGGGTCCAATGCAAGTCACCCGCCAGGATGGGGCGATAGGAAGGTGTCGGTGCCGTCAGGTTCCGGTAGCGAACGAAGGCGGGTGTATCGCGTGTTTGCGCGCTGATATCACCAACGCCAAGTGCCAAAGGCAAGTCGCGATTGGTACAGGTCAGAGAGAAAGACACCGTTTCTTCCCGTCCGATATGGTGATGGTCGTCGCCGCGCACGAAGGCGACGTTGTGTTCAATCCCAGGGTCGATGAGTGACTGGGAAACCCGCGTGCGGTAGTAGAGCGTTGTGCGTCCTCGCTCATGATCTATCTGGTGGCGCAGCGACTCGAACGGCTGGTAGGTGCGCAGCCACTCACCAGGCTGGCCACTGCTCTCGTTCTTCCACCCATCGACTCGGTCGATGCTGAATATTTCGTAGGCATCCTGCCGCTGGCCGACAGGTTGCAAGCGATGCTCAACCACTTTGCCGGTCAACCGCACCGGCTCGGCATCATGTTCAAACAGATTGACTGCGGGTGCGCAGTACAGTGAAAAATCACCCTTGCGCACGCGGACATCCACCGGCATCGGGCGCGTGAAATGGAACTCGAAGCGGATGCCTTCGGTTGCTTCGGATGGCCAGAGTGCGCGCAGGTCATTGAGACCAAAGAAAAAGAAGCGCCGGGGGAACAGAAAGTATTCCTGGAGGATGCGATAGCCGTCCATGGCGTTCTTGGGGTACGGCAGCAATGCTTCTTCCGGATGGAAACCCGGGAAGATGACCTGATTGATCGGGATATACCTAACGATACCGGCAGACTCCATGCGGATCTCGCTCAGGTACCTGGCCAGCCAGAGATACAACGTCTGGGCGTTGTAATCGCTACCACTCAAGTAGAAATCGAGTCGATTGCATTCGTATGTGTCGGGCGGGTTCTGGCTCATGGTGGAAAGGTCTATTCGCACAATCGACTTCTCCAACGAATGCGCGTCGCTCACATCAACCAGATCGAACGGGTATATCCAAGTGTCCGTACAGGTGCGGAACTGGCAGGACATGCCATCGACCGGTCGCGACAGTATGCGAGTACCTTTGGGTACAGCCTGACGACCGGTAAGGGCGTAGCTTGTCGGTTCGAACTGCACGATGGTGGCGCTGGGCAGTGGTCGCAGGTAGTTCGGCCAAAGCATCTGCAATAGGGCATGCGTCAATTCCGGAAAATCATCCTCGATCTTCAGGCGCAGTTTGGCGGTCAGGAAAGCGAAGCCTTCCAGTAGACGCTCGACATCCGGATCAGTGGCCTCCTCTCCAAGAAACTGGACCAGTTGAGGATTGTTGCGTGCAAATACGCGTCGCAAGCGGCGCAGGTAATCCAGCTCCTCGCGAAACTTAGTCTTCAGTGGCATCTGGCCTCCGTGGCACTACTTCACCTTGACCTGTCGATCGTGGTGGTGAAACAGCAGGTCTATCTCCACCCGTTCTTGCATGTGGTTGAGGGGGATCAGACACTGCAAGCGCAAGTGCAAATCCTGCGGCTGTCCAGCAGCGGGCAGGGGGTGAACGTCGATGACCTGGGCCCGCGGTTCATAGGCAGCGACAGCCAGGCGAATATCCTGGCAAATCTGCAGGTGCAGATCCGCGCTACCGGCGTCTGCATCGTTCAGATCCCGTAGACCCAGGTTGGGGCAGCTCTGAGCGCTGCCCTGACGGGTATTGAGTATCAATTCCAGTTGGCGCTTGATGGCCCTGATGCGCTCGGCCGCCAGTTCCTGTCGAGTGCGCGAGCGCCGTGGCGGCAGTTCTGGATCCAGACGCTCGAACAGGCTTCCTTTTCCTGGTGACCGAGGCATGTGTCAGTCTCCCGTCATTCTTTGTCCAGGCGGCCAACAAGGGACAACTCGAAACTGGCGCCCATGTACTTGAAATGAGGGCGCACCGACAAGCCAACCTGGTACCAGCCGGGGCTGCCAGCAACGTTTTTCACTTCGACACTGGCCGCGCGCAGCGGGCGGCGACTGCGTACATCTGCCGAAGGGCTTTCCTGATCGGCAATGTATTGACGTAGCCAATTGTTGAGCTCGCGCTCCAGATCCTGACGCTCTTTCCAGCTACCGATCTGCTCGCGTTGCAAGACTTTGATGTAGTGCGCGAGTCGATTGATGATGAACATGTAGGGCAACTGAGTGCCCAGCATATAGTTGGTTTGCGCGACCATTCCTTCGGCCGTATTCGAGAACGTCTTGGGTTTCTGAACCGAATTGGCCGAAAAAAACACAGCGTTGTCGCTGTCTTTGCGCATGGTTAACGGGATGAATCCTTCACTGGCCAGCTCGAACTCCTTGCGGTCAGAGATCAGTACTTCCGTTGGAATCTTGGCTTGCAATTGGCCCAGGGATTCGTACAGGTGAACCGGCAGGTCGTCCACCGTGCCGCCGGATTGCGGCCCAATGATATTCGGGCACCAGCGGTACTTGGCGAAGCTATCGCAGATGCGGCTGGCCAGAAGGAACGAGGAGTTGCCCCACAGGTAGTTATCGTGATTTCCGTCGATGGTTTCACGGTAGGTGAAGCTGCGAGCCGGGTTTTCCAGTGGGTCATACGGCTGGCGCAGCAAGTATCGAGGCATGGTCAAGCCCAGATAGCGGGCGTCCTCGGAGTCGCGCAGGTTTCGCCATTTGGCAAAGCGCGGCCCTTCGAAAATGTCTTTGATCTCTTTGAGGTTGGGTAGGTCCTGCAAGGAGTCAAGGTTCAGCATCTCCGGGCCGGCCGCGCCCAGGAACGGCGCATGAGCCATGGCGCCGACAGAGGCGACATAGCCGAGCAGCTTGATATCGGGTGCCGAGGGGCCAAAAGTGTAGTTGCTGACCACGCAGCCTATGGGGTTGCCCCCGAACTGGCCGTAGCCGGCGGTATAGACATGCTTGTAGAGCCCACTGCGGGTTATGTCGGCGGCGCTTTCGAAGTCCTCCAGCAGCTCTTCCTTGGTGACGTGGAGGTACTCGATCTGAATGTTCTCGCGAAAGTTGGTCCTGTCCACCAGACCCTTGAGGTCACGCCAGGCGGACTCAAGCGATTGCAGTTCGGGATGATGAAGGATTGCGTCCATCTGCTTGCCGAGTTTGTCGTCGATCTCGGTAAGCATGCAGTCGACCAACTGTTTGTTGATCGGCTGCTCGCGCGTGTCGGATTTGAGTATTTCGCAAATGAAGGCGGCGACTCCGCGTTCGGCGATGGCATAGCCTTCCTGATTCGGCTCAAGACGCGTCTGGGCCATGATCTGGGCCAGCAGGCCGCCTTGCGGTTGGATGTCGTCTGTTGCGGAGACTGCGGCAGATTGCGCTTTCGTCATGTTTGCGTCCTTCAAAACTGGAGAAAAAAGAATGGCCTGGGGTTTGTGGCTTCAGGCTTCAGGAGATTCCAATAGTTGCTCCAGTTCCATGGCCAGCTTGCTGCGTGCGCTTTCGTCACCCAGCAGTGCCTGAATCTGCTTGCGGAAGGCGGGGATGTTGCCCATCGGACCCTTGAGTGCTACCAGAGCTTCCCGCAACTCCAGCAGTTTGTTCAGCTCAGGTACTTGGCGGGCAATGGCGTCCGGACCGAAATCCTTCATGCTCAAGAATTGCAAGTCGACACTGAGGGTATCGCTCTCGCTCCCTGAATCCAGAGTGGCAGGAACCTCCATTTTCAGGTTGAGCCCGGATTTGGCCATGACATCATCGAATGTGTCCTGGTCGATGCGAACGCTCGTGCGCTCTTCCACTGAAATATCTTCTCCGTGTCCCTTGAAGTCTCCTGTTACTAATAACTTCAAAGGAAGTTCAACTTCCTGATGTTGATCGCCTGTGGCGGGGACGTAACGGATGTTGATGCGTTCCTTTGGTGCAATCGAACCGTTCTTTGTTGCCATGGAGCACTCCTTTACTTGGCAAGTTTAATGCGGGTAATGCGACTGTCAGCAAAATTTCAAAACGTTGTCGCAGTGATGACCATGGCGTGACAGCGCTCTATTCACGTGAGTGGTTGGAGAGCTTCATGCCCGCCGTGGAAGTCGAGGCGCACCATTGAATAAGCTGCGCTTGAGCAACAGGACGCGAGGCTAGGGCTTGCACGGGCAGGGGGCAATAGGAAATTTCGCAGTGTGGGGGGTGAAGGTTCCCAACCTATGAAGTGTGTTTTTATGGGGGGGATTTATGTAGTAGGTGAACTTGGGAAATGTCTTACAGACATCAATTGGAGTGTGTGTTTTTCTTCGGCGCTACTCAAAGCTCATTGTGGTGGCGATTGGTTGCCGCAAGTGCCAGGCATCAAGCTTCAGTGATGTTTTTCGCTAGCGCTGGAAGTGTCATTTTTCTCGAGAGTTATTACCTATGATTATGGTTGATCTGGCAGGGCTCCTGGAACGTTTGAATCCAGTTTGTCGACAGGCCTTGGAAGAAGCGGGGAGTCTGTGTATAAACCAGCGCGGCGCTGAAGTAACCGTTGCGCACCTGCTCTTCAAGCTGCTCGATCAGCCGTTGTCCGATGTGCGCTTCGTACTGGCTGATGCCGGCCTGGGTACCGACGAGGTACGCAGGGCGTTCTCCACAATCTTCCCCGAGCAGGACGGCGGTTACGGGCATGCCTATCCATCGTTCTCGCCGTTACTGCTGGAGTTGCTGCAGGAAGCCTTGCTGCTCAGCACCGTAGAACTGGTGCAACCCGAACTGCGCAGTGGCGCCTTGTTTTTGGCCGCCTTGTTGAGTCCGCCTCGCTACTTGCCTTCTGCCGCCGTCCAGATGCTGGGTTGCATCAACCGGGAGGTCTTGCGAAAGCGCTTCGCCGAGATGCTCGCGAGATCGGCGGAGACGCCCGTTATGGCTGATGCCTCGATAGCGGTCAATGCATCGGTGGGTGGGGAAAGCGCCCTGCGCAAATACGGTCACGACTTCACGGCGCAAGCGCAACGAGGTGACATCGATCCCGTCCTGTGCCGGGATGCCGAGATCGACCTGATGGTCGATATCCTTTCGCGTCGGCGCAAGAATAACCCCATCGTGGTGGGTGATGCCGGCGTCGGCAAAAGCGCATTGGTGGAAGGCCTGGCGCTACGCATCGTACAACAACGCGTACCGGAGTCGCTGCGAGCAGTGCATCTGTGGGGGCTCGATCTGGGGGCTCTGCAGGCGGGTGCGTCGGTCAAGGGGGAGTTCGAGAAGCGCCTGAAGGCGGTCATGGATGAGGTCAAGGCGTCGCCGCAGGCCATAATTCTGTTCATCGACGAAGCGCACACACTGATCGGCGCGGGCAATGTTGCCGGTGGGAGCGATGCAGCCAACCTGCTCAAGCCGGCGCTGGCGCGTGGTGAACTGCGCACCATCGCCGCCACGACCTGGTCCGAATACAAGAAGTACATCGAAAAGGACCCGGCGCTGACGCGCCGCTTTCAACTCGTGAAACTGAATGAGCCCAGCCAGGAGCAGGCTTTGCACATCCTGCGCGGCTTGCGCCCGCTGTACGAGCAGGCGCATCAGGTTTATATCGGCGACGACGCCTTGCGGGCGGCAGCGACCTTGTCTGCCCGCTATTTGTCTGGGCGGCAATTACCGGACAAGGCCATTGACGTGCTGGACACTGCTTGTGTGCGAGTCGCGACCGCACGGGCCGAGCCCCCACGTCGCCTCACTGCATTGGAGAACGAACTACGGCAAATCGATGCCGAATCAGAACAGCTCTGGCGCGATGCGGGTGCCGGTCGCAAGGCTGACCCTGCCAGGTTGAGCGTCCTGGATGATGCCCGGCAACAGGCGAAGGAGACTATTGCACAGGTCAGTCAGGCTTGGGAGCGGCAGCGAGTGCTGGTCGATGACATTGTTGCCCTGCGAGCCAAGGGCACTGAGGATGGTCAGCGACCGCTTCTGGCGGACAAGGTTGTGCTGTTGGCCGAGCTGCAACGCGAATGTGCTTTATTGCATGCCGATGTGGGCGCCGAACAGGTTGCACAGGTCATTGCCGACTGGACGGGCATCCCGGCCGCCACCCTCAACAGCGACCAACTGGAGCGGCTCGAGACCTTACCAGTCACTTTGCGCGAGCGCATTAAAGGCCAGGATAAAGCCATTGAAATTATCCATCGCCATCTGCTCACAGCCATGGCGGATCTGCGTCGACCCGGTACACCCCTGGGCTCATTCCTGCTGGCAGGACCGAGCGGCGTCGGTAAAACCGAAACCGCTCTGGCGGTCACTGAAGCATTGTTCGCAGGCGAGCAATTCCTCACGGTCATCAATATGTCCGAATATCAGGAGAAGCACACGGTCTCCAGACTGTTGGGAGCGTCACCCGGATATGTCGGTTATGGCGAGGGCGGGGTGCTGACCGAAGCTATCCGCAAGAAGCCCTATTCCGTCATATTGTTGGACGAAATAGAGAAAGCACATCCTGAAGTGCTGAATATCTTTTACCAGGCCTTCGATAAAGGGGAGTTAGCCGATGGCGAAGGGCGGCGGATCGACTGTCAGAATATCCTGTTCTTCCTGACCTCGAACCTCGGTTTCGACGAGGGTGATGGCAATTTGTGCGACCTCGGTTGTCACGACTTGCGTCAACACCTCATCCGATTCCTCAAGCCGGCCCTGCTGGCGCGGATGCAGGTTGTGCCTTACCACTACCTCGACGAACTGACGTTGAAGGAAATAGTTACCAGTCGGCTGCAACGATTACAGCATCAATTTACTCGGAACTATGGCGCGACGCTGACCATTGAGGCCTGCGCGCGGGACGAATTGCGTACCCGCTGCACTCGGCATCAGAACGGTGCCCGGCAACTTGATACGAGTCTCGACGGTGAAATGCTGCCGCCCCTGTCTCTGGCAGTGTTGAAACGGCTGGCAAGCGCCGAGCCGTTCCAGCGTGCTGTCGTGACCTGGAACGGCTTTGCCTTCGACGCTGTGCTGAGCTGAGTGGAATCCAGATGCAGACTAGAGAGGTCGCCATCTTCGTCCGCGAGCTTGCCCAAACGTCCAGCGTGGGCCCACTGGCCGCACGATTCCTGCAGTCCGCGTGTGCGGTGCCTGGACTTTCAGATGGCGCCTGCTATTGGCGTGCGCCAACAGACGACAGCCTACAGCCCCTTGCCGGGCACGGGTCCAGTGCGGATCTACTCCCCATTTTGTCCATGGAAGAGTTGGACAATCCCCTGGTTTACTGTCTGCTGACGGGCAAGGCATGCCTTATCGAGCGCAAAGGTGCTTTGGTCGACGTGGGTGCAGGCTATGAAGCACTGCGCGAACGGCTGGTCGAAGGCGATGCCTTGATTGCGCTCCCCCTGTTTGATTCACAGCGCAAGGCGATGGGGGTATTGGCCCTGTCAGGGGCTCATAGTGCGCTTTTGGCTTGGCGGGAGGATGGCGTTTGGCAGGAGCTTGTGCAACTGCATGAAATCCTGATGGCTCAGCTCCACGCACAGCAAGGCGCGAAGGCACTTGCACATCATCAACGTGCCGAACAACTGCAGCGGGAAGTTGCGCAGGGACGCTCGCGCACACGGTTACTGGCGGCAGGCTTCATCGGAGTCGGGGCGACGGCCCGCCGTCTGCGCGAAGACATGTTGCGTCTTGCCGATTCTTCTTTGTCATTGCTGATAACCGGCGAAACCGGGTCCGGAAAGGACCATGCCGCCATGCTCATTCATCAGGCGTCTTCGCGCGAAGGCAAGTTTGTACCTGTGAACTGCGCGGCGATTCCAAAAGACTTGATCGAGGCTGAGTTATTCGGCGCAGCGCTCGGGGCTTATACCGGCGCCAAGCGAGCCCGGACGGGTTTGGTGGCCGAAGCTCACGGCGGCACGTTGTTCCTGGATGAAATCGGGGACATGCCGTTGCCGCTACAGGGAACCCTGCTACGGCTGCTCAACGAAAAGAAGTTTCGACCGGTGGGGACGACGCGCGAGCAAACTTCCGACTTCCGGCTGATATGCGCGACCCATCGCCCATTGCCCGATATGGTGCGAGACGGCCACTTCCGGGAAGACCTCTACTTCCGCATCCGCCAGCAGGTCTTACACATCCCTCCGTTATGTGAAAGGCCGGAAGATATCCCGGCCTTGGTGTCGCACGTCCTGCTGGAGCACAACCGAGTACGCAAGGCACGAGTGGCCGGCATTTCAGCCAGCGCCGTGGCCCGGCTCCAGGCGTATGGGTTTCCCGGCAACGTGCGGGAGTTGCGTAGCCTGGTGCTTTCTGCTGCGGAGCGCACGCCACCGGGTAAACGCATCCGCATCAACCTGTTGGCGGAACTGGAAGTAAAACCGCAAAAGGCGGCTACGGAACAGAACGCGCAGGCTGCTTTCGAGGATCTGTGGCGCACCGACAGCCTGCCCAAGGCACTGGCGACCTTCGAGCGTCTGTTGTTGGACGATCGCTTGAACCAGGTTTCGGGTTCTCGGCGGCAAGCGGCGCTCAGCCTCGGTATTCCCAAGCGCACCTTGGCGCGTAAATGCCTGGATTGGAACTTGAAGGGGAAGGACTCTTGATGAGGTTATATGGGGTACCGATACTGGTAGCAATTACCCTGCTGGGTTGCGATACGGGTCAAGCTTTGGTGGCAGCCGGACGCGATTGCACGATCATTGTATCGGCATTGGAGCGGCTGGCATGTTTTGATTCCACAGCAGGTACTCCACCGACACCACAAGCCGCAGCCTCAGTACCGGCTGAAGTATCGCCTGCACGTGCAAGCGTGCCGGATATTGTCTCGCTGGTCCGCCGTAATGAATCCGGGCGACAGCCGGAACAGACGAGCATGCTGTTGCTGCGTACTGACGACGCCTTGCCGGGGCAGTCGCAGGTGGTGATTTCCGCTCCAGCGCTTGATGGCCCGGAACCGCGTACGTACTTAGCCATCAGTTGCTTGCAGAATATCTCGCGACTGCAGTTGTTGACCGCTCAACCGGTGACGGTGAACCGAGCCAACATCCGGTTGCTGTTGGATGGTCGCCCGCTCTCTGCCAGCCGTCCCTGGCAGGTGCTGGAAGTCGGCACCGTGACGGATGGTGGCCGAGGCCTGGTCGCTATCGAACAGCTGCGCCACCTGACCCGACCCGGCCAGCTTCTGAAGGTGGAAAGTGATCACGCACCCTTCGATGGGCTGGAGTTCGATGCAGGCGCGCTGCACGAGCGGATGAACCAGCAGCGGGAGGCCTGTCATTGGTGAATCCACTTCCCCCGCTTGATATCGATGCGTTGTTGTTCCCTGTTGACGTCCAGCAACCTGCAGGTGTCTTCGATGAGGAAGATAACGTATTCCAAGGCATCGACAGCGAAATGATGAAACTAGGCAGTCTGCAGGAGCCCCGAATCGATTGGGGCTACGTGGATGAAGCCGCTTGCCGATACCTGACCACTCGATGCAAGCATTTTCGCATTGCGGCCCACTTGTCGACGGCGCGCATGCGCGCCCGAGGTTGGCGCGGCTGGGCCGAAGCGGCCGGTGTACTGGCCGGCATGGCGAGTCGCTATTGGGAGACCGGATTCCCCAAGCCAGGCGCCTCAGGCCTGGTGGCCAAGAGACGCCTTATGGCGCTGCTATTCGAGCGACTGGGTGAAGCCCTGACGACACTCGATGCCAAGAGTTTTGGCGAGGAGTATTACAAGGCGGGCCAGCAAGCGCTCGATCAACTGCAAAGTATTGCGGCCCAAGTGAAGCTTGATGCATCAGCACTCACACGGCTCGAAGGTCAATTGCGACTGGCGGCCGAAGCTACGCGCGCGCCCGAACTGGTGGAAGCGCAGCTGGATATTCCATCACCCACGCCGGTGATAACCGAAGCATTTTTTACGTCCGCCAACCTTGCCTCGGGTAACGAGCGCGAGAGTCGGCGCTCTCTATTGGCCATTGCCGAGATCATCAACCAGCAGGATGCATACGATCCAACCGGCTACCTGCTGCGACGCTTTGCCCTTTGGGCGCATCTGAGCGCTGCACCCTCGCCAGGCAAGGATTTGCGCACGGAATTGATGGCGGTTTCCGCTGATACCGCGGATGCCTATGGGGATGCAATGAATACCAATGCCGTCGACCCGGTGTTGCTTCAGCGGGTCGAAAAAAGTGCAACGTCGTCCCCTTACTGGCTGCGCGGCAGCTATCTGGCCGCCGGTATTGCCCGTCGTCTGGAAATGCAAAGTGTGGCCGAAGCCATCCGCCAGGCGACCGAGCGATTTGTCACGCGCTTGCCCGCACTGGTCAAGTTGCAGTTTGCAGACGGGCGCCCTTTCGTCGATGGCGAAACGCATGCCTGGATCATCGGCGGCGATAGCGGTGCCGCTCCTCCAGGCGCCAGTCAGGAGTACCCCACATTACGTGAGGAGCTGCGCGGTCTGCTGGAGATGGCAGGAGTGGAATCGATGCTCCGTCGACTCGAAGCAATTCAACTGGAGTCCTCTCATCCGCGCCATTGTTGCTACGTGATGACCATCGCTGCCGAGCTGCTTGCTGCACGAGGATTGAGTTGGCTGGCCGATGGCTTGTTCTTCCGTGCTCATGTCGCCATGCAAGGAGCATCGGTGCCCGAATGGGAGCCAGATCTCTTCACTCTCCTTGAACGGCACATGCCTGCCGCAACGGGACACAAGGATTAAGTCAGGAGAATTGTCATGAAGAAAATCTGGTCAGCTCTGCAACCCTATATGCAGCCGGTGTCGCGCTGGGCTCGACAGGGGGCACCACTGGCTTCGCTGATGATCCTGCTGATTGCGCTGGCGGGTATCTGGTGGTTGGGGCCGAGTTCGATCTGGGACGCCACGCCTTTGGGCAGCCTGGCAGCACGTGTACTGGCGACCGTTGCAGTCCTTCTTGTTCCGTTGTTGGGGTGGGTCTTGCAGCTTCGCAAGCGCAACCAGGCCCTGGAAGCAGAGCGTAACCGGGACGAAGAGAAGCGAATAGATCCTTGCCTGCGCTACGTGCAGGCTCAAGGGCGCGACTTGGACGGCAGCTTGAATATCCTGCAGTCCAACCTCAAGGGACGTAATGCGTTATACCAACTCCCTTGGTATTTGGTATTGGGACAGGAAAACGCGGGAAAGACCAGTTTCGTCAATCGTTCCAGCCAGAGTTTCTCACTGACGGGGGAAGTCAGGGCGGGCAGCCGACGCCGGCAGGAGGACCCCGACAGAATTTACACAATTGACTGGTGGATGGGGGACCAGGCGGTACTGATTGACCCGCCCGGTGAACTGATCAGTCAGCCTCGCAAACAGCCTCAGCCCGGACCGCCAGCTATAGAGGTTGAGTCCGATGGAGTAGAACCGGATGTTGCCCAAGTGCCACCCCAGGCTGCAGCCTTGCCGGATGATCTGCATGCGCGTCTGTGGGACAGCTTCGTCGGATGGCTAGGGCGCAATCGGAGTCGCCGACCGCTCAATGGGGTCGTGCTGATGGTCAGTCTGGAGATGATGCTGAACCAAAAGGCGAGCGATCGCAAGGCACTGGCCGCCGTGCTGCGTGCCCGACTGGCCGAACTGAGCAGGCAGCTCGGAACCCGTCCGCCGTTGTATGTGGTACTTAGCAAATTTGACCTGCTTGAAGGGTTCGAGATGTTGTTTGCACGCCTACCTAAATCGGTCAGGGAAGACGTCTTCGGCTTTACCTTCACCCTCGATTCGGTGCAGAACTACGATGCTTGGCTGAAGGAGCTGGGGGCGGGTTACGACGTATTCCTCGGCCGTATGAATGAGCAGGTGTTTGATGCGCTCGCCGAAGTCAATGAATTGGAGCAGCGCGAGGCACTCTACTCGCTGGTTCGCCAACTGACTGGCATAAGACCTCTGCTGTTGGAGTTTCTCGCGCAAGTGATGGGTAGCGACCGTTACCTTACTCCGGCGCTGCCGCGGGGGGTGTTCTTTTCTTCTGTTTACCAGCAGGGAGTGCTGGCCAACGCCTTTGTGGCCTCTGCCTCGCAGAGATATGAAATTCGCGAGTCGGTGCCATCAATGCACCCCAGCGGAAGAGCGATGGTGTATTTCGCACAGCAGTTGTTCCAGCGCGTTATTTATCCCGAGTCAGGCCTGGCGGGGGACAACCCAAAGGTGTTGGCCGACAAGAAGTCCGCCCTTGCCGTGCGTTTTGGCATTGCTTCACTGGGGAGCCTGCTGTTGATCGGCGGCTTTTATCACTTTTATTCGCTGAACCGCGACAAGGCAATGAGCGTCATGGAGCGCAGCCGCGCTTACAGTGCGCATGCCATCGATGGCAAGCTTGATCCGACCGGGCGCAACCTGCTGCAACCGTTGGACCAGATCAGCAGCGCAGTGTCCGTTTATGGAGATTATCGGAACGCCTGGCCGGTGCTGGCTGACTTGGGCCTTTATCAGGGGCGTGCGATCGGCCCCAAGGTTGACCAAGCCTATCTGACGTTGTTGTCCCAGCGCTTCCTGCCAGCGCTGGCCAGTGGCGTGATGGTAAATCTGGACGGCGTCGATGCCGACAGCGATGCGCAACTCGCAGCGCTGCGCGTCTACCGCATGATCGAAGATCGACCAAGCCGTCGAGCTCCCGTGGTGGAGCGTTGGATGGCCGATCATTGGCAAGTTGCCTTTCCCGGCGAAGACCAGGTGCAGCGTGCGTTGATGGGCCATCTGGAATACGCCATGAAATATGCCGACACTCGCCTGCCGCAGTATCAGACTCGAGTAGCTGCCGTTCAACGCGAGCTAAGCCAGATCCCGTTACCGCAACGTATTTACATGTCCATGCGCCGCCAGGCGGGTGAGTCACTTCGTGCCCCGCTGGACCTGCGCAACGTCATCGGCCCAGCCTTCGAGATCGTCTATGCGCCTGGCAATGCGGTCAAAGACGAGGAGGGGCGGGCCGCAATCAACGGTCGCATAGATACTTTGTTGACGGCCAAAGGTTATCGAGACTATTTCGCGCCGCACAGCCTGGACTTGGCCGAACTGGCAATGATCGACCAATGGGCCTTGGGTGAGCGTCGCACCATCGACTACTCGCAGGAGGATAAGCGTGCGCTCGCCGACCGCATACGCGCCCTCTACAACCGTGACTACATTGATACCTGGCAGCGCAACCTCAATCAACTGCATGTGCGCGACTTCCAGGACATCGCTCAAGCGGTCAATGTGCTCGGTAGCGTGACCAGCCCAGCGGCACCTCTGCAACGCCTGGTGGAAACAGTACGCGACAATAGTGAGTTCATCCCCGCTTCAATATTCGTCGGCAACGAAAGGGCAGTCGATCAGGCATCGCCGCTAGCGACCAAGGTCGCTGGCTCCGGCGAAGCCCAAGAGCTTTCGCATGTCATGGGCATTACCCGGGCATTTGCTCCCATCAGCCAATTGCTGGAAGTCAGCGGTGAGCGTCCGTCTTACCTGGATGAAACCATGCAGGCTATCGGCAGTGTTCAGGATAAAGTGCGCACGGTTCACGACAGTCCTGATCGCGGCAAAGCTGCGCTGACCGTGGTAGTGGACCGCTTCAGCCTTAAAGGCCCGGATCCCATCAGCAATCTGCAGCGGATTGCTTCAGGTCTGCCCGAACCTCTGAACCACCAGGTCAGCAAGCTGGCCAACGAGTCCTCACGGGTCATTCTGGTGGAGGCGCTGCGAGAGTTGGAGCGGCGTTGGGAGATCGACGTATATCGCTTCTACCGTGAGCGGCTGGCGAGTCGCTACCCGTTTAACCCAGCCAGTCGCACCGAGGTGGCGCTTGACGATTTCACTGCTTTCTTTGGGCCTGAAGGCCACCTGCAGCAGTTCCGGCAGAAGTATCTCAACCTGTTCCTCGAAGACAATCTCGAAGCGCTTTATTCCGACCGTTTGGGTGGCTACCTTGTGCGTGCCGACGTGCTGACCCAACTGGAAGCGGCGGAGAAAATTCGCGATGCTTTCTTCAATAGTCGCGGCATGCTCGGGGTACAGCTTTTCGTCGAACCGCTGGGGTTGGCGCCGAATAAACGCAGCAGTTCCTTCAGTGTTGAAGGACAACTCGTTACCTACAACCACGGTCCCAGCACCAGCACGGCGCTCATCTGGCCCAACACTCTGGCTGCCAGCAATGAAAGCCGGGTCACACTGGTCAATGCTGGCGGCAACAGTAGCGGTCTGGTCTACCGGGGGCCTTGGTCTCTCTATCGCCTGCTGAGCCAGGCGCGATTGAACGGTGCCACCAGCACGAGTGTGGATATCAGCTTCTCTGCGTCGGATGGCGGTATGCGCTATCGCATCAGTACCGAGAAGGCCAACAATCCTTTCACACAGCCATTATTCAAAGGCTTTGCGTTGCCCCGCACGCTTCTGCAAGACGGACTGCGCAACAGTGCCTTGATAACAGAGCCGAGCAATAGCAGAGCGGGGTAGGGCGCAGGAATCGGCCATAGCTGAATTGCAAGGTAATTTCAGAAGCGCATAGCCTTCAAGACTATGCGCTATTTTTTTACGCGAAATTCACATCACCAGGCTCGGCAGAAGCTGCCGAACCTGGTAGTTGACCTGACTCAGGCCTCTTGCGGTTTACGCCAGTCGTCGGAGGCTTCCGTACCGGAAATGTTGTGCGTCCAAGTGATCTTGCGGTATGCCATGGAGACTTTGATCAGTTGGGTGTACCCCTCTTTGCTCGGGTCTTGTGCGTGTGGCAAATGAGTGTGTATCTGCACGATGGTGGCGTCTTCCAGCTTGGTGGTGAAAAAGTGTTCCTGCTTGCCCTCGGTGGAAGTGCGGTACCACTTGACTTCCACTTCAGTCAGCATCTCGCCAGTGGCTAGAGCTCCATACAGCAGAGGAGTTGCCTTATTTAGCGCAGCGGTAAAGGAAAACGGCTTGTGAACGCGCTGACCTGAAGGCTGGCCGCTCTGTGGGTCGGTTGGGGTGGCGATGAGGTGGTCAATCTCCTGTACCAGGATTTGGTCTTCATGACCTTCGACGTAGATATTGCCGACGGAGTCGGCGGTGAAGGCGTCCTTGGTGATATGGCCCTGGGTTTTACCTGTGATGCTGATATAGGCGGGAGTTGACATCGATAGTTATCTCTTGGTTGCTGATCAAAAAGGCCAAACCGGCCGTGTTGTCACTTGATGACCCTCGCTATATCGCAATCGCTGTGCCAGCCTTCGAGTTGTTGTTTATTTTCCTTATAAATCAAAATCTTATGTGATCTTGCGTGTGCATCCTCAGAAGCTGCAATCCGGTCAAACGCTTAAAATCGTTTTTTAAAGGTGTATATCGGGCCAACTTTGGCTCGATCTCGCATAAGTTATTGAAATTAAAGTAATAAAATCGGGTCATTTTTGTCCCGCTCGGGTCATTTCTGGCCTGATCGGAGAAGTGTTGTGTATCAACCCCCTGTCATTTCTGACAGTAGTCAACCACTCCAAAATGGCGCGACCATGCACTCCATCGCAACAACAGCGGGAGTCAACGGCCATGGATAACGCCTGCCGGACACAGCTTGGCTTTTACAAGGTTGGCGAGTGCATCACCGTCTACGGCCGCTTTGCTGCTGATGGACGAATGCTCGACTTTCGCTGCGGAAATTTGAAGAAAATTGACTGGAAGGGCGAGAGGGTGTTGTTGCGCACGGATGATGACGAGCGAGTGGAACTCACGTTTTCGGCCATCTACCGGGTTTCGTCGAAAGTGCCAGATCCTATAGACGAGTACCGGTGGCTGGACTTCCTCTGAGGGGAGACGTGCAGCAGGGGGCTGCACGTTAATGCTGCTTACGTATCAGTGCTTGCTGTCTTCACCCGACAGGCTCAGCAACTGCTTTTCCTGGTTCCAGTCAAACGGCTCATCGTTCTCTTCGGCTTCAAACCGGCGCTCTTCCAGCGCCTGGTACAGCGCGATTTCTTCGTCGGGCATGTAGTGCAGGCAATCACCGGCGAAGAACCACAGCAGGTCGCGTGGTACCAGGTGAGCGATTTGCGGGTAGCGGGTGATGACCTGGCAGATCAGGTCCTGGCCCAGGTACTGGCTTTCGATAGGCTCTACCGGCAGTTGGGCGCGCAGTTCGTCGAAACGCTCCAGAAACAGGGCATGACTTTCTTCCGGCACTTGCTCGGCTTCACCCAGGGCGACCAGGATGCTGCGTAGGTGGTCGAGCAGGATGAGCGTGTGGTCGAGTTGTGAATTGGCCATGATGAAGGTCCTCTTGAGCGAAACGGGCGCGGGAGTATACGGCTCCACGCGCCCGATGTCTTGGCGATGCAGGTGTTGTCAGCGCACGCGGCCCTCGCTGGGCGCCAGTTCTGCTTTGCTGAAATCGTCCACGTCGATCACGTTGCGGCGCGCCACTTCGGCCTGGCGCAGGCTTTCGGCTTCGCCGGTTTGCAACACGCCGGCATGCAGCGCGGCGTCGATCAGGTGTTCGCCGGGTTGCGGGTTGAATTGCCCGGCCTTGTAGGCAGCCTCCAGTTTTGTCTGCGCCGGGGCGCTGGCGGCCAGCAGATCGCAAGCGTGCTGCAGTGCGCCGACCGGGTCGTCGGTGGACTGTGGGCGATAGCACCCGCTCAGCAATTCCTCCAGCGCCGGGTCGCCCTTGGCGCGGCCGATCAATGCAGCTACTTCGGCATCCTGCGCATCGGACGGGCCGGTATGGCGTCGGCCGAAAGGGAAGACCGCGACCCGCAACAGCCAACCGAGGACGCGGTTGGGGAAGTTGTCGAGCAGTTTATCCAGCGCGTGCTCGGCCCGCCCAAGGCTTTCTTTCATGGCCCAATGCAACAGCGGGCGCAGGTAGTCGGGGGAATTGAGGTCGTTGTAGCGCTTGAGCGCCGCCGAGCCCAGATAGAGGTTGCTGAGGACGTCACCCAGGCGTGCAGACAACCGCTCGCGGCGCTTCAGGGTGCCGCCGAGCAGCATCATGCACAGGTCGGCGAGCATCGCAAAGGCGGCCGCCTGGCGATCCAGTGCACGGAAGTAGCCTTGGCTCAGCGCATCGCCGGGCTTGTCGTCGATACGTCCCAGGCCGAGGTTGAGGATGAAGGTGCTGGCCGCATTGCTGACGGCGAAACCGATGTGCTCGAGCAGCAGCTCATCGAATTCCTTCAGCGCCTGATCGTGGTCTTCACGCCCGGCCAGGGCCATTTCCTTGAGCACGAAGGGGTGGCAGCGAATCGCCCCCTGGCCAAAGATCATCAGGTTGCGCGAGAGGATGTTGGCGCCCTCGACGGTGATAAAAATCGGCGCCCCTTGCCAGTTGCGAGCCAGGTAATTGTTGGGGCCCATGATGATGGCCTTGCCGCCATGCACGTCCATGGCGTGGGCGATGCACTCACGGCCACGTTCGGTCAGGTGGTATTTGAGGATGGCCGACAGCACCGAGGGCTTCTCGCCCAGGTCGACGGCGCTGGCGGTCAGCATTCGTGCGCTGTCCATCAGCCAGGCATTGCCACCGATGCGTGCCATCGCTTCCTGAATGCCTTCAAAGGCCGCCAGTGGCACATTGAATTGCTCGCGCACCTGGGCGTACTGGCCCGTCACCAGGCTGGTGTACTTGGCGGCGCCGGTGCCTACCGCCGGCAGGGAAATGGAGCGCCCCACTGACAGGCAATTCATCAGCATCATCCAGCCTTTGCCGAGCATTGCCTGGCCACCGATCAGGTAGTCCAGCGGGATAAATACGTCCTTGCCTGAGTTGGGGCCATTCATGAAGGCGGCGCCCAGCGGCAGGTGACGGCGGCCGATCTCCACACCAGGCATGTCGGTGGGGATCAGCGCCAGGCTGATTCCCAGGTCTTCTTCTTCGCCCAGCAGGTGCTCCGGGTCATAGGCCTTGAACGCCAGGCCGAGGAGGGTGGCTACCGGGCCGAGGGTGATGTAGCGCTTTTCCCAGTTCAGACGCAGGCCGAGGACTTCTTTACCTTCCCACTCGCCACGGCAGATCACGCCGGTATCGGGCATGGCACCGGCATCGGAGCCGGCCAGGGGGCCGGTCAGTGCAAAGCAGGGGATTTCGTCGCCACGGGCCAGGCGCGGCAGGTAATGGTTGCGTTGTTCATCGGTGCCGTAGTGCAGCAGCAGTTCCGCCGGGCCGAGGGAGTTGGGCACCATCACGGTGGAGGCCAGGTCGCCACTGCGGGTGGCCAGTTTCATCGCCACTTGTGAGTGGGCGTAGGCCGAGAAACCTTTGCCGCCATATTCCTTGGGAATGATCAGCGCAAAAAAACCGTTCTCCTTCATATGGGCCCAGGCCTCGGCCGGCAGGTCCATGTCCTGGCCGATCTGCCAGTCGCTGACCATCGCGCAGAGCGCTTCGGTGGGGCCGTCGATAAAGGCTTGCTCTTCCTCGCTCAGCTGCGCCTTGGGGTAGTCGAGCAGGGTGTTCCAGTTTGGCCGGCCACTGAACAGCTCGCCATCCCACCAGACGGTTCCGGCGTCGATGGCCTCACGTTCGGTGACTGACATGGGCGGCAGGGTACGCTGGAACCAGGCGAACATGGGCGCGCTGAAGTGTTTGCGGCGCAGGTCCGGCAATAACAACGGCACTGCCACAGCGGCCACGCCGAGCCAGAATATCGCCATCAGCCACCCTGGGGCGGCGCTGAAGATGCCCATCAGCACCAGGTACACCGCCACAATCCCAAGGGCCGGCAGCGGGGCGATGCGCCGGTGCGCAAGCCAGGCGATACCGACGATCAGAACCAACAACCACAACAGCAACATATGCATTCCTCCGTGAAGACCAGGCAAGACTCCATCCAGCTTAGTCAGCTTCAGGCAAACGACCCGCAGGTGTGCCAGCGTCTGGATTGGGACCTTGCGGGGGTGGTGGAGTTCGGTGGCTGGAGTAGACTGGTCGCCCACTCGGTTGATGGCGCAAGGATCATGCTGAAGATTTGGGGAAGGAAAAACTCGACAAACGTTCGCAAGGTGCTGTGGTGCGCACAGGAGTTGGAATTGCCGTACCACAGTATAGATGCCGGCGGGGCGTTCGGCCTGGTCGATGGCCCGGAGTACCGCGCCTTGAACCCTAACGGCCGTATCCCCACGCTGGAAGACGATGGGCTGGTGCTGTGGGAGTCCAATGCCATCGTCCGTTACCTGGCGGCCCGATACGCACCGGATTCGGCCTGGTACCCGGCGGACCCTGTCGTACGCGCCAAGGCCGATAAATGGATGGATTGGACCTCGACGTCGCTGGCCGAACCTTTTCGGCATTTGTTCTGGGGCATTCTGCGCACACCGGCCGACCAGCAGGATTGGGTGGCCATCAATGCTGCTCACAAAACCTGCGCGCAGCTGCTGTCGATTGCCGATCAGGCCTTGGCCTCGCAGCCTTACCTGAGCGGTGACGAACCCGGCATGGGTGATATTCCGCTGGGGGCTTTTGCCTATGCCTGGTTCGAGATGCCGATCGAGCGCCCGGACATGCATCACCTGCGTGCCTGGTACGAACGCCTTCAAGAACGCCCGGCCTACCAGGCCGCGGTGATGACCGCCTTGACCTGATAGTTACTATCGATATCCCTCACTGTACTTGCGCGGCGGCACCACGCAGCATTGGTCTTATCCGCCGCGATTGTATTTAATGATCCGGATCCAATTTCTGAACGTACTTGATCGGGTGCCTAACCGCTTATGAGTTCCGCTCTGTCCATTCGGCAGCTAACCAAAACCTACGGCAATGGCTTCCAGGCCCTGCATGGCATTGACCTGGAGGTGGCCGAAGGCGACTTCTTTGCATTGCTGGGCCCTAATGGAGCCGGCAAATCCACCACCATCGGCATTCTCTCCACCCTGGTCAACAAGACCAGCGGCACGGTGAATATCTTCGGTCACGACCTGGACCGACAGCCAGCCGCGCTCAAGCGCAGCATTGGCGTGGTGCCGCAAGAGTTCAACTTCAACCAGTTTGAAAAGACCTTCGACATCGTCGTGACTCAGGCCGGCTACTACGGCATTCCGGCCAAGCTGGCCAAGGAACGCGCCGAGCAGTACCTGACGCAGCTGGGGCTGTGGGACAAGCGCGACGTGCCTTCGCGGTCGCTGTCCGGAGGCATGAAACGCCGCCTGATGATCGCCCGGGCGCTGATTCACGAGCCGCGCCTGCTGATTCTCGATGAGCCCACCGCCGGCGTGGACATCGAATTGCGCCGCTCGATGTGGACCTTCCTGACCGAGCTTAACCGCAAGGGCATCACCATCATCCTGACGACGCACTACCTGGAAGAGGCCGAGCAGCTGTGCCGCAACATCGGCATCATCGACCACGGCACCATCGTCGAGAACACCAGCATGCGTGCGCTGCTCGGCAAGCTGCATGTGGAGACCTTCCTGCTCGACCTCAAGCAGGACCTGCAGACCGCGCCTCACCTGGAAGGCTACCCGTGCCGACTGGTCGACCGGCATACCCTGGAAGTCCAGGTCGACAAGGCCATCGGCGTGACCGCGCTGTTTGGCCAACTGGCCCTGCAAAACATCGAAGTGCAAAGTTTGCGCAACAAGACCAATCGCCTGGAGGAGTTGTTCGTGTCGTTGGTTGAAAAAAACCTCGGGAAGGTGGCGATATGAGTTCGGAATTGCGCCCCAACCTGGTCGCCCTCAACACCATCGTCTACCGAGAGGTGCGCCGCTTCATGCGGATCTGGCCACAGACCCTGCTGCCGCCAGCGATCACCATGGTGCTGTACTTTGTCATCTTCGGGAACCTGATCGGGCGCCAGATCGGTGACATGGGCGGCTTCACCTACATGCAGTACATCGTGCCCGGCCTGATCATGATGTCGGTCATTACCAACTCTTACGGCAATGTGGTCTCAAGCTTCTTCGGCAGCAAGTTCCAGCGCTCGATCGAGGAATTGATGGTTTCACCGGTGTCGCCTCACACCATTTTGGTCGGCTACACCCTGGGCGGGGTGTTGCGCGGTCTGGCAGTGGGGCTGATCGTGACCCTCCTGTCGATGTTCTTCACCGACCTGCAGGTTCATCACTTGGGTGTGACGGTGCTGGTGGTATTGCTGACGGCAACCATCTTCTCGTTGCTGGGTTTTATCAACGCCGTCTTTGCGCGCAACTTCGATGACATCTCGATCATTCCGACCTTCGTGCTGACGCCGTTGACCTATCTGGGCGGGGTGTTCTACTCGATCACCTTGTTGCCACCGTTCTGGCAGACCGTGTCGATGGCCAACCCGGTGCTGCACATGGTCAACTCGTTCCGCTACGGCATACTCGGGGTGTCGGATATTCGTATCGGTGTGGCGATCAGCTTTATGCTGGTGGCGACTGTGGTGCTGTATGTCGCTTGTGCCCGCCTGCTGGTCAGCGGTCGCGGCATGCGCACCTGACTTTGTAAAAGGTTCGCAGGCGGCTTTGTGGGAGCAAAGCTCGCTCGCGATACAGGCGCCGCGGTGTCTCTGACGCACAGCGGAGCGGTTACGACGACCGCTGCTTGCGCCGCCGCCACTGGCGCCCCACCCACCAGCGCCAATAGAGCATGGTCATGCAATAGGCCAGCGCGCCCAGCAACACTCCACACACCAACGAACCCAACAGAAACGGCTGCCACAACGTGGCTAGCTGGCCGCTGATCCATTCCCAGGTGAGTTCGTCCGGCAAGTGCCGGGGCGGTACGCCCATCAGCCAGGCGCCCATTTGATAGGTGCAAAAAAACACCGGCGGCATGGTGATCGGGTTGGTCAGCCAGACCAGGCTGACAGCAATCGGCATGTTGCCGCGAACCAGGATCGCCAGGCTCGCTGCCAAAAGCATTTGTAACGGGATCGGAATAAATGCAGCGAACAGGCCGACTGCCATGGCGCGTGCCACCGAGTGGCGGTTCAGGTGCCAGAGGTTGGGGTCGTGCAGCAGACGGCCGAGAAAACGCAGGGATTTGTGCTCCCTGATAATGGTCGGGTCTGGCATGTAACGTTTGAACAAGCGACGCGGCATGTGGATTCTCAGCTGGTGGTACCGGGCCAGTATGCACAGATTCTACAAATGGCGAGGTCAGACTTTGTGACAATTAATAAAGCGCGGGGTCGGTGATTGATCTAAGCCTGTTTCACTGGATCAGGTTGCGAAGGCTGTACTTCAATGCGCACAGGGATGATTGCGCTGGCGCTCGGGCTATTATGCCTGCGCTTTTTACCGGCTTTGCCGCCGGTCGGCGGATGCGTGATGTTGGCGTTGGCAGGCGCGGCATTGCTGCCGTTTCGCGGCTACCCGCTGGGTTTTTTTCTGCTGGGATTGAGCTGGGCTTGTGTGTCGGCGCAATGGGCGCTGGATGATCGCCTGGCGCCCGACCTGGACGGTCGTACCTTATGGGTGGAAGGGCAAGTCGTTGGGCTGCCGTCCACAACCGCGGGCAGCGTTCGTTTCGAATTGGCCGACGCCACTTCGCGGCGGGTCCGCTTGCCGGCCACCATAAGACTGGGCTGGTACGCTGGGCCGCCCGTCCAGAGCGGAGAGCGCTGGCGTCTGGCGGTAACCCTCAAACGCCCATCGGGGCTGCTCAACCCTCATGGGTTCGATCAGGAAGCGGCGCTGTTGGCTCGGCGCATCGGGGCGACGGGCACGGTCAAGGCCGGGGAACTCGTGGCACCTGCAGCCGGTGCCTGGCGTGACAGTGTTCGCCAGCGCCTGCTGGCGGTTGAGGCCCATGGTCGGGAAGGGGCGTTGGCCGCGCTGGTGCTGGGGGATGGTTCAGGGCTGAGCAGTCAGGATTGGCAGGCGCTGCAGGCCACCGGCACGATCCATTTGTTGGTGATTTCCGGTCAGCATATCGGTCTGCTGGCGGGGTTGGTGTATGGCCTGGTGGCAGGATTGGCACGGTGGGGTTACTGGCCGCGCCGGTTACCGTGGCTGCCATGGGCCTGTGGTCTGGCGTTCGCGGCTGCGCTCGGTTACGGCCTGTTGGCCGGGTTTCAAGTACCGGTGCGGCGAGCCTGCATCATGCTTGGGCTGGTGTTGCTGTGGCGCTTGCGCTTTCGCCACCTGGGCGTGGCCCTGCCTTGGTTGTTGGCGCTTAACGGCGTGCTGATTCTGGAGCCGCTGGCGAGTTTGCAGCCGGGCTTGTGGCTGTCATTTGCGGCGGTGGGCATCTTGATCCTGGCCTTCAGCGGGCGTCTGGGTGCCTGGCGCTTCTGGCAGGCCTGGCCGCGCGCGCAGTGGATGGTGGCCATCGGGCTGTTGCCGATTTTATTGATGCTCGGGTTACCCATCAGCCTGAGCGCGCCTTTGACCAACCTGATTGCAGTGCCTTGGTTGAGCGTCGGTGTGCTGCCCTTGGCGCTGCTCGGCACCGCCACCTTGCCCGTCCCCTATGTGGGCGAAAATCTGTTGTGGTTGGCTGCGGGTTCACTCGACCTGCTGTTTCGCTGGCTGGCATGGGCTGCCAGTCTATTGCCGGCCTGGGTGCCGCCCGCCATCCCCTTATGGGCCTGGCTGCTCTGCGCTGCCGGCGCACTGTTGCTGTTGCTGCCCAAGGGCCTGCCCATGCGCATGCTCGGTTGGCCACTGATGGTGCTGGCTGCGCTGGCGCCACAGGTAAAGGTGCCAGAGGGCGAAGTGCAGGTGTGGCAACTGGATGTGGGGCAGGGGCTGGCCTTTGTGCTGCGTACCCGCAATCACACGGCTCTCTATGATGCCGGGCCGGCCATGGGTGGTTTCGATCTGGGCGAACGTGTGGTGCTGCCAACCCTGCGCAAGCTGGGCGTGCGCGAGCTGGACCTGATGCTGCTCAGCCACGCCGACGCCGATCATGCCGGCGGTGCCTCGGCGATCATGCGTGGCCTGCCGGTCAAACGGGTGCTGAGCGGCGAAGCAGCGGCGTTGCCGAAGCTGCTCGGCGCACAAGCCTGTGTCAGCGACGAGCGCTGGGAGTGGGATGGCGTGCGCTTTTCGCTATGGCAATGGGACGACGCCACCGACAGCAATCAGGGGTCATGCACCTTGCTGGTCGAAGCCAGGGGGGAGCGGCTGTTGTTGACCGGCGATATCGATGTTCGAAGCGAACGCGCCTGGCTCGGTGGCCCGCAGGCCGGGCCGGTCGATTGGCTGCAGGCTCCCCATCATGGCAGTCGCAGTTCCTCCTCGCGTGCCTTTCTGCAGGCGACCCGGCCCAGAGGCGTGCTCATCTCCCGGGGCCGACACAATACCTTTGGTCACCCGCACCCGCAGGTCATGGCGCGCTTGCGAAACCTCGGCATCAGCAGCTACGACAATGTCGACCATGGCGCACTGCACTTGCAGCTGGGCACCTTCGGCGTGCCACGTGGAACGCGCGAACAACGGCGCTTCTGGCGTGAACCTGCACCGCCTGCCGATGAGCCGACATGACGTTGTTCGGCACCGGGGCCCCCTATGTTAAAGTGTCGAACTTTTTCAGGGGGATCGTTACTGTGTGGGAATTGGTCAAGTCCGGTGGTTGGATGATGATACCGATCATTCTGAGTTCCATCGCCGCCGTCGGCATTGTCGCCGAACGCCTGTGGACACTGCGCGCCAGTCGAGTCACCCCGCCGCACCTGGTTGGCCAGGTCTGGCGTTGGATCAAAGACAAGCAACTGAACAAAGACAAGCTGCGCGAGCTGCGCAACAACTCGCCGCTGGGTGAAATCCTCGCCGCGGGTCTGGCCAACTCCAGGCATGGCCGCGAAATCATGAAAGAGTGCATCGAGGAGGCGGCCGCGCGGGTTATCCACGAGCTGGAGCACTACATCAATGCATTGGGCACCATTGCCGCCATGGCGCCGCTGCTCGGTTTGCTCGGCACCGTGCTGGGCATGATCGATATTTTCAGCTCCTTCATGGGCTCGGGCATGACGGCCAACGCTGCCGTGCTGGCTGGCGGTATTTCCAAGGCCTTGATTACGACCGCGGCTGGCCTGATGGTCGGTATTCCGGCGGTATTCTTCCATCGCTTCCTGCAGCGCCGCATTGACGAGCTGGTCGTGGGCATGGAGCAGGAAGCGATCAAGCTGGTTGAAGTGGTGCAGGGTGACCGTGACGTCGATCTGGCCGAGGGCAGGGCGTGAAGTTCCGTCGCAAGCCTCGGGAAACCGTCGATATCAACCTCGCATCGCTGATCGATGTGGTGTTTATCCTGCTGCTGTTCTTCGTGGTCACTACCACCTTTACCCGCGAAACCCAACTGCGGGTTGAGTTGCCGGAGGCCGTGACCGGCACGCCGGCACCGGATTCGGAGCTCAAGCGCCTGGATATCACCATCAGTGCCGATGGTGTCTATTCACTGAATAACCACTTGCTGCCCAAGGCGGACCTGGTCACGCTGATGGATGCCCTGCAAAAGGAATCGGCCGGTGACACGCAGTTGCCGCTATCGATCAGTGCAGATGGCAAGACTCCCCACCAATCGGTGGTCACGGCGATGGATGCGGCCGGCAAACTGGGCTTCAGCCAACTGCGCATGACCACCGTCGAGGCGCAGGTCAGTCCCTGATGGCTTTTTCTGATCGCCTGCTGGCCGCCTGGTATGAAGGGCACCCGGCCCTGACACTGTTACGGCCGCTCGAGGCCCTTTATCGGCGCGTCGTCCAGCGCAAGCGCGAGCGCTTTGTCGCTGGAGAAGGGCAGATCTACCGCTCACCGGTGCCGGTGCTGGTGGTCGGCAATATCACCGTGGGCGGTACCGGCAAGACGCCGATGATTCTCTGGTTGATCGAACATTGCCGCCGTCGGGGCGTGCGGGTCGGCGTGGTTAGTCGCGGTTATGGCGCGCAGCCCCCGCAGTTGCCCTGGCGTGTCAGTCCTGGTGACAGTGCCGCCGTGGCGGGTGATGAGCCGCTGCTGATCGTTCAACGCACCGGGGTCCCGCTGATGATCGACCCGGATCGCAGCCGGGCGGTGCAGGCGCTGACCGAAGCCGAATCGCTGGACCTGATTCTGTCTGACGACGGTTTGCAGCACTACCGCTTGGCCCGCGACCTTGAACTGGTATTGATTGATGCCGCACGCGGCCTGGGCAATGGTCGCTGTCTGCCGGCCGGCCCCTTGCGCGAGCCGGTCGAGCGCCTGCAGTCGGTTGACGCGGTGCTCTACAACGGCGCGATCGTGGGCCACAACGACGGTTTTGCCTTTCGCTTGCAGCCCACCGCGCTGATCAACCTGCGCAGCGGCGAGCGTGTCGCACTTGACCATTTTCCTGCCGGGCAGGCCGTGCATGCCGTGGCTGGCATCGGCAACCCACAACGTTTCTTCACGACCCTTGAGGGGCTAAACTGGCGGCCAAGCGCACATGCGTTTGCCGACCACGCTGTCTACAGCGCCCAGGCCTTGAGCTTCGAGCCCGCATTACCATTGATCATGACGGAAAAAGATGCGGTCAAATGCCGTGCCTTCGCCGCCCCTGACTGGTGGTACCTGGCGGTCGATGCTGTGCCGTGCGAGGCGTTTGTGGCGTGGTTCAATGCCCAGCTGTCACGCGTGCTGCGTGAGCCCTGACCCTCTTTAATCGCTCTGTGCCTGAGGATTTTTCCATGGATACCAAACTGCTCGACATTCTGGCCTGCCCGATTACCAAGGGGCCGCTGAAACTCAGCGCCGACAAGACCGAGCTGATCAGCAAGGGCGCCGGGCTGGCCTATCCGATTCGTGACGGCATCCCGGTGATGCTGGAAAGCGAGGCCCGTACCCTGACCGACGACGAGCGCCTGGACAAATGAGCAACGCTTTTACCGTAGTGATTCCTGCGCGTTTCGGTTCCACCCGCTTTCCGGGCAAGCCGCTGCAAATCATCGCTGGCAAACCCATGGTCCAGCACGTCTGGGAGCAGGCGCTCAAGAGCGGCGCGGCACGTGTGGTCGTGGCCACCGATGACGCGCGCATCGTCGAGGCCTGCCAGGCCTTTGGCGCTGAAGTGCTGATGACCCGCAATGACCACGTTTCCGGCACCGACCGGCTGGCCGAAGTGGCCCAGCAGTTGGGGCTGGCGGCCGACGCGATCGTGGTTAACGTCCAGGGCGATGAGCCGATGATTCCACCGAAGGTGATCGATCAGGTAGCCGCCAATCTGGCTGCTCACCCTGAGGCGGGCATCTCGACCTTGTGCGAGCCGATCGAAGACGCGGAAACCTTGTTCAACCCTAACGTGGTCAAGGTCGTCAGCGACCTCGATGGCCTTGCCCTGACGTTCAGCCGTGCGCCGTTGCCCTGGGCGCGTGACGACTTTGCCAAAAGCCGTGATCAACTGCCGAAGGACGTTCCCTATCGTCGCCATATCGGCATTTATGCCTACCGTGCCGGATTTCTTCAGAATTTCGTGGCCTGGGGCCCGTGCTGGCTTGAAGAAACCGAGTCGCTGGAACAACTGCGCGCCCTATGGCATGGCGTGCGCATTCACGTGGCCGATGCGCTCGAAGCGCCGCCACCTGGGGTCGATACCGCTGAAGACCTTGAGCGCGTAAGGCGCTTGCTGGAGGCATGATGCGGGTTTTGTTCGTCTGCATGGGCAACATCTGCCGTTCACCGACGGCGGAAGGTGTGCTGCGCCACAAGCTGCAGGCCGCCGGGCTCGGCGATAGGGTGGTCGTGGCCTCCGCCGGCACCGGCGACTGGCATGTGGGCAAGGCTCCGGATTCGCGCACCTGCCGCGCCGCACAATTGCGTGGCTATGACTTGTCACGTCAGCGTGCCCAGCAGGTCAGCGCCGATGACTTCGCCCGTTTTGACCTGATTCTGGCGATGGACGAAGACAACCTGAGTCGCCTGACCGCGCTGCAGCCGGCGGGCGGCAAGGTCGAACTTGACCTGTTTTTGCGTCGCTTTGAGGGTGTCGTCAGCGAAGTGCCAGACCCATACTATGGCGGTGAACAAGGTTTCGAGCAGGTCCTGGACCTGATCGAACACGCCTGCGACGCCCTGGTGACTGAATTGCAGAGGCGCGCATGAGCCTGCAGGTGCGATCGCAGGTGTCGCTCAAGCCTTTCAATACCTTTGGCATTGACGTTAACGCCAACTGGTTTGTCGAGGTGCATGATGACGCCGAAGTCCGTGAGGCGCTGGCCTATGCCTGTGACCGGCAGTTGCCAGTGTTGCTGCTCGGCGGTGGCAGCAACCTGCTGTTGACCGGTGATGTGTCGGCACTGGTCGTGCGCATGGCCAGCCGCGGCATTCGCGTGCTGCACGATGACGACGAGCAGGTCATCGTCGAATCCGAAGCGGGCGAGCCCTGGCACCCGTTCGTGCAGTGGAGCCTGGAGCAGGGGTTGGCGGGGCTGGAAAACCTCAGCTTGATCCCGGGCACGGTCGGCGCGGCGCCCATGCAAAACATCGGCGCCTACGGTGTCGAGATCAAGGATGTGTTCGCAGGTTTGACCGCGCTGGATCGCCAAAGCGGTGAGTTGCGGGATTTCACGCTTGAAGAATGCGCCTTTGGTTATCGTGACAGCGTGTTCAAGCAAACGCTGGATCGTTGGGTGATTCTGCGGGTTCGCTTCAAGTTGGACCGCAAGGCCCGGCTGCACCTGGATTATGGCCCGGTCAGGCAGCGTCTGGCAGAGCAGGGTATCGATCATCCAGCGCCGCTCGATGTCAGTCGGGCCATTTGCAGTATTCGGCGCGAAAAGCTGCCAGACCCGGCCGAGTTGGGCAATGCCGGCAGTTTCTTCAAGAACCCGGTGATCAGCGCGGCGCTGGCGGCACAGATCAAGCTTGGCCATCCGGGCCTGGTGGCGTATCCACAGGCTGATGGCCGGGTGAAGCTGGCGGCAGGCTGGCTGATCGAGCAAGCCGGATGGAAGGGCTATCGTGAGGGGGATGCGGGCGTGCATCGGTTGCAGTCTTTGGTGCTGGTCAACTATGGGGCCGCAACGGGCACCCAATTGCATCGGTTGGCCCGGATGATCCAGGCCGACATCGCGCAACGCTTTGCCGTGACGCTGGAGATGGAACCTAATCTGTATTGAGCGGCGATATCGCCTTTCACCCGGCCATAAAAAACCCCGCTTGCTTTTCAGCAGCGGGGTTTTTTATGGCCTGTGGGATCAGACGAAAGGCTTGTGCTCTTTCGGCTCGACCTGGGTCTTGTGGTTGTGTTCCACGACCACGTCTTGTACCGGCTGCGATGCCTCTTCGGCGGCTGCGGGTACAGCTTCGACGACAGGCTGTTCGGCAGCAGGAGCTGCTTCAGGCGCCACTGCAGGGGTTTCTACGACGGCTTCTGCGGTACTGGCTGCAGCGGCGGCGGCCCGCTCGGCTTCCAGGCGCTCGGCTTCACGCTTGCGACGACGCACTTCACGCGGGTCGTTCGGTGCGCGACCGCTGGTAGTCAGCGGGATGGCCGGTGTTTCGACGACCGGAGTCGGCTCGACAGCCGGGGTTTGGACAACCGGTTGCGCTTCAACCACTGGCGCCTGAACCACTGGCTCGGCTTCTACCACCGGTGCTGGCGCTTCGGTTACCACGACTTCTGGCGCGGTCCGAACCACTGGAGTTGCTGCAGGCTCTTGGGCGACGATTTCAGTCGGTGCTTCAACCGGCGCTTCAACCTGAGCAGTTTCAACCGGAGCGACTTCTACCACAGGGGCAATGCTCGGCTCTTGTGCCACTGGTGTAGCAGGCTCCTCGGCAACGTACGGCAGCTCGATCACCGGCGCGATTTCAGTGGCAGGCGCTTCAACGGCGGCTGCGGCTGGAGCGGGTTCTGCCTGAGCAACCGGTGCGACTTCGACTGCTTCGACAGCCGGTGCGGGTGCTTCGACAGTTTCCTGTACGGCGGCGGTAGCGACTTCGGCCTGGCGGTTGGCTTCGGCTTCGGCAGGTGCGCTGATGGTGCTGGAGGCAACGGCTGCGGTAACGACCAGGCCAGCGGCCAGTTCTGCCCCCAGGTCTTCGCTGCCGTCTTCCGAACCTTCAACCACGTTGCCGTTGGCATCGCGTTGACGCTCGCGACGGTTGCTGCGACGACGCTGCCCGCGGGAGCGGCGACGTGGACGGTCGCCTTCGGTGGCTTCCAGGTTGTCGTCCTGCAGCAGCTCTTCGTTCGGCAGGGCTTCTTCAGCCGCTTCGGCAGTGGCGGCGGCCGGTTCTACACGTGGCTGACGCTCTTCACGAGGCGGACGTGGCTGACGCTCTTCGCGTGGTGCGCGTTCCTCGCGAGGTGCGCGCTCTTCGCGTGGCGCACGTTCTTCACGTGGGGCGCGCTCTTCGCGCGGTGCGCGCTCAGGGCGCTCTTCGCGAACGGCTGGGGTAGTGGCGTCCAGCGGCTCACGCAGTTCACGCACCGGGCGATCTTCACGGGCGCGACGCTCTTCGCGTGGCGGACGTGGCTGGCGCTCTTCGCGAGGCTGGCGACGTTCTTCGCGGGCTGGCGCTTCCTCACGGGCTTCGCGAGGGGCGCGCTCTTCACGTGGGGCGCGTTCTTCGCGCGGTGCACGCTCTTCGCGTGGCTTGCGATCTTCATCGCGACGGCCGTTGCGGTTGCGGGTCTGCTGGCGACCGGTGCGACGCTCTTCAGTGCGCGCTGGGCGTTCGGTGGCAGGCTTCTCGACCACGGCAGCGGCCGGTGCAGCCGGCTCTTCCTTGCCTGCGAACAGGCTGACCAGCGATTTCACCAGGCCCTTGAACAGGCTTGGCTCTGCCGGGGCAGGCGCAGGTGCGGCCACTGGAGCCGCTTGCTCAGGCGTGACAGGAACAGGCGCGGAAGTGCGTGGTGGCGCGGTCTTGACTGCGGCTTCCTGGCGAACCAGGGTGCGGGTCGCGGCGACCGGTTGCACTTCTTCGGCTTCGGCAGCGGCGATTTCGTAGCTCGACTGGATGGTCTGGGCTTCCGGATTGTCGTCGCGCAGGCGCTGCACTTCAAAGTGCGGCGTTTCCAGGTGATCGTTCGGCAGAATGATGATGCGAGCGCGGGTGCGCAGTTCGATCTTGGTGATCGAGTTGCGTTTTTCGTTGAGCAGGAAAGCTGCAACCGGGATCGGCACCTGGGCGCGGACTTCGGCGGTGCGGTCTTTCAGGGCTTCTTCTTCGATCAGGCGCAGGATCGCCAGCGACAGCGATTCGACGTCACGGATGATGCCGGTGCCGCTGCAGCGTGGGCAGACGATGCCGCTGCTTTCACCCAGCGAAGGGCGCAGGCGCTGACGGGACATTTCCAGCAGGCCGAAGCGCGAGATGCGACCGACTTGCACGCGAGCGCGGTCGGCTTCCAGGCATTCGCGGACTTTCTCTTCCACGGCGCGCTGGTTCTTGGCGGGGGTCATGTCGATGAAGTCGATCACGATCAGGCCGCCGATGTCACGCAGGCGCAGCTGGCGAGCGATCTCTTCGGCTGCTTCCAGGTTGGTTTGCAGGGCGGTTTCTTCGATGTCGCTGCCTTTGGTGGCGCGCGCCGAGTTGATGTCGATGGACACCAGGGCTTCGGTCGGGTCGATCACGATCGAGCCGCCCGATGGCAGTTCGACAACGCGCTGGAAGGCGGTTTCGATCTGGCTTTCGATCTGGAAGCGGTTGAACAGCGGAACGCTGTCTTCGTACAGCTTGATTTTGCTGGCGTACTGCGGCATCACCTGGCGGATGAAGGTCAGGGCTTCTTCCTGGGCTTCGATGCTGTCGATCAGCACTTCGCCGATGTCCTGGCGCAGGTAATCGCGGATAGCGCGGATGATGACGTTGCTTTCCTGGTAGATCAGGAACGGCGCGGTGCGGTCCAGCGAGGCTTCCTTGATCGCGGTCCAGAGTTGCAGCAGGTAGTCCAGGTCCCACTGCATCTCTTCGCTGCTACGGCCAAGGCCGGCGGTGCGAACGATCAGGCCCATGTCGGCAGGAGCGACCAGGCCGTTGAGGGCTTCACGCAATTCGTTGCGCTCTTCACCTTCGATGCGACGCGAGATGCCGCCGGCGCGCGGGTTGTTCGGCATCAGCACCAGGTAGCGACCGGCCAGGCTGATGAAGGTGGTCAGGGCGGCGCCCTTGTTGCCACGTTCTTCTTTTTCGACCTGAACGATGACTTCCTGGCCTTCGCTCAGGACGTCCTTGATGTTGACGCGACCCTCGGGGGACTTCTTGAAGTATTCGCGGGAGATTTCTTTCAGTGGCAGAAAGCCATGACGTTCCGAGCCGAAGTCGACGAAGGCGGCTTCAAGGCTGGGTTCGATGCGGGTGATGCGGCCTTTGTAGATGTTGGCCTTTTTCTGCTCGCGCGCGCCGGACTCGATGTCCAGGTCGTAGAGGCGCTGGCCATCTACCAGGGCAACACGCAACTCTTCGGGTTGAGTTGCGTTAATCAGCATTCTTTTCATGTAGTACCGTCGGTTTCCGGGCTGCCGGAAACGGCGTTCGGCACACACGACTTCTCACGGTCGGTGTCAGGGTGCGTCAGGAGTGGCTGGCCACTCCAGTGTCTAGCGACGCTCAACCGCTACTGGTAACCAGTGGGGCGAGGTGGCGACAACGCGTCCTGCTAGCTGTGGTGTCAAAAGCACTCAGTCAGGAGGAGGAATCAGCCTTCGGCCGCGGACACCTTGCCAGGCGTCTTGATCAGGACCGGATCAGGTCGGGAATGTAGCCAATACGTGGCTTCTCGACTGATGCGGTGCTACACGGTCCGACGGTTGTGCATCTCCACCCTACACGTATCCCTGATAATTCGGGTGCTGCCGCGCGCTGAATCCGCAACGGGTTGGCATTAATCGCGATCTCCGATTCGGGAGCTCGCGCACTTTGGCTAATAAGGCTCGGTTTCCGAAGCATTCGCCGGGAGTGCGTGAAGGTGACCGTGCGGAGGGATGGACGTCGAAAAAAACTGAAAGTGAGTGCGAAACACCGTTCTTTTTTGTCTTTTATCGGTCTTCTCTCATCTGCGCTGGTTACGTTTCCAGGCATTCCGTAAACTAGCGAAAACCCCGTCGGACGGCCTCGCGTCCTCGTGAATCGTGTCGGTCAGGGTCGGCTTGAAGCCGGTGATCCGCTGGCCAGCCGCTTTTGGCGGCGTTCGCGACTATAGCAGCAATCATTAAGTGCTTCAAATCCATAAAAAATTGTTATGATCCGCAAATGACGACTATTGCCCCCCCGACCTCCGGCGTTCAGCTGCTTGAGGTCGCGCCGGAACTTGCCGGCCAACGCATCGATAATTTCCTCTTCACCGCGCTCAAGGGTGTTCCAAAAACCCTCGTCTATCGCATCCTGCGAAAAGGCGAAGTGCGCGTGAACAAAGGTCGTATCAAGCCCGAATACAAACTCCAGGCCGGCGATATCATTCGCGTGCCGCCGATTCGGTTGCCCGAGCGCGATGAGCCGGTGCCGCTGGCCCAGGGCCTGCTGCAGCGCCTGGAGGCGTCCATTGTCTTCGAAGACAAGGCGCTGATCGTGATCAACAAGCCGGCCGGTATTGCCGTGCATGGCGGTAGCGGCCTGAACTACGGTGTGATCGAGGCATTCCGCCAGCTGCGCCCTGACGCCAAGGAACTGGAACTGGTCCATCGCCTGGACCGCGACACTTCCGGCCTGCTGATGATCGCCAAGAAGCGCAGCATGCTGCGCCACCTGCATGCCGCCTTGCGCGGCGATGGCGTCGACAAGCGCTACATGGCGCTGGTGCGGGGCCATTGGGCGACCGCGAAGAAGCAGGTGCGTGCACCGCTGCTCAAGAGCAACCTGCGCTCTGGCGAGCGGATGGTCGAAGTCAATGATGAGGGCAAGGAGGCGCTGACCCTGTTCAAGGTGCTGCGTCGCTTTGGCGAGTTTGCCACCATGGTCGAGGCTCGCCCCATTACCGGTCGTACTCATCAGATTCGCGTACACGCCCTGCATGCCGGCCATTGCATTGCGGGTGACAGCAAGTACGGCGATGAAGACTTTACCCGTGAGATTCGCGAACTGGGTGGCAAGCGCCTGTTCCTGCATGCCTACGCCTTGACTGTGCCGTTGCCCGAGGGTGGCGAACTGAAGCTTGAGGCGCCGGTGGATGAGATGTGGTCCAGGACCGTGGAGCGTTTGAGTGCAGGCTGATTATGAACTGCTGATTTTCGATTGGGACGGTACCCTGGCTGACTCGATCGGTCGGATTGTCGAGGCCGTCAAGCTCGCGGCTGACTCGTACGGCTGGGCGCGCTGTGACGATACAGCTATCAGGGGTATTATTGGTCTGGCATTGCCTGAGGCGATTCGCACCCTGTACCCCGAAAGCAGTGACGAGGAGGTGATTGCCTTCCGTGCGCACTACGCTGATCACTATATGGCAATGGATGCAGAGCCGTCGCCGCTGTTCCCGGGTGTGGTCGAGTCGCTGGAGGCGTTTCGCGCCCAGGGGTATCGGCTCGCGGTCGCCACCGGAAAGGCGCGTCGCGGCCTGGATCGGGTCTTGCTGGCCCATGGTTGGGAAGATTATTTCGACATCACTCGCGCGGCCGATGAAACGCTCAGCAAACCGCATCCATTGATGCTGGAGCAGATTCTGGCGCACTGCGATGTGGCGCCGAGCAAGGCGTTGATGGTGGGTGATTCGGCGTTTGACCTGCTGATGGCGCGCAATGCCGGGATGGATTCAGTGGCGGTGGGCTATGGCGCCATGGCCTTGAGCGAGCTGCGCGAGCACGCGCCGCGGCTTGAGATCGACAGTTTTTCGCAGTTGGGCGTCTGGCTGAATGAGCAGCGGGCCTGATTTCTGATTCCAGGGTAGGTGAGTATGTCGGATGAGTGGAAGGCGCCGCGCGCCGAAAAAAGCAGTGACGATAAAAGTTGGCAGTTGCTGGAGAAGGCCTTGCTGGCCAGTGTCCAGGAGCAGCGTCGCTCGCGTCGCTGGGGTATTTTCTTCAAGTTGCTGACCTTCGTTTACCTGTTCGGCATCTTCATGCTGTTTTCGCCATTCGTGGACATGGAGAAAGCCGCTGTGCGTGGGGCCAGCCACACGGCGTTGGTCGAGGTGCGTGGCGTGATCGCCGATAAGGAAGCGGCCAGTGCCGACAATATCGTCGGCAGCTTGCGCGCCGCCTTCAAGGACCCGAAGACCAAGGCTGTGATCATGCGCATCAACAGTCCGGGTGGCAGCCCTGTGCAGTCGGGCTATGTCTATGACGAGATCCGTCGTCTGCGCACCGAGCATGTGGATATCAAGCTGTACGCGGTCATCAGTGATCTTGGCGCTTCTGGCGCGTATTACATTGCCAGCGCTGCCGACCAGATCTATGCGGACAAGGCCAGCCTGGTCGGTTCCATCGGTGTGACGGCGGCCGGTTACGGCTTTGTCGGCACCATGGAGAAGCTCGGTGTCGAGCGGCGGACCTACACCTCCGGTGAGCACAAGTCGTTCCTTGATCCGTTTCAGCCGCAAAAGCCTGAAGAAACCAAATTCTGGCAGGGTGTGCTGGATACCACTCATCGCCAGTTCATCGCCAGTGTGAAGCAGGGTCGTGGCGACCGCCTGAAAGACAAGGAGCACCCGGAGTTGTTCTCGGGGCTGGTGTGGTCGGGTGAGCAGGCCGTGCAGCTGGGGTTGGTGGACGGGCTGGGAAGTGCCAGTTCGGTGGCGCGTGATGTGGTCGGCGAAAAAAACCTGGTCGACTTCACGATCGAGGAATCGCCGTTTGATCGCTTCTCCAAGCGCCTGGGTGCAAGTATTGCCGAGCATCTGGCGATGTGGATGGGCTTTCAGGGGCCATCCCTGCGCTGATCGAGCGACCGCGCAAAAAAAACCGGCCCAGGCCGGTTTTTTGACGTTCAGGGGATTTGTACCCCTTCGGCTATCAGCATGTCGACCAGGCGGATCAGGGGGAGCCCGATCAGGCTGGTGGCGTCGGGGCCGTGGGTGCACTGGAACAGGCTGACGCCCAGGCCTTCGGCCTTGAAGCTGCCGGCACAATCATAAGGCTGCTCGGCATGCAGGTAGCGCTCGATGTGCGCCAGGTCGAGTTCGCGCATATTGACCGTGAAGGGCACGCAGTCGACCTGGCAGTGGCCGCTGGCGCTGTTGAGCAGTGCCAGGCCGGTCAGGAAGGTGACGTGGTTGCCGCTGGCCGCCAGCAGCTGTTCACAGGCCTTCTCGAAGGTGTGGGGCTTGCCGAGAATCTGCTCGCCGAGCACGGCGACCTGGTCGGAGCCGATGATCAGGTGGTCGGGATGTTCGGCAGCCAAAGCCTGGGCTTTTTCTCGGGCCAGGCGCTTGACCAGCTCCACGGCGGCTTCGTCCGGCAGGCGCCGTTCGTCGATATCTGGCGAGCTGCAAGTAAAAGGCAGGCGCAGGCGCGCCAGCAGTTCGCGGCGGTAGGGTGAGCTGGAGGCCAGTAACAGCGGTAGCATGAGTAACTCCTGTGCAGGTAGGCTGATTCTAGTCCTTTCAGTACCTTGCCGGGCCTAATTTCCTTTGACACAGACAGGGGTCGTCCCTAGAATGCTGCGCCTATGTTGAATGACCAGATTCCACCTCACGTTGACCCGCGCAAATTGGCCGATCGTGGCGTAACCTTCGAAGGTTCGCTGCTACTTGCCGACTTGGAGAGACTCTGCGACCCGCTTTCTGACAATGTCGGAAGGGTGCAGGCTAAATTCGTTTTTGGACGAGATGAACAGAAAGCTGTGGTCATTCACAGCGAGCTGGATGTTGAAGTCAAAATGGTTTGCCAGCGTTGTCTTGAGCTGGTCACCCTGCCGATCCACAGCGAAAGTACTTATGCTGTGGTGAAGGAGGGTGCGAATACCCAGTCGTTACCGAAAGGTTATGACGTGCTGGAACTGGGCGAAGATCCTTTGGATCTGCAGGCATTGGTTGAGGAGGAGCTTCTGCTCGCCCTGCCCATTGTGCCTGCTCATCATCCGGAAGAATGCCAGCAGCCGGCGGGCGCCGATGAGCCCGAACCGAGCAAGGACGAGGTAACACGGTCCAACCCGTTCAGTGTATTGGCGCAGTTAAAGCGTGACCCAAACGTTTAGGAGTTAATCAAATATGGCTGTTCAGCAGAACAAAAAATCCCGCTCTGCCCGTGACATGCGCCGTTCGCACGACGCTCTCTCGGAGAACGCTCTGTCCGTAGAGAAAACCACTGGTGAAGTGCACCTGCGTCACCACGTATCGCCAGAAGGCGTATACCGTGGTCGTAAAGTGATCGACAAGGGCGCTGACGAGTAATCCTTGTCCGCTCAGATCATCGCGATCGACGCAATGGGCGGGGACTTCGGTCCCCGCAACATTGTTCAGGCCAGTCTTGCCTGTCTTAATGCTACGCCCTCGCTGCACCTGACCCTTGTCGGTCAACCCTCCCTCCTTGAAGAATTGATTGCTGACCATTCGGCAGCGGATCGCTCGCGCCTGACGATTGTGGCAGCCAGTGAAGTCATTGGCATGGACGAAAAGCCTTCCCAGGCGTTGCGTGGCAAGCCCGATTCTTCGATGCGGGTGGCGCTGCAGTTACTGCGTGACGGCAAGGTGCAAGCCTGCGTGAGTGCCGGCAATACCGGTGCGCTGATGGCATTGTCGCGCTATGTGCTCAAGACCTTGCCGGGCATTGATCGCCCGGCGATGGTGGCCGCCATTCCCACTCAGACCGGTTATTGCCAGTTGCTGGATCTGGGGGCCAATGTCGATTGCAGTGCCGAGAACCTCTACCAGTTTGCGGTCATGGGGTCCGTCGCGGCGCAGGTGTTGGGTATATCCCGGCCGCGGGTGGCATTGCTCAATGTCGGCACCGAAGACATCAAGGGTAACCAGCAGGTCAAGCTGGCGGCCAGTTTGTTGCAGGGTGCGCGTGGGTTGAACTACATCGGCTTTATTGAAGGTGATGGGCTCTATCGCGGTGAAGCGGATGTGGTGGTGTGCGACGGCTTTGTCGGCAATATTCTGCTCAAGTCCAGCGAAGGGCTGGCAACCATGATTGCTGCGCGAATCGAGGCGCTGTTCAAGGTTAATGTGGCGTCGCGTATCGCCGGTGCGGTGGCGATGCCGTTGCTCAGGCGCTTGCGGGCTGACCTGGCGCCTGCGCGGCATAACGGTGCGAGCTTTCTCGGGTTGCAGGGCATTGTGGTCAAAAGCCATGGTTCGGCGGGTGTGCAGGGTTTCCAGAGTGCGATTCAGTGCGCGCTGGTCGAGATTCAGGAGAATCTGCCCGAGCGTCTGCATGGTCGTCTTGAAGACCTGTTGCTTTAGTCATATTCCGCGGGAAGTGGTTAAATGTGACCGCATGGTTTTCGATACCATCCAAAACAGAGTTTCTCGCGAGCAGCCAGGCTGCTCGTTCTTTATTTCGCCGACAAGATCACTAGGGGCTTGTTCAATGTCTGCATCCCTCGCATTCGTCTTTCCCGGTCAAGGTTCTCAATCGCTCGGCATGCTCGCCGAATTGGGTGCGCAGCATAAGCTGGTCGCCGACACCTTCCAGGAGGCCTCCGAGGCTTTGGGCTATGACCTTTGGGCGCTGACCCAGCAAGGTCCGGAAGAGCAACTCAATCAAACCGACAAAACCCAGCCGGCCATTCTGACCGCCTCCACCGCCTTGTGGCGCCTGTGGCTGGCGGAAGGCGGCGCACGTCCTGCGTATGTCGCCGGTCACAGCCTGGGCGAATACAGCGCGCTGGTTGCCGCTGGCAGCCTCACGCTGGCTGATGCGGCCAGGCTGGTCGAGCGTCGCGGTCAATTGATGCAAAAGGCCGTGCCGGCCGGGCAGGGTGGCATGGCCGCCATTCTCGGTCTGGAAGATGCCGATGTGCTGGCTGCCTGTGCAGAAGCTGCGCAGGGTGAAGTCGTCAGTGCCGTCAATTTCAACTCGCCAGGCCAAGTGGTTATTGCCGGTGCCAAGGCTGCGGTCGAGCGCGCCATCGAGCTGTGCAAGGCGAAGGGCGCCAAGCGTGCCTTGCCGTTGCCGGTCAGTGTGCCCTCGCACTGTGCGTTGATGCAGCCCGCTGCCGAGCGTTTTGCCGATGCCGTGGCCGCTGTTGCCTGGCAAGCGCCGCAAATCCCGCTGGTGCAGAACGTCAGCGCCGCTGAAGCGACCGACCTGGACGCCCTCAAGCGCGATCTGCTGGCTCAGCTGTACATGCCTGTACGCTGGGTTGAATCGGTCCAGTACCTCGCAGGCGAAGGCGCCACCCAGCTGGTCGAGTGCGGTCCGGGCAAGGTCCTTGCAGGTCTTAACAAGCGCTGCGCTGACGGCGTGAACACTTTCAACCTCAACACCCCAGACGCTTTCGCTGCCGCCCGTGCAGCGCTGGCCTGAATCAAGGAGAAGCTTGCATGAGCCTGCAAGGTAAAGTTGCACTGGTTACCGGTGCGAGCCGCGGCATTGGCCAAGCCATTGCCTTGGAATTGGGCCGCCTGGGCGCCACTGTCATCGGTACGGCCACCTCGGCATCCGGTGCCGAGCGCATCGCTGCAACCCTCAAGGAGCACGGCATCACCGGTACCGGCCTTGAGCTGAACGTGACCAGCGACGAGTCTGTGGCCGCGACCCTGGCTGCTATTCAAGAGCAGTACGGCGTACCGACCATCCTGGTCAATAATGCTGGCATCACCCGCGATAACCTGATGTTGCGCATGAAAGATGACGAGTGGTACGACGTGATCGATACCAACCTCAACAGCCTGTTCCGTCTGTCCAAGGCGGTGCTGCGCGGCATGACCAAGGCGCGCTGGGGCCGGATCATCAGTATTGGCTCGGTGGTGGGTGCCATGGGCAACGTCGGCCAAGTAAACTATGCTGCGGCCAAGGCGGGTCTGGAAGGTTTCAGTCGCGCGCTGGCGCGTGAAGTCGGTTCCCGTGCAATCACAGTCAACTCGGTGGCGCCAGGCTTCATTGACACCGACATGACTCGCGAACTGCCGGAAGCCCAGCGTGACGCACTGTTGACGCAGATCCCGCTGGGACGTCTGGGCCAGGCTCAGGAAATCGCCAATGTGGTCGCTTTCCTGGCTTCGGAAGGTGCAGGTTACGTGACTGGCGCTACAATTCCGGTCAACGGCGGCATGTACATGTAATCGAATGTGACGGATTGCTTCAAAAAAATGTCATACGTGCTGTCTAAAATCCGTTATAAAGCTGCAATCAAATTCTAGTCAGCGGGTGGGTGTGGAGCAGGGGCGACGCTTTCAGCTTGAAAAGCCAGGCTCTTTCTATAAACTTACACACCGGCCAGCTGCCTGACTATGTCCATTAGGAGTGAAAACAAGGTATGAGCACCATCGAAGAACGCGTCAAGAAAATCGTCGCCGAGCAACTGGGCGTTAAAGAAGAAGAAGTGGTTAACACTGCTTCTTTCGTAGAAGATCTGGGTGCCGATTCCCTTGATACCGTTGAGCTGGTGATGGCTCTGGAAGAGGAATTCGAGACCGAAATCCCTGACGAAGAAGCCGAGAAGATCACTACTGTTCAAGCAGCTATCGATTACGTCACCTCTCACCAGGCGTAAGACGTTGTAATCGTCGCTTCTTGTCATGGAAAAACCGCACTGCCTTAACTGGCGTGCGGTTTTTTCTTTAGACGGGATGCCTGACGTCGTTCATAGAATAAGGAGAGTGCTGTGTCGCGTAGACGCGTTGTGGTCACTGGTATGGGTATGCTGTCGCCACTGGGTACGGATGTGCCGAGCAGTTGGCAGGGCATTCTGGCTGGCCGCAGTGGCATTGGTCTGATTGAGCATACTGACCTATCTGCCTACTCCACCCGTTTTGGCGGCTCGGTCAAGGACTTCAAGGTTGATGAATACCTTTCAGTCAAGGAAGCCCGCAAACTCGATTTGTTCATCCAGTACGGCCTGGCGGCCGGTTTCCAGGCGGTGCGCAATTCTGGCCTGGAAGTCACCGATGCCAACCGTGAGCGCATTGGCGTGGCCATGGGCTCGGGTATCGGCGGTCTGACCAATATCGAAGAAACCAGTCGGACCTTGCATGAACAAGGGCCGCGGCGTATTTCGCCGTTCTTTGTGCCTGGCTCGATCATCAATATGATTTCAGGGTTTCTGTCCATCCACCTGGGTGCGCAGGGTCCCAACTACGCCATCGCCACGGCGTGTACCACCGGTACGCACTGCATTGGCATGGCAGCTCGCAATATTGCCTTCGGTGAAGCGGATGTGATGATCGCCGGTGGCGCTGAAATGGCGGCCTGCGGTCTGGGTATGGGCGGTTTTGGCGCCGCGCGTGCCTTGTCGACCCGCAATGACGAGCCAACGCGTGCGAGCCGTCCGTGGGACAAGGGCCGCGATGGCTTCGTGCTGTCCGACGGTGCCGGTGCGCTGGTGCTCGAAGAACTCGAGCATGCCAAGGCTCGCGGCGCCACCATCTATGCCGAGCTGGTGGGCTTTGGCATGAGTGGTGATGCCTACCATATGACCTCCCCGCCGGAAGACGGTGCCGGTGCTGCACGCTGCATGGTCAACGCCTTGCGCGATGCCGGCATGGATGCCAGTCAGGTGAGCTACATCAACGCCCATGGCACCTCGACGCCGGCAGGCGATCTGGCTGAAGTCCAGGCCATCAAGTCGGTATTTGGCGAGCATGCCTACAAGCTGGCTGTCAGCTCGACCAAGTCCATGACCGGCCACCTGTTGGGGGCTGCTGGTGCGGTGGAGGCGATTTTCAGCGTGCTGGCCATCAACGGCCAAGTGGCGCCGCCGACCATCAACCTGGATGAGCCGGATGAAGGCTGCGACCTGAACTTCGTGCCTCATGAAGCACGCAACATGCCGATCGATGTGGTGCTCTCCAACTCGTTCGGTTTTGGCGGTACCAATGGCTCTCTGGTGTTCAGCCGGTTCGTCGGTTGATGCACAGTTGGGTCGATGGTCAATCGGCTGATGCCCTCTCGCTGAAAAGCCGGGGGCTGGCCTATGGCGATGGGTTGTTTGAAACCATTGCCGTCAAGGCGGGGCATCCACTGTTGCTGGAGTTGCACCTGCAGCGCCTGGCGCTGGGGTGCCAGCGTCTGGGCATCGCTGCGGACCAGGCCCTGGTTCGCAGTGAGGTGTGTGCCTACGCGGCGGGTATGGGCGAGGGCGTGCTGAAGTTGATCCTCGTCCGTGGCGACAGCCAGCGCGGTTATGCGCCGGACCCTCATGCACCCGCTCGCAGAATCCTGCAGGCCAGTCCGCCTGCGGCGTACCCGGCAAGTCATGCTGAGCTCGGCGTACGCCTGTACCCCTGCAAAACCCGACTGGCGGAACAGCCGCTCCTGGCCGGTCTCAAACACCTTAATCGCCTGGAGCAGGTGTTGGCTCGCGCCGAGTGGCACGACAGCGAACACGCCGAAGGGTTGATGCTGGATACCTCGGGGCGGCTGATCGAAGGGGTGTACAGCAATCTGTTTCTGGTCAGGGACGGGCAGCTCCTGACGGCTGATCTGAGCCGTTGCGGTGTCGCGGGCGTCATGCGTGCGGCGCTGCTGGAGCAGGCGCCGAGCCTGGGGTTGTCTGTCAGCATCGCTGAACTATACCCGCAGGATCTGGAACATGCGGACGAAGTGTTTGTCTGCAATAGCGTGTACGGCATCTGGCCGGTCCGCGCCTTCACATCACTGAACTGGTCGGCGGGTCCTGTCACCCGTAAACTTCAGCACATTGCCCGCGCGCTATTGGATATTTGAGTTGTGATACGTAAATTCTTGGTGCTGCTGGAAACAGGTCTGATTCTGGCAGGCCTGATGTTGGGATTGGCTGCCTGGAAAATGCAGTCAGCCCTGGAGCAGGCCTTGATCCTGCCGCAGGAACAACTGCTGGAAGTGCCCAAAGGTTCGACACCGACTCGGGTGTTCTATCAGCTCGAGGCCAACGGCATCATCGATGATGCGTTCTGGCTGCGCCTGTACTGGCGCTTCAATCTGGCTGGCACGCCCCTGCACAAGGGTGAGTACCGCTTGGCGCCGGGTATGAGCGTGCGGGACCTGCTGGGTGTCTGGCAGCGTGGCGAGATGGTCCAGTACAGCCTGACCCTGGTCGAAGGCTGGAACTTCCGCCAGCTGCGCGCCGCCCTGGTCAAGCAGGAGAAGCTCGAGCAAACCCTGAACGGGCTGAGTGACGCCCAGGTGATGGAAAAACTCGGCCACCGTGGCATTTTCCCCGAGGGGCGGTTCTTCCCCGATACCTATCGTTTCGTGCGTGGCATGAGTGACGTCGAGTTGCTCCAGCAAGCCTACGCACGCCTTGAGGATGTTTTGGCCAAGGAGTGGAACGCCCGTTCGCCACAAACGCCTTACCGCGACCCTTACCAGGCGCTGATCATGGCCTCCCTGGTTGAAAAGGAAACCGGCGTTCCTCAGGAGCGTGGGCAGATTGCCGGCGTGTTTGTACGGCGCATGCAAATCGGCATGCAATTGCAAACCGACCCGACGGTCATCTACGGCATGGGCGAGCGCTACAATGGCAAGCTCACCCGCTCGGATCTGCGTGAGTCGACGCCCTATAACACCTATGTGATTTCCGGATTGCCGCCGACGCCGATTTCAATGGTCGGTCGCGAGGCGATTCATGCAGCGCTCAACCCGGCGGCGGGCAGCAGCTTGTATTTCGTTGCGCGTGGTGACGGCAGCCATGTCTTTTCCGATGACCTTGATGCGCATAATTCCGCCGTGCGCGAATACCAGCTCAAGCGCCGCGCCGATTATCGCTCAAGCCCCGCGCCCAGCGATGATGAGGCCACCCAGCCGCCGGCGGGCAGCGGTGCTCAGCCGGACCCGGAGGCAGAGTCCGCACCTGCAGCTGAGTCGGCCGAAACTTCGCAACAAGATGCGCAATAACCCACTGTAAGGACTGCCTGTGACTGGCTTGTTTATCACCCTGGAAGGCCCCGAAGGCGCGGGCAAAAGTACCAACCGTGAATACCTGGCCGAGCAGTTGCGGGCGGCGGGCGTTGATGTGGTACTCACCCGGGAGCCGGGCGGCACGCCGCTGGCTGAGCGCATTCGTGAGCTGCTGCTGGACCCCAGCGACGAGAAAATGGACGCCGATACCGAGCTGTTGCTGGTATTCGCCGCGCGTGCCCAGCATTTGGCCGAAGTGATTCGCCCAGCGTTGGCGCGTGGTGCGGTGGTGCTCTGTGACCGCTTTACCGATGCAACCTATGCCTATCAGGGCGGTGGTCGTGGCCTGTCGGTGGCGCGCATCGCGACCCTGGAGCATTTCGTCCAGGGTGATTTGCGCCCTGACCTGACCCTGGTGTTCGACCTGCCGGTGGACATCGGCCTGGCCCGCGCGACAGCCCGTGGGCGGCTTGATCGTTTCGAGCAGGAAGGCCGGGCGTTTTTCGAAGCGGTACGCAATGCGTATCTTCAGCGCGCAGCCTCCCAGCCCGCCCGCTACGCACTGGTCGATGCTTCGCTGCCGCTGGCGCAGGTCCAGCAATCGCTGGACGCATTGATGCCACAGATCCTCGGGCGGATTCATGGCTGAGACTTACCCGTGGCAAGCAGCCTTGTGGCAACAGTTGGCCGGGCGCACCCAGCATGCCCATGCGTACCTGCTGCACGGTGCCAAGGGCATTGGCAAGCGTGCGCTGGCCGAGCGCCTGATGGCGTTGCTGCTGTGTCAGCGGCCTGAGGGGCTCAACGCCTGTGGTCAGTGCAAGTCGTGCCTGCTGTTGGCGGCGGGCAGTCACCCGGACAACTACGTGCTGGAGCCTGAAGAGGCGGACAAGGCGATCAAGGTCGACCAGGTTCGTGATCTGGTCAGCTTCGTGGTCCAGACCGCCCAGCTGGGCGGGCGCAAGGTGGTGCTGATCGAGCCGGCCGAGTCGATGAACATCAACGCCGCCAATGCCTTGCTCAAAAGCCTTGAGGAGCCTTCGGGCAATACGGTCCTGCTGCTGGTCAGTCATCAACCCAGTCGCTTGCTGCCAACCATCAAGAGCCGCTGCGTGCAGCAGGCCTGCCCGCTGCCAGGGACAGCCCAGAGCCTGGAGTGGCTGGCGACTGCCTTGCCCGATTGCGACGAAGCCGAGCGCGCCGAGTTGCTTACCCTTGCAGCCGGGTCGCCGTTGGCGGCGGTCACTCTGCAGGCCCAGGGTGTGCGCGAGCAGCGTGCACTGGTGGTAGACGGGGTCAAGAAGCTGCTCAAGCAACAACAGTCGGCCAGCCAGTTGGCCGAAGCGTGGAATGCAATCCCGCTGCTGCTGCTATTCGACTGGTTTTGCGACTGGTCCAATCTCATCTTGCGCTACCAGTTGACGCAGGACGAGGAGGGGTTAGGCTTGGGGGATATGCGCAAGGTGGTGCAGTACCTGGCGCAAAAAAGCGCGCAAGACAAAGTCTTGAGCATTCAGGACTGGATTCTCGTCCAGCGGCAGAAGGTCTTGGCCAAGGCCAACCTTAACCGTGTGTTGTTGCTGGAGGCCTTGCTGGTGTCTTGGGCGACATTGCCCGGCCAGCGTTGAGGCACGGACTCCAGGCAGTCGGTCGCAACGAGGAAGCGCCTGTGAACCAACCTGTAAGCCCCGGTCCGCGCAATGGCATCCTGTCTCTGACGATCAAGGGCAAGGCGGTGTTGTACGCCAGTGCGGCGGGTGTCGGCGTGCAGTTCAATGAAGGCGACAACACCGCCCGCGATAAAATCGAAACCTACCTGGCCGGTGCCTTGAAGTCCGACCGTCCCACTCACACGATGTAAGTAGCCATTCCTGCCATGCTTGTAGATTCCCATTGCCACCTGGACCGTCTCGACCTCACCGCGCATCAGGGCTCTCTTGATGCTGCCCTGGAGGCCGCGCGAGCGCGGGGTGTAGGCCATTTCCTCTGCATTGGCGTGAGTGCCGATAATGCCGCGGCCGTCAAGGGCCTGGCCGAGCGCTATGCCGATGTGGATTGTTCGGTGGGCATTCACCCGCTGGACCTTGAACCGGGCGCCGAGCCAGCGCTGGATTGGCTGTTGCGTGAACTCAACCACCCGCAGGTGGTGGCCATTGGCGAAACCGGCCTGGATTACCACTACGAGCCTGAAGCGGCCGAGTTGCAGCAGGCCTCCTTTCGGCTCCACCTGCAAGCGGCGCAGATCACCGGCAAGCCGGTCATTGTGCATACCCGCGCGGCGCGCGCCGATACCCTGGAGTTGTTGCGTGAGGCGGCGTTGCCGCAGGCCGGCGTGCTGCACTGTTTCACTGAAGACTGGGAGATGGCCAAGGCCGCCCTGGATCTGGGTTTCTATATCTCGCTCTCGGGGATTGTCACTTTCCGCAATGCCGACGCCCTGCGTGACGTGGCGCGTCAGGTGCCGGCAGATCGCCTGCTGGTGGAAACCGATTCCCCTTACCTGGCGCCGATCCCATACCGCGGCAAGCCAAACCTGCCGCAATACGTGCGGGAAGTGGCCGAGTACCTGGCCATGCTCAGAGGGGAGCCGTTCGAGCGCTTCGCGCAGCAAACCACCGCCAACTTCAAGCGGCTGTTCCCGCTGGCGCGCGTCTGAACGGCAGGCAAAAAAAACCCGGGTTCTGGGGGGTGAATCCGGGTTAAGACCATTAGGAGTAAAACAAAGGCGAGCGTTCCTTGGACACCTTTATCGGCGCGTCATTTGGGGGGGGTATGTCGCGCCAACACTTCAAGTATTGGCGAGTCTTGGCGCGATTCCACTGCGGGGTGGGTGTTTTTTAAACAGATTTGGAATACGTCCAAGTCGGCCAGGTAATCACCGCGCTGCGATTTTTCCAAGAATGCCCAATGTTTCGTCGATCACGCGCCGTGTGGTGTAGAAATGCGGAGAAAACCGAATCCCCGGGCCGCGCGGAATACACACCACCTGTTCAGCCTTGAGCCGCTCGTAGAGTCGCCTATTATCAATGCCGTCGATACTGAACGAGACAATGCCCGAACGGCGATCCGGTTCACGCGGGCTGTGGATAACGGCACCGGGAATTCGATCGAGGCCCTCAATCAGCCATTGCACCCGTTCGTCCAGGCGGCGTGCAACGTCCTCCATGCCTACTTCTTCCAGCAATGACAGGCTAGCTTCAAGCGCTGTTGCGCCCAGCATATTGGGGCTGCCGCATTCGAAGCGCCGAGCGCTTTTGGCCGGCTCCCACTCGTTACGGGTGTAGTCGCCCATGTGTTCGAGCATGTGCCAGCCATATTCGCTGAGCTTGAGCTGCGGTCGGATAGCCTCGCGGCAATAGAACACCCCCAGACCCTCGGGGCCCAGCAGCCACTTGTGCCCGTCGGCCATGGCGAAATCGCATTGGTAGGCCTGGACGTCGAAGGGCTGGGCGCCCAGTTGCTGAATGGCGTCAATGCAATACAACACATTTCTTTCGCGGCAGCCCTGGCCCAGTTTCACCAGGTCCAGACGCAGGCCGCTGGCAAACTGCACGGCGCTGATGGACATCAACCGAGTGCGCGGTCCGCAGGCAGCGAGCAGAGCGGCTTCCGGGTCGGCGTTTGCCAGATTGACCTGGATCACTTCCACGCCTTGGGGGGTCAGCGCTTCCCACACGATCCGGTTGGAGGGGAACTCTTCGTCGCTGATAACGATCTGGTCGCCCGGGAGCCAGGTCAGGCCAAAAGCGACAAATGACAGGGCTTCAGATGTATTTTTGACCAGAGCGATATCATCCGTTGATGGCGCGTTCGTCAGACGCATCAGTCGTTCGCGTAGCCGTTGCTCCATTTTCATCCAGTCCGGATAGTCGCGCGCGCCCAGTAAAACGTTCTCCTGGGCGAAGCGGCGGACCGCTTCACTGCTGCGTTTGGGCCAGGGAGCGACGGCTGCATGGTTCAAATAACGCAGGTCGTCGGCTTGTTCAAACTCATCGTGAAACATAGACATGGTTGGATGATCCGTGCAATTTGGCGCAAGTTAGGCATAATATTCGGCTTCGATTTTGATCCAGTCCTTCTTATGCAGAAAGAACCTCGTAAAGTCCGTGAGTTTCGTCGCCGAGAGCAAGAAATTCTCGATACCGCGCTCAAGCTGTTTCTCGAACAGGGTGAAGATAGCGTCACCGTCGAGATGATCGCTGATGCTGTGGGTATCGGCAAAGGCACGATCTACAAGCACTTCAAATCCAAGGCAGAGATCTATCTGCGCCTGATGCTCGACTATGAGCGCGATCTGAACCAGCTGCTCCATTCGGCCGACGTCGATCGCGACAAGGAAGCCCTGTCGCGCGCCTATTTCGAATTCCGCATGCGTGATCCGCAGCGCTACCGCCTGTTCGATCGCCTGGAAGAGAAGGTGGTCAAGGGCAATCAAGTGCCAGAAATGGTCGAAGAGCTGCACTCGATCCGCGCCTCGAACTTCGAGCGTCTGACACAGCTGATCAAGGGACGGATCAGTGAAGGCAAGCTGGAAGATGTGCCGCCCTATTTCCACTACTGCGCATCCTGGGCGCTGGTGCACGGCGCGGTGGCGTTGTACCACTCGCCGTTCTGGAGCAACGTGCTGGAAGACCAGGAGGGCTTCTTCCAGTTCCTGATGGATATCGGCGTGCGCATGGGCAACAAGCGCAAGCGCGATTCTGACACCTCCGGCACTTGAGGCATTCGCTCAAACTATAGTTCTACTGGTGGCACAGCCCCAGGAATATACTCAGGTCTGAGGGCTTGCAAAAACTTGATTTATGAGTCAGGTTTTGCAGGTCCGATTTATCCATGCCGGAGTTCTCCATGATCGTCGATCGCCAAGGCAGACGTTTTCGCAATTTGCGTGTCAGCCTGACGTCTGCCTGTAACTACGCTTGCACCTACTGCGTGCCTGACGGCAAGCGCCTGGTCGCAGCTCAGGACGAACTGTCGGCAGAGGCCATGGCCCGGGGCGTGGCCTACCTGATCGAGGCGGCTGGCATCGAGCGACTGCGCATTACCGGTGGTGAGCCGCTGGTTAGCCCCAAGCTGGAAGCTTTTCTGGCCTCGGTGTCTACTCTGGGTCTGGATGACATCAGCCTGACCACCAACGGGCAATTGCTCACACGCAAGTTGCCATTGCTGATCGACGCCGGTATTCGCCGGCTGAACGTCTCCCTCGATACCCTTGACCCTGACGCCTTTCGCCGCATCGCCCGTGGTGGCGATCTGGCGACCGTGCTCGATGGCATGGCCAAGGCCAGTCAGGCCGGCATGAGCATCAAGGTCAACATGGTGCCGCTGCGCGGGCAGAACCATGATCAGGTCGTGCCGTTGCTCGATTACTGCCTGGAGCGTGGTTACGAGTTGCGCTTTATCGAGTTGATGCGCATGGGCCATCTGGCCAGCGATTCAAACGCTTTTCTCCAGCAATTTGTCAGCTTGCAACAGCTCTTGCAGATGATCGGCGAAGGGCACGAGTACCTTCAGGCGGATGCGCCGATAGATGCCACCGCATTGCGCTACGAGGTGCCTGGGCGTGGCCACTTCGGCATTATTGCCAACGAAAGCGTGCCGTTCTGTCGTACCTGCTCACGCTTGCGGCTGTCGTCCACGGGCTGGTTGCATGGCTGCCTCTCATCGAGCAATCGCCACTACATCGGCGATCTGCTGGACAAGCCGCGTCATCAAGCCTTGCCAGCCCTCCAGCGCTTGCTGATGAAGGCGCTGGGCGACAAGCAGCCGGTGGCCTTCTCGGGCGGCGCCACGGTGATGAAAATCATCGGCGGCTAGGCTGGCGCAAAATCTGCATCAGCCGGCTGTTCGCCGGTTTTCCGTCGCCGGCTTCTGGAGGAAAGATGCGTAGGGTGGTCTTGCTGCTGGCACTGTTGTCGCTGGGTGGCTGCATGAACGTCAGCGATATGGGCGAAGGCGCCCGGTACCACCTGAGCGATGCCGGGTTGCTCGATCACAGCGAGACCCGTCGTGCCGTGTCCATGCGCTTGCAGCCGGACTCCTTCATTTACATTGGCCAGGGTGCATTCGTCCCGCCCGGCAATGCGTACCCGCGGCCCAATGTGGTGGCCGAAGAAGCTTTCAAGGGCTTTATCGAGTATTTCCCGATGGTGCGCCGCGCCCGTGAACCGCTGGGGCTTGAGAAGGCCATGGGCGAGGCCCGGGCTGCCGGCGCTCACTATCTGCTGTACACCCGCTTTGCCAGTGCCGATGACCGTATCGGCAACGGCGATGAATGGTATGACGAGCAAGCCATCGACCGGCTGGGCGTCGATACCGGTGTGATCCAACTGATATTGATCGAAACCAATACCCGCTACCTGATCGACACCGCGCGCATCCGCAGTCGCGGCGGTTTACTGACACTCTACGATCAGAAGCCTGAAGATTTGCTTGGTCCGCCGTTGGAGGATTACGCTCGAAGCCTGTTAGGCATGAGTCGCTGAGGAGAAAGGTATGAGTGGTCCGGGTAAAGCCAATGATTTGCTGGCTCAGATTCCCAAGGCTGAAAAGGGCCTGCCGCCGGTACATCTGTGGAATCCCGATTTTTGCGGTGATATCGACATGCGTATCGCCCGCGACGGCACCTGGTATTACCTGGGTACGCCGATCGGGCGCAAGCCCATGGTGCGGCTGTTTTCCACCATCCTGCGTCGGGATGGCGATGACTACGTGCTGGTCACGCCCGTGGAAAAAGTCGGCATCAAGGTCGATGACGCCCCATTCGTTGCTGTCAGCGTGCTAGTGGAAGGTGAGGGTGAGGCGCAGGTGTTGCGCTTTACCACTAACGTCGAGGACGAAGTGACAGCGGGTGGCGACCATCCGATTCGGGTGGTGATCGATCCAGTGACTCAAGAGCCGGCGCCCTACGTGCATGTCCGGGTCAACCTTGAGGCGTTGATCCACCGTAACGTGTTCTACCAGTTGGTCGAGCTGGCGGTTTTGCGTGAGGTTGATGGTCAGCCCTGGTTGGGCGTTTGGAGTAGTGGAGAATTTTTCCCGATCGGCCCTGAGTGCGCATGAGCTCGAGATGCTTGCCTGCGCGACGGATGGCTTGCTGAAAATGATGTAACGGCTTGGCGCTTGTTGTGGTTGGGGAGGCATGTTATTCAAACACTGCGCAGGAAGCGCAACCTTCTTCCCTTCAAGGATGAGCCCGTGCAGGAACTCCGATGAATCAGAGCGATCGTGACAACCTTGAGCTCGATAAACTGCAGGGGGAAGTCCGCAGGCTGATGGCGGAAACGCGCAAGCTGATGGTCGAGGCTGACAAGCTCAAGCAGGAAGCCACGTGGTATCCGTTTGTGGCGGCCGGCGGAGTGGTAACGGTGGTGATTACCGCAACGGGTCTGATGAGCAAGCTGTAAAGGGCCGGCTTCGTACAGTCAGGGAGCCGCCAGGGCACTTGAGCTTTGGACTATGCCTGGCCACATTACAAGCACGGACAACGCAAAAGGCTACGTCCGCCTCTGAGAGCATGGTCATGAACAACGATCAAGTCCTGAAAGAACTGCGAGAAGAGCTGGCCCAGCTGGCCGAAGAGATGCGACGTCCGCCGCGCAGTGCGGCCCGTGCCGCCTTGGTGCCGGTTGCTTTGGGCGCCAGCGTGGCCTTGTTGGCGGCTCTGGTTGGCTTCAAGCTATTTTTTTGATCGTCATTTCCTGCCCTCTATGGGGGCCCCTTCGTAACGTAACGAACCAACCTCTTTGTGCGTTGCTTTCAGCGTCGCGCAGAGAGTTGTTGCGGCGCCAGAAATGCATCGTGGAAGTAGTTACGAAACGCCTGCATGGCCGGGCTGAATTCGCGCTCACGATGCCACGCCAGGCCGACGCTCATGGGCGTCACCTTGTCGGTGATCGTCAGGGTTTCGATGCGTTTGCCTTCCAGCGACCAGGGGCGGTGCACCAGGTCCGAAAGGATCGCCACGCCGCTGCCATTGGCGACCATGCTGCGCACGGCTTCCACCGAACTGGTGCGCACCCGCACGTTTGGCTGCTGCCGCGCATCTTCCCAGTAACGCATGGCGCTTTGTTCGGCTTCGTCGACGGTCAGCAGAATGTAGGGTTCCTTCGCCACGTCGGCGAGGCTGACGGCGGAGCGTTCGCACAGGGGATGGTGACTGGGCATCCATAACCGGCGTTCGGAATTGAAAAGAATCTCCGAGACGATGTCCGGGTGAGTGAGGTTGGCGGTGAGCACCACCGCCATGTCGAATCGGCCTTCCAGCAGGCCTTGCTCGATGGCGCTCCGTTCTTGCTCGTGGACTTCGATAGCCACGTCCGGGTGCCAGTGTTCCAGCCGTTGCAGGTGGTGCGGCAAGAAATAGCCGATCACGGTGTAACTCGCGGCCAAACGTAACAGGCCACTGGCGCGTATGTCCGGTAACGGGCTGTTCAGCGCGTCATCGACGCTGCGCAAAATCACGTAGGCCCGATTCAGAAAGTGCCGGCCGGCATCGGTCAGGCTCATGCCCTGAGCCGAACGCTGGAACAACAGTGTGCCGAGCATGCCTTCCAGTTCCTTGATCGCCGTGGTGACTGCCGACTGGGAAATGTTCAGATGAATGGCCGCTTGAGAGATTTGCCCGATCTCGGCAGTGGCGACGAAATAGCGGACCTGGCGCAGGGTCAGTGACATGAGCACTCCGGACGCAAAGATATCTGTTTTTCAGAAGATACCCTATCTGTTAATAGATCTTCCCAAGGGGTAAGGAGGAATTTAACGTGGACTGCATGAAGTCACAAGTGTCAGGAGTAAGCGTCATGCAGGCAGTAGATTTCAACTCGGACATGGGCGAAGGCTTTGGTCCATGGACCATTGGCGATGGCGTTGACAATGAGCTGATGGCCTTCATCAGTTCGGCCAATATCGCCACTGGTTTTCATGCCGGCGATCCCGGCACCATGCGCCGTACCGTCGAGCAGGCCAAGCGCCTGGGTGTGGCTATCGGCGCGCATCCGGGGTTTCGCGACCTGGTCGGTTTCGGCCGTCGGCACATCAATGCACCGGCCCAGGAGCTGGTGGACGACATGCTCTATCAGCTGGGTGCCCTGCGTGAGCTCGCCCGGGTTCAAGGCGTGGCCCTGCAACATATCAAGCCTCACGGCGCACTCTACATGCACCTGGCCCGAGACGAGGAAGCCGCCCGTTTGCTGGTGGAAAATCTCCAGCGTCTGGAACCTGAGTTGCTGCTGTATTGCATGCCCGATTCAGTGATCTGGCGTGTCGCCAAAGAACTCGGCCAGCCAGTGATCCGCGAGTTCTACGCCGACCGCGAGTACGACCTCAGCGGCTCCATCGTTTTCACCCGCAACGTGCGTGCCTACGATCCGGCCCAAGTGGCCGCGCGGGTACTGCGTGCCTGTCAGGAAGGCGTGGTGCGTACGGTCGAGGGCGAAAATCTGGCCATTGAATTCGATTCGATCTGTTTGCACAGCGATACGCCGGGCGCTCTGGCGTTGGTCGAAGCCACGCGCAACGCGCTCGATGGCGCCGGGATCAAGGTGCGCGCCCCGCGCTGATACCGGAAGAAACACCTGGCACACAGACGCCAGGGTTTGAACGCCCATTCATTTTTGCCTGCCTTTCTACAACTATTCCAAAAGGAACAGACATGGCCGAACATACTGTAGTTACCCCATTGCCCGGGACCTTCTATCGCAAAGCCACCCCCGAATCGGCGAACTTCGTCGAAGTGGGCGCGCAGGTCAGCGCCGACACGGTGATTGGTCTGATCGAGGTCATGAAGCAGTTTTCCGAACTGACCGCCGGGACGGCCGGTCGCCTCAGCGCATTCCTGGTAGAAGACGGTGACCCGGTGGAGCCGGGTCAGGTCGTTGCATCACTCGACGTCGCGTGAGGGGGCGATCATGACTCAAGCCATTCATAAGTTGCTGATCGCCAACCGCGGCGAGATTGCCGTGCGGATTATCCGTGCCGCCAAAGCACTGGGAATTCCCACCGTTGCCGCGTGCAGTGAGGCGGACGTCGATTCTCAGGCGGCGCGCATCGCTGACGAGGTACACATTCTCGGTCCGGCCCGCGCTGATAAAAGTTATCTGAACGTCGAGGCGTTGCTGGGCGCCTTGAAAGCCACCGGCGCCAATGCGGTACACCCCGGTTATGGCTTTCTCTCGGAGAACGCCGATTTTGCTGAAGCGGTCATCGCCGCCGGGGCGATTTTCGTCGGGCCGAGCCCGGAGACGATCCGACGCATGGGCGATAAAGCCGAGGCACGGCGCACCGCGCAAGAAGCGGGCGTACCTGTCGTGCCGGGCTCACCGGGTGAACTGTTCGACGTCGAGTCGGCGCTCAAGGCTGCCGAATCCGTCGGCTTCCCACTGTTGATCAAAGCTTCTGCCGGTGGCGGCGGACGTGGTATTCGCCTGGCGGAAAACGCTCAACAACTGAGTGAAGAGTTCCCTCGTTCACAGCGCGAAGCCCAGGCCGCGTTCGGCAATGGCGCGGTGTACCTGGAGCGGTTTGTCAGCAAGGCCCGACACATCGAAGTGCAGGTGTTGGGGGATGGTCAGCACGCGGTGCACCTATTCGAGCGCGAGTGCTCGCTGCAACGTCGCCGGCAGAAAATCTTCGAAGAAGCGCCGTCGCCGGTACTCAGTCAGCAGCAACGCGAAACGCTCTGCGCCAGCGCCGTACGCCTGACCGAATCCCTGGGTTACAAGGGCGCCGGAACCCTGGAATACCTGTATGACGACACGACTGGCGAGTTTTTCTTTATCGAGATGAACACGCGGATTCAGGTAGAACACCCGGTCAGCGAGCTGATCACCGGCATCGATCTGGTGCAGGCGATGTTACGCATTGCTGGCGGCGAGCCGCTGGGCTTCAAGCAAAGTGACATTCAACTCAACGGCGCCGCACTGCAAATGCGCCTGAACGCTGAAGACCCGGCGCGGGATTTCTTTCCCAGCCCTGGCCTGGTCGAGTCGCTGAACTGGCCGCAAGGCGAGGGCATTCGCGTCGACACTCATCTGTATCAAGGCTACCGCGTGCCGCCGTACTATGACTCGCTGTTGGCCAAGCTGATCGTTCACGCTGCTGATCGCTCCGAAGCCTTGGCCCGTGCGCGAATGGCGGTAGAGCAAACCACGCTCACCGGCATGGCCAGCACCGTGTCGCTGCACGGCGAACTGCTGGAACAACCGTGGCTGCACAGCGCCGACTTCCACACCGGCACCCTGGAAACCTGGCTGGCCGAGCGCCGCAGCGGAGGTGAAGCATGAGCAAGCCAATCCGCTACAGCTTTGGCGCCGATGAGCATTTGTTCGCCGAAGTCAGCGACAGCATGTCCCTGGACGCGTTTTTCAAGGGCTTGGCCGTCACCCGCGCGGTGGAGCGGTTGGCGCTGGATGGCGTGCTCGATGTGTGCCTGGCCAACGCGTCGTTCCAGATTCGTTTTGACCCGGATCGCATCGCCCCTCACACCTTGCTCGAAGCCGTGAAAGGCGCCGAGGCCGAGGCGGTCGCCGAGCGCACGTTGCAGACGCGGATCATCGAGATTCCGGTGCTCTACAACGACCCCTGGACCCACGAAACCCTGATGCGCTTTCGCGACCGTCATCAAGACCCGAGCGCCACGGACCTGGAATACGCTGCGCGGATCAACGGCCTGGCGGACGTCGATGCGTTCATCGCCGCCCACAGTGGGGCGCCGTGGTTTGTCTCGATGGTCGGCTTCGTCGCGGGGCTGCCGTTTATGTTCCAGATGGTTGAGCGCGAGCGTCAGTTGCAGGTGCCCAAGTACCTGCGCCCACGCACCGACACGCCTAAATTGACCCTCGGTCACGGCGGTTGTTTTGGCTGCATTTACTCGGTGCGCGGTGCTGGCGGTTATCAGATGTTTGGCGTCACCCCGGCACCGATCTACGACCCGCAGCAGAGCCTGGCGTACCTGAAAGAGCACATGGTGTTTTTCCGCCCGGGCGACATCGTGCAGTTCAAGCCGATAGACCGTGAGGCCTATGACCACGCCGTGGCCGAAGTGGAAGCCGGGCGCTTCGATCTGCGGATTCGGTCGGTGGAGTTTTCGCTGGATGCGTTTCTGGCCGACCCCGTCGGCTATCCCAAGTCGCTGCAGGAGGTGTTGGCATGATCAAGGTACTCAAACCCGGTCTCGCCACCTCGGTACAGGACCTGGGCCGCGAAGGGTATTACCACCTGGGCATTCCGCCTTCCGGTGCCCTCGATCAATATGCCCTGAGCGCGGCCAATCAACTGGTCGGCAACCCGGCAGGTTTGGCGGCGCTGGAATGCACGCTGCTGGGGCCCGAATTGGAGTTTCAGCAAGACGCCTTGGTGGCGGTCTGCGGCGCGCACATGACGCCACGGGTCGATGGCGTGGAAATGCACCACGACACGGCGTTCTCGGTGAAGGCCGGGCAAGTGCTGCGTTTTGATTTCCCCAAGGCGGGTGCTCGCGCCTATGTGGCGGTGGCCGGCGGCATTGACGTGCCGGTGGTGCTCGGCAGTCGTTCCACGTATGCGTTAGGGGCGCTCGGTGGTTTTCAGGGGCGCAGGCTGGTGGCTGGCGATGAACTGTCGGTCGGTATCGCCAGTGGCAAGAGCCGCGCGGGTGCCAGTTTGCCCATGGCGCTGCGGCAATCCTTGGGGGGCGAAATCACCCTGCGTGTCGTGCCGGGGCTGTACTACCACCGCTTGACTGAATCCGCGGCGAAGAGCTTTTTCGCCGAGCCATGGACGGTCGGTTCAGAAGCCGACCGCATCGGCTATCGCTTCAAGGGCGGCAGCGCGCTGAGCTTTCAGCCCCGTGAGCAGCCGTTCGGCGCCGGTTCCGATCCATCGAACATCGTCGACAGTTGCTACCCGATCGGCTCGATCCAGGTCCCGGCCGGGCTTGAACCCATCGTGCTGCACCGTGACGCGGTGTCCGGTGGCGGCTACGCGATGATCGGCACGGTGATCAGCGCCGACCTGGACTTGATCGGCCAGATGCAACCCAACCAGAAGGCCCGCTTTGTGGCGGTCACCCTCGAAGAGGCGCTGGAAGCGCGACGTTCCTACAAGAAAAAACTCAGCTGCCTGAGCAAGCTGTTCCCTTCCTGATTCTGCCCGCCGCATCGCGCGGGTAATGCCAAACGGCAGGCCAACGCCGCACTTCGGTGCGGTGGCGGCTGCCCGCGCTTCAACCGTTGACTGGTTCTGGAGTTCACGCATATGGCTGCTTTATCGCAATCGAGTCAAACCGGGCAAGACCCGGCCAATCACCCCGTTCCAACTGAAGCACGCATGGGGCGTCTGTCCCTGACCATGGCCTGGTGGGCGGTGTGCAGTGCGATGTTCTACATCGTGGTCGGCGCGTCACTGGCGTTGTCGTACGGTGCCCGCAATGCGCTGATCGGGATGGTGCTGTCGGTGATCAGTTACGGACTGGTCAACAGTGTGCTCAGCCGCTTCGCCATCCGCAGCGGCTTGTCGGTGGCGTTGTTTTCACGGCTGCTGTTCGGCAGCACCGGGGCGTGTCTGGCGACCTTGATCTTCTTTTCCACAGCCATCTATTACGCAGTGTTCGAGGGTTCGGTGATTGCCGTGGCGCTCAATCACCTGTACCCGGAACTGGTCTATCCGCTGGCCGCGTTGCTGGTGGTGCTGTACAGCGTGCCGATGATTCTGGGCAGCGTGCAGCACTGGCTGGACAAGCTTAACGGCGTGTTGCTCCCGGTGTACCTGGGCGGTTTGCTGGTGGCGGTGGGGTTGTCGATCAGTCGTTATGGCTACCAGCCGCAATGGCTGGATTTCGGTCCGGCAACGCCCAGCGCTTTCGGCTGGTGGGATTGCTTTGTCGCCTACATGGGCGTTTGGGTGCTGATGCTGTTCACCTTCGACTACGCCCGTTTCGGCAAGCCTGAAGACGCCGAGTATCACGGTCGCTGGAACTTCGGCATGCCGTTCTACGCGGTGACGTTTCTGCTCAACGGTGCCGCCGGCATCTACCTGGTCAGCAGCATTCCCCATGACGGTGCGCTGAACGAAGTGTCGGTGGTGATGGCGATTCTGCAGTTGATGGGCTTGTGGGGATTGCTGTTTGTCTGGGCCACGCAAACCCGAATCAACACCGCCAATTACTACCTGGCGACGCTGAACATGCAGGCGTTCTTTGCACGCTTTGGCCTTTGCGCCTCGTACTTGATGTGGGCGCTGGCAGTTGGGGTGATCGTGTACGGCCTGATGCTCGCGGACGTGTTTGCCTACCTCCTCAAAGCGTTGGCCTATCAAGGGATATTCGTGGTGGCCTGGGTAGGCGTGGCGTTGGCGCAGATTCTCTACGGACGCAGCGACGTGGCGGCGCTCGAACGGGTGGCCGCGATTAACTGGGTGGGCTTGACGGCCTGGTTCGGTGCTACCGCATTGGGTCTGGCGTTGATGTTTTCTGGCGGCGGCCTGAGCAGCTTTTCCGCGCCCTCTACCGTGATTGTCGCGTTTGCCTTGCAGGCAGGCTTATCCCATCGAAGCCGATTAGCGGTGCGGCTGGCAGAGTAGGGTTTGGCCGTCATTCATCTCGTACCGGCCTGCTCCGGGCACCAGTAGCAGGAGCAAGCCGGCGAAGAGGGGGCAAGGCAGGATTTCGTTCAGGGGAAGGGGCGGCAGCGACAGATCGCTCAAGACTCCCGGCTGAAAAAACCGGATAATGGCGGCCAATTCGTTTTGCTCGTTATTATGGTAATCCCGCATGGAAATCAAGGTTAACTTTCTCGACAACCTTCGGCTTGAAGCCAAGTTCGATGATTTCACGGTGGTGGCCGATCAACCCATCCGCTACAAGGGCGATGGTTCGGCGCCGGGTCCGTTCGATTACTTTCTGGCTTCGTCGGCTTTGTGTGCGGCTTACTTTGTGAAGTTGTACTGTGAAACTCGCAATATTCCCACCGATAACATCCGTCTGTCGCAAAACAACATTGTCGATCCGGAAAACCGCTACAACCAGATTTTCAAGATTCAGGTCGAGTTGCCGGCGGGTATCTCGGCCAAAGATCGCCAGGGCATTTTGCGTTCCATCGACCGTTGTACGGTGAAAAAGGTGGTGCAAACGGGGCCTGAGTTTGTGATTGAGGAGGTGGAAAATCTGGATGCCAATGCCCAGGCGTTGCTGATGCTGAATCCAGCTTCAGACACAAGCACCTATGTTGTGGGCAAGGATCTGCCGCTGGAGCAAACCATCGCCAATATGTCGGGTATTTTGGCAGACTTGGGCATGAAGATTGAAATCGCTTCGTGGCGCAATATCGTTCCCAATGTGTGGTCGCTGCATATCCGCGATGCGCACTCGCCGATGTGTTTTACCAATGGTAAGGGAGCGACCAAAGAAAGCGCGTTGGCGTCGGCGTTGGGCGAATTTATCGAGCGACTGAATTGTAATTTTTTCTACAACGATCAGTTTTGGGGAGAAGACATCGCCAACGCGGCGTTTGTGCATTACCCGAACGAGCGCTGGTTCAAGCCTGGCCCTAAAGATGCGCTGCCGGCTGAAATTCTCGACCCGTACTGCCTGCAGATCTACAACCCCGATGGCGAGCTACGTGGCTCGCATCTGTACGACACCAACTCCGGCAATGTACAGCGTGGTATCTGTTCGCTGCCGTATGTACGCCAGTCGGACGGCGAGAGGGTTTATTTTCCGTCCAACCTGATTGAAAACCTGTACCTCAGCAATGGCATGAGTGCCGGTAATACGCTTGCCGAAGCGCAGGTGCAATGCCTGTCGGAAATCTTCGAGCGCGCGGTAAAGCGCGAAATTCTGGAAGGTGAAATCACACTGCCTGATGTGCCGCACGAAGTGCTGGCGAAATACCCCGGTATTCTGGCCGGTATTCAGGGCTTGGAAGAGCAGGGCTTTCCGGTGCTGGTGAAGGATGCGTCGCTGGGCGGGGAGTTCCCAGTGATGTGCGTCACCTTGATGAATCCGCGTACCGGTGGTGTGTTTGCCTCGTTCGGGGCGCACCCAAGCTTTGAGGTGGCGTTGGAACGCAGTCTTACGGAACTCCTGCAGGGCCGCAGTTTTGAAGGTCTGAACGATTTACCTCAGCCCACCTTTGAAAGTAACGCGGTGACTGAGCCGAATAACTTTGTTGAACACTTTATTGATTCCAGCGGTGTGGTGTCGTGGCGCTTTTTCAGTGCCAAAGCTGATTTCGATTTTGTTGAGTGGGATTTTTCGGGTCAGGGTGAAAACTCCAATACCGAGGAAGCCGCGACGTTGCTCGGCATTCTCGAGGACCTGGGCAAAGAAGTGTACATGGCGGTGTATGAGCATTTAGGCGCAACGGCCTGCCGCATTGTGGTGCCGGGTTATTCGGAGATTTATCCGGTGGAAGACTTGATCTGGGATAACACCAACAAAGCGCTGTTGTTCCGCGCCGATATTTTGAACCTGCATCGCCTGGACGATGCCGGCCTGGAAGCACTGGTTGCGCGCCTGGAAGACAGCGAGTTGGATGATTACACCGACATCACCACGTTGATTGGCATCGAATTCGATGACAATACAGCCTGGGGGCAGTTGACGATTCTAGAGTTGAAGCTGCTGATTTATCTCGCCTTGCAGCAATTTGAAGAGGCGAAAGAGTTGGTGGAAACCTTCCTGCAGTTTAACGACAACACAGTCGAGCGCGGATTGTTTTATCAGGCCTTGAATGTGGTGCTGGAAGTGCTGCTGGATGACGACCTGGAACTGGACGATTACGAGGTCAATTTCCGTCGGATGTTTGGCAACCCGCGGATGGAGGCGGTGCTGGGGTCGGTGGACGGCAGTGTGCGCTTTTTCGGTTTAACACCTACGAGTATGAAACTGGAGGGGCTCGATCGGCACCTGCGCCTGATCGACAGCTACAGAAAACTGCACAGTGTGCGGGCCAATGTGGCGGCTTTGTCCAGTTAATAGCGCCCCCTGTAGGAGCCGGGCTTGCCCGCGATGAACGATGACGCGCAACCACTGGAAAACCGCGGCGTTCTCATTCGCGGGCGAGCCCGGCTCCTACAGTCGCTCCTGCGTTTCGAGCTATCCGGCGGAACGCCAAAACGAAAAAACCCGCCAGAAGGCGGGTTTTTCGGGTGTTTCAGAGATTTTGGTAGCCTTCTCTGGAACCTTGTTTGGCTCCGCGACCAGGACTCGAACCTGGGACCCAATGATTAACAGTCATTTGCTCTACCGACTGAGCTATCGCGGAATCTGGCGCGTATGTTACTGATTGCTAACGGGAAGTCAAGCGTTACCTGACTCCCCTCGCAATTTGATGCTTACAGCACGGCTACGGTGGCCTTGATCACGGCGTCGATGTTCTTCTGGTTCAGCGACGCCACGCAAATGCGACCGGTATCCAGAGCATAGATGCCGAACTCGCTCTTCAGGCGGGCAACCTGCTCGACGGTCAGGCCGGAGTAGGAAAACATCCCGCGCTGCTCGCCGACAAAACTGAAGTCGCGTTTGGCGCCAGCGGCTGCCAGGCCTTCGACCATCTGGTTGCGCATGCCGCGAATGCGCAGGCGCATCTCGGCCAGTTCCGCTTCCCACATCGCACGCAGCTCTGGGCTGTTCAGCACGGCAGCGACGATGCTGGCGCCATGAGTCGGCGGGTTGGAGTAGTTGGTGCGGATAACGCGCTTGACTTGCGACAGCACGCGAGCGCTTTCTTCCTTCGATTCGGTGACGATCGACAGTGCGCCGACGCGCTCGCCGTACAGCGAGAAGGATTTGGAGAACGAGCTGGAAACGAAGAAGTTCAGGCCCGACTCCGCGAACAGGCGCACGGCAGCGGCGTCTTCGGCGATGCCGTCGCCAAAGCCCTGGTAGGCCATGTCGAGGAACGGTACGTGGCCCTTGGCCTTGACCACTTCCAGTACCTGTTTCCAGTCTTCCGGGGTCAGGTCGACGCCAGTCGGGTTGTGGCAGCAGGCGTGCAGTACGATGATCGAGCCGGACGGCAGCGCGTTCAGGTCTTCGAACAGCCCGGAACGGTTAACGCCGTTGGTGGTCGCATCATAGTAGCGGTAGTTCTGTACCGGGAAGCCGGCGGCTTCGAACAGCGCGCGGTGGTTTTCCCAGCTTGGGTCGCTGATCGCAACGACGGCGTTCGGCGAAATCTGCTTGAGGAAGTCGGCACCGGTTTTCAGTGCGCCAGTACCGCCCACAGCCTGGGTGGTGACAACCCGGCCAGCGGCCAGCAGTGGCGAGTCTTCGCCGAACAACAGCTTTTGCACGGCCTGGTCATAGGCGACGATACCGTCGATAGGCAGGTAACCGCGCGAAGCATGTTGGGCAGCGCGAATGGTCTCGGCTTCGATCACGGCGCGCAGCAGGGGAATTCGCCCTTCTTCGTTGCAGTAAACACCGACGCCCAGGTTGACCTTGTCGGTACGTGGGTCAGCGTTGAATGCTTCGTTGAGGCCCAGGATAGGGTCGCGTGGTGCCAATTCGACAGCGGAAAACAGGCTCATTATTACCGTAGCTCTGAATGGAGTGTGAAAGGGGGCTGCACAGCTCCAGTCGAATGCACTAGAGCGGTGCACAAACGGGGAGTCAGTATAGAGATCCTTGTTCGGCACGGCGACAGGTTGCACTCGGTTTTACCGGGGTTTTTTCCAATTTTTTTCGACCGTTAGTCTTGAAGTGGCGGCAAAGCGAGCGGCACAACCAGACTGAAGGCTTGAAAGTGGCGGGAAGGGCTCTTGATTAGGTATAAGTACTGTCTATAAATACAGCCTGAACATTCCCGGGTTTGTAGACGCTTGAATGCAGAGGTCGTTATGTCCGAGTTTGAACTCGTCACCCGTTTCCAGCCTGCCGGCGATCAGCCAGAGGCCATTCGCCAGATGGTCGAAGGCATCGAGGCCGGGCTTGCACACCAGACATTGCTGGGGGTGACCGGCTCGGGCAAGACGTTCAGCATTGCCAATGTGATCGCCCAGGTTCAGCGGCCGACCCTGGTGCTGGCGCCAAACAAGACCCTCGCGGCTCAGCTCTATGGCGAATTCAAGGCGTTTTTCCCCAATAACGCCGTGGAATATTTCGTTTCCTACTACGACTACTACCAGCCCGAAGCCTATGTGCCGTCTTCCGATACCTTTATCGAGAAAGACGCGTCGATCAACGACCACATCGAGCAGATGCGCCTGTCGGCAACCAAGGCGCTGCTGGAGCGCAAGGACGCAATCATCGTCACCACGGTGTCCTGCATCTATGGTCTGGGGAGTCCTGAAACCTATCTGAAAATGGTCTTGCACGTGGATCGCGGCGACAAGCTCGATCAACGTGCCTTGTTGCGCCGCCTGGCTGACCTGCAGTACACCCGCAATGAAATGGATTTCGCCCGCGCCACCTTCCGGGTCCGGGGTGATGTGATCGATGTGTTTCCGGCCGAATCGGATCTTGAGGCCATTCGCATCGAGCTCTTTGATGACGAGGTCGAGAACATTGCCGCCTTTGACCCGCTCACCGGTGAGGTGATCCGCAAGTTGCCGCGCTTCACCTTCTACCCCAAGAGCCACTATGTGACGCCGAGGGAAACCTTGATGGATGCGGTGGAGGGCATCAAGGTTGAACTTCAGCAGCGCCTGGAGTATCTGCGCAACAACAACAAGCTGGTCGAAGCCCAGCGCCTGGAGCAGCGGACCCGTTTCGACCTGGAGATGATTCTCGAACTGGGTTACTGCAACGGCATCGAAAACTACTCGCGCTACCTGTCCGGCCGCCCGGCTGGGGCGCCGCCGCCCACCTTGTATGACTACCTGCCGCCCGGTGCACTGCTGGTGATTGACGAATCCCACGTCAGCGTTCCGCAAGTCGGCGCCATGTACAAGGGAGACCGCTCGCGCAAGGAAACCCTGGTCGAATACGGCTTTCGCCTGCCTTCAGCCCTCGATAACCGGCCCATGCGTTTTGACGAATGGGAAGCCGTCAGCCCGCAGACCATTTTCGTCTCCGCGACCCCTGGCACCTACGAAGCCGAGCACGCCGGGCGCGTGGTGGAGCAGGTGGTGCGGCCCACCGGGCTGGTCGACCCGCAGGTGGAAATTCGCCCGGCGACCACGCAGGTGGACGACCTGCTCTCGGAAATCCGCAAGCGCGTGGCCATCGAGGAGCGTGTGCTGGTCACCACCCTGACCAAGCGCATGGCGGAAGACTTGACCGACTATCTCGCTGATCACGATGTGCGGGTGCGCTACCTGCACTCGGACATCGACACGGTGGAACGGGTCGAGATCATCCGCGATTTGCGTCTGGGCACCTTCGATGTACTGGTTGGCATCAACCTGCTGCGCGAAGGCCTGGACATGCCGGAAGTGTCGCTGGTGGCGATTCTGGACGCTGACAAGGAAGGCTTCCTGCGTTCCGAGCGATCTTTGATCCAGACCATCGGCCGCGCTGCGCGTAACCTCAATGGTCGGGCGATTCTCTACGCTGACCGGTTGACCGGGTCGATGGAGCGGGCAATCGGTGAAACCGAGCGCCGCCGCGACAAGCAGATTGCCTTTAACCTGGCCAATGGCATCACCCCCAGGGGCGTGGTCAAGGACATCACCGACATCATGGAAGGCGCCACTGTGCCCGGCTCGCGCAGCAAGAAGCGCAAGGGCATGGCCAAGGCGGCCGAGGAAAGCGCCCGTTACGAAAACGAACTGCGTTCGCCCGCCGAGATCACCAAGCGCATCAAACAGCTGGAAGAGAAGATGTACCAGTTGGCCCGCGACCTGGAGTTCGAAGCCGCGGCGCAGATGCGCGACGAAATTGCCAAATTGCGCGAGCGGCTGCTGACGGCCTGATGTCGGTCAGGCCGTCACCTTTGATGCCCCGGATTGTGCGGGTTACTGGAGCCGGCCGGGTCTGGCCTGTTAACATCGGCGCTTTGTTTCACCTCTATTTCGAGACCATTGATGACCACCGTTCGTACTCGTATCGCGCCATCGCCCACCGGGGATCCCCACGTCGGCACGGCTTACATCGCTTTGTTCAACTATTGCTTTGCCAAGCAGCATGGCGGCGAGTTCATTCTGCGCATCGAAGATACCGATCAGCTGCGTTCGACCCGTGAATCCGAACAGCAGATTTTCGACGCCCTGCGCTGGCTCGGCATCGAATGGAGCGAAGGCCCGGATGTCGGCGGCCCGCACGGTCCTTACCGTCAAAGCGAGCGGGGCGAGATCTACAAGCAATACGCCCAGCAACTGGTTGACCAGGGTCACGCGTTCCCGTGCTTCTGCACCGCCGAAGAGCTGGACCAGATGCGCGCCGAGCAGATGGCTCGCAATGAAACCCCGCGTTACGACGGCCGTGCGCTGTTGTTGTCGGCTGAAGAAGTCGCGCGCCGCCTGGCCGCTGGCGAGCCGCACGTTATTCGCATGAAGGTGCCGACCGAAGGTGTGTGTGTCGTGCCGGACATGCTGCGTGGCGATGTCGAGATCCCGTGGGACCGCATGGACATGCAAGTCCTGATGAAAACCGATGGCCTGCCGACCTACTTCCTCGCCAACGTGGTCGACGACCACCTGATGGGCATCACTCACGTCCTGCGCGGCGAAGAGTGGCTGCCATCGGCGCCCAAGCTGATGAAGCTGTATGACTACTTCGGCTGGGAGCAACCCAAGCTCTGCTATATGCCGCTGTTGCGTAACCCGGACAAGAGCAAGCTGTCCAAGCGCAAGAACCCGACCTCGGTGACCTTCTACGAGCGCATGGGCTTCATGCCCGAGGCGATGCTCAACTACCTGGGCCGCATGGGCTGGTCGATGCCTGACGAGCGGGAGAAGTTCTCGCTGCAGGAAATGGTCGAGCATTTCGACCTGTCTCGCGTCTCCCTGGGCGGGCCGATTTTCGACATCGAGAAGCTGTCCTGGCTCAACGGCCAGTGGCTGCGCGACCTGCCGGTGGAAGAGTTCGCCGCACGCGTGCAGAAGTGGGCATTCAACCCCGAGTACATGATGAAGATCGCGCCGCATGTGCAGGGGCGGGTCGAAACCTTCAGTCAGATCGCCCCCCTGGGCGGCTTCTTCTTTGCCGGTGGCTTGCAACTGGACGCCAGGTTGTTCGAGCACAAGAAGCTCTCGGGCGACCAGGTGCGCCAAGTGATGCAATTGATTCTGTGGAAGCTTGAGTCGCTGCGTCAGTGGGAAAAGGATCGCATCACCGGCGTGATTCAGGCCGTGGTCGAATCCCTCGAGCTGAAATTGCGTGATGCCATGCCGCTGATGTTCGCGGCCATCACCGGCCAGGCCAGCTCGGTGTCGGTGCTCGATGCCATGGAGATCCTCGGTCCGGACCTGACGCGGTTCCGTCTGCGTCAGGCGCTGGATCTGCTCGGCGGCGTTTCGAAGAAAGAAAACAAGGAATGGGAAAAGCTGCTGGCGGCCATCCAGTAAGTCTCTGTAAGCGGTTCTTGCCCCGGATTTACGGGGCAAAAACCGGGTAGGGCGGGTAAGTGTTTGTTATCTCGGAAAAAAAATTTGGATTTTGTTGAAAATAAGTTTGACAGCATCCCGATCCGATCTTAATATGCGCCCCGTCCACAGCGATGTACGAGAGTACGAAGCACACTGTGGGGCTATAGCTCAGCTGGGAGAGCGCTTGCATGGCATGCAAGAGGTCGACGGTTCGATCCCGTCTAGCTCCACCAAATTCCAGGTCCGCAGTCGGCTACACTGACTCCGGATACGATCAGAATTCAGCTCTGATCGTTGGTAAGAAGGGTTTGCGTCCCCTTCGTCTAGTGGCCTAGGACACCGCCCTTTCACGGCGGTAACAGGGGTTCGAGTCCCCTAGGGGACGCCAGTTTTACAGAAGCGATGTCGTAAGATGCCGCTCCGCCGCGAGGCGAAAAATCCGGGGCTATAGCTCAGCTGGGAGAGCGCTTGCATGGCATGCAAGAGGTCGACGGTTCGATCCCGTCTAGCTCCACCAAATTGCCAGGGTTCGTGAAAACGGATCTGCTCGAAGGTTATGCGTCCCCTTCGTCTAGTGGCCTAGGACACCGCCCTTTCACGGCGGTAACAGGGGTTCGAGTCCCCTAGGGGACGCCACTTTTACCCGCTCTGCGGGATTTTCAAGGCTCATTCACTTTTTGAATGAGCCTTTTGTTTTTCCGCTGAAAAAACTTCCTGATCTTCCATCGGCCTTGTCGTTCCAGACAATCGGTCGATTTTGTGCTTGTCAAAAAATATTATAAGGATAATATTTTAACCATAATATTTTGGAGTCCCGGCATGAACGACAAGAAGGCCCGCACCCGCGAAAAGATTCTTCAGGCTGCCAGCTCTGCCCTGATCCAGCGTGGCCCGGCCGAGCCGAGCGTCAGTGATGTGATGGGCGCGGCCGGGCTGACGGTCGGTGGCTTCTATGCGCACTTCGAAAGCAAGGATGCCTTGATGCTGGAAGCTTTCTCTCAGTCGCTTGACCAGCGTCGGGCATTACTTGCCGAAGTCGACCCGACCATGAGCGGGGAAGAGCGTCGCGCCTTGGTTGCTGCGTTCTACCTGTCGCGCAAGCACCGTGACGCGACGGAGCAGGCTTGCCCTCTGCCGACCGCCCTGGGTGAGATGGCGCGCTTGCCGGAGGCCTTTCGGGAGGTGCTGGCCGAACATATCGAATTGATGATGGCCCAGTTGGCCGACACGCCTGAAGAAGCCGACAAGGCGCTGGCTGACCTGGCCCTGATGGTCGGTGGCCTGGCATTGGCCAGGGCTTTGGGCGGCCATGAGTTGTCTGACCGTGTCCTGCGTGCTGCCAAGTCGGCAGTGATCTGATCGAGTGGTTACTCCTGGAGACAGAGCAATGAAGACCCTGAGTTGGATTCGTGGTGTCAACGGTACCCTCGGCTGGCTGGCACCTGGCATGGTTGCCAGCAAAATGAAAATGGCCTTTATGCGCCCCCGCAATCTTCCGCCCCGTGACTGGGAGCTGCCTCTGCTGGCAAGCGCCGAGCGGGTGACCTTGCGTTTTGGCTTGTCGGCCTTGCGCTGGGGCCAGGGGCCGACGGTGTTGTTGATGCATGGCTGGGAAGGGCGGCCCACTCAATTTGCCCACCTGATCGAATGCCTGGTGTCGGCCGGATACACGGCGGTCGCGCTGGATGGCCCGGGCCACGGCCGTTCACCAGGGCAAGATGCGCACGTGGTGCTGTTTGCTCGTGCCATGCTGGAAGCGGCTGCGGAGCTGCCGCCGCTGCAGGCGGTGATTGGCCATTCCATGGGTGGGGCAGCCGCGCTGCTGGCGAGCCAAATGGGCTTGCGTCCCGAGATGGTGGTGAGCATTGCCGCGCCGTCCCATGTGCTGGGTGTGCTGCGCGGCTTCGCCAGTCGGGTCGGGCTGCCGCCACGGGCGCGGGCCGCGTTCATTCGCCAGGTCGAGCGTGATGTCGGCATGCCGGCGTCGCGCCTGGATGTCAGCCACTACCAACTGGGAATGCCTGGCCTGATCGTGCACGCCGAGGATGATCCCATTATTCCCGCCAGCGAGGCCCGGCGAATTCATGAGGCCTGGTTCGACAGCCGCTTGTTGGTGCTGCCTGGCGGTGGTCACCGGCGTGTGTTGTCTGCACCGCAGCTGATCGAAGGCGTGCTGGCGCTGCTGGCCAAGCGCGAGCCGCCTGCGCGCCAATCGGTGTGAGCATCCGTTACACTGGCGCCTGGCCAAAACAATGTGACCAGGAGCGGGCATGAATTGGGATCTGGCAACGCCATTTGTGATTGATCTACGCGTGGGCGCCGAGGACATCGACGGCCTCGGCCACGCCAACAACGCGGTTTACGTGACCTGGCTCGAGCGCTGTGCCTGGCGCCACTCCCAGCGCCTGGGCCTGGACTTGACCGAGTATCGAAGACTGGACCGCGCCATGGCGGTGGTCCGCCACGAAATCGACTACCTCGCCAGTGCCTATGAAGACGACGAGTTGCAACTGGCTACCTGGATCGTCGACTGGGACCAGCGCCTGAAAATGACCCGTCGCTTCCAGCTGATCCGCCCAAGCGACGGCACCACCCTGTTGCGCGCCCAGACCACCTTCGTCTGCATCGAGCTGTCCACCGGGCGACCGAAGCGGATGCCGGTGGAGTTTATGGAAGGGTATGGTCCGGCGATGATCAGCACTCAGCGGGTGAGTGCCTGATATTTGGCGTCTAACCCCATTCGCGGGCAAGCCCGCGAAGCTTTTAGACCCACAATCACATCCGATTAACCCAGCAAGAATAATAAGTTGCAGCGGTTACCCACATTTCCAGTGGGCCTGCCTGTGGATAACCTGTAGATCAACGGCGCTAGACATTGCCTTGGCTGGCGCTAATCACGTTTGAGCAAAAAATGCTCAAACGGCCAGCGCCGCTTTGATAAACGCTTCATCCAGCGTCGCCGCCTTGTAGAACTCCTTGTACTCATCTCCTGAAGAGAATCCGAGAAACTGCCTTTGTGTGATCATGTAAAAGTCATCGCAATGCTGCGCAATTTCATCGATATGGTGAGAGGAAACCAGCACGGTCGCCCCCTCATCACTAGCTTGCCGAATGCACTGCCAGAGGTAGTACCGAAACTCTGGATCAACACCGGCTGTTGGTTCATCGAGAATGATCAGGTCCGAGGGCAAGCCCAGCAACGACAGCGTGAAGAAACAACGAATCTCTCCGTAACTGCAGATCGCAGGCCTTTTGTCCCAAATCTCACCGTAACGCTTGGCGAGGTTCGGGCTCCAGCGCTCAAGACGCTGGAGCATATAGGCCTTGCCTGGCAGCGTAGAGGCGCAAAGACATGACAGCATCCTGAACACTTCGGACATCTTCAGCGTCGCGGGCGTAGAAAGCGTTTGGGACAAGTAGAGCCGCTCGTTTGCGTTGATAGACAGCGTTCCGGTATCAGGTTTTCGCAGTCCGCAGAGGATATCGAAAAATGTCGTTTTTCCAGCACCGTTGGGACCGAGCAACCCAGTGACGGAGCCCTTTTCGATCACAAGTGATGCGCTCTTGAACAAGCATTTGTTCTTGTGCGAGAAGCTAATGTTGTCGGCAGTTAGAATAGCCATTCAGTATCTGCTCCAGACAGGCTGCGTTCGGAAATACCGGAAAAAAATTGACAGTGCGATGGCTGGGAATACTGCTGCTGTCAGAAAAATCAAGTAGAGTTCAGTCTTTCCAGACATGACTGACTCAGCAAATGTCAGCGGATTGAGTGCACTCAGGTTTGCAAATGTTTTGAGGTGATGGGTGCTGCCCAGATAACCCAATGCAACCATGGCGAACGATAAAATTGAAAGCAAGGTATGGGCAGTGTTGAACTTCAGGGGAGCAAGCGTTATCAGCAGACCCAGTGAAGAAAATAAGAGATAGCAAAAATAAAAGTGTTTGATGATCGTGAGATATTCTTTGGCGTCGTAGGTGCCGAAGGCTGGCTTCGTCAGCAGGTAAAAAATCGATCCATAGGCGAAAGCAATCAATGAGTAGCTGATGACGTGCGCGGCGACAAACAGCACGCGTGCCTGTCGGCCATAAATGAACGACCGGATAAACCCGCTTTCCCTGCGGCCGATCAGGTAAAACGTAAAGCCAAACAGGGAGATGCTTGAGGCTGTGTAGGCGTAGAACCACGAGGCGGCGTTCAGATATTCTTGGTTGAAATACCCTGCTTCTGCTTTTGAGAGCGCAAAGAAGTAAAATATAGCGCAAGGGGATAGTAGTATCCAGAACAGTGCCACGGGCTCTTTAATTTGCTCTGTTACGAATACTGAAGAAAGTGATAATAATCGATTGGCGTAATTTTTTGTTTTTTTCATGGGAAGGGGGTCATGTTGTTTTTTTGTGTGCGATGGTGTTGTTTATGAAACTGGATGAGTGTTTTTTTGAATCCGCCGCAACCACCAGCGCCACCCGATCCTCCGAAGAACTCCATATCTATCCACGATTCGGTTGTTTCATCTATGGGTAACAGCATTTCACCAAGCATGTGTTCATTGTTTTTCATTTTGCTTATCTCTTGTTGTTGCGTTGCCTCCCGAATGAGGAAGTGCATATTTATTAACGTTATTTTTCTTTTGGGTCAAAGGCTCTTTGGATGTCGGTGAATGTCGGTTTTGTTTGAATGTTATTTCTGTGTTTATTTTTTGTGGCTGTCTATAGGACGGTTCTGAATCTAATTTCTATATTTTTGTAAGATGTTTCCGTAGATTGATTTTTTATGCTTCTATTCGATTTGGGGGGGAGGTGCTTAGTGTTGTTCAAGCAACGCCTGGCGTTATGTTTATTCCAGTAGCAGGGACACATGATTTGGAAGTCCCTAAAACCGACGAGCGGTAGCGGCTGAGAGTGTCTCTACTTGGAGCGGATGCGCTTCGAGATTTTCAGAGTGTCGTATGCATGTAGCTCAAAGACCGGTGTAGGTATCACACGCTACCCTTGCTAGAATGCCGCCCTTTCCCCCGAGACATCCCCCATGCAAATAGCCCTGGCCCCCATGGAAGGCCTGGTCGATGACATCCTGCGCGACGTGCTGACTCAGGTTGGCGGTATCGATTGGTGTGTGACCGAGTTCATCCGCATCAATGACCAGCTGCTGACGCCTGCGTATTTCCACAAGCTGGCACCTGAGTTGCAGCACGGTTCGCAGACGCGCGCGGGCGTGCCCTTGCGGGTGCAGTTGCTGGGCTCCGATCCGGTGTGCCTGGGGGAAAACGCGGCGCTGGCCTGCGAGTTGGGGGCGCCGGTGATCGACCTGAACTTCGGTTGCCCGGCCAAGACGGTGAACAAGTCCCGAGGCGGGGCGGTGCTGCTCAAGGAGCCGGAGCTGTTGCACACCATCGTCCAGACAGTGCGCCGGGCCGTGCCGGCGCATATTCCGGTCACGGCGAAGATGCGCCTGGGCTTCGACAGCCCTGACGGTGCGCTGGAGTGCGCCACGGCGCTGGCCGACGGCGGTGCGCAGCAGATCGTCGTGCATGCCCGCACCAAAGTGGATGGCTACAAGCCGCCAGCGCATTGGGAGTGGGTGGCAAGGGTGCAGGAGGTGGTCAAGGTGCCGGTGTTCGCCAATGGCGAGGTCTGGACGCTTGAAGACTGGCGGCGTTGCCGTGAAGTCAGTGGTGTCGAGGACATCATGCTCGGTCGTGGCCTGGTGGCCCGCCCTGACCTGGCCCGACAGATCGCCGACGCCCGCGCCGGTCGCGAAACGCAGCCCATGAGCTGGCAAGAACTGCAGCCACTGTTACAGGATTTCTGGGCGCAAGCGAAGGCCAGGCTCACGCCGCGCTCGGCCCCAGGCCGTCTGAAGCAATGGGTCGCGCTGTTGACCAAGTCCTATCCAGAGGCGGTGGAGCTGTTCGCAGTGCTGCGCCGTGAAGACGATTGCCAGCGCATCAGCGAGCTGCTTCGCATTCCCGTAAAGGCTGCCGCGTAGAAATTTTTCAGTGGCATTCCTTGAAATGATCGAGTCGGTCCTTATCTAGGGAGTACGCGATGCCGAAGTCGGGTCGCGTTAAATCCAACTCGCTGATTTTCAGGAGATGTCACATGACTACCGCATTTTCTCTGGCTCCACTGTTCCGCCATTCCGTTGGTTTCGACCGTTTCAATGATCTGTTCGAATCAGCGGCACGTAATGAGGCGGGTAGCAGCTACCCTCCCTACAACGTTGAAAAACATGGCGATGACCACTATCGAGTCGTCGTTGCTGCCGCAGGTTTCCAGGAACAGGATCTGGATCTGCAGGTTGAAAAAGGCGTATTGACCGTCAGCGGCGGCAAACGCGAAGGCAGCGGCGAAAGCGTCACCTTCCTGCATCAGGGCATTGCCCAGCGTGCATTCAAGTTGTCGTTCCGGCTGGCCGACCATATCGAGGTCAAGTCCGCAGCACTGGCCAACGGCCTGCTGAATATTGACTTGCTGCGGGTTGTGCCGGAAGAAGCCAAGGCAAAACGCATTCCGATCAATGGTGTGCAGCCTGCTTTGCAAAATTGATGATCAGGCAGTGAAAGAAGGGCGCCCTCGTGGCGCCCTTTTTCGTGTGCGCCCAGCATGGGCGCAATCTTGCGGGTGAAAGTCCCGTCGTAAGCTGACCACAGCGAACGAAGTGAAGCGCAACTGCATGAGGGTGACCGAGTGTGGGGAGGAAGCGTGGAGCGAAGCCGCGAGCCGATGTACAAGAATCGGATACAAGGCGGAGCCGACCAGGGCGAGCGGGCACGAAACCGCGAAGCTCTTGTGGTCAAAGGTCAGGCTACGTAAATCCGGCGGTTGTGCGGTGAAGGATTGCGTTCTTACCTGGGGAGATCTCGCCTTGTGCCTGAAAGGGCGACGGTGCAGGCCGGAGCGAGAAGTCAGCAGAGGCCGTAATAGTCTTCTTTTTTTGACGAAGGGCCGAACGAGAGAAAGCGTTGTAGGCCATGTTGATGCGAGAAACCGGAAGTCAGATGCCCGCCAAACGTGGGGCGGATGGAGACTGCGAACGGTGAAGCCGTGAGAAGCCCCATCAGCGACGAGGTCAATCGCCCGCAAAATGAAACCGAAAGCGCAGGGCAAGGGCTGCTGGAACGGGCCTTTGCGAGAGAAAACCTGAAGCGGGCATGGAAGCGAATTAAAGCCAACAAAGGTGCGGCGGGGATCGACGGTCTGGACATCGATCAGACGGCCGACCACCTGCTCACGGTATGGGCCACGATTCGCCAACAGCTCTTGTCAGGAATCTACCGACCCAGTCCGGTACGACGCGTGGTCATTCCCAAATCCGGCGGCGGTGAATGCGAGCTGGGTATCCCAACGGTCACGGACCGCTTGATCCAACAGGCGTTGCTGCAAGTCTTGCAGCCGCTGCTCGATCCGACCTTCAGTGAACACAGTTACGGTTTTCGTCCGGGGCGCTGTGCGCAGGACGCCGTTTTGGCGGCTCAGCGCTACGTGTCTTCGGGTCGAAAAGTCGTGGTGGATGTCGATCTGGAGAAGTTTTTCGACCGGGTTGATCACGACATTTTGATTGATCGCTTACGCAAACGGATTACGGATTGGGCGGTTATCCGGCTGATCCGAGCTTATCTGGATGCTGGGACGCTGATCGATGGTGCGATCGAGAAAAGCCGCTGTGGGACGCCGCAAGGCAGCCCGCTGTCGCCGTTACTGGCGAATGTGCTGCTGGACGAAGTGGATCGAGAGCTTGAACGAAGAGGTCACTGCTTTGTTCGCTATGCCGATGATGCGAACGTGTATGTGCGCAGCCAGAAGGCAGGGCAACGGGTGATGGCTTTGCTGAGGCGGCTTTACGAAAAGCTGCACCTGAGCGTCAACGAGAGCAAAAGTGCGGTGGCCAGTGCGTTTGGCCGCAAGTTTCTGGGTTATGAGTTGTGGTCAGCCCGAGGCGAAGTTAAACGTGCTGCCTCCTATAAAGCGCAGAAGCAGTTCAAGCAGCGGATTCGGTGGTACACCCGACGCTCGTGTGGTCGTAGCTTGCAGCAGGTGGTTGATGAGTTACGGCCCTACATTCTGGGTTGGAAAGCCTACTTTGGATTGTCGCAAACCCCGAAAGTCTGGCGAGAGCTGGACGAATGGATTCGACATCGACTGCGAGCGATCCAACTCAAGCAGTGGAAGCGTAGTTCGACGATCTATCGTGAGTTACGAGCGCTGGGTGCAAGTGAGCGAGTGGCGCAGAAGGTGGCGGGAAACGCCTGTCGCTGGTGGCGCAACAGTCGTCTGGAACTGAATCGCGTACTCAATATTGCGTGGTTCGACAGTCTGGGATTACCGCGTTTCTCCTGACCTCAATCTCTCGAACCGCCCGGTGCGGACCCGCATGCCGGGTGGTGTGGCAGGGGTACGGCCTATGAAGGCCGTCCCCTATGCCGATTGAGGCCGGCTCTGTACGAAAAAATGTCGTAAATACCGCATGGAGCAGGCCAACGAGATAATCTCCGGAAAACTTTTCGCGAGCTTGTCGAATTGTGTCGCGATGCGACGGTTCTCTTTTAACCAGCCGAACATCCGCTCGATGATATTGCGCTGTCGGTATTTCGGCCGATCAAACAGCCTGGGTAAGCCAGGCTTGGGCTTGCGTTTCATGGCCCGTAGCGGGATGACAGGCTGCATTCGATAACGGTTGCAGTAGCGCCTCAAGGCTTCGGCGTCGTAGCCCTTATCGGCCAGTAACCGGTGGCAACGTTTACGAGGGTGACAGCGCAGGCTGGGAATGCTTACCTCATCCAGCAACGGTTGAGCGTAAGCGATATCGCTGGCTTGACCGCCAGACAGGATAAAGCGCAACGGCACGCCGTTGGCATCGCACAGCATGTGGATCTTGGTCGTCAGACCGCCACGGCTACGGCCTTGAACATCTGGTCGAAGGTTCCTCGATTTCGCCAATCTCGAAACCGCTGATAGACCGTCGACCAAGGGCCAAAGCGTTCTGGTCAGTCGCCAGCAGCGGAGGTTTTCATTCCTCGCTGTTGCTGACGGATGACGGCCACCTCGTAATCGGCTCGCATCGCAACGCCGTGCATTTTTATCAATGGATCCCAGCGGCAAACAGGAGTACTGGATGAGTCACGAACAGGAAGTCGAGACGCTCTTCGACGAGTGGGCCATCGAGGATGGGGCAGTGGACATGGCCCGTGAACATTGGGCCCGGGTCGAGCCTGTACTGTCCGCCCTTGAACCCTGTACAGGGCGATACCTGGAGATCGGGCCAGGCAATGGTTACGCCCTTGAGTACATGGCCAGATCGAAGTTCGCTGGGGGGTATTCCCGTGCTGTGGAGCTCAGTCAGGAAATGGCACGCATGTGCGCCGCCAGAGTGTGCGACCGGGATAACGTCGACATCGACGTCGAGAGCTTTCTGAACTGGCGCCCGCCAGCGGGCATGCACTTCGATCTGATCTTCTCCATGGAAGTGTTCTACTACTTCGAGGACATTTCCGCTGCCATTGAGAAAGCCGCCAGCTTGCTGGCGCCGGGCGGAGAACTGATCGTCATGGTGGACTACTACGAGGAAAGCCACTCATCGCAGGGCTGGTCGCAAGAGCTGGGCGTGAAGCTGACGCGCTGGTCGCAAGGTCGCTATCTCGACGCATTCAAGGCTGCGGGCTTGCAGGCGGTAAGGCAGGAGGTGAAAAGCGGTGGTGTGCACGAGCACGGTCTGACGCTCTGCACCCGGGGCAGGCGACCGTCGACGTACGCTCATGCCTGAGCGCAGGAAGCCTTCGGCTAAATTGTCGACAGTATCCTAGGTGCTGATTACCCGGCCAGCCAGGCAAGTACCGCGGATCGCCATGCTTGTAGTCTGGCGTTTTGACTGAATCGAAGGATGCTGGAATTTTCAAGGAGAGGTATGTCAAAAGTAATCGAGCTGTGTGATATCAGCAAGGTATACGAAGTGTACCGTGCCAGTGACGGCCTTTCGCGCAGCCTGCTCCGGTATTTTCGTCGTGAGAAGGCGTACATTCCCGCGGTCAGGGATGTCTCCTTTTCGATAGATGCGGGTGAAGTGGTCGGGTTTCTCGGCGGTAATGGCGCAGGTAAGACCACGACCCTGAAAATGCTCTCGGGCATCGTCCGGCCCAGCGGCGGGCACCTCTCGGTATTGGGGTATGAACCCTTCAAGAGACGGCCGGAGTTCCTCAGGTCGATCGCCTTGGTCATGGGGCAGAAGCAGCAACTGACCTGGGATCTTCCAGCGCTGGAGTCCTTCCACCTGCAGGGTGCCCTCTACGATATACCGGCTGTCGATTGCAGGCGCCGGATCGATGAGCTGTGCGAGCTGCTGTCGGTCGGCGACATCGTCCGCCGCCCGGTCAGGAAGTTGTCCCTGGGCGAGCGGATGAAATGCGAGCTCATACTGTCGCTGCTGCATCGCCCAAGCATCCTGTTTCTCGACGAGCCGACCATCGGCCTGGACCTGGAAATGCAGGTCGCCATCCGCAAGTTCCTCGTCGACTACAACAAAGAGTTTGGTGCGACGATCATCCTGACCTCTCACTACATGGCGGACATTGAGGCGCTGGCCAACCGAGTCATTGTGCTGGACCGTGGTCAGCTGGTGTTCGACGGCGGCCGGCAGGCGTTGGTGAAGGCTCACGTTTCCGAGCGGCGGGTCTGCCTGCGTTTCTCCTCCGGGGTCTGTGGCGAGTCCCTGCGCGCCTATGGCAACCTGATCAGCCTGGACAGCGAAGGCGCCGAACTGTTGGTGCCCGAAGAGCAGTTCGCCAGGACCGTGGCACAGCTGCTGGCGAGTTTCCCGGTGACGGACATCTCGATACAGAGCCCGTCCCTCGAGCAGGCCTTCCCCCGGTTGTTGCTGCCAAGGGAGCACGCCTGATGGTCGCCCTGGCTTCGTTGCCTGGCATTTCCGGGCGCCTGATCCGCACGAGCGTGCTGGTGACCGTGATCTACCGGGCGCAGTTGTTCGTGTGGCTCATCAGCGGCGTCGCGCCGTTGTTCATGATGCTGATCTGGTGGGAGCTTTCACGGGACCGGGTTATCGGAGGGTATGCGGCAAGCGATTTCGTGGCGTACTTCCTGGGCATCTATCTGGTCAGGCAACTGACAGCCGTCTGGGTCATCTTCGTGCTGAACGATGAGATACGCCAAGGAACCTTGTCGGGCCGACTGCTCAAACCGGTCGCACCCTTCTGGTTCCATGTGGCTGACCATGTGGGTCAGATGCTGGTGCGCGCGCCGATCGTGGTGACAGTGTTCTGTATCGGCGCATCCCTTTTCGCCATCGACCTGATGCCCATCGCCAAGCAGCTGCCGTTTTTCCTGATCGCGCTCGTCCTTGCCTGGATCATCATTTTCCATATCTATTACTGTGTCGGCCTGCTCGCGTTCTGGATGGCCAATTCCATTGCGCTGGATACCCTGGTCTGGTCGATGTACACCGTTCTGGGCGGGACGCTCATTCCCGTTGACCTGTTCCCCGAGGCGACCCGCTCTATCGTGACGATGCTGCCGTTCTCCGCGGCGCTGGATTTTCCCGTCAAGGTGCTGATCGGCAAGGCCTCCGGGCTAGAGCTATTGCACGGTTTCGCGGTCCAGCTCATCTGGGTGCTGGTGCTGGTCGCGTTGCGCCGGGGGCTGTGGCGCCATGGTCTGAAGCGCTTTTCCGGAGCCGGAATATGAGTTTTAGAACGTTCAAAGTCCTGCTGGCCTTGATCAGGCATTCGATGCTCGCGGAGCTGGAGTTTCGCGCAAATGCCGTCACCAATGTGGTGAACACGGTGGTCGGGATGCTCTTGGCGCTGTACTTCCTCGATGCCATGTTCGCCGAAGTCGGCAGCCTGGGCGGCTGGAACCTCCACCAAGTGCTGGCGCTGTTCGGCGTGGCCCTGATTCTTGAGGGCCTGCTTGAGGTCTGGTTGTTTCCCAGCCTGCACGCGTTGTCGGAGAAGGTGCGCACCGGCGATCTGGATTACCTGCTGGTGCGTCCGGTCGACAGCCAGTTTCTGGTGTCATGTTCGAAGATCAGCCTCTGGGAACTGCCCCGGGTGCTGATTGGTGTTGCCGTGGTCGTGTACGCCATGCACAGCGAAGGTGCATTGGGTGTGGGCAACCTCGCGGCCTTCCTCGGACTAATGGCTGCGGGAGTGGCGATCTTCTACTCGGTGTTCCTGATCACCTGCACCTTGTCTATCTGGTTCGTCAAGATCGGTGATGTCTGGATCATCAGCTACACGCTCATGGAGATCGCACGGTTCCCGGTATCAGCTTTTCCGCAGACGATTCGTACGGTGTTGACGTTCCTCGTCCCTGTGTATTTCGTTTCCAATGTCCCGGTTGTCGGGGCCATGGGCATGGTCGGATGGCAGGAGGTGCTCGGGGGAATTCTGTTCGCGGTCGTCTTCCTGTGCCTGTCCAGGGTGTTCTGGCTGTTTGCCCTGAGATCCTACAGCAGCGCCAGCAGTTAGCGCTTCAAGGTGCCGCGCCGGATGCCGCGCGGCGATGGTGATCGCCCCACAGGGAAGTTTTTGATGAGTACATATTCCGGGCCTATTCTCGACGCGCATGTGCATACCGAGTTCGCCGGGGCGGACAGTCTGCAGGCGTTCCAGGCGTTGAAATCGCGCTTCAATATTGTCGCGTCCGTGACGGACTCGCATGCACCCGCCTACAGTGACCAGGTGTTGCAGGATCTGGGCGTAGGCAGATGCGCGGTCATCGCTCAGCCTCAATGGTGTCCCGAGTCGCTGACACAGGGGCTGGCCAATGGTGTCTACCTGGCGATCAAGATCAACCTCGGGTTCATGCATGTGCATGCTGACGACTTTCGGCTCCAGGCGCTGTACTCCCTGGCGCGCCAGTTCGATGTCCCTGTGCTTTTCCACACCGGCGACACCGGCTGGCATCGCTCCAAGCTCAAGTACGCCCATCCGCTGAGCCTGGACGAGGTCATCGTCGACCACCCCGATGTGAACTTCCTCCTGGTTCATAGCGGCAATCCCTGGTTCACCGATGCCGCGGCGCTCGCGGCGAAGAACCACAATGTCTGGCTCGACCTCAGCTCGATCATCGAGGGGTCGTTGAGCGAAGTCTCCCAAGCCACGCTGGACAGGTTGATGGTCGATCCGATCCGCTGGATGCTCGACTACACCGGGAAGCCGGAAAGGCTCGTCTTCGGCTCAGGTTGGCCGTCTGTCGATTACCCGGGTTATGTCGCCGCGTGCGCCAGGGCAGTTGCGCAGCAGTACCACCGGCAGGTGTTCTTCGACAACGCCGCTCAGCTGTTCAAATATTCTTCCAGATAGAGGGGAGCTTGCATGCGTCGGTCACTGCCGAAAAAGACAAAGCATAAGCCAGGGGGCGGCCCGGCCTTTCGCGGTTACCTCAGACATAAGGCTCATGCTGCGTCGCTCGCCGACAGCTGCCGGACGCTCTCTGGTGCGCTTTACGCCGGGCGGGGGGTGGGAGAGCCCGGAGGGTGGCGTGCATCCCTGTGGATTGCCAGGAAGGCGCATGCGCTGGGGCTAATGGCCTGGCACGGTCGCAGGAGCCTCTTCCAGTCTGTACCGCTTGGCTCCGCCACCCCGCGGCCCAGGTCGGACGGTTGTCAGGCGATCGTCCAGGGCGACGGCTCGCAGTACGACCTGCTGCGCGATGATGAGCTGCTGGTTCGTTCACAACAAGCCAGCGTTGTGCTCGACAACGTGCCTCTGGTCTTCGTGGGCTACGGGATCGTCGCAGCGGCATACCAGTGGGACGATTACGCCGGGCTCGATGTCGTCGGCAAGGTGGTGGTCGTGCTGCCCAACGATCCCGGGCGGAACAGCCCAAGGGGCGAGCGCTTCCAGGGTGAGCGAATGACCTACTACGGCCGCTGGGAATACAAGTATGAGGAGGCCGCTCGACAAGGCGCCGCTGGCGTGATCATCATCCACACTGATGAGCTGTTTGGCAGCGCCTTCCACCTGGTCCGGGACGAGATGCGCCGTCCGTTTCGTTTTCTTCCGGGTGCGGTGCGCAGTGGCCTGGCGTTCGAAGGGATTTGCAGCGAGCGCTTCGGACGGCAGTTGTTGTCCGCGACAGGCCTCGACCTCGATACCTTCCTGGCCGACCCATGGCCGATGGCCAAGCGCGCGCGCTGGCTCGACGCCCGCCTGCACCTGAGCTTGGGTTTCGACATAAGGATCGGGCATTGCTGGAATGTGCTGGGCATGAAGAAAGGCAGGCTCTTCCCCCGGCAATGTGTATTGCTGTGCGCGCACTGGGACCATCTCGGCAGGACTCCCGACAGGACGCAACCCCGTGGCTACTATCCCGGCGCGGTTGACAACGCCGTCGGCGTCTCGGTGTTGCTCGAGCTGTCCAGGCGGCTGGCGAACGCGGCCCCGTTGCGCCGCACCGTGCTCATTGCCTGGACCACCGCGGAGGAGGTGGGCATGCTGGGATCCGCGCAGGTCGCACGGTTGATCGGCGAGACTGGCCTCGATGTGGTCGCGGCGCTCAATGTCGATGGCTTCGTGCCTATTGGCAAGACCCGTGACCTGAGCCTGGTGGACGGTGATCAATCTGACCTGCCCAGTGCCTTCGTGCGGGCCGGCAAGCATCTCAACCGGCGCATCAGTCTCGATGATGCGCCTTGCGCCGGCTACTTCTACCGATCAGACCAGGCGAGCTTCGCCAAGATCAACATCCCCGCTGTACAGGTCACTACCGGCAGCGATCTGAAAAGAGGGGGCATGGAGGAGGGCCTGAAGCGGCATGATTTCTACGACTCGAACATTTATCACAGCACGTCTGATACGTTCGACAGGTATTGGGACTTCGCCAGCATCTGCGCCGATATCGATGTGATTCATGAAACGTTACTCCTGCTGGCCGACTCGTCATTGCGTCCTGTACTGCGCTCGTTGCGCCGATCTACGGATGGCGACTGACCAGTACTTACACGTCAGCGTCGTTCACGGGATGTGCCAAGTGGTGTTATCGCCTCGCCGCACCGCCGCGAAGCTTTTTTATTGCTCGCGCAACAACCGGCGAAACTCGTCCAGTGGCAGTGGCCGGCTGTGCAGGTAGCCTTGATACAGGTGACAGCCCAAGCCTTCCAGAAACTCCAGCTGCTCGTACAATTCAACCCCTTCGGCAATGACCGACAACTCCAGGCTGTGGGCCATGGCGACGATGGCGCGGACGATTTCGGCATCGTTGGGGTCTTGCGGAGCATCGCGTACAAACGACTGGTCGATCTTCAAGGCGTCCACCGGCAGGCGCTTGAGGTAGGTCAGAGACGAGTAGCCGGTACCGAAATCATCCATGGCAAAGCACACGCCCAGGCTTCTCAGGCTGCGCATTTTGTCGATGGTGTCTTCCAGATTCTGGATCACGATGCCTTCGGTGATCTCCAGCTTGAGCAGTGAGCAGGGCAGCTGATAGTCCTTCAGGCTGCGCTCCACCCGCTCAATGAAGTCGTTCTGGCGAAACTGGCGCGGGCTGATGTTCACGCACAGGCTGAAGTCGTCGATGTCGATCAGGCCTTCATGCAGCAGCTGTGCGCAGGCACCGCAGGCTTCATCGAGGATCCAGCTACCGACTTCCAGAATCAGCCCGCTTTCCTCCAGTACCTGAATAAATAGCGCCGGCGGCTGATACCCCAGCTTCGGATGACGCCAGCGCAGCAATACCTCAGCACCCACAATACGGTCGTCGCGGGCGTCGACCTGGGGTTGGAAATGCAGGCTCAGCTCGCCGCGGGTCAGGGCCTGGCGCAGGTCGTTCTCCATTTGCAGGCGCTCGCTGGCGGCCTTTTGCATGGTGCTGTGGAACATCTGCGTGGTGTTGCGGCCCGAATCCTTGGCGCGGTAAAGCGCAATGTCGGCACGCTTGAGCAGGTCCGCCGGAGTCGAGCCATGGTCGGGAATCAGCGCCACACCGATGCTCGGGGTCACTTGCAGGCGCTGGCCGTCCAGCGACATGGGGTCGGCCAGTATCGAGCGCAACGTGTCCGCCAACTCGCGGACGCGGCGGGTGACCTCGCTGCGGCTGCCTTCCAGGCCGCTGAGCAGAACCACGAACTCGTCGCCGCCCAGGCGCGCCACGGTGTCTTCCATGCGCACGCTGGCTTCCAGCCGCGCGGTGATGATTTTCAGTACCGTGTCGCCGACCGGGTGGCCGAGCGAGTCGTTGATGTGCTTGAAGTGGTCCAGATCCAGGAACAGCAGCGCGCCGCGCAGGTTATGGCGCTTGAGCAGGGCGATCTGTTGGCTGAGGCGGTCCATCAGCAGCGCCCGGTTGGGCAGGTTGGTCAGCGGGTCGTGGTAGGCCAGGTGGCGGATCTGCGCCTGGGCGTTCTTCAGCTGGCTGACATCCCGGGCCGTCAGCAGCAGGCAAGGGGCCTCATTCAGGGTGATCGGCTCGACCGAAACTTCCAGGGTGAGAATATCGCCGCGCTTGTTGTGGCCGATCATTTCTCGCGGGTGCACGCGGCCTTCTTCGCGGAAGTCATTGAGCAGCGTCTTGAGCTGCTTGTCGTCAGCCCACAGGCCGATCTGCCAGGCGGTGTGGCCAATGACATCCTCAGCGCGAAAACCGGTCAGGCGGCAAAAACCGTCGTTGACTTCCAGGTAGCGGCCGCTGTCGCGCTCGCCGATGATGATGGCGTCGGGGCTGGAGTGAAAGGCCTTGGCGAACTTCTCTTCACTGGCCTTGAGGGCCGCTTCGGCACGCTGTTGTTGGGTGATGTCGCGTAGGGTGGTAACGCTGCAGGGCTGGTCATCGACCTTGATCAGGCGGCTGGAAATCACACAGGTGAGGCTCTGGCCGTTCTGGTGGTTGACGGTGACCGCCACGTTATTCAACGCCTGATCGCGGATTACCTGTTCGAAGCGCTGGACTCGCGGCGCCGAATCCGCCCAGAAACCTAGCTGTTCGGCATTTTTGCCAATCAGTTCGTCGGCGTTCCAGCCAAAGGTCTGGGTAAAGGCCGGATTGATCTCGATGAATTGGCCGCTGTCCTGGCGGGTCACGCAAATCGGGTCGGGGCTGGCCTGGAACAGGCTGGCGAATTTCTCTTCGGAGCTGATCAGGCGCTGCTCGCGCTCCACCTGCTCGGTGATGTCGAGCAGGGTGCCGGCCATGCGCAGCGGCTGGCCCTTTTCGTCGCGGTACAAGCGGGCGCGGCTCTCGATAAAGCGCGAGGCGCCGTTTTCCAGCTGGATGCGGTAGGTGATCTGATAATTGCCCGCGGGCCCTTCGCGCAGGCTGCGGTAGGCCTGGCGCGTGGAGCTGCGCTCGTCCTTCGGCACGCCTTCGAAGAAGGCCTCGAATTCCTCATGGAAGGCGACCGGCTCCAGCCCGTGCAACTGCGCCGCGCGGGCCGAGCCATAGAGCATGCCGCTGGGGATGTGCCAGTCCCAGGTCCCCAGTTGTGCCGAGTCCAGGGCCAGGTCCAGGCGCTCCTGGCTGTCTTTGAGTGCCTGTTCGGCGCGTCTGCGCTCAGTGGTGTCGATAAAGGTGCTGAGCAGGTAAGTGACGCCGTCCATCTCGATGTTCTGGGCGCAGAGGATGCCATCATGAATTTGGCCGTTGCTGGCCCGCAGCTGCACTTCCAGACTGGCCGGTTCCGTACCGCTGCGAGTGGCATCCAGCACCATCTGACGCTGTTGCGGGTCGACCCACAAGCCCAGCTCCAGGGTGGTCTTGTTGATGATCTGGTGGCCGGCCCAGCCGAGGATCTTCTCGAAGTGCTGGTTGACCTCGTAGATCAGGCCATCGTTGCGTCGGGTCAGCAGAATCACATTGGGGCTCAGGTGAAACAGCGTGGCGAAGCGTTTTTCCGAGTTGATCAACGCGGTTTCCCGTTCGCGCTGGCGGGTGATCTCGCGGATCACCCCGATCATCTGCGGTTTGCCGCGCTTGTCCTTGACCAGGCTGCCGTTGATTTCCAGCCAGTGCATGCTGCCATCGGGCCAGCGAATGCGGTGGCGCAGCGCTTGTTCGGCGGGTTCGCCATTGAGTACTGCATGAAACGCCTGAATGGTCCGTCGGCGGTCTTCGGGCAGCAGCAGGTCGATGTATTCCAGATCGTTGGGCAGCGGGTGGTGCGGGTCGTAACCAAACAGCGCCTGAGTGCCGCGTGACCAGCTGATCTGGCCACTTTCGATGTCCCAAAACCAGGCGCCCAGATTCGCGCCGTTCAGAGCAGCGAGCAGTTGTGGGGCGCTTTCCCAGGTTTGTTCCGATTCCTGGGGGTCTGCCGCATGAATTCGGGGCAGGCGCGGAAAGCCTTTTGCGGATTTGGGCATGAATACCAGACCTTTGGCGATTGGAGCTCCCATGAGACCGATCTGAAGCCGCAGGCCTGCCGCACAAGGCCTAAGCCTGCGTTTTATGCATATCCAGCAGTGACATGAACGCCCGTGCGGCGTTCGACAGCGTTCGCTCGGTATGCAGGATGTAGCCTAGCTGGCGTGACAGCTGTATGCCCGGCAATGGAATGCGGGTGACCTGTTCATCGAGCATAGTACGTGGGAGCACACTCCAGGCCAGTCCGATGGAAACCATCATCTTGATGGTCTCCAGGTAGTTGGTGCTCATGGCGATGTTCGGGGTCAGGCCCTGGGCCTCGAACAGTCGTTGCACGATGTGATGGGTGAAGGTGTTACCGCCGGGGAAAACCGCCGGATGGTGTGCAATGTCGCTCAGGCTGACGGCGGCCTGCAATGCCAGGCTGTGTTCGGGGGCGGTCACGAAATCCAGCGGATCCTCCCAGACCGGTACGGCCTTGACCAGTGCGTGTGGCTCGGGCGCCAGGGTAATGACCGCCAGTTCCGCGCGGCCATGGAGGATTTCTTCGTAGGCGACTTCTGAATCCAGAAACTGGATATCCAGTGCGACTTCCGGGTATTGCCGGGTAAAAGTGCGCAGCAGCGGTGGCAGACGATGCAGGCCAATGTGATGGCTGGTGGCCAGAGTCAGCCGACCGCTGACCTGGCCGGTGAGGTTAGTCAGCGCCCGCCGCGTATCGTCCAGCACGTTCAAGATCTGATAGGCACGCGGCAGCAAGGCCCGCCCGGCCTCCGTCAGGCTGACTTCACGGCCGAGCCGGTCGAACAGGCGTACATTGAGTTGCTGCTCAAGGCCGGCGATGCGTTTGCTGATCGCCGGTTGCGTCAGGTGCAGGCGCTCGCCTGCACCGGAAAAACTGCCGGTTTCAGCAATCGCGATAAAGGCATTGAGGTTGGCCAGGTCCATGGTTTTGGATTCCTCTTGGTTATCCAAAGCATAAAAATTATGAATTTGAGTTATTAAATCTAACCGCATAGCATCGTCCGTACAAGCCAAGGGGTTATTGGCATAGAAAGACGCTGATGAGGAACAGTCTGATGGCCGGCAAAACGCTCTACGACAAGCTCTGGGATTCGCATTTGGTCAAGCAGCGCGACGATGGGTCGGCGCTGATCTATATCGATCGCCATATCATCCACGAAGTGACGTCGCCACAAGCCTTCGAAGGCCTGCGCCTGGCCGGCCGCAAGCCATGGCGCATCGATACGAACATTGCCACGCCTGATCACAACGTGCCGACCACGCCAGAGCGCAAGGGCGGGATCGACGCCATCGTTGACCAGGTTTCGCGCCTGCAAGTACAGACGCTGGACGACAACTGCGACGAATACGGCATCACCGAGTTCAAGATGAATGATGTCCGTCAGGGCATCGTTCACGTGATTGGCCCGGAGCAGGGCGCAACCTTGCCTGGCATGACCGTGGTCTGCGGCGACTCGCACACTTCCACCCACGGCGCCTTCGGTGCCTTGGCTCATGGCATCGGTACCTCGGAAGTCGAGCATGTGCTCGCCACCCAGTGCCTGGTCGCCAAGAAAATGAAAAACATGCAGGTGCTGGTCGAGGGCGAGCTGCCTTTCGGCGTCACCGCCAAAGACATCGTCCTGGCCGTGATCGGCCAGATCGGCACCGCTGGCGGTAACGGCCATGCCATCGAGTTCGCCGGCAGCGCCATCCGTGACCTGTCGATCGAAGGCCGCATGACCATCTGCAACATGGCGATCGAGGCGGGCGCGCGCGTCGGCCTGGTGGCCGCGGATAAAAAGACCGTCGAGTATGTCAAAGGTCGTCCGTTCGCACCTAAAGGCGCCGAATGGGACCTGGCGGTCGAAGCCTGGAAAGACCTGGTTTCCGACGCCGATGCCAAATTCGACACCGTGGTCGAGCTGGACGCTACCCAGATCAAGCCGCAAGTCAGCTGGGGCACCTCGCCGGAAATGGTACTGGCCGTTGACCAGTGCGTACCGGACCCGGCCCGCGAAGCTGATCTGGTCAAGCGCGGCTCGATCGAGCGCGCCCTGAAGTACATGGGCCTGACCGCTAACCAGGCGATCACCGATATCCAGCTGGACCGCGTATTCATTGGCTCCTGCACCAACTCGCGAATCGAAGACCTGCGCGCTGCGGCAGAGATCGCGAAGGGCCGCAAGGTGGCCTCGACCGTCAAGCAAGCCATCGTGGTGCCGGGCTCGGGCCTGGTCAAAGAGCAGGCTGAAAAGGAAGGCCTGGACAAGATCTTTATCGAAGCCGGTTTTGAATGGCGCGAACCAGGCTGCTCCATGTGCCTGGCAATGAACCCGGACCGCCTGGAGTCGGGCGAGCATTGTGCCTCGACCTCCAACCGGAACTTCGAGGGGCGCCAGGGTGCTGGTGGTCGTACCCACCTGGTCAGCCCGGCCATGGCGGCCGCCGCAGCCGTATCGGGTCGTTTTGTCGATGTACGCGAGTTGATTCAAGGGAGCGCAGCATGAAAGCCTTTACCCAGCACACCGGCCTTGTTGCGCCATTGGATCGCGCCAACGTCGACACTGACCAGATCATTCCCAAGCAGTTCTTGAAGTCGATCAAGCGCACCGGCTTCGGTCCTAACCTGTTCGACGAATGGCGTTACCTGGACGTGGGCCAGCCCTACCAGGACAACTCCAAGCGCCCGCTGAACCAGGAATTCGTGCTCAACCACGCACGTTATCAAGGTGCCAGCGTGCTGCTGGCGCGGGAGAACTTCGGTTGCGGCTCCAGCCGCGAGCACGCGCCATGGGCGCTGGAAGAGTACGGCTTTCGCAGCATCATCGCGCCGAGCTATGCCGACATCTTCTTCAACAACAGCTTCAAGAACGGCCTGTTGCCGATCATCTTGAGCGATGAGGAAGTCGATGAGCTGTTCAAGCAGGTAGAAGCGAACCCGGGCTATCAATTGAACATCGACCTGCAGGCCCAGACCGTGACCCGTCCAGACGGCAAGGTCCTGAGCTTTGAGATCGATGCGTTTCGCAAGCACTGCCTGCTCAACGGCCTGGACGACATCGGCCTGACCTTGCAGGACGGCGATGCTATCGCCAGTTTCGAAGCCAGGCACCGTGCCAGCCAGCCGTGGTTGTTCCGCGACTGATGCAAAATCATCGCCGGCAAGCCGTGCCCCTACCGCCTGTAGGAGCCGGGCTTGCCCGCGAAAAGGGAGCCACACATGACCACCAGCGTTCACACCGATGTCGTTCAACGCCAGTTCGGCGAGCAAGCCTCAGCCTACCTGAGCAGCACCGTACACGCACAAGGCACTGAGTTCGCACTGCTGCAGGCCGAGCTGGCCGGGCAGGGCGCGGCGCGGGTGCTGGACCTGGGCTGCGGCGCCGGCCATGTCAGCTTTCACGTGGCGCCGCTGGTCAAGCAAGTGGTGGCCTATGACCTGTCGCAGCAGATGCTCGATGTAGTCGCCTCGGCGGCTGTCGACAAGGGCCTGGGCAATGTCGTCACCGTGCGTGGCGCCGCCGAACGGCTGCCGTTCGAAGACGGTGAATTCGACTTCGTCTTCAGCCGTTATTCGGCGCATCACTGGAGCGATCTGGGCCTGGCCCTGCGCGAAGTGCGGCGGGTGCTCAAGCCCGGCGGCGTCGCGGTCTTCATTGACGTGATGTCGCCCGGCAGCCCTTTGCTCGACACCTACCTGCAAAGCGTCGAAGTGTTGCGCGACACCAGTCACGTGCGTGATTACAGCGCCGGCGAGTGGCTGCGCCAGGTCAACGAGGCCGGTTTGCAGGTGCGCAGCCATACGCGTCAACGCCTGTTGCTGGAGTACAGCTCGTGGGTTGAGCGCATGCGCACACCAGAAGTGATGCGCGCTGCCATCCGCCAATTGCAGCAAGCCATGGGCGAAGAAGTGCGGCAGTATTACCAGATCGGCGAAGACGGCTCTTTCAGCACCGACGTGCTGGTGCTTTGGGCCCAGCGATAGACTTTACCCGGCGGGCCGTTGCGGCGCGCCGATCGAATTGAATAGAGGAAAGCATGAGCAAGCAGATTCTGATTCTCCCAGGTGACGGTATTGGTCCGGAAATCATGGCCGAAGCGGTCAAGGTGCTGGAGCTGGCCAGCGACAAGTTCCAGTTGGGCTTCACCCTTGAGCACGATGTGATCGGCGGCGCGGCCATCGACAAGCACGGCGTGCCACTGGCCGACGAAACCCTGGAGCGCGCGCGCAAGGCTGCCGCTGTGCTGCTGGGCGCCGTGGGCGGGCCGAAATGGGACAAGATCGAGCGCGACATTCGTCCGGAGCGCGGTCTGCTGAAAATCCGTTCGCAACTGGGCCTGTTCGGCAACCTGCGTCCGGCCATCCTCTATCCGCAACTGGCTGACGCTTCGTCGCTGAAACCGGAAATCGTTGCCGGCCTGGACATCCTGATCGTTCGCGAGCTGACCGGCGGTATCTACTTCGGCGCCCCGCGTGGCACTCGCGAGCTGGAAAACGGCGAGCGCCAGTCCTACGACACCCTGCCTTACAGCGAAAGCGAAATCCGCCGCATCGCCCGGGTCGGTTTCGACATGGCTCGCGTGCGCGGCAAGAAGCTCTGCTCGGTCGACAAGGCCAACGTACTGGCTTCCAGCCAGTTGTGGCGTGAAGTGGTCGAGCAAGTGGCCAAGGACTACCCTGATATCGAGTTGAGCCACATGTACGTGGACAATGCCGCCATGCAATTGGTACGCGCGCCGAAACAATTCGACGTGATGGTTACCGACAACATGTTCGGCGATATTCTGTCCGACGAAGCGTCCATGTTGACCGGTTCCATCGGCATGCTGCCTTCGGCCTCGCTGGATGCCAACAACAAGGGCATGTACGAGCCTTGCCACGGCTCGGCGCCAGACATCGCAGGCCAGGGCATTGCCAACCCGTTGGCAACCATTCTGTCGGTGTCGATGATGTTGCGTTACAGCTTCAATCAGCAGGCCGCTGCCGACGCGATCGAGCAGGCTGTGAGCCTGGTTCTGGACCAAGGGCTGCGCACGGGTGACATCTGGTCGGCCGGTTGCGTGAAAGTGGGTACGCAGGAAATGGGCGACGCAGTAGTCGCGGCACTGCGGAATCTGTAATCTCTCGGGCCCGCTGGCTTTTTTGATACGCCAGCGGCCCACTTTTTTGTCAAAGGTGTAGTTGCGATGAAACGTGTAGGTCTGATCGGTTGGCGCGGAATGGTCGGTTCCGTGCTCATGCAGCGGATGTTGGAAGAACAGGATTTCGACCTTATTGAACCTGTGTTCTTCACCACCTCCAACGTGGGCGGCCAAGGCCCTGCGGTTGGCAAGGATATTGCCCCGCTCAAGGACGCCTACAGCATTGAGGAGCTCAAGACCCTCGATGTGATTCTGACCTGCCAGGGTGGCGACTACACCAGCGAAGTCTTCCCGAAGCTGCGTGAAGCCGGCTGGCAGGGCTACTGGATCGATGCCGCTTCCAGCCTGCGCATGCAGGACGACGCGGTCATCGTGCTGGATCCGGTCAACCGCAGGGTGATCGACCAGCAACTCGATGCCGGTACCAAGAATTTCATTGGCGGTAACTGCACCGTCAGCCTGATGCTGATGGGCCTGGGTGGCCTGTTTGAAGCCGGTCTGGTCGAGTGGATGAGCGCCATGACCTACCAGGCGGCCTCCGGTGCCGGCGCGCAGAACATGCGTGAACTGATCAAGCAAATGGGTGCTACCCACGCCGCCGTGGCCGATGACCTGGCAAACCCTGCCAGCGCCATTCTCGACATCGACCGCAAGGTCGCTGAAGCCATGCGCAGCGAAGCCTACCCGACCGAAAACTTCGGCGTACCGCTGGCCGGCAGCCTGATCCCCTGGATCGACAAGGAACTGCCGAACGGCCAGAGCCGCGAAGAGTGGAAGGCCCAGGCCGAGACCAACAAGATCCTCGGTCGCTTCAAGAGCCCGATCCCGGTGGATGGCATCTGCGTGCGCATCGGCGCCATGCGTTGCCACAGCCAGGCGCTGACCATCAAGCTGAACAAGGATGTGCCGCTGGCCGATATCGAAGGCATGATCAGCCAGCACAATCCATGGGTCAAACTGGTGCCGAACCAGCGTGACATCAGCATGCAGGAGCTGAGCCCGACCAATGTCACCGGCACGCTGAACATCCCGGTAGGTCGCCTGCGCAAACTGAACATGGGTTCGCAATACCTGGGCGCCTTCACCGTTGGCGACCAACTGCTGTGGGGCGCCGCCGAACCGCTGCGCCGCATGCTGCGGATTTTGCTGGAGCGTTGATCGCCAGCTGCTACACCTGAAAAACCCGCGACTTCATCGAAGTCGCGGGTTTTTTTTGAGATCGAAAATCTTCGCGGATAAATCCGCTCCCACATCCACGCTCAAGAGGGTAGGAGGCTTTTGTGGGAGCGGATTTATCCGCGAATACCGGTGACACCGATGATAGCCTCTGTCAGGCAATCCGAGTAAAGTGCCGCTCCCCCCGTTCTGCCAGAGGCCTCCCCATGACTCAGACTTTCGACATCGCCGTGATCGGCGCCACCGGTACGGTCGGCGAGACCCTGGTGCAGATCCTCGAAGAGCGTGATTTCCCCATTGGCACCCTTTATCTGCTCGCCAGCGCAGAGTCCGCCGGCAGTTCGGTGCTGTTTCGCAACAAGAACGTGCGTGTGCGTGAAGTCGATCAATTCGACTTCAACCTGGTAAAACTCGCCTTTTTCGCCGCCAGCCCCGCGGTCTCGCACAGCTACGCCAGCCGTGCCAGCGCCGCCGGCTGCGCCGTGATCGACTTGTCCGGCAGCCTGTCATTGCCCGCCGTCGTGCCCGAAGCCAATGCCCAGGCCTTGGTCGGCCTCGCAGCTCCGGTTCAAGTCGCCAGCCCAAGCGCCGCCGCCGTCGCACTGGCCGTAGCGCTGGCTCCACTGCGCGGTTTGCTTGACCTGGAACAGGTTAACGTCACAGCCTGCCTGGCCGTTTCTGCCCAAGGCCGCGAAGGTGTCAACGAACTGGCCCGGCAAACCGCCGAACTGCTGAATGCCCGCCCACTGGAGCCACGCTTCTTTGACCGGCAGATGGCCTTCAACCTGCTGGCGCAGGTAGGCACCCCGGACGAGCAAGGCCATGTGCCACTGGAGCGGCGTCTGGTTCAGGAGTTACGCGACCTGTTGGCGCTGCCTTTACTCAAGATTTCCGTGACTTGCATTCAGGTGCCGGTGTTCTTTGGCGACAGTTTCAGCGTTTCGGCCCACAGCCGCACGGTGGTCGACGTACCGGCGGTCAATGCCGCGCTGGAGCAGGCGCCGGGTGTGGAACTGGTCGAGGCGGGGGATTATCCGACGCCTGTCGGTGACGCGGTGGGGCAAGATGTGGTCTATGTAGGACGAGTGCGCAGTGGCATCGATGATGGCCACCAGCTCAATCTGTGGCTGACCACCGACAACGTGCGCAAGGGCGCGGCCCTGAACGCAGTCCAGGTGGCCGAATTGTTGATTAAAGACTGGCTCTAAAAGATACTTGGCAACAATTTGCTTAATGATTATCGGCCTGCCGTCAAACGCGGGCCGTTTGCTGGAAGTGAGCTGCCGACGGGGGCTTGCGGGGGCATCGTTGCAAGACCGTGCCTCATGGCAACTATCACTTCTTCTCGCCTGCCGAGGAGCGTTCAACAAAGGATTAGCTCATGGTTCAAGTTCGCAAACTGGTGTTAGCAATAGCCGCTGCGTCGGCGCTGTCTTCCGGTATGGCGCAGGCACTCGAATTGGGGGAGTTGACCCTCAAATCGGCGCAGAACCAGCCGCTGCTGGCGGAAATCGAACTGCGCGACGTCGACGGCCTGAGTGCTGCCGAGATGCAGCCAGGCCTGGCGTTGCCCGAAGAGTTCGCCAAGGCCGGTATCGACCGTCAGGCGTTTCTTGACGATCTGACCTTTACCCCGGTGGTCAACCCGAACGGCAAGAGCGTGTTGCGCGTCACGTCCAGCAAGCCGCTGCCCGAGCCCTTCGTCAAATTCGTGGTGCAGGTGCGCTACCCTCAGGGCCGGCTGATGCGCGACTACAGCGTATTGCTCGACCCGTCCAAATTCTCGCCCGAGGCTGCGCAAGCCGCAGGCCAGGGCGCGACGCCTGCCGTCAGTGGCGCCAGCGAGTACACCACCAATCGCCGCGACACCCTGTGGGAAATTGCCTCGCGCAACCGTCAGGGCGCTTCGGTGCAGCAGACCATGCTGGCGATTCAGGCGCTCAACCCCGATGCCTTTATCGATGGCAATATCAACCGCCTGAAAACCGGCCAGGTCTTGCGCCTGCCCGATCAGCAGCAAGCCACCAGCCTGCCGCAAGCCCAGGCGATTGCCGACGTCGCTGAACAAAACGCTGCCTGGCGTGAGGGCCGTCGCCTGGGCCCGCGCGCCCAGCAGCTGGATGCCACCCGTCGCAGCCAAGGGCAGGGCACGGTCGCTCCAGCCCAGACGCAAGACAAGCTTAGCCTGGTCTCTGCCGGCAAAGGCGGGGCCAATGACAGTAAGGCGCTGAACAACAAGCTTGCCGTGGCCCAGGAAACTCTCGACACCACTACGCGCAGCAATACCGAGCTGAAAAGCCGGATGGCAGACCTGCAAAGCCAGATGGACAAGCTGCAGAAGCTGATCCAGCTGAAAAACGACCAACTGGCCAGGCTTGAGGCGGGTGCGGGGGCTAAGGGCTCGACGCCGCCCGCAGAAGCGCCGGCGCCGATTTCTGCCGAGCTGGCGGCGCCTGCCGATACCGCACCGGCTGCAATCCTGGATACCGCCGCCACCCCGGCACCCGCAGCCGCGGACACCGCGCCAGCGGTCGACGCCACTCAGGCCCCTGAAGCAGCCGAGCAACCACCGGTCGCCGCCACATCCGAAGACGCTCTGCAATCGCTGATGGGCAACCCGCTGTTGCTCGGTCTGATCGCCGGTTCTTCAGTGCTGGTCTTGCTGCTGTTGTTGCTGTTGCTGGCGCGCCGTCGCAAGGCCCGGCAGGAAGCGGAAAAACACATGAGCATGGCCCGTGCGCTGGCTGAAGAGTCTGATTACCCAAGCGACACGTTCAGCCTGCAGGATGACCAGCTGGAAGGCATCGAAACCCCGGCGCCGAGCGTGAAGCTTGCGCCATCCTTCGTGGCGGCGTCGGCGGCGGCAGCTACGGCCTCTGAGGGGCCTGAAACCCGCTATTGCGCAGCGCGCACTGAAGTGGCAGCTGATGCACCGATCACCGCACCGTTGGTCGCGCCTGCAGCGGAACCGATCCCGGATGCGGAGCTGCTCGCGCGCGTCGATAGCCTGATCGAGCAACGTCGCTACATCGAAGCGGCCGGCGCGCTGGCACCTGCCGTGGCGCGTGAGCCACAGCACAGCGACCTGCGCTTGAAACTGATGGAAGTCCACGCCCTGCGCGGCGACCGCGAATCGTTCACCAACAATGAGCGGCAGTTGATCGCCACCGGCAACAATCATGCCGCTGTCGAATCGCTCAAGAGCCGCTTTCCAGCGATGCTGGGGGCGGTCGCGGGTGGTTTGAGCGCTGCCGCGTTGGCCGCCGAGCTGGACGCGCAGTACGTCAAGGACCTGCTCAAGGATGAGCCCGAAGCAGAGGCATTGCCAGCCGAGGAGCTCGACACTGCGTTCGACCTCAGTCTGGATGATCCAGAAGTGCTGCCACCGGCGGAACTGGCCGAGGAAGAACTGCTGGCAGCCGAGTTCGGCGAGCTGGACGACAACGCCCCGGTAGCGGATATCACCGACGATCTGCTGCTCGACGCGCCATTGATCGCTGAGCAGCAAGCGCCGGTCGTCGACGTGCCGACACTGGATGAAGCCCCGGCACGGGTCACCGACCCGGCCGATTCGGCCGAAATCAACGAACTGGACTTCGAGGCGTTACTCGCCGAGCACGCGGAGCAAGGCGCCAGCAGCACTGCCGGCAACGATCTGGACGATTTCGACCTGGACATCGGCGCAGACCCTGCAGCGATAGCCACCAGCGAGCCGGTGGACGTCGCAGCGCAACTGGCCGAGTTCGAAAAAGACCTGGAGCTGGACGATCCGTTTGCCGCGCTGGACGATGACCTCTCGTTGCCTGAAGATTTCGACTTGTCGCTACCCGACACCGAACCTGCTCCGGCGCCTGCCGCAGCGTTCAAGGATGTGAGCGCCGAGCTTGAAAGCCTGTCGCAATCGCTCGGTCATCCGCCGATTGAAGTGCCAACCTTTACCGAGCAGGATGCTGCGGCCATTGAAGACGAGCCGGAATTCGACTTCCTGGCCGGCACCGACGAATCGGCCACCAAGCTGGATCTCGCGCGTGCTTATATCGACATGGGCGATGACGGCGGTGCCCGCGACATCCTGAATGAAGTGCTCACCGAGGGCACCGACGTTCAGCGCAAAGAAGCGCTTGACATGTTGAAGAGCGTCAAAGGGTAAGTGGCTGCTTGCCTTTGCTCCCCCTACACCTACAGGCTGTAATTTCTTGGAAATCATTGATAAATCGGCGGCCGAATCGGCCGCCGACGGTTTTTACCGGATTGCATTGGGCGTCGAATACAAGGGCTCGCGTTACTGTGGCTGGCAACGCCAGGCCAGTGGCGTGAAGACCATTCAGCAGACGCTGGAAGAGGCCTTGTCCAAGGTTGCCGACGCCCCTGTGGTGTTGTCCTGCGCGGGCCGCACTGATGCAGGTGTGCACGCCTGCGGTCAGGTGGTGCATTTCGATACCCGGGCCGAACGCAGCATGAAGGCCTGGGCCATGGGCGCCAATATCAACCTGCCTCACGACATCAGCGTCAGCTGGGCCAAAGTCATGCCGGCGCACTTTCATGCGCGCTTCAAGGCGATTGCCCGGCGATATCGTTATGTCATTTACAACGATCAGATTCGTCCTGCGCACCTGGGCGAAGAAATCACCTGGAACCACCGTCCACTCGATGCCGAACGCATGGCAGCCGCCGCCGACTACCTGGTCGGCACCCACGATTTCAGCGCCTTTCGCGCCGGCCAGTGTCAGGCCAAGTCGCCCATCAAGAAACTCCACCATCTGCGCGTGACCCGTCACGGCAAGATGATCGTAATCGATATCCGCGCCAATGCGTTTCTGCACCATATGGTGCGCAATATTGCCGGTGTGTTGATGACCATCGGCGCTGGCGAGCGGCCGGTGGAATGGCTCAAGGAAGTGCTCGAAAGCCGCGAGCGCCGCAGTGGCGGGGTGACGGCGCATCCGTACGGGCTGTACCTGGTGCAGGTCGAATACCACGACGAGTTCGAGTTGCCCGAGCGCTTTATCGGCCCACATTTCCTTACAGGCTACGAGTCGTTGTCGGCTGACGTTGCTCAAGGCATTTGTTAACATCCGGGATTCGTCGCCCAAAGCTGAGGTTTTAGCCCCTATGTCAGCCGTTCGCAGCAAAATCTGCGGTATTACCCGCATAGAAGATGCGCTGGCCGCCTGCGATGCGGGTGCCGACGCGATTGGCCTGGTGTTCTATGCCAAGAGCCCGCGAGCCGTCACCGTCGAGCAGGCGCGGGCGATCATCGCCGCCTTGCCGCCGTTCGTGACCACCGTCGGCCTGTTTGTCAACGCCAGCCGTTGCGAACTTAACGAGATCCTCGAAGCCGTGCCGCTGGACGTGCTGCAATTTCATGGCGACGAAACCCCTGACGACTGCGAGGGCTACCACCGTCCCTGGATCAAGGCCTTGCGCGTGCGCCCCGGTGACGACCTGGAGGCCAGTTGCCAGGCTTACGCCAATGCCAGCGGAATCCTGCTCGATACCTTCGTGGCCGGCGTGCCCGGTGGAACCGGCGAAGCCTTCGACTGGTCTCTGATCCCGGCACACTTGAGCAAGCCCATCATTCTTGCCGGTGGCCTGACCGCCGAGAACGTCGCCCGGGCCATCGCCCAGGTGCGGCCGTACGCCGTCGATGTCAGCGGCGGGGTAGAGCAGTCCAAGGGCATCAAGGATCCGCAACTTATCGCCGCATTCATGCAGGCGGTCCGGCAGGCGTAAAACGCTGGGTTTTACCTGGATGTGACGGTTGGCAATCAGCCACCGTCCATAGTTTCGCAGCACCCGGCTGCCGGGCCCGATCAGCGGGCGAATCGAAATTGTACGCGTGATGGCCTGCGAGGTCGTCACTGCATTGGTTGAAGAGGGGCTGGATCAAGGCGTCGCCTGCTGTACGCAGCCCGCCGGAGCACCCCTCATCGTTTTACATTTGAATTGAGCTCAAGGGCACTCGCGGTGCTGCAACGTCAAGACGTTTCAGGCACGCGATACTGGAGAAAGAAAGCATGAGCAACTGGTTAGTAGACAAACTGATCCCTTCGATCATGCGTTCCGAGGTGAAGAAAAGCTCGGTTCCCGAGGGGCTGTGGCACAAATGTCCGTCCTGCGAGGCCGTGCTCTATCGTCCGGAGCTGGAAAAGACCCTGGACGTCTGCCCCAAGTGCAACCACCACATGCGCATCGGCGCGCGGGCACGCCTGGACCTGTTCCTGGACGCCGAAGGCCGCGTCGAGCTGGGCGCTGACCTGGAACCGGTCGACCGCCTGAAATTTCGCGATGGCAAAAAATACAAGGACCGTCTGACCGGCGCCCAGAAACAGACCGGTGAAAAAGACGCCCTGATCTCCATCAGCGGTACCCTGCTGGGCATGCCGGTCGTGGCCAGCGCCTTCGAATTTTCCTTCATGGGTGGCTCGATGGGTGCCATCGTTGGCGAGCGCTTCGTCCGCGCGGCCAACTATGCACTGGAAAACCGTTGCCCGATGGTCTGCTTCTCGGCCTCCGGTGGCGCGCGCATGCAAGAAGCCCTGATTTCCCTGATGCAAATGGCCAAGACCTCCGCGGCGCTGGCGCGTCTGCGTGAAGAAGGCCTGCCGTTCATCTCCGTGCTGACCGACCCGGTCTACGGCGGCGTATCGGCCAGTCTGGCGATGCTCGGCGATGTGATCGTTGCAGAGCCCAAGGCGCTGATCGGTTTCGCTGGCCCGCGCGTCATCGAACAGACCGTTCGTGAAAAACTGCCGGAAGGCTTCCAGCGCAGCGAGTTCCTGCTGGAGCACGGCGCTATCGACATGATCATCTCCCGTCAGGAACTGCGCCCGCGCCTGGGTAGCCTGCTGGCACAGTTCATGGGCCTGCCGACACCGAGTTTCGTCGCCACGCCCATCGAACCGCTGGTCGTTCCACCGGCACCTGCCACCGTATGACACAGCGCAGCCTGGGTGACTGGCTCGCCTACCTCGAGCAACTGCATCCGTCAGCCATCGACATGGGGCTCGAGCGTTCGCAGCAGGTCCTGAGCCGGCTCGGTCTGGGCAAGCTGGCGGCGCGGGTCATCACGGTGACCGGTACCAATGGCAAGGGCTCCACCTGTGCCTTCGTCGCCTCCTTGCTGGCGGCGCAAGGGCTCAAGGTGGGGGTCTATGCGTCGCCACACCTGCTGCGCTACAACGAGCGGGTGCAGATTGCCGGCGTCGAAGCCAGCGATCAGGCGCTTTGTGAAGCCTTCGCCGCTGTTGAAGCGGCCCGCGGCGAAATCTCCCTGACCTATTTCGAGATGGGCACCCTGGCGGCCTTCTGGCTGTTCCAGCAGGCGGCGCTGGATGCCGTTGTGCTGGAAGTCGGCCTGGGCGGGCGCCTGGATGCGGTCAACCTGATCGATGCCGACGTGGCCCTGGTGACCAGCATCGGCATCGATCACATCGACTACCTGGGCGACAGCCGCGAGTCGGTGGCCTTCGAGAAGGCCGGAATCTTCCGCGCGGGCAAACCTGCCCTGTGCGGCGATCTCGATCCGCCGCAGCCGCTGCTGGATCAGGTGGCCAGGCTGGGCAGCCCGTTTTACCTGCGCGGCCGTGATTATGACCTGGCTATCACTGACCAGGCCTGGCACTGGCGCGGGCTTGACGGGCGCGGCCAGATGGTTGAACTGACTGACCTGCCGCCGCTTGACCTGCCGGTGGAAAACGCCGCCCTGGCGTTGCAGGCCTACCTGCTGCTCGACCTGCCGTGGGAGGCCGGGCAGATTGCCGCGGCGCTGCAGCGTACGCGAGTCACAGGGCGTCTGGATCGTCGCCGCGTGGCCTGGAAAGGCAAATCGTTGAACCTGCTGCTCGATGTCGGGCATAACCCCCATGCTGCGTTGTACCTGGCGGGCCGCCTGTCGGCTCGTCCGGTTCCGGGGCGCCGGCTGGCGGTGTTCGGTCTGCTGGCCGACAAGGACCTGGAGGGGGTGATTGCCCCGCTCAAGGGCCTGGTCCAGCACTGGGCGGTAACGCCCCTGCCAACCTCACGCACGCGTTCGGCGGACGAATTGCAGGTTGCCTTGCAGAACCTTGGTGCTGCGGTAACCTCATATGACAGCGTGACAGCGGCGCTCGAAGCGCAGCTCGATCAAGCCACAGCCGAAGACGAAATTCTGCTGTTCGGATCATTTTTCTGTGTCGGTGAAGCCCTGGAGTGGTTGGCCCGTCAGCCCGAGGAGTAAGTGACAAATGGCTTTGCTGGATAATGTGGTCAAGCAGCGCATGGTCGGTGCGCTGGTACTGGTGGCGCTGGCGGTGATTTTCCTGCCGATGCTGTTTTCCCGCGAGGATGAACAGCGCCAGGTGCGTGTCGAGGCCCCGGCGGCCCCGGCAGCGCCGACCATGCCTCAGGTTCAGGTCGAGCCCGTGCAGGTGCCCGAACCCGAAGTGATTCCCGAGCCGACCACGCAGGCGTCTGCAACCTCTTCGGCGCCCAGCATGCCCATTGCGCCCGCATCGACTGCACCCGCTGCAACGACGCAGCCGGCACCCGCCGTTGCCGCCAGCAAGCCGGCACCAGCACCCGCGCCGGCACCCGCCGCCAAGCCTGCCCCGGCCGCTGCACCGCCGGTCACCAGCGCCGCGAAGCCGGATACCGCGGCGAAAAAGGTCGATGCCAACGGCCTGCCCGTCAGCTGGTCGATCCAGCTGGCCAGCCTGTCCAGCCGGGCCAATGCCGAAGCCATGCAAAAAAAACTGCGCAGCCAGGGTTACAACGCCTATATCCGCACCAGCGGCGGCATGAACCGGGTATTTGTCGGGCCTTTGGTCGAGCGCGCGGAGGCCGATCGCCTGCGTGATCTGCTGGACCGTCAGCAGAACCTCAAGGGATTTGTCGTGCGCTTCCAGCCCGAGCGCGGTTGATCCAGGGCTTCACATCGCAATAGCCGCTTACCGACGGGCCAGCGCTCTGCTAAAATGCGGCGCCTAATCCGTCTGTAGGCTGCACTGTGGCATTTACCTGGGTCGACTGGGCGATCATCGCGATCATCGCCATTTCTTGTTTGATCAGTTTGAAGCGCGGTTTCGTCAAGGAAGCCTTGTCGCTGCTTACCTGGATCATCGCCGGGGCCGTCGCCTGGATGTTCGGCGGTTCGTTGTCACAGTACCTGGAAAGCTATATTCAAACACCGTCGGCCCGCATCATCGCCGGCTGCGCCATTTTATTCGTTGCCACCTTGCTGGTCGGCGCGATGGTCAACTTTCTCATCGGCGAACTGATTCGCGTCACCGGGCTTTCCGGGACCGATCGTTTCCTCGGCATGGCCTTTGGTGCCGCTCGCGGCGGCTTGCTGGTGGTTGTGGCCGCCGGGCTTCTGAGCCTGGGGCCGGTACAGCAGGATCCGTGGTGGCAAGAGTCTCGGCTCTTGCCCCGATTTCTATTGGTCGCAGACTGGTCGAAAAACCTCATACTGGGGATGTCCAGTCAGTGGCTTGCCAGCGGGATCAGCGCACCGGCTGATCTTCCGTTCAAGGAGCAACTCTTGGGGCCCAAGACGCCATGAGTGTTGTTCAGTTCAGATTCATTAAGTAGGGGTTGCGTCGCATGTGTGGCATCGTCGGTATCGTCGGTAAGTCGAACGTCAATCAGGCGCTGTATGACGCGCTAACCGTCCTCCAGCACCGCGGCCAGGACGCTGCCGGTATTGTGACCAGCCATGATGGCCGGTTATTCCTGCGCAAGGACAACGGGCTGGTTCGGGATGTATTCCAACAGCGCCATATGCAGCGCCTGGTAGGGCACATGGGTATCGGCCACGTCCGTTACCCGACCGCGGGCAGCTCGACCTCGGCAGAGGCCCAGCCGTTCTACGTCAACTCGCCGTATGGCATCACCCTGGCGCACAACGGTAACCTGACCAACGTTGAACAGTTGGCCAAGGAGATCTACGAGTCCGATCTGCGCCACGTCAACACCAATTCCGATTCGGAAGTGCTGCTCAACGTCTTCGCCCATGAGCTGGCGGTGCGTGGCAAGCTGCAACCGACTGAAGAAGACGTGTTTGCCGCGGTAACCGATGTGCACAATCGCTGCCGTGGCGGTTACGCCGTGGTGGCCATGATCACTGGTTACGGCATCGTCGGTTTCCGCGATCCGAATGCCATTCGTCCGATCGTGTTCGGCCAGCGTCACACCGACGAAGGCGTCGAATACATGATCGCCTCCGAAAGCGTCTCGCTGGACGTGCTCGGCTTCACCCTGATTCGCGACCTCGCGCCGGGCGAAGCGGTGTACATCACCGAAGACGGTCAGCTGCACACCCGTCAGTGCGCGACCAATCCGCAATTGAACCCGTGCATCTTCGAACACGTCTACCTGGCCCGTCCTGACTCGATCATCGACGGCGTCTCGGTCTACAAGGCGCGTCTGCGCATGGGCGAGAAGCTGGCCGAGAAGATCCTGCGCGAGCGTCCCGAGCACGATATCGACGTGGTCATCCCGATTCCGGACACCAGCCGTACCGCTGCACTGGAGCTGGCGAACCACTTGGGCGTGAAATTCCGCGAAGGTTTCGTCAAGAACCGCTACATCGGCCGGACCTTCATCATGCCGGGCCAGGCAGCGCGCAAGAAATCCGTGCGCCAGAAGCTCAACGCCATCGAACTGGAATTCCGCGGCAAGAACGTGATGCTGGTGGACGACTCGATCGTTCGTGGTACCACTTGCAAGCAGATCATTCAGATGGCCCGCGAAGCCGGTGCCAAGAATGTCTACTTCTGCTCGGCCGCCCCAGCGGTGCGCTTCCCGAACGTGTATGGCATCGACATGCCAAGCGCCCATGAGCTGATCGCCCACAACCGCAGCACCCAGGACGTGGCCGACCTGATTGGCGCAGACTGGCTGGTCTACCAGGACCTGTCTGACCTGATCGAAGCGGTCGGTGGCGGCAAGGTCAAGATCGAGCACTTCGACTGCGCGGTATTCGACGGCCAGTACGTCACCGGCGACGTCGACGAAGCCTACCTGGACAAGATCGAGCAGGCCCGTAACGACGCTTCCAAGGCCAAGACTCAGGCCGTCAGCGCGATCATCGACCTTTACAACAACTGAGGAGCAGCGGCATGACACAGGATTGGGATGCCGGGCGACTGGACAGTGACCTGGAAGGCGTAGCATTCGACACGCTGGCCGTCCGGGCGGGCCAGCACCGCACGCCGGAAGGTGAGCACAGCGATCCGCTGTTCTTCACCTCCAGCTACGTGTTCCGCACCGCAGCCGATGCGGCTGCGCGGTTCGCTGGTGAAGTACCGGGCAACGTTTATTCGCGCTACACCAACCCGACCGTTCGGGCCTTCGAAGAGCGCATCGCTGCGCTTGAGGGCGCCGAGCAGGCGGTTGCCACCTCCACCGGCATGTCGGCGATTCTGTCGACCGTCATGAGCCTGTGCAGCGCCGGTGACCACGTGCTGGTCTCGCAGAGTGTATTCGGCTCGACCATCAGCCTGTTCGAGAAGTACTTCAAGCGCTTCGGCGTCGAAGTCGACTACGTGCCGTTGGCGGATGTGGCGGGCTGGGATGCGGCGATCAAGGCCAACACCCGCCTGCTGTTCGTCGAAACCCCGTCCAACCCGCTGGCTGAGCTGGTCGACATCACCGCACTGGCCGAAGTGGCACATGCCAAGGGCGCCATGCTGGTGGTCGACAACTGTTTCAGTACGCCGGCCTTGCAGCAACCGCTCAAGCTCGGCGCCGACATCGTCGTGCACTCGGCCACCAAGTTCATCGACGGCCAGGGCCGTTGCATGGGCGGTGTGGTTGCCGGTCGCAGCGAGCAGATGAAGGAAGTGGTCGGGTTCCTGCGCACCGCCGGGCCGTCGTTGAGCCCGTTCAACGCCTGGATCTTCCTCAAGGGCCTGGAAACGCTGAACCTGCGCATGCGCGCTCACTGCGCCAATGCCCAGGTTCTGGCTGAGTGGCTGGAGCAGCAGGACGGCATCGAGAAGGTGCACTACGCAGGTCTGGCCAGCCACCCGCAGCACGAACTGGCCAAGCGCCAGATGCGCGGCTTCGGTGCGGTGGTCAGCTTTGAGGTCAAGGGCGGCAAAGAGGGCGCCTGGCGCTTTATCGATGCCACCCGGTTGATTTCGATCACCGCCAACCTGGGCGACAGCAAAACCACCATCACCCACCCGGGCACCACTTCCCACGGCCGTCTGTCGCCGCAGGAGCGTGAGGCTGCCGGTATTCGCGACAGCCTGATCCGGGTGGCCGTGGGGCTGGAAGACGTAGCTGACCTGCAGGCTGATCTGGCACGGGGCCTGGCCGCTCTGTGATCGACTGGTCGTGCGACATGGTCGACGGCGGCATGACCAGGAAGATGATCTGGGCGTAACAGCAAGCAACGAGTTTCACGCGGTATTGGAAGCGGTTTGGGCAGGTAGGTGGAAAGGGTCGATTTGAAGCTTTTTTAAAAAAACTTCAATCAGGGTATTGACTTAGGTCCGCTACCTGCGTAAATTTCGCGGCCTCAGCGAAGCAAAGCTAGCCAGCGAAAGCGAAGCGAAGCAAAAGGGTGATTAGCTCAGCCGGGAGAGCATCTGCCTTACAAGCAGAGGGTCGGCGGTTCGATCCCGTCATCACCCACCACTTCCTGAGATGTTCCTGATTCAAGCTTCCAAAAGAAGTGTTGAGTAAGAGAGGAACCGGACGAGAGTCCACACTATGCGCAGCGGTAGTTCAGTCGGTTAGAATACCGGCCTGTCACGCCGGGGGTCGCGGGTTCGAGTCCCGTCCGCTGCGCCACTTTTCTCCAGATCGGGGTAACATCCGGTTTGAGGTTTGAAGGCACCGAAGCCTTCATGCCAGATCCCAGTTTCAATCAGGCGAAAGTCTGAGCGATACGCAGCGGTAGTTCAGTCGGTTAGAATACCGGCCTGTCACGCCGGGGGTCGCGGGTTCGAGTCCCGTCCGCTGCGCCATATCCGCCTCGAGGCCCTTGAACTCCTCGAAGCAACAAAGAAAGCGACCTTCGGGTCGCTTTTTTTGTGACTGTGATTTGTCGATCGAGTTTATCAATTTTCCGCGTTTTCATGTAGGAGCGGCGGTCCGGCGTCCCGGCCTGGCCGCGATGGGCTGCGAAGCGGCCCCCGACGATTCTGAAACCGCTGCACTTGCAAGATATGTTGCAGATATCGCTGGCCTCAGGGGCCGCTGCGCGGCCCATCGCGGCCAGGCCGGGACGCCGGACCGCCGCTCCTACAGTTACCGCTTGCATCCGAAGATGTTTATTCGCCCGCGCTTTGATCCCAACGCCCCATCAACGCATTGGACGGCAACTGCTCATCCAGCAATTTCCTCGCCGTCTCTACCCCCGCCACCGGCAGCCCCTCAGGGTTCAACAACCCAATCTGTACCAGCACGCTGGCCTGGTCCCAGTAGATATGCTCATGGTAGAGCTTGTCGCCACGGAACTTGATCACGCCCAGCATAGGTATCTCAACGTATTTGCCAGTCGGAACCACGTTGGGCAGCATCCAGTCGATTTCGGTGCTGTGGGTGAAGCACATGATGAATTCATCGACGATCTGCAGCGCGCCGACGGTGCGGGAGATCGGGATAAGTTTCATGTCCGGTGGATTGCCGTGGACAAAATGGTGTTGGTAGAAGCGGCTCAGCTCTTTTGCGCCGACACCGCCGGTCATGGTCGGAATATGGTTGACGTAGGGTTCGGCGACCATGGTTGCCATGGTGGCGGGTACGTCGCGGGTGCCGAACTCGTGGCGGATGTGTTCTTCCCATAGGGCTGACAGGTTGAAGTTTGGCCCTATCTCGCGCTTGAGCGCGGCGATGCTGCGTTCGTGGGCCATCAACGAGGCCGGTTTGTCGTAGTGCATGCCGCCGGCCCGGGCGAAGGCGTGGTCGACACCTGGGTACACGTAGACTTCAGCCTTGTCGTTGCCGGCCAGGTGCTCGCTGATCCGGGCGCGGGCATTGGCGTCGCAGTAGCCATCGTTTTCAGCAAAATGCAGCACCAACCGGCCTTTGAGGTTCTCGGACTCGTGCAGCAGGTGTTCGATGCCCATGCCGTAATAGCCGACTGCGCAGGCCACTTGGGTGCGCGTGGCGGTCAGCCAGGCCAGCTTGCCGCCCATGCAGAAGCCGACGTAGCCCAGGCCGCTGTCTTCGACTTCCGGCAGGGCGCGCAGGGCGCTGAAGCTGGCGTCGATGTCGGTGATAGCCTTGTCCACGTCCAGGCGCTGGAACAGGTCGATGGCAATGGCGAAATCCGCTTCGGTGTAGCCCAGGTCGATACCCGGTTGCAGGCGCCAGAACAGGTCCGGCACCAGTGCGACATAACCTTCCTCGGCGTAGAAGTCAGCCACCGCACGCATGTTGGCGTTCACGCCGAAAATTTCCTGGCCGATCACCACCCCGGGGCCCTTGCCGCCGACCGGCACTGCCAGATAGCCGCTGAAGGTGGCGCTGCTGTCCGTTGCCGGGATTTCAATCATCTTGCCCATATCATCTGCCTCATTCGGTTATCAGGTTTTATTGGCTGTCACGGTGCTGTTGGAACCAGACCCGCGGCGACACGCCACGGTCCGGCCCGAGAATCGAAAAACCGCCGTCTACTGGCACATCGACACCGGTCATCCAGCCGGCGCCCGCGCTGCACAAAAAGGCCACCACGCTGCCGATCTCATGGCCCCGGCCAATGCGCCCGAGCGGGTGAAACGGCGCCCCGACCTGATCGGCCAACTGCGGATCGTTGCCGCTGAATTCGGCCACGCTCGGCGACCAGGTCCAGGCCGGGGACACGCTTAGCACGCGGACTCCCTCCGGGGCCAGGGTCATGGCCAGGTTTTTGCTGAGTTGCAGGATGCCGGCCTTGGACGCGGGGTAGAGCGCTCGCCCGGCCGCGCCGAATTTTCCACCGGTACTGCCAATGTTGATCACCACGCCGCCGCTGGGCAGGTGCGCCGCGGCCTTCTGGGTAAAGATCGCCGCCGACACCAGATTGACGTTCAGGGTTTTCAGCCACTGCGCCCGGTCCGAGGCCAGCCCATGATCGGCATACAGACAGGCATTGTTGACCAGAATGTCGAGCCTGCCGAAGCGTGCCAGCGTAGCAATGATGCAGGCGTCGATGTCTTCGTCGCGCTCCACGTCACAGGCTGAAAACGCGCAACCCAATTCATCCGCCAGTGCCTGACCGCTGTCAGCGTTGCGCCCGACCAGCATCACCTGTGCGCCCTCGGCCAACAGCTGACGAGCGATGTCCAGGCCCAGCCCTTGCGTACTGCCGGTAATAATCGCGACCTTGCCTTCGAGCATCATGCCAAGTCCTCCAGTGCCTGATTGACGTCGCTGATGCGGGCGATCAGCGCCATGCTTGCCAGCGAGGCCGCCTGTACGCCGCTGTCTGCGCAGGCGCAGGCATCCGCTGCCACGGTCACTTCGAAGCCGCAATCGACCGCATGGCGCACCGTGCTTTCCACCACGGAGTGGGTCGCCACACCGGCGATCAGCAGGTGCGAGGGATTGAACTGGCGCACCACGGTTTCCAGCGGCGAGCCATAAAAGGCATTGATCCGGTGATGGGTGACGACGAATTCGCGGCGGCTGTCGAGCGGCGCCAGGGCGCTGAAAAACTCGGCGCCCCAGCTGCCTTCCTGAGCAGCGCCGATGGCGGCGACATTGCGCAGAATCGGCGCATTCTGGATCAGGTCGGCGTAGTCCGGGCGAAACGCCACGCGTACGTGAACGATCGGCCAGCCCTTTGCCCGTGCTCCAGCCAATAATCTGCCGGCAGCGTCGAGCAGTAATGCGCGCCCGCTGTCGTCGGCACCCAGCCCGACCCGAATCTTGCCTTCGGGGTGCAGTACGTCGTTCTGATAGTGCAGTGCGATCACCACCGGCGCGTTCATCACACGAACACCTCAAGGTTGGCGAACACGTCGTTGCAGTTGATCAGGTCCACGCGCTTGAGCTGGATCTGCCAGCCGCCGCTTTCCTGAGCGGCCAGCTTGTAGGTGTAGCGGCCGGCGAGCTGGCGTTGCTCCAGGCGCCATTCGCTGTATTGGAAGCTGGCGCTGACGACTAACAGGCCCTGGGCGTCGAGGCCTTCGATCATCACGTTGCCGACCAGGTGGGCGGTCTGGGTCTGCGGTTGCTGAGACCAGTTGCGGGCGTTTTCCACCCGGCGAATCCGCACTTCACGCAGCATGCGGTTTTCCCAGAACAGCGAGATATGGTCGAAAGGGTTGTCCTGTTCGTGCTTGTGCGGCACCCAGTACATCCCGGTGGCGGTGAACAGCGTGTCCCATTCCCAGAAGCGCCGCTCATCCAGCAGTCGCGCCTCCTGGTAGAGAAACTGTTCGATCTGGCGCAGGGTCTCGGTCGGGACCTGGGCGGGGGTCAACTGGCGGGTGTCGACGTCGATTCGGCGATCAAGCAGCATGGGTGCTCTCCTTGGCGATCAGGGTGGCGGTCATGAACTGTTTCCAGGCGGCGAACTGGTTGCGCATCGGCAGTTCACTGGTGCCGTTGGTGGACACCGCGCCGTCTTCCAGCTGCTGGTCGGTGCCGACATAGCGGTGCATGCTGATCCAGTCGCCGCCACGGGTCATGTTGCCCTCCTGGCAGCGGGCATAGACTTCGACGTCGTCGGGCATGACGTTGGAGGAGGGTGAGTTGATGACGTTGGCGTAGGTCAGCGCCCGGTCGAACACTGCATCCGGGGCGCCTTTGCAGCGGAACGTCTGGATCTCGACCATGGTCTGATCCACGGCGATCGGGCGAATCACCCGAAATTGCATGAACACCGTGTGCGGCGAGCCACTGCCGTAGATCACCGTGTTGTGGCGGTTCATGCCGAGGATCTCCTTGGCGCGCTGTTCGCCATAGGCCTCGCTCAGGCATTCGAAGTGGGCGCGGGAGACCTCATCGCGCTCGGCAGCGGCCGGGTCGAAGATCGCTTCCATGTAGCCGTGGCCGTTGTGATAGGCGCGCAGCTCGAGCTTTTCCCAGAAGTCGTAGGGCTCGCCGTTGCCGTCCATGATCAGCAGTTCGAATGGCATTTCACCGAGGGCTTCGGCTTCGCCGCGTGCAGCGTCCACCGAGGATTCGTGAGTGACCCGAGCATGCATGGTGTCGTGCAGGTTCTCGTAGAACACCTTCCAGTTCGAGCGCTGCTGCACGCGGAAGATGCCGCCGGCCACTTCGACTTCACCGACGGGTGAGCGGTCGCAGAGGTTGTCGATGGAGGTAATGACGCCGCCGAGGAATGATTTCAGGTCTGGCCCGAACGCCGCTTGGCTGGCAAACACGAAGCCGCGATAGGTTTCGACGCGGGCGACGCTGACCATGGAAAAGTCCGGGTGTCTGGGGTCGTAGCAGGTGCCTTCGAACCCGCTTTTGAGTGGCGCCGACAGGTGCTGGCCGTCCAGTTTGAAAGTCCAGGCGTGGTACGGGCAGCGGAAGAACTTGCCGACACTGCCGTCACCGTCGGCCACAAGCTTGGCGCCCTTGTGCGGGCAGCGGTTGTACAGCACGCTGACCTTCTGGTTGGCGCCGCGCACCATGATCACGTCCTGATCGCCGATGCGGGTGGTGTGGTAGTCACCGGCGTTCTTCACCTGGCTTTCATGGCCGACGTAGATCCAGGCGTTGCCGTAGATGCGCTCCATCTCAAGCTTGAACAGGGTCGGGTCGGTGTAGACGCTCTTGTGCACGCTGTCCTCGCGGATCAAGGCAGCGATTTGCTCGTTGGTCGGTATCACGGGATATCCTCGGCTTGTCACAGATCGAGCACCAGCAGCGCGCTGCTGGCACGGGAAACACAGGTGCAGAAACTGCCGCTGGCGCGGTCGCGCTCCGACAGGCAGATGTCGCGGTGGTCGGCCTGGCCTTCGATGACCTGGGTGACGCACACGCCGCAATCGCCCCGGCGGCAGTCGAACATCGGGTCCAGGCCGGCTTCGAGCATGGCGTCCAGTACGCTTTGCCCAGCCGCCACTTGCAGGCTCACACCGCTCTCGCGCAGATGCACTTCAAAGCCTTGATCGCCGGCCACTTCCAGTGCGCCGCTGAACAGCTCGTAGTGCAGGTGATCTTCTGCCCAGCCCCGTTCGCGGGCGCAGGCCAGCACGCTGTTGAGCAGGGTGGCGGGGCCGCAGATGTAGAGGTGGAGGCCGGCCTGTGGCGCGGCCAGAATCGCGGTTGCAGGGAAGCGTTTCTGCGGGTCGCCGCCGCTGATCCAGCAGTGGCTGTCGACGCACGCGCGGGCTTCTTGCAGGTAGGCCATCTGCGCCTCGTCTCGACCGGCGTAGTGCAAGGTGAAGGGCTTGCCCGCCGCCTGCAGCGCACGCGCCATGCCCAGCATCGGTGTGATGCCGATGCCGCCGGCGATCAGCAGTGCATGTTCGCTGTTTTCGTTAAGCGGGAAGTGGTTGCGAGGTGCGTCGGCCTGCAGTTCATCGCCGACCTTGAGCGAGTGCACCCAACGCGAACCACCGGTACCGGTTTCTTCCAGCTGGACAGCGATTTCGTAGTGTTCGCCGTCGGGCAGGTTGACCAGCGAGTAGGCCCGGCGCTGAGCGCGATGGCCCGGCACATGCAGCTCAAGATGCGCCCCGGCGGTGAAGGCCGGCAGTGGTTGGGCGTCGCTGGACACCAGCAGCACGCGGCGGATTCTGGGGGTCAGAAGCTCGATCTGTTGGACCCTGAGCGAGAGGCTGGACATACGCAATTCCTGTTTGAATTCGTAGTCACTGTATGAAGCTTGAGGAGGGCAAAAAAGCCGCAAACGGCAAACCGGTATCCACTTCTGGCGAGAGTGATTGCGGGCCTGAAAAGCATCGCGGGCAAGCCTTGCTCCCACGCCGATCTCCACTCCTCCCGATCTGGAGTGGGGATCATTTTGTGGGAGCAAGGCTTGCCCGCGATACAGTCGCCGCGGTGTAGCTGATACACCGAGGTGATGCCATCGCAGGCAAGCCTTGCTCCTACCCGATCAAGAGCAATCTGCGCAGCTTCGGCAGGGATGGAGATGGGCGTGGCAAAGCTTGCTCGCGATGGCGCGCACGAAAACGCTGCATGATCTGTGGAAAGTTACCGACCGCTTCAACGTTGTTGTAAGCCTGATTCAGGTCCATGGTTGCTCACACGCCCAGGTAGCGTTGCGAAAGTTCCGGTTGCGCCGCCAGCTCCCGCGGCGTGCCATCCCAGACTTGCCGCCCCTTCTCGATGATGTGATGACGGTCGACCACCCGGGCCATCTCCTTGAGATTTTTGTCGATCACCAGAATCGTCTCGCCTTCGGCTTTGAGGGTGGCCAGGCAGTTCCAGATCTGCTCGCGAATGATCGGCGCCAGGCCTTCGGTGGCTTCGTCGAGAATCAGCAAACTGGGGTTGGTCAGCAGCGCGCGGCCGACCACTAGCATCTGCTGCTCGCCGCCCGACAGGGTGCGTGAGAGCTGGTCCTGACGCTCCTGCAAGCGCGGGAACAGTTCATAGACCCGCGCCAGGTCCCACTTGCCGCGCGTGGCGGTGGCCAGCAGGTTTTCCCGCACGCTCAAGGTACCGAACGCGCGCCGGCCCTCCGGGACCAGGCCCAGGCCGGCCTTGGCAATGCGATAGGGTGCTGCGCCGCGCATTTCCGTGCCGTTGATGCGGATGCTGCCGGCACTGGGCTTGAGCAACCCCATGATCGATTTGACCGTGGTGGTCTTGCCCATGCCATTGCGGCCGATCAGCGACACCACCTGGCCCTGCTCGATGCTCAGGTGCATGTCGAACAACACCTGGCTCAGGCCGTAGCCCGCTTTCAAGCCCTGAACTTCAAGCATGTTCTTCTCCCAGGTAAGCGGCCCGCACTTGCGGGTCGTTGCGCACTTGTTCGACGCTGCCGGTCAGCACGGTCTGGCCATACACCAGCACCGTGATGCGGTCGGCGAGGGCGAACACCGCGTCCATGTCGTGCTCCACCAGCAGGATCGCGTAGCGGCCCTTGAGGCTGTGCAGCAGTTCGGTCATGCGCGCAGATTCGTCGGCGCCCATGCCGGCCATCGGCTCATCCAGCAACAGCACCGACGCTTCCTGAGCCAGCGCCAAGGCGATCTCCAGCTGCCGCCGCTCGCCGTGGGACAGCTCGTTGACCGGATGCTGCGCCCGCAGTCCCAGGCCTACCTGCTGCAAATAGCCCAGGGCCGGCTGCAGCAGACGGGCGTCGCGGCTCAGTGGGCGCCACATGCCGAACGCCTTGCCGTCGCGCGCGGCGATGGCCAGGGCGACGTTTTCCAGCAAGGTGAACTCGGTGTACAGCTGGCTGACCTGAAAAGCGCGCGCCAGGCCGAGGCGCGGCCGCTGCCAGGCCGGTACGCGGGTGATGTCCTGGCCGTTGAGGTGGATCTGGCCGTGATCGGGGAAAATCTCGCCGGCGATCTGGGCGATCAGGGTGGATTTACCGGCGCCGTTCGGGCCGATGATTGCGTGCAGTTCGCCCTTGGCCAGCTCAAGGCTGGCGCCGTTGGTGGCCTTCACCGCGCCGAAGGCTTTGTGCAAATCGCGGATCGACAGTTGAGCGCTCATGGGCGTGCCTCCACGGCGGTGTTCGGTTTGACGGCGGCCGCTTTCGGTTTGCGCTGCAACAGGCTCAGCAGCAAGCCGTAAACGCCCTTCTTGCCGAACAAGACCACCAGCAACAGCAGCGGCCCGAAGATCAGCATCCAGTGCTCGGTCCACTGGCTCAGTACCTGTTCCAGGCCCAGGTAGGTCGCCGCGCCCAGCAACGGGCCGAGCAAGGTACCGACGCCGCCGAGAATCACCATCGCCATCAGCTCTCCGGACTTGTGCCAGGCGCCCATGTCGGGGCTGACGAACAGCGCATAGTTGGCCCACAGAATCCCCGCCAGGCCACCACCGGTACCGGCGATGACAAAGGCGGTCAGGCGATAGCGCAAGGGTTTGAGGCCCAGGCTGATGCTGCGCCGCTCACTCTGTTTGAGCCCGCGCAGTACAAAGCCGAAGCGCGAATTGACCAGCCGCCGGCACAGCAGCAACCAGCCGGCCAACAAGCCCACGCACAGGTAGTAGAAGTGGTTGGCATCGCCCAGGTCCAGGGCGCCGAGGGTATTGCGCTCATTGAGCAGAATGCCGTCGTCGCCGCCGTACAGCGACAGCGAACTGAGCACGAAGTACAGCATCTGGCCGAACGCCAGGGTGATCATGATGAACTGCACGCCGGTGGTGCGCAGCGACAGATAACCCACCAGCAGCGAGAACAGCGCGCAGATCAGCAGTGCCAGCGGCCACACCACCAGCGCGCTGTTGCTGCCTTCCCAGCCCCACAGCGGCATGCCCTGTGAGGTGTGGAAGGCAACGATGCCGACGATATAACCGCCCAGGCCGAAGAACGCAGCATGGCCGAAGCTGACCATGGCGCCGTAGCCGATCAGCAGGTCCAGGCTGATGGCCGCCATGCCGTAGATCGCCAGGCGGGTGAAGAAGCTGACCAGATAGGGTTCGTGCAACCAGCTGGCCAGCAGCGGCATGCAGGCGAAGGTCGCCAGGCACGCAAGGTCAATGATAAGGCGTGGTGACATAGCGTTCTCCTCAGGCGCGGGCCGGCAGCAGGCCGCGCGGGCGCACCAGCAGCACCAGGGCCATGACGATGTAGGCGCTGGCCGAAATCAGCCCGGCGCTCAGGGTGCCGCTGGTTTCGCTGGGCAGCAGTGGGTCCAGCAGCGGCGGAATGTAGGCGCGGCCCAGGCTGTCGACCATGCCGATCAGCAAGGCCCCTACCAGCGCTCCGCGCACCGAGCCGACTCCGCCGACGACGATGACCACGAAGGTGGTGATCAGGATCTTCTCGCCCATGCCGATTTCCACCGACAGCAGTGGCGCTGCCATGAAACCGGCCAGGCCGCAGAGCACGCAGCCAAAGACAAACACCAGGGTGTACAGCCGTGCGATGTTGACGCCCAGCGCGCCGACCATTTCATGGTCATCGGCACCGGCGCGAATCAGCATGCCCAGGCGGGTGTGGTTGATCAGCAGCCACATGCCAACCGCCACCACCAGCCCTGCGGCGATAAACAGCAACCGGCTGACCGGATACATCAGGCCCGGCAGCACCTCGACGAAGCTCGAATACCATTCGGGCGTGGGCATGGCGGGTGGGCTGCGACCGAAGATCAGCGTCAGCAGTTCGTTGCTGAAAAACACCACCGCCAGGGTCGCCAGCACTTGGTCCAGGTGATCGCGCTTGTAGAGCCTGCGCATGATCGAGGTTTCGATCAGCGCCCCATAGCAGGCCGAGCCGATCAGGGCGGCCAGGCCGCCGAGCCAGAACGAGCCGGTGGCCATGGCGGTGTAGGCGGCGCAGAAAGCGCCAACCATATAAAAGGCGCCATGGGCCAGGTTGATGACGCCCATGATGCCGAAAATCAGGGTCAAGCCTGAGGCCAGCAGAAACAGCAGGGCGCTGTATTGCAGGCCGTTGAGAATCTGTTCGAGCAATAGCATTGCTGCGTTCCTCATGAAAACGCCCCGCAGGCAATCTGCAGGGCGAGGACGGGGCTCAGGTGCCGGTCAGATCGAGCATTGAGCGGCGTAGCTGTCGACGTGACGGGTGGCCAGGGTCTTGATCGGCACTTCGACGAGCTTGCCATCGGCGCCGGTCTGGACTTGCAGCAGGTACCAGTCGATCACCGGGTGCTGGTTCTGGGCGAAGCTGAAGTCACCGCGAATGGAATCGAACTTCACGTTTTTCATCGCCGCGCGGAAGGCCGCCTGGTCTTTCAGATCTCCCTGGGAGGTCTTCAGGGCAGCACCGATCAGCCGTGCGGTGTCATAGGTCTGTGCGGCATACACCGTGGGGGCGCGCTTGTACTTCTCGGTGAAGGCCTTGACGAAGGCCTGGTTGGCCGGGTTGGCCGACTGCGGGTTCCAGAGCGTGACGATGTTGGTGCCCTTGGCCACCTCGCCGGTGGCGGCGAGCATGCGTTCGTCCATGGAGAACACCGGCACCACCATCGGGATCTGCGCCGACAGCCCCGAGCCGCCGTATTGCTTGGCGAAGTTGATGCCGCCGCCGCCCGGGTGGAACTGGAAGATTGCATCCGGCGCCAGCGCACGAACGCGCGCCAGCTCCACCGAGAAATCCAACTGGTTGAGCTTGGTGTAGATCTCGGTCACTTCGCCCTTGAAGGTGCGCTTGAAGCCGGCCAGTGCATCACGGCCGCCCTGATAGTTCGGCGCCAGGATCACCATCTTCTTGTAGCCCAGCTCGTTGGCCGCGACACCGGCCATCTCGTGCGGGGTGTCGTTCTGGTAGGAGCCGACAAAGTAGTTGGCCATGCACTTTTCACCGGCAAGCGTCGACGGCGCGGTGTTGTTGCTGACGTAGAAGCCGTCCTTGGTGGCGGTGTTGATCACCGCCGCCAGCACGTTGGAAAAAATCACCCCGGTGTACAACGAGACACCGTCCAGGCTCATGCGGTCGGCGATCTGCTTGGCCTTGGCCGGTTGCAAACCGTCATCTTCCACCAGTAACTGCACCGGCACGCCGCCGAGCTTGCCGCCTTCCTGATCGATCGCCAGCTGGAAGCCGTCGCGCGAGTCTTCGCCCAGGTAGCCGGCGGGGGTGGAGAGGGTGGTGATGAAGCCGATTCGGACAGGCTCCAGGGCCTGTGCAGCCGTTGCCGCGCAGAGGGAGGTTGCCAGACATGCACGCAATACCAGGTTTTTCATGAGGCGGCCTATGAAGTGGTTCGTGCCAAGGCACGGTAGGAAGTCGATGAGGGCAGTGATTCAGTGTTCGGTCGGGCCGATTGATTGTTGTTATGGGGCGCTGCGTCAGCTGTTGCTTTCGGTGAACTTCTCCAGGTACAGGCGGCTGTGTTCCAGGCCGTGCTGCTGGCGCCAGTCCTTGATGGACTCGACCATCGGCGGCGGGCCGCACAGGTACAGGTCGAACGGCTGGTCGCGCAGCTCGGCCAGCTCCAGGTGCTCGGCGATATAGCCGGTCTTGCCCGGCCAGTCGGGGTTGGGGTTGCTGACCACCGGCGTGAAGCGAAACCCCGGAATCCGTGCGGCATAGGCCCCGATGCGCGAGACCTCGCACAGGTCCGCGGCCTCGCGCACGCCGTAGTACAGGTGTACCGGGTGGCTGCAGCCGCCCTGGTCAGCAATCCGGTCGAGCATGCCCAGGAACGCCGACAGCCCGGTGCCGCCGGCCACCATCACCAGCGGGCGGTCGATATGGCGCAGGTAGAAGGCACCCTGCGGCGCTTCCATGTGGATGACGTCACCGACCTGGCAGCGATCGCGCACGTAGTCGGTCATCACGCCGCTGGGCAGCAGGCGAATCAAGAATTGCAGGTTGCTGCTGCCCGGCGCGCAGGCGAAGGAGTATGAGCGCCGATGCTCGGTGCCAGGCACTTGCAGACGGGCGTACTGGCCTGGCAGATAATCCAGCGCTTTGCCTGCGTCGCCGACTTCCACGTGCACGATGGCGGTGGTCGGGGACACCTGCCGCACCTCGCTCACGGTGCCTTGCAGGCTGCTCGGCCCGCTGCTGCCACAGAGGCTCGAGTCGAAGTCGAAATAGAAGGCGGCGTCCGATTGCACGCGGGTCTGGCAGGTCAGCACCTTGCGCTCGGCCAGGTCGTTGGCCGAGAGCGCTTCGTCGTCCACGTAGTCCTGGGTGTACTGCCCGGATTCACAGCGGCCCTGACAGGTCGCGCAAACCCCTTCGCGGCAGTCCAACGGAATCTTGATCCCGCTGCGCAGGGCCGCATCGAGCAGGATTTCATTGTTCTGCACGTTGCAGAAGAGTGTTTTGCCGTCGGCGAAACTGAAGGCGACCTTGTACGTCATGAGCGTTAATCCGCAGGGTTCAGAGATGGTAGAAATCGAGCACGGAGTTGATCGTGTCGTTGAGCAGCACCACGTGCTTGCGGGCGATCTTCCAGCGCTCGCCGTCGGGCCGCAGGCGGTAGGTGGCGCGGCCGAAGAACTGCTCGGCGGTCTGCATGCGGTAGTACAGGGTGCTCCAGTTGACGCGCACTTCCAGCTCATCATCCGCAAGCGGCGCGATGCGCACGTTGCTGACCAGGTGCAGGGTGCGCGGCATCGGGATGGTCGAGGCGGCCTTGCCGGTGCGGATGCGGAACACCCGGTCTTCCAGGCCGCCACGGTTGGGGTAGTAGATCAGCGACATGCCTTTTTTCGGGTCGGTGGTGTAGACGTGCTCCGAGTCCCATTGCGGCAGATGAAATTCGCTGTCCTCGCTGAACATGGCCAGATAAGCGTCCCAGTCCTGGGCATCACAGGCCTCGGCGTTGCGATAAAGAAATTGCTCGACGCGGTATTGCAGTTGCGAATTCATGTTCACACCTCACGCAGTTTCAACGGTTGTTGTTCGGCCGCCTTGCGCGCCAGGCCCTCAAGCAAAAAACGCTGCCAGTTGGCGTGCTGGTTGACGTACAGACCTTCATGGGTGAACTCGGTGCCGGTCAGTGCCGGATTGATGCCGATGGTTTCGCTGTTGCGGGTGGCGCCTTCGACCCATTTGCCTTCGCCGCGCGAGATGTCGCTCCAGCGCTCCAGGCGGGCCTGGAAGCCGCGCTGGGCTTCGCGAAACTCCACCAGGTCATCGGGGGTGCCCATGCCGGACACGTTGAAGAAGTCTTCGAACTGGCGAATGCGGTTTTCCCGATCGGCGTCCGACTCGCCGACCACGCCCAGGCAGAAGCTGTTGATCTCGGTCTTGTTCCAGGCCAGCGGGCGGATGATCCGCAGCTGCGAGCTGATCTGGTCGAGGAAGAACATGCTCGGGTAGATGTTCAAGTTGCGCAGGCGGTGCATCATCCACTCGGCCTTGCCCTGGCCGTATTCATCGACCAGGCGCGGCATGATGGTGGCGTAGCCGGGGCGCACCGCCGGGTTGGGCATATCGCTGAACAGCAGGCTGTGGCCGTTGTGGAAGGCGAACCAGCCGTCGTCGGTTTCCTTGTCGCCGGCGCCCAGCTTGCTGTAGTCCAGGGTGTCGCTGGCAGTCAGACCTTTCTCGGCGTTGACCTGCTGGCGGTGCTGCACGGTAGCCACGTAGTTGTAGTGCACGGTACTGACGTGATAACCGTCCAGGCCGTTCTCGTTCTGCAGTTTCCAGTTGCCGTCGTAGGTGTAGGACGACTTGCCCGGCAGCACTTCAAGCTGGCCGGTGGGCGACTGCGCCACCATCATGTCGAAGAACACCTTGGCATCGCCGAGGAAGTCTTCCAGCGTATCGGTACCGTCCACGTTGAGGCTGACGAACACAAAGCCCTTGTAGCTTTCGATTCGGGCCTTTTTCAGGCCACGGGTGGCCTTGTCGAAGCCTTCGGGGTATTCGCCCGGCGCCTTGACCTTCACCAGCCGGCCATCGCTCTTGTAGCACCAGGCATGGAAGGGGCAGGTGAAGGTCGACTGGTTACCCTTGCCGACGCGGGTGAGGGTGGTGCCACGGTGTTGGCAGGCGTTGATCAGGGCGTTGAGGCGGCCTTCACCGTCGCGGGTGATGATCAGCGGCTGGCGCCCGGCGCGCATCGTCATGAAATCGTGATTATGGGCGATTTCACTTTCGTGGCAGGCGTAGATCCAGTTCTTCTCGAAAATCAGTTCCATTTCCAGGTCGAACAGTTCCGGGTCGGTGAACATGTCGCGGGCGATGCGATAAACACCGTCTGCCGGGCGCAAGTCCAGGCAACTTTCAATGTAACTTTTCCACTGTTCGACACTTCGTGCAGTTGTCATATCCCCGTCCTCGGCCAATGGGCTAATTCATGCCTCCATTTAATGAGGGGGTGGCCTGCAGGGTCTATCCGCTTATTGGTCGAAACCCATCCGTAAAATCGGCTCTGTTCCCCGACTGCAGGCGCTCCAGCCCCGCAAACACGGGTTTTGTTCGCCGATGGCCGCTGAGCAAATGGCTATTTGTCCTTCAGTAACGGGATAGCCGCTGACGAACTTATTGCGGCTTAATTTCAACCGAAGCACCACCAGAGTGTCTCGCCGCAGGTAACAAGAAACTGCCACTGCTCATGGCCTTGGGTTCTGTACCTGAAGGGCCTTCTATTCATGTGTTGCGATAAATGCGACTGGGGAAGAACTAATATGTTGGATAAAACGTGGCTGGTTCGGGGGGTACAAGCAGTTGGGCTGTTGACACCCTTGTTGGCGCACGCGGATGTGGTCAGTGACAGCAGCCTGGCGCTGGGCACCCGCAACTTTTACATCGATCGGGATTTCAAGGAAGACAACCCGGCCCGTTCGCGGGTGGGCAGCTGGACTCAGGGTTTCGACCTGCGCTTTGCCTCCGGCTACACCGAAGGCCCGGTGCAATTCGGTCTCGATGCAGCGGTGCAATATGCCTATCGCCTGGACGGCGGTGGCGGGCGTGGCGATGACACCATCATCCCCTACAGCCGCAGCCGTCAGGAGCAGGCCGATGAATACGGCCGCGGCGGTGTGACGCTGAAAATGCGCTATTCGAAAACCGAGCTGAAACTGGGCGAACTGCGGCCGATTCTGCCCGTGGTGGTGATCGACGATTCGCGCCAACTGGTCACGACCTATCGCGGTGGGCTGCTCGAATCCAGGGAAATCGACGGCCTGACGCTGACCGCCGGGCGCCTGACGCAGATCGGTGCGCGTAACTCTTCCAACTACGAAAAGATGTACCTGCAGACCGGCTCCGGCCTGCGCCGCACCAGTGACGGCCTCAACTTCGCCGGCGCCAGCTATGCCTTCAGCCCCTCACTGACCGGCAGCTATTTCTACGCACAGCTGGAAGACATCTACCAGCAGCACTACCTGGGCGTGACTCATCTGGCCGACCTGGGCGCTGGATATGCGCTGAAAACCGACCTGCGTTACTTCAACAACAGCGAAGACGGCGATGCCCTCTACGGCGACATCGACAACCGCTCCTATGGCGCCATGACCACCTTGAAAAAGAGCGGGCATGCCTTCGGTGTGGGCTATCAGCGCATGCTCGGCGACAGCAACTTCCCGACCCTGGCGGGCTACGTGCCTCAGCCGTTTCTGGTGAACTGGTCTCGGGTGGCGTTCATCAAGCCCAACGAGAAATCCTGGCAGGCCCGTTATGACTACGACTTTGCCGCCATCGGTGTGCCGGGCCTGAAATTCATGACCCGCTACCTCAAGGGCACCTCGGTGGACCGTGGCGCCAACCTGAGCCAGGCGGCCGAACACGAGCGCAATCTGGTGCTGTCTTATGTGGTGCAAAGCGGCCCGCTCAAAGGCGTGGGCGTGGAGGCCGGCAATGTGGTCGCCAAGTTCAGCCACGGTAACGACTGGGTCGAGAACCGTCTGATCACCACTTACACATGGAAATTTTGGTAACGACCTGCCCCGAAATCGAACGCGGTTGTGCGCTGAAGTGACGCCTTGGGTAGCGCTTCGCCCGAGGCCCTGACCGCTCTTGGCACCGTTGCTGTGCGCGTAATCGCCGCGCACCGCGTTCGATATCCAGATAGTCTTCGATTACTAGCCGAAAAGTGCGGATATCGCCCGATCGCACTGGCTGGGCATAGCCCTTGCAACTCAATGAGCCTACGCGCCGAAGAGCGTGTCGATGTCCATCGCCGTGGGTGCACTGTCATGACCGAACCAAGTGTTGTCCAATTTCGAGATATCCGCATAGACCGCTACGACCTGGCCGGCGCTCGCGCGTGGATGGCCGGTATTTGCGGGCCGCACGAACTGCAGACTCCCCAGCCGAACCGGATTCAGTTTCACCACAAGGCCAATGTCTTCAAATCCATGTCGACGACCCTGGGCCGGATGGAGTACGGCACCGATGTGACCATCGGCGTCGAGGATGCCGAACACCTCAATTGCTACAGCCTCAGCCTGCCGATTCGCGGCGAGCAAGAGCTGGTCAAGGACGGCCGTCGGCTGTACTCCAACCAGGATCAGGGCCTGATCGTGACACCTCACGAAACCCAGGAACTGAGCATGGCCGGCGACTGCCACAAGATCTCCGTGGTGATCACCCGCATGGCCATGCGTCAGACCCTGGAAGGCATGCTGCAACGCCCGCCGGAAATGCCGCTGATGTTCGAGCCGGTAATGGATGCGGTCAACGGCGCTTCTGCCTCCTGGTGGCGGCTGGCCCGTTACTACATCGACGAGCTGGAGCGCGGCCACGATCTGTTCGATCAGGTGTGCTTCACCCGTGATATCGAAAGCGCGCTGATCAAGGGCCTGATCCTGTCCCAGCCCAACAACTACAGTGCCGAGCTGCGTGATCAGCTGGGCGCCAAGTTGCCGTACTACCTGGTGCGTGCCAAGGACTTCATCGAAAGCAACGCCCGCGAAGATATTCACCTGGAAGACATCGAAGCCGCGGCGGGTGTTTCTCGCTTCAAACTGTTCGAAGGTTTTCGCAAGCACTTCGGCGTCTCACCCATGGCGTACCTGAAGAAATTTCGCCTCGGCGCTGTGCGTCAGGAAATTCTTGAAGACGCCTCGGTGCGCAATATCTCCGTGATCGCCATGGGCTGGGGTTTCTCCCACCTGGGCCGGTTTGCCAGCGAATACCGCAAGCTGTTCAACGAAACGCCCAGCGCCACCCTGCAGCGCAGCGAAGCCCGTCGCAACCGGTCGCTTTGAGATGACGACCTTGCAGTCGGCCACCGCCAATAGCGTGGGCCTGAATTTGTCGTTGATGTGTCGCGAGCCGGTGTTTACCAGCCGTTCGGCGCAGGAAACCCAGCGGTTGATGGGGCAAGCGCTGGTGGAGCACGAACTGGACTGGCCTCGGGGCGGCGTCGATACGGCGTTCTATCGGGGGCAGGTAGCCAGTTGCGAGCTCTATGCGCTGCGTTACGGCGGCCAGGTGGAAATCCGGCCACAGCCTTTCGAGGATTTCGTGCTGGTGCAGATGCCACTGCGCGGCAGTGCAACCCTTGAGTCCGACGGCATGGGCTATTGCGTCAGCCCCGGCGAAGTGGCGATTCTGTCGCCGCGTGAGCAAGCCCGAGTGGTGTGGGAGGAGGGCTGCGAGCAGTTGATTCTCAAGTTGCCGCGGGCATTGCTCGATGCCAGCCAGATGGCGTTGGCCGATGACTTGCCATCGGGTTTCACATTGGCGCCGGTCAGCCGCTTGCAGCGGCCGCTGGCGATGCGCTGGTTTCGCCTGGTCAGCGAGTTGCTGGAGCATTTGCCGGATGGGGCGCCGGGTGCAACGCCTTCGCGCTGGTTGCAGCATCTGGAGCAAAGCTTGCCGCTGTTTTTGCTCAGCCATTGTTCCGCTGCGCAGCAAGAGCCGCTTTCGCTACGCCAGCCAATCCGCCAGCTGCAAAAAATCGACGCCTGCATGCGTGAGCACCTTGGCCAGGGCATTACCTTGGCCGAACTCGCGGTTGCTGCGGGTGTGAGTATTCGCAGCTTGAACACTTTGTGTCAGCGCGAATACGGCCAAAGCCCTATGGACCGCTTGCGCGGTTTGCGACTTGAGGCGGCTCGGGAGTACTTGCTTGGGAAGCCCCATGCCAGTGTGACCGAAGTGGCGCTGGAGTTTGGGTTTGGGCATGTGGGGCGGTTTGCCAATTACTATCGGCAGCGGTTTGGGGAGTTGCCGAAGCAGACGGGGAGGGTGGGCGGTTCCAAATTTTAGGTGCTGTACGACCGATGTGCGTTTGTGCAGGACCTGCGCGGGTTGCTTTTGATCGGGTAGGAGCAAGGCTTGCCTGCGATAAAATCAACGCGGTCGGCCGGATACAACGCAGCGCCTGCATCGCAAGCAAGCTTTGCTCCTACAGGGGTAGGATTCGGATTTGGTGGAGATCTTAGAAGCCCACGACGTAGCTGAGGATCACCCGGTTCTCATCGGCGCTGTCGTAGTAGTTCGAGCGCGCCGTTGCGTTTCGCCAGCGCAAGCCGAGACTCTTCAAAGGCCCGCTTTGCACCACATAGGCAATGTCCGTGGTGCGCTCCCATTCCTGGCCTTCATCGCCCGAAGCGCGAAGCAACGCAGCCTTGCGCGTGCTGATGTGTTGCGGGTCAACGTTGTCGCCTTTGACGTAGCGCAAGGTGAAGGTCAGCCCGGGTAACCCGAGGGCGGCGAAGTCGTAGTCATAGCGGGCATGCCAGGCCCGTTCATTCTGCAGGGCAAAGGTGCTGACCTGCTGTTCACTGAACAGGTAGGTATCGCTGCCGCCCAGATAGGCATAGGCCGTATCACCCGAGATTTTTTGATAGCCACCGCTGAGGCGATGCGCACCCAGTTGGTAGCCGAAGTTGCTGCTGATCACCCGGTTATCCACTTCGCCGACTTTCTCGGCGCCGATCTCTTTGGCGGTGAAATAACGCAGTTCGGTGAACGCCTTGCCCGGCCCCAGGCCAACGCTGTATTTGAGCCCGGCAAAATAGCGTCGGTAGAAATCCTCCAGTTCAGCCACCTGGCCGCTCAGGGTAAGGGCAGGGGTGACCTGGTAATCGGCGCCGGCATAGCGGTAGCTGTCGCTGGTCACGGCGGTGGAATAGGCTCCGAGCTGGCCCATGGTGGTCAAGTCTTCGGAGTCGCTGGAGTCCCGTTGCTTGACCTTGTCTACGCGTCCGGCGGTGACGGTCAGTTTGTCCACTTCCTTGAAGCTTATCTGGCCGCCGTTGAACACCTGCGGGAACAGCCGGCTGCTGTTGCTGGCCAGCAGCGGCAGCACCGGGATCAACCCTCCGTAACGCAGTTCGGTCTTGCTGATTCTGGCCTTGGCGGTCAGGGCGAATTTGGAGTAGTCGTCTTCGGCACGGCCATCGCGTCCGCGAGGCAGCAGGCCGGTGCCGGTGCGGTCGGGGCTGGAGTCGAGCTTGAGGCCGAGCATGCCGATGGCGTCCACGCCCACGCCGACCACCCCGTCGGTGAAGCCGGATTGCAGGTTAAGTTGAAAGCCCTGTGCCCATTCTTCGCGTTTGGACTGGCTGGGAAAACCATCGCGAAAGTCGCGGCTGAAGTAGAAGTTTTTCAGTTCCAGCTTGCCGCTGGAGTCGCTGATGAAATCGGCAAAAGCGGGGGTGGTCAGCATGCCCAGCGCAACGGCAATGCCCAGGCGAGTGGGTCGCGTCATCGTCTTGAACCTTGTTTTATTGTTATTGGTTTACCGCCGCCCCGTTTCACAGGGGAGAGCGGTAGGTGGGGTTCAGACTAGGGAGGGCAAGGGCGAGCGAAAAGACGTGTTTCACGCGGTGATCCATCGCAGGCGGCGATGGATGCGTTCAACCGTGGCGGAAGCGTTTGGCCAGGTCCAGTTGCGAGGCGGCCAGCTCGCGCAGTTCATGGCTGATCTTCACGTTATGCTCGGCCTGTTGCTGGCTCTGGCCCGACAGCGCGGCGATCTGGCTGATCTGTCGATTCACCTCTTCGGCAACCTGGCCCTGTTGCTCGATCGCGGCGGCCATTTGCAGGCTGACGTCGGTGATGTGCCTGACCTGCTCACCAATCTCGCGCAAGGCACCGTCGACCCGCTTGGCATCGACCTCTGATTGGCGTGCCGCCGTCTGGCCGCGCACGGCGGTTTCCAGCGCCTGGGTGCTGCCCTGGCGCAAGGCTTCGATCGATTGCTGGATCTGCCCGGTGGATTGGCGGGTTCGCGCCGCCAGGCTGCGCACTTCATCGGCGACCACGGCAAATCCACGACCGGACTCACCCGCCCGTGCCGCTTCGATCGCCGCGTTGAGCGCCAACAAGTTGGTCTGCTCGGCGATACCGTGAATCACTTCAGTGATGCCGCTGATGGCATCGATCGACGAAGCCAGCCGGGCCACGGCTTCAGCGATTTCCTCGACCGAACCAAACAGCGTGTGCAGCGATTGCTGGCTTTGCGTGGTGGTCTGCTGACCCTGCTCGGCCAGCGCATCGACTTGCTGGGTGGCCTGAGCCGCCTGTTGCAGGTTTTGCGACAACGCCTGAATGGTCGTGCTCATCTGGTGGATGGCAGCGGCGGACTGGTCGGTTTCGTTAAGCTGGCGTTGCAGTTGTCGGGCCTGCTCCTCACCCATGCGCGAGGCTTCGTCGGCACGCTGGCGCAGGGTCTGGCCGTTGATCTGGATCCGCGCCATCACGGTGCGCATGCGCAGTTGCTGGCTGTGCAAGGCCATGGCAAAGCGGCCGATGCTCCCGGACCCGTGTAGCGCCGCCAGCGCCGGATCGCTGAATGCCTGCGGGTAGCGCGCCAGCGTGCGGGGCAGGGCGGCGCGTTGCCAGCGCGCCGCGAACCAGCCGGCCAGTGCCCTAAATCCGCCCGGCCTGTTGAGCCGAGCGTACAACGCGCCAGCCTGTTCGATCTGCCCGTCGTCCAGCGGGTGGTACACCGTACCCAGCGCACTGAGCTTGCCGCCGTCCATCAATGGCACCACGTACAGATAGCGCCAGAACGTGTAGCCAAAGCGATCCTGCCCCATCACCGGCGCCGTCCACGGCAGCCCGGCGCGCAGGGTGCGCCACATCGAATCCAGCACCTGGCGCGGTAGCGCCGGGTGGTTGATCATTTCGAAGGGCTTGCCGAGCAAGGCTTCACGCGGGTAACTGCACATTTGCAAATATTCGTCATTGCAGCTCAGCAGCACGCCTTGCGGATCAAGGCGTGAGATCGGCAGCGGCTTGTCCGCCTCGCTTACCATGGCTGGCCGCGCTCGGCGATCAGCTTGCGGACCATGGCGTCGAAGAATTTGATCGCAAAGCCGCTTTCGCGAATCAGCATCGCGGTCAGGTCCGCGCACTTGGCGCTGATGTCTTCGGGCAACGGATTGTCTTCACCGCCCAGGGCGCCGGCCTGGCACTGGATTTCGGCCGCGCGCTGCACGGTCCAGAGCAGGAAGAACGCCTTGGCGATGCTGCTTTCACCGACCGCGATGCCGTGGTTGCGCAGTACCAGAATGTGCTTGTCGCCCAGGCTGTCGATCATTCGCGCCTTCTCGTCATCGAACAGCGTGATGCCTTCAAAGGTGTGGTAACCGATGCGCCCATAGAGCTGGGCGCCATAGAAATTGTGGTGATCGAAGCCGGCCTTTTTCTGCACGATGGCTGAGATCGGTGTGGTGTGGGTGTGGATCACGCATTGAATGTCGTGGCGGGCGCCGTGCACGGCGCTGTGCAGGGCGAAGCCGGCCGGGTTGGCATCGAACGGCGAGGGCTCCAGCTTATTGCCGTCCAGATCGACCTTGAGCAGGTTGGCCGGTGTCACCTCGGTGTAGTTCTGGCCGAACGGGTTGACCAGGTAGTGGTGTGCCGGGCCGGGCAGGCGCGCGGAAATATGGTTGAAGATGGTTTCGGTCCAGCCGAAGAAATCCACCAGGTGGTAGCAGTGCGCGAGTTGAACGCGCAGTGCCCATTCTTCGTGGCTGCAGTGAGAAGGTTGAAGGCTCATGCCGGGCTCCTTGCAAAGGTTCTGTGTTCGCCGCGAAAACGCGCCAGGGCAATGATGTTGCGGGTGACCTGCATGGGCACCGCCATCTGCTCGGCCAGTTCCAGCACAGCGTCGCCGATGGCGGCGAGCTCCAGCGGGCGGCCGTTGTCGTAGTCCTGGAGCATCGAGGTGCGGACCGGGCCCATGTTGGCGCCCAGTTCCAGAAAGGTGTGCGGATCGATGCTGACCCGTGCGCCGTGGGCGGCGGCGGTCAGCAGGGTTTCGTGGAGCACGCTGCTGACCAGCTCACGCAAGGCCGGCAGGCTGTAAAGCTGCTCAAGGGTCGCGCCAGTGACCACCGACAGTGGGTTGGAGCTCAGGTTGGCGATGATCTTGGTCCACAGGTTGTCGCGGATCCGGTCGCTGCTGCGGGCTTCGATCCCGGCCTTCTCGATCACCTGGCGCACCCGCTCAAGTCGTGGGCTCAGGCTGTTGTCCGGCTCGCCGACAATCATCAGGTGCGGGTTATTGGATTCGACCTGGCCTGGCGCCACGGTTTGCGCGGTGATAAACACCACGCAGCCGATCAGGTGTTTCATGTCCAGTGCGCGGCTCAGGGCGCCGTCCGGGTCAACCGCCTGGACGGTCTGCCCGGCAAAGCGGCCGCCTTCGCCATGGAAGTACCACCAGGGCACGCCGTTGACCACCGGTACCACCACGGTGTCGGGGCCAAGCATCGGCTGGATCTGCTCCAGCGCGGCGCGCAAGGCCGGGGCTTTGGTGCAGATGAAGATCAGCTCCTGCGTGCCCAGGGCCTCGGCGTCGTCGCTGGCCACGACGCACACATGGTGCTGGCCGTCGAGGTCATTCAGGCGGATACCGTCTTCGCGGATGCGGGCCAGGCTGTTACCCCGGGCCAGCAGTGTGACGGCCTGGCCGCTGCCGAGCAGGCGGGCGGCCAGGGTGCAGCCGATGGCGCCCGCACCGACGATGGCGATGCGCAGGGGTTCGCTCATGGGGGCTCCTTGCTCCATTGGCGCGCTCAACTGGCCAACATCTCTTGATGTTTGCTCGCCAACCCCAGGTAGGCCTCGATCACCCGTGGGTCGTCGGCCAGTTGTGCGGCCGGGCCTTGCATGGCGATCTGGCCGGTCTCCAGTACATAGGCGTAGTCGGCGACCCGAAGCGCGGCGCGGGCGTTCTGCTCCACCAGCAGGATCGACACGCCTTGCTGGCGCAGGGCGGTGATGATGCGGAAGATCTCCCGGGTGATCAGCGGCGCCAGGCCCAGGCTGGGCTCATCGAGCATCAGCAGGCGCGGCTTGGCCATCAGCGCGCGGCCCACCGCGAGCATCTGCCGCTCGCCGCCGGAGAGGGTGGCGGCCAGCTGGTCGCGGCGTTCCCACAGACGCGGAAACAGGTCATAGATTTCCTTCAGCGTCTGGCCGTGGTCGCGCTTGCCCCGGCGGTGGCGCTCGAACGCGCCCAGCAGCAGGTTGTCGGCCACGCTCATGCTGGTGAACAGCTCGCGTTTTTCCGGCACCAGGCCCAGGCCGCGAGAGACCATCACTTCGACTTCAGGCACCGCTTCCAGGCTGCCGTCGAAGTTGACCTGGCCGCGCGAGCCGAGCACGCCCATGATCGCCGAGAGCAGGGTGGTCTTGCCGGCGCCGTTGGGGCCGATCACGGTGACGATCTGCCCCTCGCCAACCCGCAGGCTGGCGTTGCTCAGGGCCTCGACCTTGCCGTAGGCGACGCTCAGTTCCTTGATTTCCAGCAGGGTGTTGCCACCCTGGTTGTTCATGCCATGTACGGGTGCGTTCATCATTCGGCCCCTCCCAGGTAGGCTTCGAGTACGGCGGGGTCTTTTTGCACCTCTTCAGGCAAGCCCTGGGCGATGCGCTGGCCAAACTCCATGACCACCACGCGGTCGACCAGGCCCATGACGAAGTCCATGTCGTGCTCGACCAGCAGGATCGCCATGCCTTCGCTGCGCAGGCGGCTGAGCAGGATGCCGAGGGCTTCCTTCTCTTTCAGGCGCAGGCCGGCGGCCGGTTCGTCGAGCAGCAACAGGCACGGGTCGGCGCACAGGGCGCGGGCGATTTCCATGATCCTTTGTTGCCCGAGCGCAAGGCTGCCGGCTTCCTCATGGAGGTAGTCGCCCAGACCCACGCGTTCGAGCTGGCGGCGGGCTTCAGCCAGCAGGTCGGCTTCTTCGCGCCGGTCCAGGCGCAGGGTCGCTGCCAGCAGGCCTTTGTGGCCGCGCAGGTGGGCGCCGATGGCGACGTTTTCCAGCACGCTCATGGTCGGCAGCAGTTTCACGTGCTGGAAGGTCCGGCTCATGCCGTTGCGGGCCATCAAGCGCGAGCGCACACCGTTGACGCGTTCGCCCATGAACAGCACCTCACCGGAGGTCGGTGTGTCGACGCCGGAGAGCTGGTTGAACAGGGTGCTCTTGCCGGCGCCGTTGGGGCCGATCAGGGCGAGGATTTCGCCGGCGTGAACTTCCAGGTTCATGTCATTGTTGGCCACCAGCCCGCCGAAGCGCCTGGTGACATGGCGCGCTTCCAGAATCACGCTGCCGGCCTTGGGCAACTGGCGACGTGGCAGTTCGCGCTCACTGTTGATTGCAACGGTTTTGACTTTCTTGCCGCGGGGCTTGAACAGCTTCACCAGCATCGGCCACAGGCCACCCGGTGCACGTTGCATCAACAGCACGATCAGAATGCCGAAGACGATGGTCTCGTAGTTGCCGCTGTTGCCCATCAACACCGGCAGCCAGTCCTGCAGCCATTGCTTGAGCATCGTCAGGATGCCCGAGCCGAGCAGGGCACCCCAGACGCTGCCGACGCCGCCGATCAAGGCCATGAACAGGTAGTCGATGCCCATGTTCAAACCAAACGGCGTCGGGTTGACGAAGCGTTGGGTGTGGGCGTACAGCCAGCCGGACAGCGCCGCAAACACGGCGGAGATGACGAAGATCACCATCTTCGCGCGGAAGGTGTTCACGCCCATGGATTCGGCCATCACCTGGCCGCCCTTGAGCGCGCGGATGGCTCGGCCTTCGCGTGAGTCCAGCAGGTTTTGCGTCAGCAGCATGGCGACCAGCAGCACCGCCCAGATCAGGTAGAAAATCTTGTTGCCCTGGTCCAGCGTCCAGCCCAGTAGCGTGATCGACGGCAGGCCGCTGACGCCGGTGTGCCCACCCAGTGATTCGACGGTGCCGAACAGGTAATACAGTGACAGCCCCCAGGCGATGGTGCCCAGTGGCAAGTAGTGGCCAGACAGGCGCAGGGTCAGCGCGCCGAGAATCAGCGCCACCACCACGGTCAGCGTTACACCCACCAGCAGCGTTAGCCACGGCGAGGCCGTGGCCCAGGCCAGCCAGCCCGGAATCTGCTCCGGGCTGGCGGTGGTCAACCAGGCGCTGGTGTAGGCACCCAGGCCCACGAATGCCGCTTGGCCGAAGCTGGTCATGCCACCGACGCCGGTCAGCAGGACCAGGCCGAGCACCACCAGGGTGTAGAGGCCGATGTAGTTGAGCAGGGTGACGTAGTAGGGCGGCAGCGCTTGCGCCGCCACGCCCAGGGTCACCACGAACAGCAAGATCAGGTAGCGCGGATTCATTCTTCTTCCTCCACGTGGCGGCTGGTGAACGAACGCCAGATCAGGAACGGAATGATCAGGGTGAACACGATGATTTCTTTGTAGGTGCTGGCCCAAAACATCGAGAACGCCTCGATCAGGCCGACGCTGACGGCGCCAAGCGCGGCCAGCGGATAGCTGACCAGACCGCCGATAATGGCGCCGACAAAGCCCTTGAGGCTGATGATGAAACCGGAGTCGAAGTACAGCGTGGTGATCGGGGCGATGAGGATGCCCGACAGCGCGCCGATAAAGGTCGCCAGCAGGAACGTGGCCTTGCCGGCCAGGTTCGGCGAAATGCCCATCAGCCGCGCGCCCATACGGTTCACGGCGGTAGCACGCAGGGCCTTGCCGTATAGGGTGCGCTCAAAGAACAGAAACAGCGCGATGATCAGGCTCAGGGAAACGAAGATCACCCACAGCGTCTGGCTGTTGAACATCACCGGGCCAATCGCCAGCCCTTGCTCGGAGAACGGCTGGGTGCGCGCCCCTTCCGGACCGAACAGCAGCAGGGCGATGCCGACCATGCTGACGTGCACGGCGATGGACACGATCAGCAGCACCAGCGAGCTTGCCGAGGCAATCGGCTGGAACACCAGACGGTAGATCTGCGGCCCCAGCGGCACGACCAGCGCGAGGGTCAGCAAGGCTTGCAGCGCCATCGGCAGCTCGGCCAATGGCAGCGTGCGAACCAGCGCCACCAAAGCGACGGCGTAACCGAGCTTGAGGAGAATTTTTTTCGGAAAGCGCCAGGCGTGGCTGGAGCGTGCCGCGCCGATCAGGTCGAGGAGGCAGTCGATCACCGTCAGGGCCAGCACCAGCCAGACCAGTGCGGTCGGCTGGCCGGCCTGAATGCTCGCCATGGTCAGGGCGCCATAGGTGACGAACTCACCCTGGGGGATCAACAGGATGCGGGTGACGGTAAAGACCAGCAGGATCGACAACGCCAGCAACGCGTAGATCGCGCCATTGGTGATGCCGTCCTGGCCCAGCAGCATGGCTATCTGGAAGTTCATAGTGGTAACTCTTCTACGGGGTCATCAGGCTTGAGCTGCGCGCCATCTCACGGTTCGGGATGGCGCGCGGCGGACAGCGGAGTCAGTCCTTGAGCAGGGTCCAGGCGCCGTTCCTGACCTGGATCAGCTCGCGGCCGCGCTCATCGAAGCCGCTGTGGTCGGTCGCGGTCATGTTGTAGACGCCCTGGGTGCCGGCCAACTCCCTGGTCTGTTCCAGTGCGTCGCGCAGGGCCAGGCGGAATTCCGGCGTGCCGGGTGAGGCCTTGGCGGCGGCGACCGGAATCGCCGCTTGCAACAACAGGCCGGCGTCAAAGGTGTTGGCGCCGAAGGTGGCGGGCTTGCTGCCGTTGAGTTTTTCGTAGGCGGCGATGTAGTCGCTGGCGATCTTCTTCGATGGGTTGCTGTCCGGCACCTCATCGAGCACCAGCATCAGGCTGGCGGCCAGAATCGTGCCCTCGACTTTCTTGCCACCCAACTTCAGGTAGTCGGGCAGGGCTGCGCCGTGGGTCTGGTAAATCTGGCCGCGGTAGCCCTGGTCAAACAGCGTGGTCTGCGGCATCACCGCCGAGGTGCCGGGGGCCGCGATGAGGACGGCGTCGGGGCGCGTGGTGAGGATCTTCAGGCTTTGCCCGGTGACGGAGGTGTCCTGGCGCTGAAAGCGTTCGTTGGCGACCACCTTGATGTTGTGCTCGGCGGCCAGCGCGCTGGTGACCTTGGCCCAGTTCTCGCCGTAGGGGTCGGCGGTGCCGATCAGGCCCAGGGTTTTCACGCCCTTCTTTTGCATGTTGGCGAACAGCGCCTTGGCGATCAGGTCGTCGTTCTGGGTGGTCTTGAACACCCACTTTTTGACATCGTTCATCGGCAGCACCACAGCGGCGGTGCCCACCGGTGCCAGCAATGGCACGCCGGCTTCGGCAGCGAACTGGATCACGCCCATGGCGTTGGGCGAGCCGCTTGGGCCGATGATCGCGTCGACCTTGTCTTCGCTGATCAGCTTCTTCAGCGCCTTGACGCTGGCGGTCGGGTCGCTGGCGTCGTCCAGGTCGAAATAGGTAATGGTCTGCCCGCCAGCTTCCCGCGGCAGCAGCGGCACGCTGTTTTTCTGCGGCAAGCCGACCATGGCGATAGGCCCGGTGGAGGAGGTGATCACACCGACCTTCACATCGGCCTGGGCGATGGACGCACTGACCGCAGCACTCAACAGCAGGGTGGACACAGCTTTTTTGAAGAGCATGACTTTCTCCGAAGCGTTGCAAGGCGAAGCCGGCGCGCGAGTTCTCGAGGAGCGCTGCCGTCGATGTTCGGGTAGGGGAAATAGCAGGTTGCATGCCAGAAAAATCCGACGCCCCGTTTTGAGCGAGGGGTGAGCAGGGCCTTGATGGCACTTCGCCAAGCATTTGAGGCTGTCGCGGAGCGGGTGTGCAAGGGCGGTTGGAAAATCCCTGCAACAGCGTTGCGACGTGGCTTTGAAGGTGGATCGCGGTCACTGAAAAATCTATTTTTTGATCGATTGTTTGGTGTGATTTTTTCACTAAAAAATACGTGAAAATTCAGGTGAAATTTTTTATTTATCCTGGAGGCTTTATCGTTTTAAACCCATCCGATAAGCGGGTGTTACCGCGCGCGTTTTGCCTTGAAAAATAAGTTAAGTAATTGTTATTTAAGATATAAATAGGTTTTTTTGAGCGCGACTGGCTGTTTTTGTCGTGTTACCAAAATGCACGCGACCGGTGCGTTCCAACTGAAAATGCACCCAAAATACCCATCAAAAAACACTGCAAAATACAATTGACATTTCACGTAAATATTACGATTTTAGATTTAAGCGTTTGGCACCCTCGGGTCGCCGGGCAAATCGAAATCGAGCGCAGTGCGCTTGTTCAATGGGTGATGACATGACAATCGTCGTCGAGCATTTGGCATTAGGTGGCAGCGGCCTGACCGTCATGGTCAAGGACACCCTCGATATCGCGGGCTACCCGACCCGCGCTTGCAGTCGTGCATTGAACGATGCGCCAGCGGCTGGGGTGCATGCACAAGTGGTCAAGGATGTGTTGGCGGCCGGTTGCCGGATCATCGGTAAAACCAGCCTGCACGAACTGGCCTATGGCACCACGGGTATCAACCACTTCACCGGCACGGCCGCCAACCCGCTGTATCCCGGGCGCATCCCGGGAGGGTCTTCCAGCGGTTCGGCAGCGGCGGTCGCGGCCGGTCTTTGCGACTTTTCCCTGGGCACCGATACCGGTGGCTCGGTGCGTATTCCCGCCGCTTGCTGCGGTGTCTTCGGGCTCAAGCCGACCTTTGGCCGGGTCAGCCGTGCCGGGGTCATGCCAGCCACCAGCAGCCTGGATTGCGTCGGCCCGTTTGCCCGCAACATCGAGACGCTGATCGCCGCGATGCAAGCTATCGATCCTTCTTTCAAGGCATTGCCAAGTGTTGATGGCGTGCGTGTCGGCGTGCTGTCTGTCGAGGCCAATCCCGAGGTTCAGTCGGCAGTCGATGCCGCGCTGAATGCCAGCGGTTTTGAGCTTCAGAGCACTGAGTTGCCAGGCATGGCTGCCGCCTATGACGCCGGCATGGTGGTGATCAACCGTGAAACCTGGAACGCCTGCGGCCATCTGGTTGCCACCGGCCTGGTCGGCGAAGACATCAGCGGTCGCCTGCTGGCCGCCAGCGAAACCACCGATGCCGCCCTGGCTGCCGCCGAACAGGTTCGCGCCACGTTTACCGCTCAAGTCGACGCGTTGCTGGCGCAGTACCCGGTATTGGCACTGCCGACCCTGCCCGATTACCCCTTGTTGGTCGCCGACGCAGCGGACACCCGCGCCGTCCTCGGCATGACTGCCTTCGTCCGTGCTTTCAACCTCAGCGGCCACCCGGCCCTGACGATTCCCCTGAAGGGTGCGTCCGGCTTGCCGGTGGGCCTGCAGCTGGTCGCCGCCAAGGGTGCGGATGAACTGCTGTGCGCAGTCGCCCGCCAGTTGGCCCAACCCCTTTGATGAATAACCTGCCTGATTATTTGGAGAGTTCCATGACTGCACTCAGCGCGATAGCACAACAGCCTGGTGTATCGATCACGGCGAGCGATGAGTTTGCGCAGCTGTTGGCCGAGATTCGCGTGCGCGCCCGCAGCGGCGAGTTCGACACGCAGAAGTTCATCAGCCAGGACATCATCGAGCGTTTTCGCACCCTGGGCGTTTACCGCGCCCTGGTTCCCAAGCGCTTTGGCGGTGACGAACGCTCGCCCGCCGAGTTCTGCAAGATGGTCGAAGACATTTCTCACGCCGATGGCTCCGCCGGCTGGGTCGCCAGCTTCGGCATGAACCCGGTGTATCTGGCCGCGCTGCCGCTGGCGACCATCGAAAAAATCTACGCCAACGGCCCGGACGTGGTCTTTGCTGGCGGCATCTTCCCGCCTCAGCCGGCGACTTTCGTGGACGGCGGCCTGGAAGTGAACGGTCGCTGGAAATTCTCCAGCGGCTGCATGGGCGCGTCCCTGATCGGCGTTGGCGTGGCCCCTAAAAACGGTGACATGCTCGGGTTGCCGCGCCTTGCCGTCATGCCCCGCGAGAAGGTGCGCGTCGAGGAAACCTGGGATGTGGTCGGCCTGATCGGCACCGGTAGCCACGACGTGGTCGTCGAAGGCGTGGTCGTTCCCGAAGACTGGACCTTCGTGCGCGGCGGCCCGTCGAACCTGACCGAACCCTTCTTCCGTTACCCGTCGCTGTCGTTTGCCACTCAGGTGTTGTCGGTGGTCGGCCTGGGCGTGGCCCGCGCCGCACTGGATGAGCTGAGCGGCATGGCCAGCGGCCGCATCTCGGTCACGGGTGCACCGTCGCTGTCCGACCGCCCGTTGGCGCAGGTCGAAATGGCCAAGGCCGAGGCTGCCCTGCGTTCGGCGCGGGCCTGGTTCTACGAAGCCATCGACGATGCCTGGACCAGCATCCTCAACAATCAACCGGTGTCGGTGGAGCAGACCAACATGTTGCGCCTGTCTTCTACCCACGCCACCCGGGTGGCCGCGGACGTGGCGCGCACCGCGCAAATGCTCTCTGGCATGAGCGGCGTGTATCGCACCAGCCCGCTGTCGCGTTTCGTCAACGATGCCCAGGTGATCACCCAGCACGCCTTCATGGGCGACATGACTTACCAGAATGCCGGCGCCATTTTCTTCGGCAACAAGCCGCTGCCCGGCTACCTGTAACTCTTTTCAATTCAAGTATTGGTGACTGTGATGAGCGAGAAAAAAGCCCTGCGTGTCCTGTTCTGCATGGGCATCAACCAGAACTTCTTCGACGCCCCGCGTGAGGAGCAACTGCAAGTCTGGGCCGCGTTCAGCGAAATGTGGAACGGCATCCACGACCTGGCCGGCGTCAAGGTGTTCGGCAACATGGATGACGACCAGAGCATGGTCGGCCCATCGACCGGCTACCCCTGGACCACTTACCTGCTGGCCGACGTGCCGGACATCGAGACCGTCAACGCCGCCTGCAACCTGTTCCGTAGCACACCGGTGGGCGATGGCACCTACAAGCTGTGGAAGTACGCCAAGGTCGAGGCCCGTACCGGCCGCGAACTGATTATCCAGCGCTGAGCCCGACCCACCCGGCCTGATTTATTCGAGTTTTCAAGCGTCGGCCAGCCTGCCGATGAGGAGTGACCCGTGAGCAACCTGATTGAAGCCCTGAACCTGGACACCAGCCCCGCCGATCTGGTGTTGCCTGACCGCGTCCACACGTCGCTGTACACCGACGCAAAAATCTTCGACCAAGAGCTGGACAGGATTTTCTACAAGACCTGGATCTGGGTCGCTCACGCCAGTGAGATCCCGGACAGCGGCAGCTACAAGAGCACTTTTATCGGCAAGCAGCCGGTGATCGTTGTGCGCGATCGCAAGAAAGACGTGCACGTGTTGCTCAACCGCTGCCGCCATCGTGGCGCCACGGTGTGTGAGCACAAGAAAGGCAAGACCAACAGCTTCGTCTGCCCGTACCACGGCTGGAGCTACGCGCTGGACGGTTCGCTGCGTGGCGTGCCGCACCCGGAAAGCTACGCCGACTGCCTGGACAAGGGCGAGCTGCCGCTGGTGAGCCTGCGCGTCGAGCAGTACAACGGCATGATCTTCGCCACCTTCAATGATGAAATCGAGCCGCTGGTGGACTTCCTCGGCCCGGCCAAAAAGTGGATCGACCTGTTCATGAAGCAGGGCGCTGGCTACCCGGTGAAAGTCGCCGGAGAACACCGCTTCCGTTTCCCCGGCAACTGGAAAATCCAGCTGGAAAACACCACCGACGCCTACCACTTCCCGCTGGTGCACAAGTCGTTCCTGTCCTCGGTCGACGAGCAAACGCTGGAGCTGTTCGATTTCGTCGAAGGCCCGGGCTACGTCGAAGACTTGGGCAACGGCCACAGCGTGATGGTGATGATTCCTGACCTGATCGATCTGGAAGCCAACCTGGAACTGCCGATCCCCGAGCGCTTCGAAACGCTGGCCGAGGAGCTGCGCAAGGAAGGCCATGAAGAGCAGCAGGTACGTCGCATCGTTCGCGCTGTCGGCGGCTCGGGGTTCAACCTCAACCTGTTCCCCAACGTCGCCTGCTCCATGGCGTTCTTCCGGGTGCTGCAACCGATCTCGGTCGACGAGACCGAAATCCATCACGCGGTGATCACCATGGACGGCGGCCCGGCCGTCGCCAACCGTTATCGACTGCGCTTGCACGAGCACTTCCAGGGCCCGATGGGTTTCGGCACCCCGGACGATTCCGAGGCCTGGGAGCGGGTGCAGAAGGGCGCCACTGCCGGCACCGATCTTTACATCATGCTCAACCGTGGCCTGCCCGGCGAGAAGCCGAGCGAGGACGGGCTGATCAGCGATGTCAGTGCCGAGACCGGTATGCGCGCGGCCTATCAACAGTGGAAAAAAATGATGTCGGTGAAGGGGTAATCGCCATGCAGAACCTTGAATTGCTCAACCAGGTCACCGCCTTCATCTGGCAGGAAGCGGACATGCTCGACCACAGCGAGTTCGACGACTGGCTGAAGCTGTACAGCTCGAACGCGACCTACATCATCCCGATCGACCCGCTGGAAACCGACTTCGAAAACACCCTGAACTACGCCTATGACGACCATCACATGCGTCAGTTGCGGGTCAAGCGGCTGACCAGCGGCGAGTCGATCTCCACCGCTCCGCGCGCCCGTACCGTGCGTGATCTGTCGCGCTTCCGGGTGCTGGGCGACGAGGCCGGGGTGATCACCGTGCGCTGCGCGCAAAACCTGCGGGAATTTCGCAAAGACGTGCTCAAGCACTACACCGCCGACATCACCTTCCAGCTGGTGCGCGAAGGCGACAGCTTCAAGATCCAGCGCAAGCTGATCCAGCTGATCAACTCCACCGACACCCTGGCCGGTATCGGCTACATCCTCTGAGGCCACGACCATGACACAGACTGCATTGGTGACCGGCGCCGCTCAGGGGCTGGGCAACAGCATCGCCCGGCAACTGTTTGCCGCAGGCTACGCGGTGGTGCTCAGCGACCTCTCGCTGGAGGCAGCCCAGGCGGCCGCCAGCGAGCTGGACCCCAGCGGTGAACGGGTGCTGGCGCTCAAGCTCGACGTGGCGCAAAAGGCTGATTTCGAAGCGGCGCTTCAAGCCGTGATCGAGCGCTTCAAGGCCTTGCACGTGGTGATCAACAACGCCGCGATGACCATGACCACACCGGTGATGCAGATCAGCCCGGAGGAGTTCGACCGGGTGATGAGCGTCAACACCCGCGGCACCTTTGTCGGCTGTCAGGTGTTCGGCACTTACCTGGCTGAACAAGGTTATGGGCGGATCATCAACATGGCTTCGCTGGCCGGTCAGAACGGCGGCACGGCCACGGGCGCCCATTACGCGGCGTCCAAGGGTGCGATCGTGACCCTGACCAAGATCTTCGCCAAGGAACTGGCTGCTCGCGGGGTGACGGTCAACGCCATCGCGCCGGGGCCGATCGAGTCGCCGGCGGTGCGTGCCGCGGTGCCGGCCGAGCGTCTGGAAGGCCTGATTCAGAACATTCCGGTCAAGCGCCTGGGCAGTGCCGATTTCCTCGGCAAGCTGGTGGTGCAACTGGCCGATGAAGACGCCTATTTCACCACCGGGGCGACCTGGGACGTGAATGGCGGCCTGTTTATGCGCTAAGGCGCAAACCTGTAGGAGCAGAGCTCGCTCGCGATCGCATCGGCGCGGTCTCACGACGTATCGAGGCGCCTGCATCGCGAGCAAGCTCGGCTCCTACCGAAAAATTTGAAATGTGTGAAACGCGGGATGGCCCCAAATGAATGATCAAATGTTGAACGTGGTGGTGCGCAAGCGCCATGAACAAGGCGCCGGTGTCGTGGTACTCGACCTCAGCGATCCCGCGGGTCTGCCGCTGCCCGTGTTCGAGGCGGGTGCCCATGTGGACATTCATCTGGGCGGTGGCCTGGTTCGTCAGTATTCACTGTGCAGCAACCCGGCCGACCCGCAGGTCTATCGCCTGGGCGTGCTCAAGGACCCGGCCTCGCGCGGCGGTTCGGTGGCTGTCCACGAGCAACTGCTCGAAGGCCGTGAAGTGCAAATCAGCGCACCGCGCAACCTGTTCCCGCTGGCGGCTGACGCCCGCCGCTCCATCCTGATTGGCGGCGGTATCGGCATCACGCCGATGCTGGCGATGGCTTACACCCTGCAAGCCCGTGACAGTGAATTCGAACTGCATTATTGCGGCCGTTCGCGCAACCACAGTGCTTTCCTCGAAGAGCTCAAAAGCGCTGATTTTGCCAACTGCGTGCGCACCCACTTCGACGACGAAGCGCCCGAGCAGAAACTCGATTTGCCCGCTGTGCTCGGCCAGGCGGAGCAGGGCGTGCACCTGTACGTCTGCGGCCCGGCGGGCTTCATGGATTGGGTGATCAGCGAAGCGGCCAAGGCAGGCTATAGCGACGACCATATCCATCGCGAGTACTTCCAGGTCGAAGTCGACAACAGCGGTGCCGGTTTTGAAGTGGTTGCAGCGCGCAGCGGCAAAAGCGTCCAGGTCGCCGAAGGGCAGACAATCCTCGATGCGCTGGCCGGAGTCGGCATCAAGATTGATATCTCCTGCGAGCAGGGTGTGTGCGGCACCTGCCTGTGCGATGTGCTCGAAGGCGAGCCCGACCACCGTGACGTGTACCTGACCGACGATGAAAAGGCCGCCAACGACCAGATCCTCGTGTGTTGTTCGCGGGCCAAATCAATAAAACTCGTGCTCGATATCTGAAGCACCGGAGGACAAGACCATGGTCGATACGACTGGATTTCGCAATGCAATGGCGCTGCTCGGCGGCGCCGTTTCGGTTATCACCACCGACGGTGCGGCAGGTCGCTTTGGCTTTACGGCCTCGGCAGTCTGCAGTGTCACCGACCAGCCACCGACCCTGTTGGTGTGCATGAACCGCTCGTCCTATTCCAACGTGCACTTCAAGAGCAATGGCGTGCTCTGCGTCAACGTTCTGAGCGCTGATCACCAGGGTACCTCGGGTGTCTTCGCCAACCGCGAACTGACCATGGAACAGCGCTTCGGCACAGCTCGGTGGCAGGTGCTGGAAAGTGGCGCACCGGTGCTCGATGAAGCGCTGGTGAGCTTTGATTGCCGCATCGCCCAGGCCCATGAAGTGGGCTCGCACACCATTTTCTACTGCGAAATCCTCGACCTGAAAATGGGCGCCTCGCAGGAAGGGCTGGTGTATTTCAATCGCGCTTACCACCGCTTGAGCAGCAATGCCTGACGCTGTTAAAAAATGAACCGAATAATCATAAGTTTGAACTTCCTGGCCGGAAGCTGACGACATTACCTGACCACTAATCGATGCCCCCAGCATAAGGGAGCACGGTTTTCGGCTGCCCTGTTTTCGTGTTGATTCTGCTCCGTATAAATATATAAAAGGGGATGTCACATGTTTCAGAAGAAAATGGTGAGCCGTGGCGTGCGGTGCATCAGTGTGTTGAGTGTCATGGGGACGCCCCTGGTGACCCACGCTGATGTAGTGGACGATAGCCATTTGAAGTTGGATATGAAGAACTTCTACTTCCACCGCAACTTTACCCAGGACGCGGCACCGGTTAATGAAGTGCACAGTTGGTCGCAAGGGTTCGACCTGCAGTACACCTCCGGGTACACCGATACTCCGCTGGCCGTCGGCCTGGATGTGAACGGTCAATACGCGGTACGCCTGGACTCCTCGGGCAATGACGGCTCGCTGCCGTTCAGCGTCAGCGAGCAACAGACCGCAAACGACTACAGTCGCGCGGGTGCTACCGCGAAGATGCGCTACTCGAAGACGGAGTTGAAGATCGGCGACCACCGCCCGCAATTGCCGGTGGCTTACAATGACACCAGCCGGCAACTGGACACGCTCTACCAGGGGGCGGTGCTGGAGTCCAGGGAGATCGATGGGCTGACCCTGACGGGTGGACGCTTCTGGTCCAACGTGACGCGTGAATCTTCCAACCACGAGAAGTTGTACAAGTTTGGCACCCGCGATTCACTCGACAGCAGGGGCCTGGACTTTGGTGGGGCGACGTACAACCTTACCCGCCAACTGCAGGCCACGTACTTCTACGGAAAGTTGCACGATATTTACCAGCAACATTACTTCGGTCTGGCGCACATGGCGGATCTGGGCAATGGCTACAAGCTCAAATCCGACCTGCGTTACTTCAATAACAACGAAGATGGCAAGGCACTCGGTGGCGAAGTGGATAACCGCTCCTATGGCGGCTTGTTCACCCTGCTCAAGGGCGGTCATATGTTTGCCGTCAGTTACCAGCGTATGCTCGGCGAGAGTATGTTCCCGACCCTCAATGGCTTTATTCCGCAACCTTATCTGGTGAACTGGTCGGTGCTCGGCTTCGTGCGGCCCGGCGAGCGTTCCTGGTCGGCCCGTTATGGCTATGACTTTGCCGCGCTGGGCGTCCCGGGCTTGAAGGTGTTCACCCGCTACACCAAGGGCACCCACTGGAACCGCGGTGGCAATCTCAGTGACAACGCCGAGAGCGAGCGCAATATCAACTTGAGCTACGTCGTGCAAAGCGGCTCGCTCAAGGGCTTGGGCTTCGAGGTGCGTAACAACCAGGTCAAACAGAAATTCGGCAGCGATTACGACGAGTATCGTGTGGCGACCACTTACACCTGGAATTTCTGGTAACCCATCCCGACAGCTGACACCCCCCTGTAGGAGCCAGGCTCGCCTGCGATGGGGCGCGCAGCGGCCCCAATGGATATCAGCCCCGAAATCGCCGGGTCTGCTTCGCAGCCCATCGCAGCGGTCCGGCGATCCGGCAAGCCTGGCTCCTACATCATCGCGGCCGAAATCGCGTGCAAGGTGGGTCAGGCGCTCTTTCGTCGAGTAATCCGCCTATCAAGGCTTGACATCCTGCACAATCACGACCTGAACTGTAAGGTAAATGAAACCCAATTCATGCACCGCGCGCTATCGATGTGATGCACAATAGCGCAGACCGTTTTCCTCAGGATTTGCAATGTCAAAGTCAACCGTCTTCGGTGCGCTGGTGCTGGCCCTTGTGCTGGCAGGCGCCACAGGCTGCTCATCTCAGAAAGCCGCCATCTACGAACACGAAAACTTCGATGATTCCGGCACCTTTTCGCGCTCATTCGAAGTGAGCGATGCGGCCTCCTGCGAGGCGGCACGGCGTGCCTTGCTCAGCCAGGGCTACATCATCACCAGCAGCGGGCCAGGCCAGGTCGCCGGGAACAAGAGCTTCCAGCAGACGGGCGAGTCGCACCTGCAAATCAGTTTCAACGTGGTCTGCGTCGCCGACAGCGGCGATGACCACCGCTCGACCATGTTCGCCAATGCCCTGCAGGATCGTTATGCGCTGAAAAAGGTCAACAATTCGGCAAGCCTGGGCGTCGGCGTGCTGGGTTCGGTGTCGATGCCAATCGGCTCCACCGACGATTCGATGGTCAAGGTTGCCAGCGAAACCGTGGCATCCAGCCAGTTTTACGATCGCTATTTCGCGCTGGTCGAAAGCTTCCTGCCCAGCGAGAAGAAAACATCGAACAAGACGCCGGAACCGGTCAAGAAGGGTAATGAATTGGGTGTTCCGGAGCAGGCGCCCGCAGCGCCGGTGGCGGCAAGCCTGGCCCCGGCCCCGGCCCCGGCCCCGGCCCCGGCCCCGGCCCCGACCCCGGTCGAGACAGCACCGCCGGCTGCTGAGTCCGCACCGGTCGCTGCCCCCGCAGTGCAGGCGGCGGATGACGCCGAGCCTGCCTCACAACCGGTCGCGCCGCCGCCGGAAGCGCAGCCGATCGTTGCCGAACCTGCAGCCGCCGCTGAATCGTCCGCAACCACGCCGTAATGTCGAAAAAAGGGCGGGATAATTTCCGCCCGGCCTGCTACGTTTAATTTCAAGAAAACATGCGTGTCATGTTTTCGTCACCCAGGCACTTTAGGGTGAATGGAAGGTCAGTGAATTCAACGACCTGAACGAGACGAAGGAGCAGGCAAATGGACGATTACCAAGAAGAGTTGCTCGAGTACCAAGCGTTTGAACTTGACCCGCTGGAACCGGCGGACGACGCCACCGAACTTTAACGTTCAGGCAAATTGCCGCTGGCTGCGGCGAAACTCGCCAGGTGTCTGGCCGCTCCAGCGCTTGAAGGCGCGTTGAAACGCCTCGGCTGAAGCAAACCCCAGCAAAAAGGCGATTTCGCCGAAGGCCAGTTCCGTATCACGGATATAGGCCATGGCCAGGTCGCGGCGGGTGTCATTGAGGATGGCGCGAAACTGAGTGCCTTCTTCGGCCAACTTGCGACGCAATGTCCAGGTCGGCAGGCTCAGGCGAGCCGCCACTTCTTCCAGATTCGGTTCACACCCCCCATTGAGCAGAGGCCCCAACAGGCGGCTGATGCGCTCGCGCAAACTGCGGGTGCGAGTGGTCTGCTCCAATTCCTTTTCACACAACTGCAGCAAGTGCCGCCAGGTGCTGGGGCAATGTTGCGGGTTACGCAGGTTCAGGCTGGCGTGGCTGAGGCGCAACTGATTGTTCGGCGCCTCGAATTGCGCCGGCAAGTGGAAGAGGTCCTGGTAGTGCGAGGCATAGTCAGGTGCCGGGAACTCGATCTCCAGCCGTTCGGCCGTCAGCGTCACTTCGCACAGCCGCGATAGCTGCGAAAGCCAGCCGGAGAGGACCGAATCCACCACAAAGCGGTTGTAGGTGTTGTAAGGGCTGATGGAATAGAAGCGCAGCCAGGCGCCTTCATGGTCTTCATGAAAGCTGGATTGCCCACGGTAGTTGGAGGCATACAGCGGTTCAAAGCGGATCAGGGTGCGCGCCGCTTCCCGTACGTTCGGCGCCTGGGCGGCAGTGACGCCGGCAAGCCCGGCGTGGCTGAGCAAGGTGCGGTGGCCCATCTGCAGGCCCAGGCCCGGGTCGCCGGTCAGCTGGATGGCGGCGTGGCCCAGGCGCATGTAGCGCGGAATCGACAGTCGCGCTTCGGGCTCGGCCAGCCGCGCCGGGTCCAGCCCGTATTGCTCGAGCAGTGCACTCGGATCGTGGCCTGCGGCACGGACGGCCTCCGCCAGGCCATGGATAAAGCCCACCGACAAATCCCCCAGGCGCACCCGTGGTCGGTTCATCGGCTTACAACCAGACGTTCAGCAAGCGTGCGCCATGCAGGCTGATGCCGCTGTTGGCCTCGCCAAAGCGGCCGGAGAAGCTCTGGCCGGCACTGGGTCTGTCCCAAAAACGCCCGTTCATGAACACGCTGAGGCTGACCAGTGCGTTGGGCGAGAAAGCACTGCCGGCCAGGGTGAGTTTCTGCCAGGCCTGGGCTTCGCTCACTTCTCCGGCTTGCAGGCTTGGCTGAGGCGGGGCCCAGAGGCTTGGATAGCCGGTCCAGGGTTGCGACCAGCGGTCCTGGCCCTCCAGGTAAGCGGGCACTGCAATCAACCGGGCCGCCTGGGCGTCGAGCTGGCGGTAATTGTCCGGGTACCAGCTGTCGCTGCCGATCAGGATACCCAGGCGCCCAGCCGGAGTATCCACCACTTGCAGGAGCGGTTCAGCGGCATTGAGGTAGCGCCGCGCCTTGCGATCAGGGTAGAGCTGGCGCTGGGGTTGGCCGATGGCGCGGCCATCATGGCCAAACACCACGCTGCTGTTGTACAGCGCGCCGCTGCCGGTTTTCAGCTGACCGTCCTGTACCCGTGGCTCGGGCAAGACGATGGAGCCTGCCACCAGCGTCACGCCAAACTCGCGAGCCAGGCCGCCAAACAGGTTCTGGTAATCCTCGGCCATGCGCCTGGCCTTCATGCGCAGGCGAGCGTCGGCCGTGCGATCGCGGCCTTCGGCGCGAACCCAGGCGGCGGCAAACTGCAAGGGGTTGCTCAGGGCCAGCCAGTTCTGGGCTTCTTCGCGGTGAATGGCCTGGTAAAACTCCTCTTTTTCGCCCGTGGTCCACAACCAGGTGCCGATATGCTCGGGCAGCACGACGATGGTTTTGCTGCTCAGAAAGCCCTTGGCCCGAGCCTGCTCCAGATAGGCCGCCAGCTTGCGGTGCAGGCGCGCGACGTTCTGATAGTCGCCCAGAAACAATTCGGGTTCGATGCCAAGCAGGTTGCCACGTTCGCCAGGCACGCCCTGCTCGAGGGCCAGTTGAATGCGCAGGTCCGACAGGTAATGCCCGACCGGACGCTGCCCGGCCCACAGCGCGTAGCCACACACCGTGGCGAGAAGGATGATTGCAACGATGCCAATCAGAAATTTACGCATGGAAACGCTTGGGATTTCTCTGGAATTTGAACCAAGGGTACGGTAAAGCAACGGGTCAGCGGGGATTTTGCACGAGAGAGCAGATTTTTTTCCGCTGAAAGCTGAATTCTAGCTGCGTTGGTCATTGAGTGGTGAACGCTTGCAAAGAGTGTCCTGTTCCGCAAAAGCCCAGGATGAGATTCTGGCTCGGGATCTAGGCGCCGGCCCACCAAGGTGGGCCTTTTTGTGGGGGCATTGAGCGAAAACGCCATTATGCGCAGTTCGGATTACTCACGGTTAACCGCGTTACCCGAACCGGGGCTTTCTCATTTGGCTTACTTGCGCGATGCCACGACAAGCGTGTTGTTCCAGCCGTTTTCCTTAGCCTCGAGGGTTTTCTTCGACCAGTGCGTCAGCAGCATCATGCTGGTGAAACCACCGACGATCAGCAGCGGATAAGCCGCCATCAGTTCAAGCAAGGAGTATTTCCAGGCCAGCGGACGGCCAACACCGAGCATCGCTGCATAGAACCAGGAAACAGCGGAGAAGGCGCCACTGAACAGGGCCAGTGTCCGCATACCGACGCTCAGGTCGAGCAGCGAACCTACACGCTGAACAGCAGGCAGTACGGCCGCATGCAAAACGAATCCATTAAGCGTCAGGAGAGCCACAATGGCGATCTTCGCTTGGATCTTGGGATTTTCGAAATACACCAATCCCTTGTCGGCAACATCGATACCGACGATAGCGAAACCGGTGATCCACAGAACGATCAGTGACCATGACACTGTTTTTTGCAAACTTGTAAGGTGATGAGCATCACTCGCGGAGCAACGCTCAGCCTTGAACAACTGCTGGGTCATGGCGATGTCACTGGTCAACACTAAACCGATGGCGACGCAGCAAGCTATCAGGTGGACATACACAATGCCCAAGCGAAGAAATTCCGCAAATTGTTTGTCTGACAATAGCGATGCAATGAATGATAATTCCATGGTGACCTCATATAGTTATATTGTGTCGCGATACATTCGGTGGCGCTTACTTGGTTGGCCACCCTCGGCGATATTAAGGTTCGTGTGTCTGAAAGATCAAATCATCAATTTCTAGCGATATGAATTAACTCCTGTGTTTGGTCAAAGAAGCCTCGCTGCCTAATAGGCATACAATTCAATGATGGGTTGTGCTCAGCCAATGGCAGCCACCCAATGTCAGAACAGCAGGCTAATAAAGAGTTCATAATGGCCCGATTCTACCGATGAACGGCAAATGGCCATCCCTGCCCAGTCATCGTGACAGCCATGGAGAAGCCCTATATAGAGGCTCTGCCTCGCCACCCATTGTTATGCTGACCTTAAATACGGATCCAGGATCCATTGTTTATCTTTGTATACAACATCATGCGGTGGTCGCTCTCAAAAAGGTCAACAGTGTTTTTTAATAACTTCTGATGAGTCTGTCGTTTCCTTGTTCTCTATCCGGGCTTATCAGAATAATATTTCAAATTCATGACGTGTGCCCCGTAATGTGAACATTTTTCCGGCGCACGATTTTATGCATTCATCTGTACACCTCAAGTTGATGGTTTACCGGAGCCAAAGCGGCTACTGGGAGTGTTTGAGCTGTGCTCAGCGCAAAGCGTGTCATTACTGAAGCTGTCATCGAACTCCTGAGCCAGACGGTTACCTCGCTCGATGCAGTCGGGGGTGAGCCGAGTGCTGAGATGGGGCAATTGCTGCTGTTTTCCCGGGTTAGCGTACGTCAAGCCCGACTCCTCATGGACATGATTCGGATACAAAGCGCGCAGAGAATACGCTTCAGAAAAATAAATGCCAATGATAATAATTGCCATTTATATTCGATGGCGCACCACCATCACTTAGCGTGTAATGCTTACTGGTTGAGTGCTGAGTTGTAGAGCCGCGTTAGCCATAGAAAAGCAGATACTCCAGCAAGACAAAGCGGTGCTATCCAGCCAGCACTTGGCGTTCAGGGCCAAGCATTCAAGCCGATGCGCAAGAAGGTCAGGATCGAGGATCCAGTGCTGCTCAGGGCGCCTGATCACGACCGAAATCGTGAACAGGCACCTGGCGCATCAAGGGTGTGCGCCGTTGCGGCGCGAATTGTTGCACAGACAGGTCTTCAGCTTGATGAACGCGCGACTGTCTCGGGCCGTGGGAGTATGTGCTGGGCCGTGCGCAGGGCCACGGCGACCGCGCTCAGCGTCGAGTTGCAGGTGGCTGAGGTCGGCAAGACGCCGGTACCCACCATGAACAGGTTTTCGTGATCGTGGGAGCGCCCGAACTGATCGACCACCGAGGTTTTCGGGTCGCTGCCCATGCTCACCGTGCCGCAGATATGCTGGTTGTTGGAGAAGTTGTCGTTGAAGCGCAGGTTGGTGCCACCCATGAGCACGGCGATTCGCTCGAAATGTAGCCTCGATTCCGCCACGCCAGCTTTGGTGTAGTCGTCGATCTTGAAATGCAGCTGGGGTTGGGGGATGCCCAGGAAGTCTTTCTGGGTGCTCAGGGTGACGCGGTTATCCGGGTGTGGCAGCACCTCCGGTACGTTCTTCAAGCTCATTTCGTGGGCGGCGCTGAAACGCAGCCGTTTGTCGAACTCGGCACCGAAGACCCCCTCGGTGATCAGCGCCTGGGTGGTGCCCAGTACCCGCGAGATGTTGGTGAAGTCCAGGCGATAGCCCGAACGTCGGCTGCGTTCCGGCCCGTCGCGAAAGGTCTGGATCGAGCTGACGCTCTGCGGTCCGCGGCCGAGCCAGACTTCCTCGGCGGCGTCGAAGTCCAGTGAGGTGCTGGGGTGGTCCATCAGGTTGCGGCCCACCATGTCGGAGCGGTTCGCCAGGCCGGTGGGGTACTTGGGGCTGGCCGACAGCAGCAACAGCTTCGGGCTTTCGATGCCGTTGGCGGCGAGGATAAAGGTCTTGCCGGTGACCCGGAAGGACTGCTTGTTCGGATCGAAGTAATGGGCCGCCACGATGCGGCCGGTGTCGTCGTGTTCCAGTTTGTAGACCACTGCGTTGGGGGTCAGAAGAGCGCCGGCGTCCTCGGCCGCATCGGCGGACAGCCCGCCGTGGTACTGGGCGTCGATCGGACAGAGGGGCTGGCAATTGTTCCTGCCACAACAGGCGGGGCGACCGTCGAAGGGGACGCTGTTGCGTGCCTGAGTGTTGCCGACCACCTTGTAGACCGGATCGAGCCGCTCGCGCAGGCGGCGCATGGCAAAGGGTTCGGCCACCGGTTCCAGGGGGAAGGGCTTACTGCGTGGCGATTCGGGGTGCTCTGCCTCAGACGCGGCCACTCCCATGATTTCTTCCGCCTCCTGGTAGAAGGGATCAAGATCGTCGTAGGTGAGCGGCCAGTCGACGCCCACGCCATACAGGCTGCGAATTTTCAGGTCATTGGGCACCATGCGCCAAGCCATCGCCGACCAGTGCCAAGTGGTGCCGCCGACCACGCGCAGGTATTCGGCCCGGTAGGGATCGGGACCGGCCTGGACCAGATAGCCGTTGTCCACGGGTTGGAAGTCCGGATGCGGCGCCCAGGGCGAAAAGGGATAGGGCGCCTGGAAGTCTCTCTTGCGCGGCGAGTCGATGAATGCTTTGAAGATATCGTCGCGCTTGATGCGCGGACCCGCCTCGAGGATCAGCACGGAGGCGCCTTGTTGCGCCAGCCGGCGGGCCACCAGCGAGCCACAGATACCGGAACCGATCACGACGTAATCGGCGGACAGCGTGGGTTGTTCAGACATGGAATGCACCTCAAGCGAGTGGTGACTCGGCCCAGACGCCGGGATTGCCCAGGCAGAAGCCCTGCGGTTCCAGGACATCCTCGACGATTTCCGCATTCAGGGCGTGCTCGTAGGCCACGGTAAGCGCATTGAAGCCGCTGCCGACCACGCCGAGGAACCATCCGCTGGCGATCTGGCGAGGCAGCGGCGCCAGCGCCGGGAACGAGGCGTCCAGGACCGCCTGCAACAGGTCGATATGAAGCCGGCGCTCATCAATCAACGCCAGCAGCGCTACAACCTTTGCAGGAAAATCGGGGTCGTCGGCTGTGAGCTTCTCGAAGATGTCGCCTTCCAGTCCACCTCTGAGGGAGCGGCGGCCGGTGATGAGTTCGGAAACCGCTCGGAAGGCGCCACGTGCATCATTCGGGGCCGCTTGCACCACGCCCCAGGGGATCAGGGAGAAGGAGTAGAGGGTCAGTAGGCCGAGCAGCAGGTCACGCCGCGCGGGGTTGTCCGGGTCATAGTCAGCCCTTGCTTCGGTTTCGTCTTGAGTCATGTCTATCACCTGACCAAATTAGTTATAACCAAAATGAGTCTAGGTACGGGTTGCTCGTGAGCACGGGCGAGCGTCACTCGAACAGACAAGTGGTCGTGGGGTTTTTTTCCCATATATGGGGAATCCGACCGGGGCCAAGTGAACGGCATTACTGCCTGAAGAAAGCATTCAGAGCAAGGGCAGTCCTGCTGCGCGATTGGATCAATAACTTGTCATTTTCGGTCATTGAGACCTCCCAAACGCCCGTTTAATGTCGGTACCTATAAACGACGCAGGCCTCGACGCCTTCGCATTCCGTGATCATGTCCGTTGTGGAGTCTATATGACCGCCGCTCACTACCCGAAACTGTTGGCCCCGCTGGACCTGGGCTTTACCACCTTGCGCAATCGCAGCCTGATGGGCTCGATGCACACGGGCCTTGAAGAAAAGCCTGGCGGCTTCGAGCGTATGGCCGCGTATTTTGCCGAGCGTGCCCGTGGCGGTGTTGGCCTGATGGTGACCGGTGGCATTGCCCCCAACGAAGAGGGTGGCGTGTATTCGGGCGCAGCCAAGCTGAGCACCCCCGAAGAAGCGCAGAAGCACCGGGTTGTCACCCAGGCGGTGCACGAAGCCGGTGGCAAGATCTGCCTGCAGATTCTCCACGCCGGGCGCTATGCCTACAGCCCCAAACAGGTCGCGCCCAGCGCCATCCAGGCACCGATCAACCCGTTCAAGCCCAGGGAGCTGGACGAAGAGGGGATCGAGAAGCAGATCCAGGACTTCGTCAATTGCTCGGTGCTGGCGCAAAGTGCCGGCTACGACGGCGTCGAAATCATGGGCTCGGAAGGCTACTTCATCAACCAGTTCCTCGCCGCCCACACCAACCAGCGTACCGACCGCTGGGGCGGCAGCTACGAGAACCGCATGCGCCTGGCCGTAGAGATCGTCAGCCGCGTGCGTGAGGCGGTAGGGCCGAATTTCATCATCATTTTCCGCCTGTCGATGCTCGACCTGGTCGAGGGCGGCAGCAGCTGGGAAGAAATCGTGCAGTTGGCGCAGGCCATCGAGCAGTCCGGCGCGACCCTGCTCAACACCGGCATCGGCTGGCACGAGGCGCGTATTCCGACCATCGCCACCAAAGTCCCGCGTGCCGCGTTCAGCAAGGTCACTGCCAGGCTGCGCGGTTCGGTGAAGATTCCACTGATCACCACCAACCGGATCAACACCCCGGAAATCGCCGAGCAGATCCTCGCCGAAGGCGATGCCGACATGGTCTCGATGGCGCGGCCGTTTCTGGCTGATCCGGAATTCGTCAACAAAGCGGCGGCCGGTCGTGGCGACGAGATCAACACGTGTATCGGCTGCAACCAGGCCTGCCTGGATCACACCTTCGGCGGCAAGTTGACCAGTTGCCTGGTCAACCCCCGCGCCTGTCATGAAACCGAACTCAATTACGTGCCGGTGCTGCAGGTCAAGAAAATCGCCGTGGTCGGCGCCGGCCCCGCCGGTCTTGCCGCAGCGACCGTGGCCGCCGAACGCGGGCATCAGGTCACCTTGTTCGATTCGGCCAGTGAAATCGGCGGCCAGTTCAATGTCGCCAAGCGGGTGCCGGGCAAGGAAGAGTTCTATGAAACCCTGCGCTACTTCAAGCGCAAGCTGGCGACTACCCACGTCGAGCTGTGCCTGAACACCCGGGTCGACGTTGACGATCTGGCCAAGGGCGGCTTCGACGAGATCATTTTGGCCACCGGTATCGCCCCACGCCTGCCAGCCATCCCCGGTATCGAACACGAGAAAGTGCTGAGCTACCTGGACGTGCTGCTGCAGCGCAGGGCGGTCGGCCAGACGGTCGCGGTCGTGGGTGCCGGGGGCATCGGTTTCGACGTGTCGGAGTTTCTGGTGCATCAAGGCGTGGCCACCAGCCAGGACCGCGCGGCGTTCTGGAAAGAGTGGGGCATCGACCCGTTGCTGCAAGCGCGCGGTGGCGTCGCCGGGATCAAGCCCCTGCCGCACGCACCGGCTCGGCAGGTTTATCTGATGCAGCGCAAGAAATCCAAGGTGGGTGACGGTTTGGGCAAGACCACCGGCTGGATTCATCGCGCGGGTCTGAAAAACAAGCAGGTGCAAATGCTCAGCAGCGTTGAGTACCTGAAAATCGACGACGCCGGTTTGCATGTGCGGGTGGCTGAAGGTGAGCCGCAGGTCTTGCCGGTGGATAACGTGGTGATCTGCGCAGGTCAGGACCCGCTGCGTGAGCTGCATGACGGGCTGGTGGCGGCCGGCCAGTCGGTGCACCTGATCGGCGGTGCGGATGTCGCGGCCGAGCTGGATGCCAAGCGCGCCATCAATCAGGGTTCGCGGCTGGCGGCCGAGCTCTGAGAGCAGCGTGGCGCGCGGTCTCGCTGGTAGACTGCGCGCTCGCCTCTTGTCAGGGTATTGCTGCCAGTGTCCGTGTCCATTCTCGATGATTTCAATCACCTGCCGTTGGCACCTTTGCAGCGGCTGTCGCTCGGATGGCTGGCGCGTGCCGGCGTCGAGGTGGCGATCCTGCGGCTGGACCTGATCGATCCCCTTATCAGTGGCAACAAGGCCTTCAAACTTCTCGATTTCCTGCGCCAGGCCAAGGCCGCCAACGCCCCGGGGCTGATCAGCCTGGGGGGCGCCTGGTCCAATCACTTGCATGCATTGGCTGGCGCCGGGCAGCGCTTCGGTTTTGCCACCGCCGGCCTGCTGCGCGGGCACCCTCAAGACACCCCGACCGTGCGCGACCTGCAAGCCCTTGGCATGCAGCTGCACTGGCTGGGTTACGGCGGCTACCGCGAGCGCCACCAGCCAGGTTTCTGGGCGCCGTGGCTGCAGCACTACCCCGGTTGGCAGGTGATCCCCGAAGGCGGTGGCGGTTTGGCGGGGGCGCAGGGGTGCACACAGATCGTCAGCCAGGCACGTGCACAACTGGCAGCCCTTGGCTGGGATGACTACAGCGGCTGGTGGCTCGCCGCCGGCACCGGCACCACCGTCGCCGGGCTGGTCCTGGCCGAGCGTGGCCAACACCCCGTGGTGGGTGCCATGGCCGTACCGGCGAGCCATGGCGTGCGCGAAAACGTCGAGGCCATCGTGACAGCGGGAGAAGACGCGCTGGCACTGATCGATGCCAGCCGGGGCGGATTTGCCAAGGCTGATGCCGCATTGTTGGCATTCATTCAGGCAAGCGAGCAAGAAGCCGGTTTACCGCTGGAGCCGGTCTACACCGGCAAGGCCCTGATGGCCCTGCATGAGCGCGTGCTGGCCGGGGCGTTCAGCCCGGGAACGCGCTTGATCTTTGTTCATACCGGTGGCCTGCAGGGCCGTCGTGGCTTTGCTTAATCCCCCCCGGGCAGCATGCGCACCAGTGTGTTATCGCGCACCACATAGTGGTGATAGAGCCCTGCCAGCGCGTGCAGACCGATCAACCAGTAGCCCAGCGTGCCGATGCGCTCGTGCCAGCCTTCAATGAATTTGGCCTGGGCCTTGTCCGGGCCAATCAGCGCCGGCAGCTCCAGGCCGAAGAAGGGGATGGGTTTGTCGGCCGCGCTGAGGATCAGCCAGCCGGCGATGGGCATGCCGATCATGAAGAGGTACAGCGCCCAGTGCATGAGCGTCGCCAGGCCCAGCTGCCAGCGAGGCGGGCTGGGCACAATGCGCGGTGTCGGGCTGATAACCGTCAGTAATAAACGCAGCCAGACCAGCAAGAAGACGCTGAGACCGAGCATAAAGTGCAGGTCCTTGATTTGCGCGCGGCCAACGCTGTCCTTGGGGAACAGCCCGCGCAACTCGATGCAGGCGTACACCGCGGCCAACAGCACCAGCATCAACCAATGCAACGCAATCGACAGGCTGCCATAGCGTGTCGGGGTGTTTGTCAAACTCATGGGCTCATCTCCTGCTCAGACGCCCGGCACGTTTGGCCACAGGTCTGAGACCAGAAACAGGCGCTCGGCTTCTTCCCAGTAGCCGTCGGGGTTTTCCCGCAGACGCACCAGCAGTTGCGCCGGTGCCTGCGGGTCGAGGTCGGCCAGCCACTGTTGCAGCTGCTCGCAGGGCCAGGTCTGCGCCTGGGCATAATGGGCCGGCGCCAGCCAGGCGTGGCGGGGCAGAGGCTGCCAACGACCACACGGGCTCTGGGCGATGAACTCGGGCCAGTCGCGCTGGTGCAGCCAGCGGCCCTTGAGGTGCTGCGGGTGGGCGCCGGCCGGGGAGTCGGCGTGACCTGGCCAGGGGTAGAGCAGATAGCCGCCCAGCCACAGCTGGGCGCTGAAGTCGTGAATATCCAGTTGCGCCAGCGCTTCGCGGCTTTCGGCACGGGCCGAGATCGGCAGCTGGTGGTGGGCCAGGTGATCGAGCTTGCGGTCCAGCCGGTCATGGCAGCCCGGCCCCAGCCAGTGCGCCGGGTCCAGCCCGTCGCCCTGCTGCGGCCCGAGATACAGTTTGATCGCCAGTTCCAGGTGGTGCACACCGTCCTGGTCACGCAGCAGAATATCCAGCTCGCCCAAGGTGTGCCCGGCCCGGCGAATCGGCAGGTTGGCGGCGATCAGCTCAATCCCGGGAGCGGCCTTGAGTGCGTATTGCCAGAGCCGCTCGTAATACAGGCCCAGGCGTCGGGTGGCGCCTTTGTCGAGCCACTCCAGCAGCGGGCTGCTGTCCTGGTCCAGCGCCAGCAGCCATTGGCGCAAGCCGTCGGGATTGGTCACCCAGTCGCTGCCCGCAAGCGGGTGGCGCTGCGGCCAGGGCGTGGTGCTGAGCATCGGCGGCGCCAGGATCACCCACGCCAGATCGCGCACCTGAGGATGGCGTAACTGGCGAGGCAGGTCGGCAAGGCTGGGGAACGGGTTCATTCTGCGAGCATAGCCTTTATGGACGCATAGGAGCAGGGCTTGCCGCAATGCCAGTCAGTTAAGGCATTGAACGACACAAACTCCGCAGCTTTTGTAGGAGCGGACCTGGCCGCGATGGGCCGCGCAGCGGCCCCTGAGGCCATTGGCATTTGCGATTCAGCCAGCGAGTGGAGGTGATTTCAGAATCGCCGGGGCCGCTGCGCAGCCCATCGCGGCCGGGTCCGCTCCTACAGGATTTCGGAAGCCCTGAGGGTAGCGTTTGCCGCTACGCGGCGCTTTCGCCCATAATCAGCTTCTTTGGCCAGTATCGGTTCAGGTGCCCCCAGCGCCGTGCGGATTTCGCCTTAACGCCTGTTCCAGACCCGCGCAGGAGCCCCATGGATCAATTTCGCAATATCGGTATCATCGGTCGCCTCGGCAGTTCGCAGGTGCTCGACACCATTCGCCGCCTGAAGAAATTCCTGCTGCAGCGGCATCTGCACGTCATTCTCGAAGACACCATCGCCGAAGTGCTGCCCGGCCACGGCCTGCAAACCTCCACCCGCAAGCTGCTGGGCGAGGTCTGTGACCTGGTGATTGTCGTCGGAGGTGATGGTAGCCTGTTGGGCGCCGCTCGCGCCCTGGCCCGGCACAACACCCCGGTGCTGGGCATCAACCGCGGCAGCCTGGGGTTTCTGACCGACATTCGCCCCGATGAGTTGGAGACCAAGGTCGCCGAGGTGCTCGACGGCCATTATCTGGTCGAGAACCGCTTTCTGCTGCAGGCTGAAGTGCGCCGCCACGCCGAAGCCATCGGCCAGGGCGATGCCCTCAACGATGTGGTGCTGCACCCGGGCAAATCGACCCGGATGATCGAGTTCGAGATTTACATCGACGGCCAGTTCGTCTGCAGCCAGAAGGCCGACGGCCTGATTGTCGCCACGCCAACCGGTTCGACCGCCTATGCGCTGTCGGCGGGTGGCCCGATCATGCACCCCAAACTCGACGCCATCGTCATCGTGCCCATGTACCCGCACACCCTGTCGGGCCGCCCGATCGTGGTGGACGGCAACAGCGAGCTGAAAATCGTCGTTTCCAAGGACTTGCAGATCTATCCGCAGGTGTCCTGCGATGGCCAGAATCACTTCACCTGCGCCCCCGGCGACACCATCACCGTGAAGAAAAAGCCGCAAAAACTGCGTCTGATTCATCCGTTGGACCACAATTATTATGAAGTCTGTCGGACCAAACTCGGCTGGGGCAGTCGTCTCGGCGGTGGAGGCGACTGATGCTCGATCCAGCGCGAAGCTTTGACCTGATCGGTGACGTGCATGGTTGCGCCAACACCCTTGAGCGCTTGCTCGACACCCTCGGTTACCAGCGTCAGGCCGGCGTCTGGCGCCACCCTCAGCGCCAGGCATTGTTTCTGGGCGACATCATCGACCGTGGCCCGCGCATCCGCGAGGCCCTGCACATCGTTCACGACATGGTCGAGGCCGGGCAGGCCCTGTGCATCATGGGCAACCATGAATTCAACGCGCTGGGCTGGACCACGCCGGCGCTGCCGGACAGCGGCAAGCAATTCGTGCGCGAGCACACTCCGCGTCACGCCCGTTTGATCGATGAAACCCTGACCCAGTTCGCCCACTATCCTGACGACTGGCGCGACTTTCTCGGCTGGTTTTATGAGCTGCCGCTGTTTCTCGACGCCGGTCGCTTCCGGCTGGTGCACGCCTGTTGGGACGCGGGGCTGATCGAGCCGCTGCGCAAGCAGTACCCGGACGGGCGCATCGATCAGCATTTCCTGCAGGCCGCAGCCGTGTCGGGCAGCTTCGCCTGCAATGTCTTTGACCGACTGCTGCGCGGCACCGACATGCGCCTGCCCAACGGCCTGACCTTGACTGGCGGCGACGGCCTGACCCGGGCGTTCTTCCGCACCAAATTCTGGGAAGAAGACCCGCAGACCTACGGCGATATCGTCTTCCAGCCCGATGCCTTGCCCGAGCGGGTCGCCAGCACGCCGTTGTCGGTCAGTGAAAAGAACGCCTTGCTGCGCTATGGGCTTGAAGAGCCGATGCTGTTCGTCGGCCATTACTGGCGCAGCGGCAAACCGGCGCCGATTCGCCCCAACCTTGCCTGCCTGGATTACAGCGCCGTGCTCTATGGCAAGCTGGTGGCGTACCGGCTGGACGACGAAACACAGATCGACCCGCGCAAGTTCGTCTGGGTCGACGTTGAACGACCCGAGGAGCGTCAATGAGCCCGGTTGCGGTTTTTCGTTTGCCGTTAAGTACCGACCTGAGCGGCTTTGTCGGCTTACTGCGGCGCCTGCAGGTGTCGCACCGGGTCAGCGAGGAAGCGGGTGACCAGGTCTTGTGGGTGGCCGACGAGCAAGTGGCCGAGCAGATTCGTCACCTCTACCAGCGCTTTCCTGATGGCAATGCCGATATTGACGTGCCCGCCATCGAGCAGCCAAGCCAGCCGGGCGGGGTGGTCGCGCAGCTGCGGGCCAACCCGGTCACGGCAGCCGTTCTGCTGCTGTGCCTGGTGGTCGCCGGGCTGACCGGCCTTGGCGACAACCTCCAGACCATTCGCTGGCTGACCTTCCTCGATTTTCGCGTGCAGGGCGATTACCTGTACTTCACCCCGCTGGCCGAGAGCCTGGCGGCCGGCCAGTGGTGGCGGCTGCTGACACCGATGTTGATCCACTTCGGCATCCTCCACCTGGCCATGAACGGCCTGTGGTACTGGGAGCTTGGGCGGCGTATCGAATGGCGCCAGGGGCCCTGGATGATGCTGGCCTTGAGCGTGATATTCGGCGTGGTCTCCAACTGTGCCCAATACCTGTTTGGCGGCCCCAGCCTGTTCGGCGGCTTGTCCGGTGTGCTCTACGGCTTGCTCGGGCATGTCTGGCTGTACCAGTGGCTGGCGCCCGATCCGTTGTATCGCCTGCCCCGCGGCGTACTGGTGATGATGCTGGTGTGGCTGGGGCTGTGCATGTCCGGGTTGATCACCTTGCTTGGCTTCGGTGCCATCGCCAACGCCGCGCACGTCGGCGGGTTGTTGGTCGGTTGTTTGACCGGCCTCTTGGGTGGGACTCTGGCGCGGCGTAAACTGGCCGCCTGATTTTTGGAGAATGTATGTCCTCTTTTAAGCAAATGATTGAAAACATCACCCCGGATATCTACCAGAGCCTGAAACTGGCGGTAGAACTGGGCAAATGGTCCGATGGCCGCAAGCTGACCACCGAGCAGAAAGAACTGTCGCTGCAAGCGGTGATCGCCTGGGAAATCCAGAACCTGCCGGAAGAACAGCGCACCGGCTACATGGGCCCGCAAGAGTGTGCTTCGAAGTCGGCGCCGGTGCCGAACATCCTGTTCAAGTCGGATGCCATCCATTGATCGAGATTGGCCGCGGTTCCATCAGCAAAATGTCGGCGCGCCTTGAAACGCCAGTCGTTCAATACGCGTTTCGGCTGGGCGACACCGAAGTGCCCGTCAACCCCCTGATTGGCCAGACCCTGCGCCTGGAGTACCTGGGTGCGATCCACTGCTGCCATTGCGGGCGCAAGACCAAGACCAGCTTCAGCCAGGGCTACTGCTACCCGTGCATGACCAAGCTGGCGCAATGCGATGTCTGCATCATGAGCCCGGAAAAGTGCCATTACGAGGCAGGCACGTGCCGTGACCCGGCCTGGGGCGAGCAGTTCTGCATGACCGAGCATGTGGTGTACCTGGCCAATTCGTCGGGCATCAAGGTCGGCATCACCCGCGCCACCCAATTACCGACTCGCTGGCTTGACCAGGGCGCCAGCCAGGCGTTGCCGATTCTGCGTGTCGCCACCCGCCAGCAGTCCGGGCTGGTCGAAGACCTGTTCCGTTCCCAGGTAGCCGACCGCACCAACTGGCGCGCCTTGCTCAAGGGCGACGCCGAGCCGGTGGACCTTGGCGCCGTGCGCGACCAGCTGTTTGCCAGCTGTGGCGAAGGCCTGGAAGCCTTGCAGGGGCGATTCGGCCTACAAGCCATCCAGCCATTGCACGACACCGAGCCGGTGGAAATCCGCTACCCGGTGCAGGCTTACCCAAGCAAGATCGTCAGCTTTAATCTGGACAAGAGCCCCGTGGCCGAAGGCACCCTGTTGGGGGTCAAGGGCCAGTACCTGATCTTCGACACCGGCGTGATCAACATTCGCAAATACACGGCCTACCAGCTCGCCGTTCATCAGTAGAAGGACAGCCGCATGCGCACCGAACAGCCGCAAGTGATTTACCTCAAGGACTATCAGGCGCCCGAGTACCTGATCGACGAGACTCACCTGACCTTCGAATTGTTCGAGGACCACACCCTGGTTCACGCACAGCTGGTCATGCGCCGCAACCCGGCCCGTGGCCCGGGCCTGCCGCCGCTGGTGCTCGATGGCCAGGCGCTGGAACTGCTCTCGGTCAAGCTCGACGATGTGGAACTGGCCGCCGCTGACTACCAGCTGACCGACAACGACCTGACCCTGCAGCCCAAGGCAGCCAGATTCACGGTTGACAGCAGCGTGCGTATCCACCCGGAAACCAACACCGCGCTGGAAGGGCTGTACAAGTCCAGCGGCATGTTCTGCACCCAGTGCGAGGCCGAGGGCTTTCGCAAGATCACCTACTACCTCGACCGTCCGGACGTGATGAGCCGCTTCACCACCACCCTCAGCGCCGAGCAGCACCGCTACCCGGTGCTGCTGTCCAACGGCAACCCGATCGCCAGTGGCCCGGGTGAAGACGGCCGGCACTGGGCGACCTGGGAAGACCCGTTCATGAAGCCGGCGTACCTGTTCGCGCTGGTGGCTGGCGACTTGTGGTGCGTGGAAGATAAATTCACCACGATGTCCGCGCGCGAAGTGACTCTGCGCATCTATGTCGAGCCGGAAAACATCGACAAGTGCCAGCACGCCATGAACAGCCTGAAGAAGTCCATGCGCTGGGATGAAGAAGTCTACGGTCGCGAGTACGACCTGGACATCTTCATGATCGTGGCAGTCAACGACTTCAACATGGGTGCCATGGAGAACAAGGGCCTCAACATCTTCAACTCCAGCTGCGTGCTGGCCCGGGCCGAAACCGCGACCGATGCGGCGCACCAGCGGGTCGAAGCGGTGGTCGCCCACGAATACTTCCACAACTGGTCGGGCAACCGCGTGACCTGCCGTGACTGGTTCCAGCTGTCGCTCAAGGAAGGCTTCACGGTGTTCCGTGATTCGGAGTTCTCCGCCGACGTGAACTCGCGCACGGTCAAGCGCATCGAGGATGCGGCTTACCTGCGGACTCACCAGTTCGCCGAAGATGCCGGCCCCATGGCCCACGCCGTGCGCCCAGACAGCTTTATCGAGATTTCCAACTTCTACACCCTGACCGTGTATGAAAAGGGTTCGGAAGTGGTACGGATGATCCGCACCCTGTTGGGGGCCGACAGCTTCCGCAAGGGCAGCGACCTGTACTTCGAGCGCCACGATGGCCAGGCGGTGACCTGCGATGACTTCATCAAGGCCATGGAAGACGCCAACGGTGTCGACCTGACCCAGTTCAAGCGCTGGTACAGCCAGGCCGGTACGCCGCGACTGGCAGTCAGCGAAACCTATGACAGCGCTGCGCAGACGTACAGCCTGACTTTCCGTCAGAGCTGCCCGGCCACTCCGGACAAGGCTCAGAAACTGCCGTTCGTGATCCCCGTGGAGTTGGGCCTGCTGGACGCTCAGGGCAATGAAATCGCCCTGCGCCTGGCTGGCGAATCGGCGGCAGTGGGCAACACCCGGGTGCTGTCGGTTACCGAAGCCGAACAGACCTTCACTTTCGAAGGCATTGCGGCCAAGCCGCTGCCGTCGCTGCTGCGTGGCTTCAGCGCCCCGGTCAAGCTGAGCTTCCCGTATGACCGCGACCAGCTGATGTTCCTGATGCAGCATGACAGCGACGGTTTCAACCGTTGGGAGGCCGGCCAGCAATTGTCGGTGCAGGTGCTGCAAGAGCTGATCGGTCACTACCAGCAAGGCCAGGCCCTGGTGATCGACCAGCGACTGGTGACGGCATTGGCCAGTGTGCTGGGCAACCACCAGTTGGACCCGGCCATGGTTGCCGAGATGCTTTCGTTGCCCAGCGAAGCCTACCTCACCGAAATCAGCGAAGTGGCCGATGTCGATGCCATCCATGCCGCGCGTGAATTCGCTCGCAAGGCGCTGGCCGATCAGCTGTTCGATGCGCTATGGGCACGCTACCAGGCCAACCGCGAGGTCTCGAAACAGACTGCCTATGTCGCCGAGGCCGAGCACTTTGCCCGCCGCAGTCTGCAGAACATCGTGTTGTCGTACCTGATGCTCAGCGGCAAGCCTGAAGTCCTGGCGGCCACCCTTGATCAGTTCGAGGCGAGCGACAACATGACCGAGCGTTTGACCGCGCTGGCGGTACTGGTCAATTCGCCGTTCACCGCGGAGCGCGCCACGGCCCTGGCCAGCTTCGCCGAGCGTTTCAAGGACAACCCGCTGGTGATGGATCAGTGGTTCAGTGTCCAGGCCGCCAGCACCTTGTCGGGCGGATTGCAACGCGTGCGCGAGCTGATGCAGCACCCGGCCTTCACGATGAAGAACCCGAACAAGGTGCGCGCCTTGATCGGTGCCTTTGCCGGCCAGAACCTGATCAACTTCCACGCCGCCGACGGTTCCGGATACCGCTTCCTGGCGGACCTGGTGATCGAACTCAATGCCCTCAACCCGCAAATCGCCTCGCGGCAGTTGGCACCCTTGACCCGCTGGCGCAAGTACGATGCCGCGCGTCAGACGTTGATGAAGGGTGAGCTGGAGCGGATTCTGGCCTCGGGTGAACTTTCGAGCGATGTATTTGAAGTCGTGAGTAAAAGCCTGGTTTGATTGAATAAGCAGGCCATGAAAAAGGTGTTACCCGTTAATCGCGGGTAACACCTTTTTTGTTACTGGTTGGAGAAGTTCGAAAATCTGTTTTTATTTGAGTGGGTCGGTCATAAGTTTCAGATGTTCAACGATGTGATCATGGAATTTGGTTGTATGAAATTTCGTGGTTGTAGTTGTATGGCGTATATATTCCTACATGGCCTTTTGAGGCTTCTTATCAGCATTGTACGAATAATCTGAAATTGATTGGTTTTGCCTGGTTTTTTCATTATTTATCCCCGTTTGGCATCAGCCTTGCTCCCTCTGTAGCGGCCGACACCTTGAGTCGCTTCGGTGCTGCGTGCCTTTGCCACTGCCGGCAAGGCCCAGACGCCTGACTCACACACACAACAATAAGTCGTACAGGGAGTAAACAGACCATGCGGATCAATCCCGCCAGGGCGCTCTTGCGCCTGGCACCGGCGCGTGCCGGCTTTACCTTTGCAGGGCTGCTGATCGCCGCTCCAGCGTCAGCCGTGGAGTTCAGGTTTCTGGACGGCGAAGTCCAGGGATCGCTGGACACTACGGTATCTTACGGCCAACTCTGGCGCGTGCAGGGGCGCGATGAAACCAACGACGACATCAATATCAACGATGGTAATCGCAACTTCGACACCGGGCTGGTTTCCGAGGTGTACAAGATCACCAGTGACCTTGAAGCCAGTTACCGCAATTACGGCCTGTTCGTGCGCGGTTCCGCGTTCTATGACACGCAGATCATGGACAAGGGCACCGCTTTCAACGACAACAACATGCCGATTCAACCCAGCCAGAACTTTCCGCGCAATAACCGCTTCACCAAAGAAACTCGTGACCACGCCGGTCGCCGGGCAGAGATCCTCGACGCCTATGTGCACGGCAATTGGCAACTGGGCGACATGCCGCTGACGGCGCGGGCCGGGCGGCAAGTGTTCAACTGGGGCGAAGGGCTGTTCTACCGGGGCGGGGTCAATACCACCAACCCGATCAACGCCGCACGCTTCCGCCTGCCCGGCGCGGAGCTCAAGGAAGTGCTGGTGCCGGTCGAGGCGCTGAATTTCAACCTTGGCCTGACCGAGAACCTCTCGCTGGAAACCTTCTACCAGTTCAACTGGAAAGAGACGGCGGTGGACCCGGTGGGGACTTTCTTCTCCGAGACCGATCTGTTTGCCGATGGCGGCAATACGGCGTATGCCACCTTGCCGGCGCTCACACCGCTATCGAATGTCTACAGCGGTCTGAGCGCAGTGGGGGCCGGTGGTCTGCAGGGCGGGCGCACGGTCGATGCCCAGGGCAACATCAAGGTGGCGTCCATCGGGCCGGATATCAATGCCCGGGATGACGGCCAGTTCGGGGCGGCCATGCGCTATGTGGCGCCGTCGCTCAACTCCACTGAGTTTGGCTTTTATTTCGTCAACTATCACGCCAAAGAGCCGACCATCTACGCGGACCTCGGCTCATATGCCGGGCTGGATTTTGCTGAGCTGACAGCGGCGGTCGAGCCGGGCTTCCAGCAGGCGATAGCGGATCAGGCCGGGATCTCTGTTCAATTGTTGCAAGCAATCCTCGCGGCGTTTCCCAACTCACCCCAGGCCCAGGCTTATCGCCAGGGGCTGGCACAGACGGTGGGCGGTCTTGCAACGATAGACGTCGCCAACCAGGTCAACGGTCGCCGGCATTACTCCGAAGACATCCGCATGTTCGGGTTCACCTTCAACACCACCCTGGGCGATGCCTCGGTGTTCGGCGAACTGGCCTATCGACCCAACATGCCGATCGGCGTTGCCACCACCAGCGACCTGCTCGGTGATCTGCTCCTGCAGGCCCCTCAGATGGCCTCGGGCGGGGTGGTGAACATCGGCGGCAAGGACGTGAGCCTGCGCGATCAGGTCAACAACCGCGAGCGGGTGGAGATGTTCAATGCGTCTCTGGGCACGATCTACAACTTCGGCCCCACGCTCGGTTTCAGCAACCTGACCGCTGTCGCCGAAGTGGCCTCCGAGCACTTGCGTGGCAGCAGCCTGGAATACACCGCCTTCGATGGCACCCGTCGCAAATACTCCAGCCGCGCCAACGTGCCGTATATCGCCGGCTTCAAGGACAGCGCCCAGGTCACCCCCGATGCCTACGGTGGCACCCTGATGCTGATCGGCACCTGGAATGACGTGTTTGCCGGGGTCAATCTTTCTCCCTTCGCCATCTACAAGGACGATTTCAAGGGCAATTCCCATCAGACCGGTAACTTTATCGAAGGCCGCAAGGCGTACTCGCTGGGCTTGAAGGCCAGCTACCAGAACGCCTTCGAGGCTGAGCTGCAGTACACCGAGTTTTACGGCGGCGGGCAAGCCAGCGCCATTCGTGACCGCGACAACGTCGGCCTCAACCTCAAATATTCGTTCTGACCGCAGGCCCCGGTGTCTGTGCACCGGGGCCTGGTCTGTACAGGGAGAAGTAACAGCATGCTCAAGGCGCATCGCTTCAAATACGCACTCATAGGGCTGGCGCTCTGCACTGGCGGGGTATCGGCCGCTGATCGGCTCGGCAAGAGCCTGACGCCCATGGGGGCGGAAATGGCCGGCAATGCAGCCGGCACCATCCCCGCCTGGGACGGCGGAATTACCCAGCCGCCGGCCGGTTACGGCGGTTCTGGCAGCCATCATGTCGACCCCTTTGCCAGCGATCAGCCGGTGTTCACCATCACCCGCGCCAACATGGCGCAGTACCAGGACAACCTGACGCCGGGGCAGGTCGCGTTGCTGGAGGCCTACCCGGACACCTATCGGATGCCGGTCTATCAAAGTCGTCGCTCGGGGGCTGCGCCGCAATGGGTGTATGACAACGTCCGGCGCAATGCCACCGAGGCCCGTCTTGTGGAGGGCGGTAACGGGTTTGTCGGCGCCTATGCCGGTATTCCCTTCCCGCTGCCGCAGACCGGTGTTGAAGCCGTGTGGAACCACATCGCCCGCTACCGCGGCCACTACACCGTGCGGCGGGCCTCGGAAGTCGCGGTGCAGCGCAATGGCAGTTACTCGCCGATCACCTCACAGCAGGAAGGCCTGTTCCGTTTCTATGACCCGAAAGGCTCGGCCGCCGAATTCGACAATATTCTCTTCTACTACCTGAGCTTTGTCCGCAGCCCCGCACGCCTGGCCGGTGGCGCGGTGCTGGTGCATGAGCCGCTCGATCAGGTTGCCCGACCGCGCGAAGCCTGGGCCTACAACGCGGGCCAGCGGCGGGTACGACGGGCCCCGAGCCTGGCCTATGACACGCCGATCGCTGCCGCCGACGGGCTGCGCACCGCCGATGACACTGACATGTACAACGGCTCTCCAGACCGCTATGACTGGAAGCTGCTGGGCAAGCAGGAGATTTACATCCCCTACAACAACTACCGGGTGACCCGTCCCGAGGTGAAGTACAAATCGCTGTTGCAGGCCGGTCACCTCAACCCTGACTACACCCGTCACGAGCTGCACCGGGTCTGGGTAGTGGAGGGCACGCTCAAGCCCAATGCCCGGCATATCTACTCCAAACGCCGGCTGTACCTGGATGAGGACAGCTGGCAAGCCGCGGTGGTCGACCAGTACGACGGACGTGGCGAGTTGTGGCGGGTCTCGATGGCCTACCTGAAAAACTTCTATGAGCTGCCCACGGTCTGGTCGGCACTGGACGTTTATCATGACTTGCAGGCACGACGCTATCACGTCCAGAACCTGGACAACGAAGAAGTCGGAACGGTGGATTTTGCCCAGGTAGCGCCGAATACCGACGAGTTCAGTGCAGCGGCATTGCGCCGACGCGGCGTGCGCTGAGCCTCGTGAGGGGCACCTTGTGCGTTGCGACCATCAGGCCCACTGATGATCCGGCATTCAGAGCGGGTGCGGGTGTGCAATCGCCAGCCCCCGTTAACCCTTGCACAGTCTGGCCGCGCGGTGTTTTGCCGCGGCGGCGCTTAACAAAAGATAACGTCATGTTCATTGTCATCCGTTTCCATTGCCCGATAGGATTGGTCCAGCAGTCACGGCGCTCTAGACAGCCAGTTTCAGGTCCGTCAAAAGCGCCAGGCATTGACCCGAATAACAATAATCGAGGGGCAGGTCTATGAGTGAGCCGGTCATGCCGGGCACCGCCGCAGGTGCCAGGATCAGGGCAGGGCGCACCAGCGTTGGGCTGAATGTGGCGCTTTCGTTGTGTGCCGTATTGATGGGAGCCGGGCTGCCCTTGCAGGCAGTCGCCAACACCGATTCCACCACCGTCTATTCCATCGAATCAGCCAAGGCGTCACGCGGGCTGCTCCTTGATATCACCCATGCCGGCAGCCGGCTCGTCGCCGTTGGCGACCGAGGGCATATTCTCTATTCCGACGATCAGGGCCAGAACTGGACCCAGGCCAGGGTTGCGACCCGGCAGCTGCTGACGGCGGTGTTCTTTGTCGATGATCAGAACGGCTGGGCCGTTGGCCACGATGCACAGATCCTCTTCAGCAACGATGCTGGAGCGAGCTGGATCAAGCAATTCGAAGACCTGAAGCGCGAGGCGCCGTTGCTGGATGTCTGGTTCAAGGACCGGCAGAATGGCTTGGCGATCGGTGCCTATGGCGCGTTGCTGGAAACCCTCGACGGCGGCCAGCACTGGGAAGACGTCAGCGACCGCATCGACAACGAAGACCAGTTTCATTTCAACGGCATTGCCGCGGTCAAGGATGCCGGGCTGTTTATCGTTGGCGAGCAGGGTAGCCTGTTTCGCTCCGCCGACTGGGGCCAGACCTGGGAACGCCTCGAAGGGCCTTACCAAGGCTCGCTGTTTGGCGTGATCGGCACCGCCCAGCCATCGACGCTGCTGGTCTATGGCCTGCGCGGCAACCTGTTCCGCTCCACCGACTTCGGCACCACCTGGCAGCCCATCCCGCTCAAGGCTGCCCGAGGCCCGCTCGAATTCGGCCTGTCCAGCGCTACGCTGATCGAGGACGGGACACTGGTGCTGGTCGGCAACGGCGGCAGTGTGCTGCGCAGCAGCGATGACGGTCGCAGTTTCAGCGTGTTCAACCGCCCGGACCGCGTTGCACTGGCGGCGGCGGCAGCACAAGCGGGCGACGAGTTGATTCTGGTGGGACAAGGAGGCGTTCACCTTGCGACCTCGACCGGTGCGAAGAGGGTCCAGCCATGACGAGCCGGGAGCAGATCCGCATGAACATCCCCCATCAAGACAAGGCGACGCTGCTCGAGCGCCTGATCTTCAACAACCGCCCGGCCGTGATTTTCATCTGTCTGCTGGTCAGCGCCGTCCTGTTTTACCAGGCCACGCTGATCCGCCCCTCCACCAGCTTTGAAAAAATGATCCCGCTTCAGCATCCCTTTATCGAGAAGATGCTCGAGCACCGCAATGACCTCGCCAACCTCGGCAACACCGTGCGCATCTCGGTCGAGGCCAAAGACGGCGATATCTTCAGCAAGACCTACATGGAGACCCTGCGTCAGATCCACGACGAGGTGTTCTACATTTCTGGCGTCGACCGTTCCGGCCTCAAGTCGCTGTGGAGCCCCAGCGTGCGCTGGACGGAGGTCACCGAAGAGGGCTTTGCCGGTGGTGAAGTGATCCCCCAGAGCTATAACGGCTCCCCCGACAGCCTGGATGACCTGCGTAACAACGTGCTCAAATCTGGCCAGGTCGGCCGGCTGGTGGCCAACGACTTCAAATCCAGCATCATCGACGTGCCGCTGCTGGAGTCCTATCCGGACCCGAACGATCAAGGCAAGCTGCTCAAGCTCGATTACCAGCAGTTCTCCCATCAACTGGAAGAGAAAATCCGCGACAAGTTCCAGGCCCAGAACCCGGACGTGAAGATCCATATCGTCGGCTTTGCCAAGAAAGTCGGCGACCTGATCGACGGCCTGATCATGGTGGTGATGTTCTTCGGCGTCGCCTTCCTCATTACGCTGGTGCTGTTGTACGGGTTCACCTGGTGCATCCGCAGCACCATCGCGGTGTTAATCACCACCCTGGTGGCGGTGGTCTGGCAGTTAGGCTTGATGCATACGGTGGGGTTTGGTCTTGACCCTTACTCGATGCTGGTGCCGTTTTTGATCTTCGCCATCGGCATCTCCCACGGGGTGCAGAAGATCAACGGTATCGCCCTGCAATCCAGCGAGGCCGACAACGCCCTGACCGCGGCCAGGCGCACCTTCCGGCAACTGTTCCTGCCGGGCATGATCGCGATCCTCGCCGACGCCGTGGGTTTTATCACGCTGTTGATCATCGATATCGGGGTGATTCGCGAATTGGCGATTGGTGCCTCGATTGGCGTGGCGGTGATTGTGTTCACCAACCTGATCCTGCTGCCGGTGGCGATTTCCTATGTGGGCATCAGCCAGAAGGCAGTGGAGCGCAGCAAGAAGGACGCCACTCGCGAGCACCCGTTCTGGCGCCTGCTGTCCAACTTCGCCAATCCCAAAGTGGCACCGGTGTCCGTGGCGCTGGCCGTGCTGGCCTTCGGCGGCGGCCTCTGGTACAGCCAGAACCTGAAGATCGGCGACCTCGACCAGGGCGCGCCGGAACTGCGGCCGGACTCGCGCTACAACCAGGACAACAACTTCATCATCAGCAATTACTCGACCAGTTCCGACGTGCTGGTGGTCATGGTCAAGACCGCTGCCGAAGGCTGCTCGGCCTATAGCACCATGGCGCCGATCGATGAGTTGATGTGGAAGATGGAAAACACCCCGGGCGTGCAGTCGGCGATTTCCCTGGTGTCGGTCTCCAGGCAAATCATCAAGGGCATGAACGAGGGCAACCTGAAATGGGAAACCCTGTCGCGCAACCAGGATGTGCTCAACAACTCCATCTCCCGTGCCGACGGCTTGTACAACGCCGACTGCTCGCTGGCGCCGGTGCTGATCTTCCTCAATGACCACAAGGCCGAGACCCTCGACCGTGCGGTCCAGGCAGTGCAAGCCTTCGCCGATGAGCACAACACCGATGGCCTGCAGTTCCTTCTCGCAGCGGGTAACGCCGGCATCGAGGCGGCCACCAACGAAGTGATCAAGGAGTCAGAGCTGACCATCCTGATCCTGGTCTACCTCTGTGTGGCGGCCATGTGCCTGATCACCTTCCGCTCGGTGGCGGCAACCCTGTGCATTGTCCTGCCGCTGGTGTTGACCTCAGTGCTGGGCAACGCGCTGATGGCGTTCATGGGCATTGGCGTGAAGGTTGCGACCTTGCCGGTGGTGGCGCTGGGGGTTGGGATCGGTGTCGACTACGGCATCTATATCTACAGCCGACTGGAAAGTTTCCTGCGGGCCGGCATGCCGTTGCAGGAGGCCTATTACCAGACCCTGAAATCCACCGGCAAGGCGGTACTGTTCACCGGCCTGTGCCTGGCCATCGGCGTGGCCACCTGGATTTTCTCGGCGATCAAGTTCCAGGCCGACATGGGCCTGATGCTGACCTTCATGCTGTTGTGGAACATGTTTGGCGCCCTGTGGCTGCTGCCAGCGCTGGCACGATTCCTGATCAAACCGGAGAAAATGGTTGGCAAGGAGAGCGGTTCAATCTTCGCCCATTGACCCTGTAGGAGCTTGCCCCAATGCCGGTCAGTTCGACGCAACCCTTGTAGGAGCGGACCTGGCCGCGATGGGCTGCGAAGCGGCCCCGGCGATTCTGAAACCGTCGGTACTCCCAGGGCTTGTCGTAGATGTCACCGGCCTCGGGGGCTGCTTCGCAGCCCATCGCGGCCAGGTCCGCTCCTACATGGACGTCTGTGCTCCATTCCTTAACTGACGGGCATTGCCCTGCGCTTTGACCTATCATGAGCCTCTTTCATCCACGCGAAATGTCTCATGACCACCCCATCCCTTTCCCAGATCCTGCAGACCGGCGACAGTATGCTGCTGATCGACGACCTGCATGCCTTTGAATTCGACTTTGATCCAGCCCAGGGCTTGAAGATCGAATGCATGGACGGCCGAGCCCTCAAGCGCTGGAGCTTCACCCCGGCGCAAATCGAAGCGGCCCGCCTGGACGGTGAAACCTGGTTGATCCAGAGCGATGCCGGTGAGCATCGGCTAGTCTGCTTGAATGCCTTTTCTGCCAGCGAGGATGATGAAGGCGAAGATGAAAACGCCTGATGCCCGTCGGAATTTCCTCGCCCAATGGCCGTCTGTTGTATGGACTGCGAGGAACCCTCAATGAAAAGAATCGTCATGCCGATCCTGATCGTCGGTGCCCTGGGGCTGATGTCCGAGGAAGTCGAGGCGGCGCCCACCCATGAATTGTTGGTGGGTACTTACACCCAAGGCAGCAGCGAGGGGATTTACCGGTACGCCTTTGATACCCGCACCGGGCAGATTGCCCCTGAGCCGCTGCAAGTGGTGAAAAGCGCCAACCCGTCCTGGCTGACGCTTTCTCGCGATCAACACACGCTGTTTGTGGTCAACGAGAACGGCCCGGGGCAAGCCGACCCTGCCGGCCGGGTCAGCAGTTTCAGTATCGACCGCAAAAGCCATCAGATCAGCCCGGTCAACCAGGTGGCAAGCCTGGGCGATGAGCCGACCCATTCGAGCCTCAGCAGTGATGGTCGCTACCTGTTTGTGGCCAACTACGCCGTTCAGCCCACGCCTGGGGGCAGCGTCAGCGTGATCCCGGTGGGCGAGGGCGGCCAGCTGTCGGCCGTGGTCCAGCAGGAAAGCCATGAGGCCAGCCACGTCAATCCTGAGCGGCAGGCCTCATCGCATGTGCATTCGGTGGTGTCGTCACCCGATGGGCGCTCTGTGTTTGTCAGTGATCTGGGCGCGGACAAAGTGTTCGTCTACCGCTACGACGCGAACAATCAAGCGCGCCCTCTGACCGCTGCCAACCCGGCCGAGGCGTCCTTGCCCGCGGGCAGTGGCCCGCGTCACCTGGTGTTCAGCAAGGACGGTAAACATGCCTACCTGACCCTGGAAATGAGCGCCCAGGTGGCGGTCTTTGACTACCACGACGGCAGCCTGATTCAGCGCCAGTTGGTAGCCTTGACCGACAAGCCCGAAGCGCAGGCCAGGGCGGCGGGAGCATTGCATGTGTCGCCGGATGGGCGGTTTTTGTATGTCAGCAACCGGGGCACGGCCAACGAACTGCTGGTGTATGCCATTGACCCGGCCACGGGAATGCTCAAATCGGTACAGCGACGCAGTGTCGAGGGTGATCACCCTCGCGAATTCAGCCTCGACCCGAGTGGCAAGTTCGTGTTGATCGCGAATCAGAAGAGCAACCGGATCGTGGTGTTGGACCGAGACCCCAAGACCGGCATGCTGGGCAAGACCGTGCAGAAATTCTCGATCGATTCGCCGTCCGACCTGAAGTTTCTGCCAGCGCGTTGAGCCAAACAAGTGTTGGGTCAGCGCGCCATGATGGCCTTGAACAACGCCGACTCCAGAAACCCGCTCAACCACGCGCGCAACCTGGGATAAGGCGCCCGGGCAAACCACTCGGGCTCCACCGCCGCGAACTGGCGAACGAACGGCATGATTGCCACGTCCGCCAGGCTCGGGTGATCGGCAAGCAGAAACGCCTGCCTTCCCAGCCGATCTTCCAGCATCTGCAAGAACTCACAACCTCGCTCGCGATAAAAATCCTGCGAATGCTCCGGGTAGCGGTCGGCGTATTTGTAGCGATTCAAACTCAGCTTGAAGACCTGGTCGTTGTGGGCGATCAACGCCTCCATCGCTTCGCTGGACTCCGGTAATAGCCAGTTCTCTGGATCGTTCTGCGCCAGCGCCCAGCGCATGATCTCAAGGCTCTCATCAATCACTCGGCCGTCCAGGACCAGCACCGGAACGGTGCCTTTGCTCGACAGCTCCAGCATCCGGGCCGGCTTGGCCTTAAGGCTGACTTCTTCGATTTGTACCGGCACGCTTGCGTAGCGCAGGGCCATTCTGGCGCGCATGGCGTAGGGGCAGCGGCGGAAGGAATAGAGGATCATCCATTGACCTCCAGGGTACTCAAACCATTGCCCTGACGGCGCACCTGAATCTGCACCGGAATGCGCTCGTGCATTTCCTGAACATGGGAAATCACCGCCACCTTGCGGCCCTGGGCCTGCAAGCCGTCGAGAGCGTCCATGGCCAGTTGCAGGGATTCGGGGTCGAGGCTGCCGAAGCCTTCGTCGATAAACAGCGATTCGATCTTGAGGGTGCTGGAAGCCATGGACGCCAGGCCCAATGCCAGGGCCAGCGAGACCAGGAAGGTTTCACCGCCGGACAACGAGTGCACCGAACGTAGTTCATCGCCCATTTCAGTGTCCAGCACCAGCAGGCCCAGCATGCTGCCGCCACGCTTGAGCCGGTAGCGTTTGACCAGCTGGCGCAGTTGCGCGTTGGCGTGGTGTACGAGGATATCCAGGTTATAGGCCTGGGCGATCTTGCGGAACTTGTCGCCTTCGGCCGAGCCGATCAGTGCCGAGAGGCGTGCGTGGCGCTGATACAGGGTTTCAGCCTCGGTGATGCGCACTTGCAGGTGCTGGTGGGCGTCCAGGCGCCGCTGATCTTCGACCTGCGCCGCCCGTAGTTCAGCGCACACCTGCTCCTGGGCGCTGCAGCGCGATTGCGATTCGTGCTGGGCGCTGGCCAGTTCTTCGTTTGTCAGTTGGGTCGTATTCTGCGCCTGATGTTGTTGCCGGTGCGCGGTGCGCTCTTGCAGGCGAATGCGTGCCTGCTCCAGGGCTTTTTCGCTGTCCTGGATCTGTTGGCGCAGGGCGAGCACTTGCGCATCGCTGTAGGCCAGCAAGGCGTGCAGTTGCGCATCGTCGAGGCTCGGATGCTGGCTGCGCCACTGCTGGACGGCGCCCTGCAGCCCGGTCAACGCGACACTGTCATCCGTCTGGCGCTGGGCCAGGGCCTTGCCGTCGCTGGCGCTCTGGATCAGCTCGGCATTGATCGCTTGCAGTGCCTGGCTGGCCTCGGATTCGGCCTGGCGTGCCTGGGCGGCCGCCTGCTCCAGCTGCTGCTGCCAGTGTTCTGCCTGAGCATGCTCACCCAACAGCTGGCGCAATTGCTGTTGGCAGGCCCGCAGCTGTTCGTCCAGCACCGCGGTACGCTGCAGCAATGTCGCGCGCTGCTGTTCGCGGCTCTGCTGTTGCTGTTGTTGCAGTTCGATGGCCTGCTTGCGTGCGGTGTGTTCGCGCTGTTCCTCGTCGCGCTCTTGGAGCTGGGCAAGCCTTGCGCTCAGACGCTGGTCGAGGTCCATGAAGGCGGCGGTGGCGTCCTTGCGCAGGCGCTCGATCAGCGTCTCTGGCAGCAGATCGGCATAGGCAGCCAACTCCTCGTCCAGGCGCTGACCATCGGCAAGCAAACTGCGCTGTTGTTCGTTGAGGTGCTGGGCGGCGGTCTGGCTCGCGTCCTGCGCCTGTTGCACCTGTTGTTGCAACTGCGCGGCCTCTTTTTGCAGCGCCAACAGACGGTTCTGCTGCTGTTCGGCTGCGGTGACGCTGGCGTTCAGCTGTTCAAGGTGCGTGCGCAACCAGTCGGCCCGTTGCGTCTCGCCTTGCTCTAGCCATTGCGGGTGGCTCGGGTGGGCCTCAAGTTGCGTCGTCAGCGCCAATTGTTGGGCCAGCAGCGGTTCTTCCTGGGCCTTGAGCTGCTTTTGCTGGTCAATCAACCCAGCCACTTCGATACGCAATTCGGTCAGCCGGGTATTGAGTTGCTCCACCCGCTGGCGGGCTTGGGCTTCTTCACGGCTGTCGTGGCTGCCCAAGGCTTGCAGCAGCGCTTCGGGCTGGTGCCAGGGGTGTTCCTGGCTGCCGCAGACCGGACACGGCTGCTCGGGCTGCAGTTGCCCGCGCAGCTCTTCGACGCTGGCACTGCGGGCCACGCGCTGGCGCTCGAGCAGTTCCAGAGTGACGCTCAGGGCCTGTTCAGCGCTTTGCTGGCGGGTCTTGAGTGCCAGGCCTTCGCCGGTACGGGCTTCGCGTTGCTCGCCGAGCTGTTGCAGGTTCACGTGCATCGCCTGCAGGCGCTGGTCGAACTCCTGGCGACGACTCGACAGCCGCTCCAGTTCCTCAAGGCTACGCTGCTGTTGGCGTTGCGTGTGCAAGTGAGTGTTCAGCGTCTGCAAGCGCTCGCCCAGCTCTTCAACCCCGCAACCGGCCTGGGTAAATAGCTCGGTAAGGTGCTGACGGCGCTGTTGCCACTGCTGTTCGGTAGCGCTGGCGCGTTGTTCAAGGGCGGGCAATTCGGCGCGGCCCAAGCCCTGTCGGGCGCTGAGCTGGACGACCTGCTGCAGGCGTGGCCGATGCACCGTCCAGGCATTGGCCAGCGGCGCCAGTTCGACGCTGTGCTCAAGGGCGCTGCAAATGTGCTGCAGCTGTTGCTCACTGTGCTGCTGACGCGCTAGCAGGGCCTGCAGGTTCGCCAGCCCTTCGTTGAAGGCCTGTTCGGCAGCCAGGCGAGGCCCGTCGAGCTGGTGCTTTTGCTGGTTCAGGTGGGCAAGGCTGCCTTGCGCTTCGAAGGCCTGGCGCAGGTTGGGGGCAGCCTCGCTCTGGGCTTGCAACGCCGTGTGCAGGGCGCTGTGAGCGCTGCGCTGGCTGGATTGCAGCGCCAGCTGGCGGGCGTTCAGTGCGTCATGGTGTGACGCGTGACGGGTCAGCTGTTCGGCAAGCCGATCAAGGTTTGCCTGCAACTCGACACTGCGCACAAACAGATGGCGCTGAGGGGCGAGCTGTTCGAGGAGGGCCAGATCATTGCGCAATGCGCCTTGCTGCTCGAACGCCGCGCTCAGTTCATGCACATGCCGTTCAGCGCTCTGTTGTTCGTCGGCCAGGCGCGCCTGTTCAGCCAGCCATTGGCGCTGTTGTTCAAGCGTTCGCAGGTGTGTCTGCTCAACCAGCAGTTGCTCGCGCGCCTGGGTCAGGTGCAGGTCCAGCGCTTCCCGGGCGTCTGCCGGCAGTGGCGCGATGCCGCCGGCCTGCTCCTGCAGTTGTTTCAAGGCATCGCGAGCGTCGCGGGCCTGTTCGAAGGCGCGCTTGCCCAGGCGGGTATAGAGCGCGGTGTCGGTGAGTTTTTCCAGCAGTTCGCTGCGCTCGTTGTCGTCCGCCTTGAGGAAGGCGCTGAATTCACTTTGGGCCAGCATCACCGCGCGGGTGAACTGTTCGAAGTTCAGGCCCAATCGGGCTTCGAGCAGGGCCTTGTATTCGCCTTTCTGGCTTGCCAGCAACTGTTCGCTGTCCAGGTCGCGCAGGCTCTGGCGGCTGTTCTGCAGCTTGCCACCGGCCTTGTCGCGGGCGCGATTGGCTTCCCAACGGGCGCGGTAGCGGCGGCCGTCGATGCCGACGAAATCCACTTCGGCGTACCCTGCGCCCGCGCCACGGCGCAGCAGGGTGCGCGGGTCGCCGCTGGCAATCTCGCCATCGGCATCCGGGACCTTGGCGTCCCGGCCGGTGTTGCTCAAGCGCGGCACCGCGCCGTACAGTGCCAGGCACAAGGCATCGAGCAGGGTGCTCTTGCCCGCGCCGGTGGGCCCGGTGATGGCGAACAGGCCGGCGCTGGCCAGCGGTTCGGCAGTGAAGTCCAGCTCGAACGGCCCGGCCAGCGAGGCGAGGTTTTTCAGGCGGATGGCAAGGATCTTCATGGCTGCTCGCCCTCCAGTTGCACCTGCTGCAACAGCTGTGCGAAATCATCCAAAGTCTGGGCATCGACTTCATTGCCAAAGCCGTCCTGCCAGACGCGGCTGAACAGTTCCTGAGGGCTGAGGCGTTCCAGATCGATCAAGGGGCTGTCGTCATCGCCCGCCGCCTTGCGCCCGGCGTATTCGGCGCCGATGCGCACCAATCGAACGGCTTTGCCTTGCAGGGCGGTTTCCAGCTGCTGGCGCAGGTCCGGCTGCGGCTCGTCCAGCCGCACGCGAATTTCCAGCCACGGCTGGCGCGCCGGGTCATCGAGCAAGTCGACGTCCGGCAGTGCAGCCAGTTGCAGCGCAATGTCGTCCAGTGGCTCAGGACCCAGGCGCAGCAATTCCACCGCGCGAGGGATGCGCAGTGTCTCGACACTGACCAGTTGTTCCCCCTCACAGGTGACTTCGAGGATCTGGTGCGGGTAGTCGATTTCTGAAAACGACAACGGGATCGGTGAGCCGCAGTAGCGAATACGCTCTTCACCGTTGACCTTCTGCGGCTTGTGCAGATGGCCGAGGGCAACATAGCTGATGTCGGGGCCGAACAGGCTGGCGGGCAATGCTTCGGCGCTGCCGATGATCAAGCTGCGCTCGGAGTCTTCGGACACCGCACCGCCCGCCATGTGGGCATGGCTGACGGCAATCAGTGCCTGGCCGGGCTGGCGCCTGGCGTTGGCGGCATCGATCAGCAGCTCGTGCACCTTGCCGATGCCGCGCAGGTAGTCGTCGCCGAGGGTGACGCCGGTCACTTCCGCCGGCCGCAGAAAGGGCAGGGCCAGGCACCAGGCCGCGGTATTGCCTTGAGCATCGGGCAGTGGAATCAACAGCCGCTCGGCATCCAGCTGGCCATCGTCGAGCCACAGCACCCGGCCCAGCGCGTGGGTGCGCAGGCGCCGCATCAGCGGTGCCGGCAGTTCGATGCGCGAGCCGGAGTCATGGTTGCCGGCAATCATGACGATGGTCAGGGCCGGCTGTTGCTCGTGGGCGTTGACGATAAAGTCGTAGAGCCGCTCCTGGGCTTTGACCGGCGGGTTGACTGTGTCGAAGATATCGCCGGCGATCAGCAGCACATCCGGCTGGCGCGCGGCCAGCTGGCCCAGCAGCCAGTCGAGAAAGCAGGCATGTTCGAAGTCTCGCTCCTGGCCGTGCAGGCTTTGTCCCAGGTGCCAGTCGGAGGTGTGAAACAGACGCATAGAAATTCCGCGAAAGGGGCGCGCAGCGGGCTGCGCGTCGGGATTATTTGGGATAGAGCGGCGGCAGGCTATTGCTGTCGCCGAGGGTCGGCGTGTTGCTTTCGGCGACCGGGATCATGCCGATGGCACGCCACAGCTCCTCGCCTTGCCAGTACTGCCCGGCTTCGCTGTACAGCGCGCCATTGAGGCCGTCCAGGGCATCGGACAGCGGCACGAAGCGCGCTGCCATATCGGCCAGGGTTTCGGGCTGCTGGCGTGCCCAGGCATCGAGGGCCTGGCGCGTTGTATGGGGGTCGTTGGCCTGGCAGGCGCGCTTGAGGTCGTCAAGCAGGGTACGCGGGCTCGGCCCGGTTTGCGCGGCTCGCTGGATAGCCGGTAGGCGGCGTCCACGCCACCACAGACTGAAGCCCGATGCCGTGGTGCAGGCCAGCAACAGGCTGATCAGCTGCCAGATCCGCAGTTCGGTCTGGCTGACCCCGCGAGCGCTCTCCGTGCCTCCGGCCGCCTGAGTCAGGCCGGGATTGTCTTCGATATGAAGCGTGCGGGCCGGCAGGCTGCTGTGCTCCAGGTGATCTTCATGGGTGTTCCACCAGACCACCTCGACACTCGGTACCTCAATGCTGCCGCTGCGGGTCGGCACCAGTGCCTCGCGCTCTTCACGGCTGCCAATGAGCCCACGTTCACCGTTCTGGTCGCTCAAGCGGGGCTGGTCCGGGTAGCGGCGCAAGCCGTTGATTTCGGTGGCCGGCAGCGGCGGCAGCTGGGCGCTGGAGAGCCCCTCGGCCTTGAGGATCAGGGTGCGGGTCACGGAGTCGCCGACCTGATTCTGCCCGGGCTCCGGGCTCCAGTTTTCACTTAAGGTCAGGCTGTGAGCGGGCAGCCAGGGGGCATCTGCTGGATAGACGACCGGTTTGGCCTTGACCGTCAGCGCCATCTCGGCGGAGGTGACCTGGACCTGCTTGCCCGGCTTGGGCGTCGTCAGATCCTGGCCGGGGCCGGTTTCGACCGGGGTGGCGGTGAACACTTGGGCCGGGATGATCAATGCGCCGCTGTGCTGGGGATAAATCGCATAGCGCATCTCGATCACGCCATGGCGCACGCCATTGATGAGTTTCTCAAAGGTGCGCGACTCGCCCAGCTGATCAATGCGGGCGTCGGCGATCTGCAGCGGGGTCAGGCTGCTGTCGTCATACAGCGACACCGAGTGGTAGATGCGCACAGTCAGCACCACCTGGGCCTGAACATAGACGTTTTCGGTGTCCAGGCTGGCGTCGATGAACACCGGTGCCAGGTTGCTGGTCGGGACCTGCTCGCTTTGCATGACCTGCAAGGTGATCGGCTGGCTGGCCAGCTCGCCCAGGCGCAAGGCCGGGATTTCCACCGTGCCGCTCTGGCGCGGCAACAAGGTGATGATCCAGCGCGTGGTGGCTTCGGTCTGGCCGTCCAGGGTGGTCAGGCGGTTGACCTGGCGGCTGCCCTGGACCTCGAAGGCGGTATCCAGTGGCGTCAGGTCGGGTTTGCCGAACTCGGTGACGTCGTGGGTTTCGAGGACCAGCTCGACGGTTTCGCCGGAGTTCAGCCGGGTGCGGTCGACGCTGGCGTTCAGCTCGGCGGCCTGCACCTGAAGGCACATCATGAGGCTGAGAAAGAAGACGCTGAAGCGACTCATCGAGTAGTTTCCTGACGCTGTTGCTGTTCATACCAGAATTTGCGCCGCAGCAGTTCGGACGGGTTGTCCGGGATCTGCCGCAACCATTGTTCGAGGGCCTGGCGCTGTTCGCCATCCAGGGAGCTGTCGACCGGCCGCGTGGGCGGGCGAGTGGTTTGCTCCTCATCCGGCGCCTGCGCGCTGGCCTGGCTGTCTGATGGCTCAGCGGTGTCGGTGGCGTCTTCATCCGGTTGCCCGGCCTGTTGTTCAGTGTCCGAGGTCGACGGCTGGGCGCTGGAGGCGCTGCTGTCGCTCTGGTCTTCCAGGGATTGTGGCTGCTCGTTGTTCTTCGCCTCGGCCTGCTTTTGCTCTTGCTCGGCTTTGGCAGCCTGGCGCTGCTGTTCCAGAACCTGTTCGACCAGGGCTTTGTTGGCCAGCGCCGATTTGAGGTCAGGCTGGTAGTCCAAGGCCTGTTCATAGGCGTCGAGCGCCGCTTCCAGTTCACCGCTGCGGGCCAGGGCATTGCCACGATTGTAATGGGCGTTGGCGTTGTTGCCTTCGGCAAATTGCCTGGCGGCCGCGGCGTAGTCGCCGGCTTCATAAAGGGCCAGGCCTTTCCATTGCGGGTCAATGAAGTGCTTTGCCGCTTGCGCCGGGTGTCCTTTTGCAAGCCAGCGCTGGCCTTGTTGATCCGGCCGCAGCCAGAGGTCGCTCAGTTCGAAAGCCTGGCTGGGTTGCGGCAGGCACAGCAGCAGTGGCAGGCAGAACAACCAGCCGCGCCGCCCGGCGCAGGCGGCCAGCAGCAAGAGGGGCAGCAACAGCCAATAGCCCTGGTCGGCCCAGGCGTCCAGTTGCAGGGTCTGGCCATCGCTGCGCATGCTGTTCGGCGCGGCCAGCAGGCCGAGGTTGCGCAGGTCCAGATCGTCGAGTCGGGCCTGGCGATAGCGCCCGCCCAGCTCGTTGGCAAAGGCTTTGAGGCTGGCACTCTCAAGTCTTGGCAGCAGGATCGCGCCTTGTTCGTCCTTGAGAAACTCGCCGTCTTCCATGGTGACCGGTGCCCCTTGTGCGCTGCCGACGCCCAGCATCAGCCATTCCGGGCCCTGGCGCCCGAGGGCCTGGCGAATGCCCTGGCGTTCCTGTTCGCTGAGCGAGGACCCCACCAGCAAAATCCGGCCCTGACCCAGGGCACCCTGGGCCAGCAACGCCAGGGCCTTGGTCACGGCCAGGTCGGCGCGGTGGCCGGGCTGGGGCATGATCGAGGGCTTGAGGGCCTCGAGCAAATTGCGGCTGGTGGCCAGGTCATCGGACAGCGGCACCAACGTATGGGCGCTGCCGGCATAGACGATGATCGCCGTTTGCGCGTCATTGCGCCGTGCCAGCAGGTCCAGCAATTTGCGTCGGGCTTGCTCCAGACGGTTGGGCGTCATGTCGGTGGCGAGCATGTCCGGGGTCAGCTCCAGCACCACCACCAGCGGGTCGGCCGGGCGCTGGCCGGGCTGCTCGATGCGCTGCCAGCTGGGCCCGAGCAAGGCCAGCAGTGCCAACAGCCAGGCCAACCCGAGGGCGATCCACGGCAGCTTGCTGCCGCTGCCGCTGCCGCCGCTGAGCAACACCGAATGGAAAGCGCTGGGCAGGATCATCTGCCAGCGTCCTGCGCGTTTTTGCCGGTGCCAGAGTTTCCACAGCAACCAGCCGAACAAGGGCAGCAGCACCAGGGCGGCGGGGCGTAGCCAGTGAGGCCAGAGTTCGATCATCGCCGCCTCCGCAGACGCAGGCGGCGCAGCCGTTCGCGCCATTCCGGGTGAGGTTGCAGAAAGTGTGGTCGGTGCAACAGGCGCTGCAAGGGGTTGTCCGGCCAGCGTTCGCGAATCACCAGCAGCACGCTGACCAGCAGCGCGCCGGTCAGCGGCCAGTGATACAGCGCGATGGCGGGACGCGCCTGGGTCGGTTGCTGGGCCACCGGCTCCAGCTGATCGAGGGTCTGGCCGATGGCGCCCAGTTCCTTGCCGTCGTGGGCGCGGAAATAACTGCCGCCGGTGAGTTTGGCGATTTCCTTGAGGCTCGCTTCGTCCAGGTCCAGGCTAGGGGTGATTCCCATCAGGCCGATGCCGCCCTGGGGGTCGGGGTCTGCGCCGATGCCGATGGTGTAGACGCGGATATTTTCCTGGGCGGCCAGGCGGGCGGCAGTCAGCGGATGGATTTCGCCACCGTTGTTGGCGCCGTCAGTGATCAGGATCAGCATCCGGCTCTGGGCCGGGCGCTGGCGCAGGCGCTTGACGGCCAGGCCGATGGCATCACCGATGGCGGTGTTCTTGCCTGCGATGCCGATCCGCGCTTCATCCAGCCAAGTGCGCACGGTGCGACGGTCGAAGGTCAACGGTGCCTGCAGGTAGGCCTCGCTGCCAAACAGGATCAGGCCGACGCGATCACCTTCGCGGTCCTGGAGAAAGTCGCCGAGCAGGTGCTTGACCAGCTCCAGGCGGCTGACTTCTTCACCGTCCCACTGCATGTCGGGGAAGTCCATGGAGCCAGACACGTCGACGGCTACCAGCAAATCGCGGCCGCTGGCGGCCACCGGCAAGGGTTCGCCCAACCATTGCGGGCGTGCGGCGGCCATCAACAGCAATAGCCAGAGCAGCACATAGGGGGCTTGCTGGCGCCAGGTCGGCAGGTTCAGGCGGGCCTTGCGGCCGGCCAGGGTTTCCAGCTCACTGATAAAACTGATATTCAGCACGGGTTCGCCGCTGTCGGCCGCCGGCAGCACCAGCCGCATCAGCCACGGCAACGGCAGCAGGGCGAAGATCCAGGGCCAGGCAAGCTCAAACATGTTTGCGAATCCAGGTGTCGACCGACTGGCTCAGGCCGGCGATGGCCTTGTCGTCCAGTTTGCATTCCGGTTTATAGGCGCCTTCGACCAGCACCATCCAGCGGGTCAGGCCGGCGGCCGGGCAGCGGTTGTCGAGAAACGCCAGCCATTGCCGGCCATTGAGGGTGTGGCTATGGCTGTTGGGGTAATGGTTGCGGCACAGGCGCTTGAGCAGCGCGTTGATCTGCTGCAGCCAGGCGCCCGCCGGGGCTCCATCGTAGGGTTTGGGCAAGCGGGCCAGTTCGGCCAGTGCTTCAGTGCGCATCGGGTCCAGCGGTTGCTCGGCAACGGGCAGGGGCTGGCGCGCCTTCCAACGGCGCCAGGCGAACCAGAGGCCCCAGCCGAGCAGCGGCAATAGCAGCGCCAGCGCATACCAGCCCGGCGCCAATGGCCAGACGCTGACAGGTGGCGGGGAGATCAGCGGCTGCAGGTTCTCCAGGCTGCTCATCGCGGTTTCCCCGGACGCCGGGGGTTCAGGTATTCGCGCAACTGTTCGATCATTTCGGTTTGTGTGCTCAGGGGCATCAGCAAGACGCGCAGCTTTTGCGCCAGGAGCTCCCAGCGGGCAATCCGCGCTTCGCCCTGGGCGCGGTAACTCTGGCGCAGGTTGGCATCCAGGGTGTCGAGCTCCAGCTGCTTGCCGCTTTCGGCGAAACGCAGCAGCCCGGCCGCGGGCAGGGCGTGGTCGAGCGGGTCGGACAGTGGCAACAGCAACAGGTCGCAATGGCGCGAGAGCAGCGACAGTTGCTGTTCGGCGGCATCGGTCAGGGCGCGCTCATCGCAGATCACGATGGCCAGGCTGCCCGGGCGCAGCACTTCCCGGGCACGGCGCAAGGCCATGCCCAGGCCATCGCGCTCGGCCTGGCTTTCGGTATGCAACGACTGATTGACCCGCTCCAGCCGGTTCAGCAGTTGCAACAGGCTCTGTTTGCTGCGCCGGGGCTTGATCTCGTAGTGCTCGTTGTCGCCAAACACCAGCCCGCCGATGCGGTCATTGTGGCCTAGCGCGGCCCAGCCGATCAGGCTGGCGGCCTGGGCGGCGAGCACCGACTTGAACATCTGGCCGGAGCCGAAGAACAAGCGCCGGCTCTGTTCCACCAGGATGAAGATCGGCCGCTCGCGTTCTTCATGGAACAGCTTGGTGTGCGGTTCCTGGGTGCGTGCGGTCACGCGCCAGTCGATGCTGCGCACATCGTCGCCGGCCTGGTAGACCCGCACCTGGTCGAAATCGACTCCGCGCCCGCGCAGTTTCGAGTGGTGCAGGCCAATCAGCGGGCTGCGCTGGCCGGGGGTGGAAAACAGCTGCACCTCGCGCACGCGATGGCGCATCTCGATCAGCTCGGCGATCGTGACACGGATGCCGGGGGCGGCGAGAGCGGAAGTCGACATGGGCTCAGGCTACGGCCACGACGTCGAGGATGCGCTGAATCACCCGGTCCTGGTCGATACCGGCCGCTTCGGCCTCGAAAGACAGAATAATGCGGTGGCGCAACACATCGAACAGTACCGCCTGGATATCCTCGGGGCTGACAAAGTCGCGCCCGGCCAGCCACGCATGGGCGCGGGCGCAGCGGTCCAGGGCGATGGAGCCGCGCGGGCTGGCGCCATAGGCGAGCCAGTCGGCCAGTTCCGGGTCGAACTTGCTCGCGGTACGGGTCGCCATCACCAACTGCACCAGGTATTCCTCCACCGCATCGGCCATGTACAGGCCAAGGATTTCCTTGCGGGCGGCGAAAATCGCCTGCTGGCTGACGCGCCGCTCGGGCTTGGTTTCGCCGTTCAATGCCTCGCCACGTGCTTGCTGGAGAATCCGTCGCTCGACCGCCGCATCGGGGAAACCGATCTTGACGTGCATCAGGAAACGGTCGAGCTGGGCCTCGGGCAGCGGGTAGGTGCCTTCCTGCTCGATCGGGTTTTGCGTGGCCATCACCAGAAACAGCGGCGACAGCTCGTAGGTGCTGCGCCCGACGCTGACCTGACGCTCGCCCATGGCTTCGAGCAACGCCGATTGCACCTTGGCCGGCGCCCGGTTGATCTCGTCGGCCAGCACCAGGTTATGGAAGATCGGGCCTTGCTGGAACACGAAACTGCCGGTTTCCGGTCGATAGATCTCGGTGCCGGTGATGTCGGCCGGGAGCAGATCAGGGGTGAACTGGATGCGGTGGAACTGTGCTTCGACGCCTTCGGCCAACTCTTTGATGGCCTTGGTCTTGGCCAGCCCCGGGGCGCCCTCGACCAGCATATGGCCGTCGGCCAGGAGTACGATCAGCAAACGTTCGACCAGTTTTTCCTGGCCAAGAATCTGGGTTGAAAGAAAGGTTCGCAGCGCGATCAGCGCCTCACGATGTTCCATCGTCGAGTGTTCCTGGAAATAGGCCGGGGCGCATGGCGAAAAGCGCCCGGGCGGGGGCTGTTACTTTAATGCATCCGGGGTGCTGCCGACCAATGGCGCCAAGCAAAATTCCTTCCCCCGCCTGTAGGAGCAAGGCTCGCCTGCGACGTCCATGTAGGAGCGGACCTGGCCGCGATGGGCTGCGCAGCGGCCCCGGCGATTCTGAAACCGCCGGCACTGGCAAGCTGATTCGCAGATGTCACAGGCCCAAGGGGGCCGCTGCGCGGCCCATCGCGG
>NZ_JAAAMT010000040.1 GCF_009905435.1 Pseudomonas sp. R5(2019)
GTAGGTACGGCGCTGTGGCTGCATGGGGAATCCGCTTGTTGGGGCCAGAAATGGTGTCCACTTAAATTAGGTGGACACCATGGCCCTCAGCGGTGGAGGCGGGAAGGTGTGTTCGCCGACCCCTTACGAACTCTGGCCTGCATCCAGAGGCCGTCAAGGCATGCCGGATCGCATTGAAAGAGAGATTCTGCAGCACCTTGAAGACAGAGGGGCACGATCTGATTGGGCCTAAATCGTATGCTCAGTTTATGCTCGGAAAAGGGGCAGATGACGAGGAACTTGTATCCGAGGCGCGTTATGCGTCGGGCCTCATCGAACATTTCCTGAAGTTGCTTGAGCGTGATCTCGGGCCAGTTGAATAACTAGCCTAAAACCGCAGAAAAACAGGCAGCTAGGTCGAAACGGCTAGCGGCCTGGTCTAAGCACCATGCTGAAGAGTAAGCGGAGCGCGCAAGCCAGGATGGCTGAAGGCGTGAGGATGGAAGCCCGCAGGGCCAAGACGCCAAGGCGGCTTGGTTCACGACAGCCGTCCGACAGGCACGCCCAAACCTCAGGGCTTCCTAGGCTTCGCTCTGGCAGTCGCCTCGGCTACCAATGGATCTTCAGGCCAATGGTGCTTTGGGTATCGTCCCTTAAGATCCTTCTTCACTTCCAAGTAGGTGCTACGCCAAAAGTTCGCAAGATCCTGGGTAACCTGCACAGGCCTACGAGCCGGCGACAGGAGATGCAGAATCAGCGGCTGCTTGCCCTGGGCGATGCGAGGAGTTTCTGCTAGACCAAACAGCTCCTGCAGCCGCACAGCAAGGATGGGTGGATACTGCGAGTAGTCGATACGGATATTCGAACCGGAAGGCACCTGGATCGCCTGAGGCGCCTGAGCCTCCAGTTCCTGTGGAAGCGGCCAAGGCAGGAGGTTTCTGACTATCGACGACAGATCAAGCTGGCTGAAGTGGCTGAGCCTCGTGACTCTGCCCAAGTACGGTGTGAGCCACTCTTCGAGAGTATCGAGGAGGTTGGCATCGCTGAGATCAGGCCATTTGCTTTCTACCTGGCCATTCTGGATATCCAGCTGACGCAGCAGATCAACCCGCGATTGCCACTGCCGCAGCTCGGGATTCCAAGGGAGGAGCTCGATGCCCTTGCGCCTCACCAGGTTGACCAAGGCCAGCGAACGGGTTTGCTCATCAAGACTCGGCAGGGCTGTCGTCGACAAGATGAGTTGCCCAACCTTCAACTGCCGCTCAGCCTTGAGCACCCCTTCCCTTTCGTCCCAGTCAACCTCGTCGACAGACCTCACAAGGTCAACCAGCTCATCATCGAACAGGGCCGGATCGAGGTCACTCGCTAGGTAGATCCGCTCCTCACGCTGTCCTTGCCGGCTACCCAGGTCGGCCACCACCAGCCACTCGTGCTTGGTGAGAGCATCGGGCTCTGAGAACACAGCAGCCCGACCGTTGGAGAGACGGTACTCGGATGCACTTGCACGCCTCTGGAGACCGATTCGGTCAGGGTAGGCGAACGCCAGTAGGCACCCTACCCATCTTGGTTGATCGGGCTCGCTGACGGGGCTGGAAGCTCTTCCACGCAGCAGGGAGCGGTACTGCCTAGCAGACTGCTTCACCCGCTGGAGGGAACCGCCACTTCGACGTGAATGTTGCTCGCCTGACAAGGCACTCAGCCTGGTGTGAAGGTCGCCACCTGCACCACGCAGGATATCCTTCTCACCCAACAGCGCCGCGATGTTGCACGCTAGGTCATCCAGGCCCATCGCATTGCCCTTGATGAGCATGTGAGCGATCCGTGGATGCGCTGGAAGCTCGCTCATGGCTGATCCGTGTGGCGTGAGCTGTCCAGCATCGTCGAGTGCGCCCAGACGCTTCAGCAGGTCTCTGGCTTGGCCGAAAGGGGCTGATGGAGGTTGGTCGAGCCAGGTCATCTCTTCCGGCTTCACTCCCCACCGGGCCAACTGGAGTGCCAGAGCCGCAAGATCCGCCTGCAGGATCTCTGGGGTGCTGTAGCCGGCCATTTGCTCGTGCTGCGACTCCGACCACAGGCGATAGCACACACCTGGCTCCAAACGCCCTGCCCGCCCGGCACGCTGGGTAGCGCTAGCCTTCGAGATACGCTGTGTGTCAAGTCGAGTCATCCCGCTGCGAGGATCGAACTTCGGTACTCGTTCAAGACCACTGTCCACCACGACCCTGACGCCTTCGATGGTTAAGCTGGTCTCGGCGATGTTCGTGGCCAGTACGATCTTCCGGGAGCCTTTGGGCGCAGGGTCTATCGCAGCACGCTGTGCGTTCAGGTCGAGGTCACCGTACAGCGGGCATACGATCACCTCTAGACGGCTGCTCAGTTGCTCCTTGAGGTCATCCGCCACCCGCCGAATCTCTGCCTGCCCAGGAAGGAAAACCAGAACGCTTCCAGACTGTTCGTTGATCGCAGCCAAGCAGGTGTTCGTGATTCGCGCATCGATTCGCTCGCCCGGCTGATAGGGGCTACCCCAAACCGCGGAGACCGGATACATCCGCCCTTCACTGGTGACCACAGGCGCATCATTCAGCACCTTTGAAAGGCGAGCACCTTCCAGCGTTGCGGACATCAGGAGCAGCTTCAGCGGGGGCTCATCACGTAGCAGTTCGCGGGCACTCAGGCACAGAGCCAGTGCAAGGTCAGAGTCAAGGTTTCGAAGGTGGTACTCATCGAAGATGACCACGCCCACACCGTCCAGTGCAGGATCATCTTGAAGCCGGCGAGCTAGGATACCTTCGGTGACCACCTCAATTTGGGTTCGCGGGCCTACCTTGCTTTCAAGGCGAATTCGGTAGCCGACAGTCTCACCAACCTTCTCACCCAGCTCACTCGCCAAACGCTCAGCAGCCGCCCGAGCAGCCAGTCGGCGAGGTTCGAGCATGATGATTTTCTGGTCACCAAGCCAAGGTTCGTTCAGCAGCGCCAGGGGCACTCGAGTGGTTTTACCCGCACCAGGTGGCGCTTCAAGGATTACTTCGTGGCGGTTGGACAGGGCCGCTCGTAAGTCTGGCAATACGAGGTCAATAGGTAGAGAAATCATCGAGGCTCCCAAATCAGGGAGGCAGTATACGACGGGGGGTCAAGCGTGGAGATTAAGCGGTCAGACTGAGATGGCGTTGCTTGAGAGTTTTTGACAAGAAAGTGATGGTTTCTGTGCATTCAGCAAAACGTGGAATTCGTCAAAGATCAACAGGCCCACGCCTTCCAGCGCCGGGTCTTCCTGCAGTCGACGGGTGAGGATGCCTTCGGTGACGACCTCGATACGGGTGTTCGGCCCGACCTTGCTGTCCAGTCGGATGCGATAGCCCACCGTTTCACCGACCTTTTCACCCAGTTCGCTGGCCAGCCGCTCGGCGGCGGCACGCGCGGCCAGGCGGCGCGGTTCGAGCATCACGATGCTTTGGCCGGCCAGCCACGGCTCGTTCAGCAGCGCCAGGGGTACACGGGTAGTTTTACCTGCGCCGGGGGGCGCTTCGAGTACGGTTTCATCGCGCTCGGACAGCGCCTGGCGCAGCGCAGGCAAAACGGCATCAATCGGCAAAGAATTCATGGTAGTCCTCAAACAGTGCGCCGAGTATAACGGCGAACCGAGCCCGCCTTATCATGGTCTTAGCTATAGATGCAGGCTGTTTGCCTGTATCGTTGACTCTTCTATCTGGAGATTTCGATGCGTATTCCTTCTCGTGTCATCGGTGGCGTTCTGGTCGCGACCTTGCTGACTCAACTGACAGCCTGCGGCACGCTGTTCTTTCCGGATCGGCGTGGCCAGATCGAAGGTAGAGTGGACCCAGTGGTCGTCGCGCTGGACGCCATCGGCATTCTTTTCTATGTCATCCCGGGCTTGATCGCCTTCGGTGTCGACTTCGCCACCGGGGCGATCTACCTGCCCGGCGGCAGCACTGCGCAAATTGCACCCGAGAAGCTGCAAGAAGCGATTGGCGCCGATGGCCGCGTCGACAACCACAAGCTGCAGGCTATTCTGCAGAGCGAGCAGGGCTTGAACCTGCCGTTGAACGATCCACGCCTGATCCAGCACAAGGGCAGCCATGAACAACTGGCCATGTATGGCATCACCGCTGCCCACGCGCTGTAACCAGGAAGCTGCATCGGCATGAATCAAAGCGCCGAACACGAACGGCTGCTCCGGCTGGCGACCCGCGCCTCGCTCGCGGTCGCCAGCATCCTGATCTTGACCAAGGCCATCGCCTGGTGGATCAGCGGCTCAGTGAGCCTGCTGGCGGGCCTGACCGACTCGGTGCTGGATGGCTTTGCCTCCTTCCTGAACCTGCTGGCCGTGCATTATGCGCTGCGCCCGGCGGATGAAGACCACCGCTACGGCCATGGCAAGGCCGAAGCGTTGGCGGGCATGGCGCAAGCGCTGTTTATCGCGGTCAGTGCCTTGCTGGTGGGCGGCCAGGCGATTGAGAGGCTGTACAACCCGCAACCGCTCGGTGATGCCGAGGTCGGTATTGCCGTGATGCTGCTGTCTCTGGCCTTGACCCTGGTGCTGCTGGCGTTTCAGCGCAAAGTCATCCGCGTTACCGGCTCCACGGCAGTGCGCGCCGACTCCCTTCACTACCGCTCAGACCTTTTGCTCAACGCGAGCATCCTGGTTGCCCTGGTGCTGGCCCGGTTCGGCTGGCCGCAGCTGGATGCGTTCTTTGGGTTGGGGATCGCCGTATATATCCTCTGGAGCGCGGTGCAAATCGCCCGCGAGAGTACGGCGGTGTTGATGGACCAGGAGCTGCCGACCGATGTCAGCGAACACATGCTGACCCTGGCCCGCAGCGTGCCCGGCGTGCTGGGCGCCCATGACCTGCGCACCCGGGTGTCCGGCAGCCACTGGTTTGTGCAATTGCACCTTGAGCTGCCGGGCACCTTGAGCCTGACGCTGGCGCATGGTCTGTGCGAGCAGGTCGAGGCGGTGATCCAGCAGCAATATCCGCGTGCGGAGGTGCTGGTGCATGCGGATCCTGTTGAACAGGCCGCTATGCCCACCCCACCTAATTAACGCTATACCCCCGCCCACTCAAACACGCCGCCATCGCCCGCCGATAGTTCTGCACCACATAGTCCGCGGGTGCATAACTGGCCGACGCGGGGTCGAAGCCGCTCTGTTCCACCGCCCAGCGGTGGCACTCGTAACGATCCTGATCGACCTGCTGCGGGCTCTGCCCATAGGCCGGGTAAGCCACCACGTCATAGCTGTTGCTGAGCGGTTGCGCGCTGACCTGCGGCGGGTTGACCACCACGTATTCGCGCGAATCATCGAGGTACTGGTAATAGGTACCTGCAAGCAGAAAGAACAACGCACTACCGACCCACACTTCCTGGGCATAGGACGGCAGGTAGGTCACCCGAATTCCGTAGGGTGGCCGCACCACCACGTAACTTGGACCTTGTGGCCGGTACCAGTAGCCGCCGGAGTAGAAAAAGTCCCGGCCACGGTATGGCACGCGCCAATGCCGCTCAGGGAAGCTGTTGATGAGGTGGCCCGGCCGGTATTGCGGCCCGCTGCCCCAGCCGTTGCCATGCCCGTCCGGGCGCCCGTCCCAGCGACGATCGTCCGGGCGCGGGCCGGTCTGGTACTGGCGGACTTCTGAAGGCTTGCTCTGGATCGGCAGCGAGTTGTTTGACTGGCTGCCTTGTCCCGAGCTGTCATGGTCGCCACGGTTGGAGTGACCACCGCCATTCCCACGTTGCTCACCACCGTTTCCACCCCCACCGCTGCCACGCAGCTGGTCCTGCGGGCTTGGCCCTTCGGCCAGGGATTGGGCGCTAACGCCCAGACAGAGCAGACCAACACCTGCTACACGCCAGATGCGCGACTTCATGCTTTCCTCACGGAGCTAGAGGGGTACCCATAAGACTGGCAAAACCGGACCCGGTTCTGCGTCGACGCATTAAGTCTGCCTGAAAGCGCCAGCGTCCATAATCGCCGGCCAATAAAAAAGGTTCATCGCGCAATTGCGGGATACTCACACCGAAACCACACAGATATAAAGCCGAACAAACAAAGCTGACAACCCTAAGCTCACAGGCCATGGCACGTTGCAACAAATGTGGGAGCGGATTTATCCGCGATGCGCCGCGCGGGCGGCGCTCGATCTCAAGAACAAAGGAAAAACCAAGGCAGGCACCTCACACGGCTCATGCGATCTGCTGGCAGGCCACCCTCGCCTCCCCATCAGAATGAATAGGGTTGCTTGAGGACCGTATCAAGGCTTCCAGGTGCTTGCCTTGGGTTTTCCGGCGCTGCCAACATCGAGCGCCGCCCGCGCGGCGCTTCGCGGATAAATCCGCTCCCACATTTGTTGCAACGTGCCATGGCCTGTGAAATGGAGTTGCCAGCCTTGTTTGTTCGGCTTTAGATCTGTGTGGTTTCGGTGTGGTTATCCCACAATTGCGCGATGAACCATAAAAAAGGGGGACCAGATGGCCCCCCTTCGAGAATTTCGTCCGTGCGCGACGCTTTTGACGTCGGCTCACCTCACGCCGTCTTCTGGACAGTGTGTAGCCCGGGGGCCAAACACAACCCTGTGGGATTGCTGGCCGCGGTTCTCCTGCTTGGGTGAACCGCACTGGACTCATGTCCGGGCAGTGATTCTGGGTAAAAGAATACGGCGAAGGCGGCGGCAGCGGATTGCGAATATTGCTCAATGAAACACCACTTGCGCAATTTTTCACTTCATATACATAATTTGCAGCAATACAAACGACAAAGGCCTGATCCATGAGCAAGCTGGACCGCTATGACCTGAGTATTCTTGCCGAATTACAGCGCGATGCACGCATCTCCAACCAAGAACTGGCCGAGCGCATCGGCCTGTCGCCCTCCCCGTGCTCGCGCCGGGTCAAGCAGCTTGAAGACGACGGCTACATTTCCCGCCAAGTCGCCCTGCTCGATCGCAAAAAGCTCGGCCTGAGCCTGACGGCCTATGTGCTGATCGGCATGGACCGCCACACGCCCGAACGCTTCGAAACCTTCGAAGCCGCCATCCGCACTCTGCCGCAAGTGCTCGAATGCAGCCTGGTTACGGGTATGGACGCTGACTACCAACTCAAGGTCGTGGTGCCCGACATGGATCACTACCAGAAACTGCTGCTGGGCCACCTGACCCGCATCGAAGGCGTCACCAGCGTGCGCTCGAGTTTCGTGCTCAACCAGGTGTTGGCCAGCACCGAGATGCCACTGACCCATCTGCGCAGTTGACCTCCGGCTGTAGTGAGGTCGGCGCATCGGCGTATAATCGCCCGCCTGCACCGACTGGGAGAGCATCGATGGATCCTGCTGTATTCGAAGAGTGGATGATGACCGGCCTGGTCACCATTCTGATCGGCTTCATGGGCTTTATTGTCTGGGACCTGGCGAAAAAGTCCAAGGCCGGCCGGTTCGGCACCGTCATTCTGTTTGTCGTGCTGGGCCTGGGGATTCTCGCCTTTATCATCAAAAGCGTGGTCATCGCCTACATCGAAGGCGCCTGACGCCTGTTTACAGCCGCGCCGGCACTTCGCGCCACTGCCCCTGATCGAGCCCGTCCAGTGTCCAGTCGCCGATGCGCACCCGCACCAGGCGCAGGGTCGGCAGGCCGACGGCGGCGGTCATGCGCCGAACCTGACGGTTGCGCCCTTCCTTAATCACCAGCTCCAGCCAGTGGGTCGGCACGCTCAGGCGAAAGCGCACCGGCGGATTGCGCGGCCACAATTGCGGCTCTTCGAGCAGCCGAGCCTGGGCCGGCAGGGTCATGCCGTCATTGAGCTCAACGCCTTTGCGCAGACGCTCCAGCTGCTCCTCAGTCGGTACACCTTCAACCTGCACCCAATACGTTTTGGCCAACTTGTGTTTGGGGTCGGCGATGCGCGCTTGCAGCTGACCGTCGTTGGTCAGCAACAGCAGGCCCTCGCTGTCGCGGTCCAGTCGTCCGGCCGGGTAAATGCCGGGCACGTCGATGTAGTCTTTCAAGGTTGCCCGCCCTTCACCATCGCTGAACTGGGTGAGCACATCGAACGGCTTGTTGAACAGAATCAGTCGCGGTTCGGCAGGCGGCGCCTTGGCCACCCGACGCTTCGGCGCAGGTTTGCCTGTGGGTTTGTTGGACGGGCGGCGAGGAGGCAGGGGCATGGCAGAGAAGTTTTCAATCCGGCAGGGCCGCTCATGCTAGAGCGCCCCGCCGGATTGAGCAAACCTCAACGGAACGGCGGCTCGTCAAAGCTGCGCAGTTTGCGCGAGTGCAGCGAGTTCAGTTCGGTACGCAGCAAGTCGAGGGCGGCGATACCGATATTCAAATGTTGGCTGACTGCACGGTTATAGAAGGCGTTGGCCGAACCCGGCAGCTTGATCTCGCTGTGCAGCGGTTTGTCGGACACACACAGCAACGTGCCGTACGGCACCCGCAGGCGATAGCCTTGGGCGGCAACGGTGCCGCTTTCCATGTCAACCGCCACCGCCCGCGACAGGTTGATCAGAGGTCGCTCCTGGGCCCAGCGCAGCTCCCAGTTTCGGTCGTCATAGGTCAGCACGGTGCCGGTGCGAAGACGCTTCTTGAGCTCATCGCCACGCTCTCCGGTGACCTGCGCGGCCGCTTCCTGAAGGGCCATCTGCACTTCGGCCAAGGCCGGGATCGGAATGTTCGGCGGTACCACACGGTCGAGAATCCCGTCGCGTCGCATGTAGGCGTGCGCCAGCACATAGTCACCAATGGTCTGCGACTGACGCAGGCCGCCGCAGTGGCCGATCATCAGCCAGCAGTGGGGGCGCAGCACAGCCAGGTGGTCGGTGATGTTCTTGGCGTTGGACGGGCCGACGCCGATGTTGACCAGGGTCACGCCATCGCCATCGGCGGCGATCAGGTGATAGGCCGGCATCTGGTAGCGGTGCCAGACCACCCCGGCGACCAGCGCCTGGGCTTCGCCATTGTCCATGGATTTTTCGATGATCACGTTGCCGGGCATGACCATGCGCACAAAGCGCGGATCATCACGCAACTGCTCCAGGCCATGCAGGACGAACTGGTCGACATAGCGGTGGTAGTTGGTCAGCAGGATCCAGGGCTGCACATGGCGCCAGTCGCTGCCGGTGTAGTGCACCAGCCGGCGCAGGGAGAAATCCACCCGGGCGGCGTCAAACAGCGCCAGCGGCAGCGGGTCGGCATTGCCCCAGTCGTACAGGCCATCGGCGATGCCGTCGGTGGCGGCAGACAAGTCGGTACTGGGGAATACCCGCGCCAGCGCGGCGGCGGTCACCCCACTGCCGGCCAGCTCGTCGCCCTGCTCGACCACATACGGATAAGGAATGTTTTGTTCACTGACACCGACCTGCACCGTGACGGTGAAGTCGTTCATCAGCGGCCGCAGCTGCTCCAGCAGATAATTGCGGAAGGCGGCCGGGTGGGTCACGGTCACGCTGTAGGTGCCGGGCAGCTGAACCTTGGCGTAGGCCCGCGTGGTGGTGGGGACTTCGCCGTGGCACTCGTAGGTCAGGCGCAATTCGGGGTAGCGGAACAGCGCACGCTGGGCGGCGCTCGGTTCGGTGCGATCCTTGAGGTAGCACTTGAGTGCCTGGCTCAGGGCATCGGTCGCTTCGGCATGCAGGCGGGCGAGTAGATCGACAGCCTGCTCGGGGGTTTCAACGGTCACAAATTCATCAGTTCGGGTCACGATGAAACGTCCTGTCTTTATGGTGCAGAGCTTCATCTTGCCTCTAATGAACGATGCGCCGCAACGCTGGCGCATCAGCTCCACAACGGGGTGCACCGCTGCAACAGCGCCTGCGCCGGGACACCGCGCGGCAAGGTGCCGTAGACACGTCCGGCCGTGCCCAGGCGGCTGGCGATAAAACCGTCACTGACCGCCGAATTGCCGGCCTCCAGCAACAGCTTGGCTTGCAGCCCGAGGGCGATGTCTTCGGTCAATTGGCGCGCGCGATACTGAATGTCAGTGGTATCCAGAAACGCCGCTTTCAGGGCATCGATATGGGCCGCCAGGCGCTTGTCGCCATGACCATCGCCCAGTTCGATAAACAATGAATCCAGCACGCCCGGCTCTTTCGACAACGCCCGCAGCACATCCAGGCACTGCACATTGCCGGAGCCTTCCCAGGTCGAGTTGACCGGCGCTTCACGGTACAGTCGCGGCAGGATGCTGTCTTCGACATAGCCCGCCCCGCCCATGCATTCGGCCGCCTCATTGATCAGCGCCGGCGCCCGCTTGCAGATCCAGTATTTGCCCACCGCCGTGACCAGCCGGGCAAAGTGCGCCTGCTGCGGATCATCCGGGCGATCGAGGGCGTTGCCCATGCGCAGGCTCAGGGCCAGCGCCGCTTCGCTCTCCAGGCCAAGGTCGGCGAGCACGTTCTGCATCAGCGGCTGTTCGCTCAGCAAGCGCCCGCTGACCCGCCGGTGTGCACAGTGATGCGCCGCCTGGGTCAGGGCCTGGCGCATCAAGGCGCTGGAGCCGACCATGCAGTCAAAGCGGGTCATCGCCACCATCTCGATGATGGTTGGCACGCCACGGCCTTCTTCGCCGATCATCCACGCCAGCGCGCCGCGAAACTCCACTTCACTGGAGGCATTGGAACAGTTGCCGAGTTTGTTTTTCAGGCGCTGGATGTAGAACTGGTTGCGGCTGTCGTCGGGCCGATGGCGAGGCAACAGAAAGCAACTCAGGCCTTTGTCGGTTTGCGCCAGGGTCAGGAAGGCATCGCACATCGGTGCCGAACAGAACCACTTGTGCCCCACCAGTTCATAGGCCTGGCCCGGCCCGCCTGCGCCTACCGGATAGGCGCGGGTGGTGTTGGCGCGTACATCGGTGCCGCCCTGTTTCTCGGTCATGGCCATGCCGATGGTGGCGCCGGCCTTGTGCGCGATGCCGACGTTGCGCGGGTCGTACTCGCGCGCCAGCACTTTGGGCAGCCATTGCTCGGCCAGGTCCGGCTGCAATTTCAGCGCCGGTACACAGGCAAAGGTCATGGTCAGCGGGCAACCGCTGCCGGCCTCGGCCTGGGTGTGCATATAAGTCATCGCGGCCCGGGCCACATGGGCACCGGCGCGTGGGTCGGTCCAGGGCAAGGACGGCAAGCCGTGCTCGACCGCGGCGCGCATCAGCTCGTGATAGGCCGGGTGAAAGGCCACCAGATCGATCCGATGGCCATAGCGATCATGGCTGTGGAATACCGGCTTGTTCTCGTTGGCGAGAAAGCCTGCCGACATCAGCGGCCCGCCGGCCAGTGCACCATAGGCATCGATCTGCTGTTCAGCCCAACCAGCGCCGTAACGCTGCGCCCATTGCTGTAACGGCAGGTCGATGCGGTAGAGGTTGGCACCCTCCAGCGGAGGTGGCTGGTTGGTGACTTCATGGGTTTCGGCGAACGCATGCAGGTCCATTGAAAGCTCCTTCGAACAAGGTCGACTCGCTTCAGTGAATCATGCTCTGGCGGGCACTCAAAGTGACATAAGCGCCGAACTGGCGGCGCATCTGCCCTGCGAATCAGCCTCAGGAACGGCGTATGGCGCTGGGGACCTGGCCCAAGGCCGGGCTCGTGGCTTTCGAGACGACCAGCGGCAAGGTGATTTCGAAGGTACTGCCCTGCCCCGGCGTCGAGTGATGCTTGAGGCTACCGCCCATCAGCTCGGTCAATTGCCGGCAGATTGCCAGGCCAATGCCGAGGCCGCCATACTGGCGGCTCATTGAGCCGTCGAGCTGATAGAAGCGCTGGTACAAGGTGGCATCGTCCAGGTGGCTGAAGCCGATGCCGCTGTCACTGACCTTGAACGACAACTCCAACACGTCCGGCGCCACGTCTCGGCTGCGCACGCGCAAGTTGACAGAGCCATGACGGGTGAACTTGATGGCGTTGTCGAACAGGCAGGCCAGGCACAGGCTGAGCTTTTTCGCGTCCCCGTGCAGCTGGTCGGGAATCTGCGCCGCCACCTCGACCGTGAAGTCCAGTTTCTTGGCCCGAGCCGGGCCACTGAACTGCAACTGCAGGCTGTCGAGCAACAGCCGCAGGCTGAAGTCTTCATGCAGCGGGTAGAGCCTGCCGGCCTGCAATTCGGTGAGGATCAGAATATCGTCGACCATGCGCATCATGTCCCGCGCGGAACCGGCGGCCGTGCGCCGGTAGTGGCCAAGCTCGGGTGTCAGCGGCTGGGTTTCCATCAACTCGAGCGAGCCGATTACCCCGTTCATGGGCGTGCGCAACTCGTGAGTGACCGTGGCCAGGAATTCGTCTTTCAAGCGGTTGCTGTTGGCCAGTTGCTGGTTGAGCACTTCCAGCTTTTGCCCCGCTTCCAGCAAGGTAGTGGCCTGGCATTCGCGCAGGCTGTTGAAGCGGTCCGCCAGCGCCAGCGACAACAGCCCGACCTCCAGTGCCGAACCGATCTGGCTGGCGTACATGGTCAGGAACACGTTGGGCAGGTAACCCAGCACCATCATCGTATTGACCAGCCCACCGAGCAACAGCGCCGACCAGGCGATGATGAAGTATCGCGCCACCCGCAGGCCGCGCCACCAGGCCACCAGCCCGGCGCTGAAAATAATCACGGTAAAGAGCAGCGCCAGCGTGGTCGCCATTCGCAGGGCCAACCCGTAGCTGCTGCTCAGCGACAGCACCATGACCAGCAGGCCGCCCGCCATCAGCACCTGCAAGACGCGGTCGAGGAATTTTCCGTAGCTGGCCATTTGCAGAAAACTGCGGGTGAACTGGCAACCGAATAACCCCGCCGCACCGATGAAAAACGGCGTCGCGGCATTTGCCCACCAGGGGTTGTCCGGCCACAGGTACTGCACGCCCGCGCCGTTGACCGAGATCTGATAAAGGCCGAACGCGGCGATATAGAGGATGTAGAACAGATAGCTGGTGTCGCGCACGCTCAGGTAGATGAACAGGTTGTACACCAGCATCCCGGCCAGCACGCCGTAGATCAGCCCGAAGACATAAATGCGGATCGGCTGGGCTTCGATATAAGCCGCGCTGGACCACAGCGTAATCGGCGCCTGCACCGAGCCCTCGCTCTGCAGGCGCAGGTACAGCGTGCGGGCCTGCCCCGGGTTGAAGGGGAGCTGGAACAGGTAGTTGTTCTGCCGCACCTGCCGACTGGCAAATGGCAGGTTATCGCCGGTGCGTTGCGCCAGGCGAAAGGTGCCGCTGTCGTCGGCCAGGTAGAGGTCCAGATGATCCAGGGGTGGGTATGCCAGTTCAAGCAGCCAGTTGCGCGGTGTCGGCGTTTGACCGGGCACGTAGTGCAGGTCGATGCGCAGCCAGAACACCGAGGTGGAGTAACCGGCATTGAGGACATCGGCATGATGACGATGAAACTGTGCAGCTATCTCGGGTGAACTCACCTGATCGATGGTCGCGGTGCCGTCGCGGTCCTCGAAAACCTGCATCACTCGCCCAAGGGGGAGACTGCGAGTGGAGTCGTTGAACTCGACCGCACTGGCCAACAACGGTAGCCAGCCCAGCAGGAAAATCAGCAAATAACGCATACGGCCCCAGCAGTGCCCGCCTGTTCACGTCGAGAAACTCCCCAGCTCCCTTGAGACGACGGTCCGGCAGTGCCTGATATCAATATCGAAGCACTCTAGCATAGCTGTCCGTCGCCGGTGCTCGCCATGTAAAAAATGATTTAAAAGGCTCTAGATCAATATTTTCAGAAATATTTCAGGTTTTTCACTGACCTATTGATCAAAATTAATGTGACAGCCAGCCAGTCCCGCAAAAAGGGTTTGGTGGTAAGCTCGCGCACCATGAATACCTATAGCTCCCGCCCCGTTGTCCTCTGTCTCTCCGGCCACGACCCTAGTGGCGGCGCCGGCTTGCAGGCAGATATCGAAGCCCTGATCGCACAAGGTTGCCACGCCGCTCCCGCCGTGACCGCCTTGACCGTCCAGGATACCGTCAATGTCAGCGACTTCCGCGTACTCGATCGCGAGTGGGTAATGGCCCAGGCCAATGCCGTACTCAACGACTCGACCGTGGCCGCCGTGAAGCTGGGGATGCTCGGCTCACTGGAAATGGTCGACACCGTGGTCGAGCTGCTCTCGGCCCACCCGCACCTGCCGGTGGTCTGCGACCCGGTTTTGCGTGCTGGCGGCGGTGGCCGGCTGGGCAAGGATGAAGTCGGTTACGCCATGCGCGAGCGACTGCTGCCCCTGGCGACCATTGCCACCCCCAACCTTCCTGAAGCGCGCATCCTGGCCGAATTGCCCGAAGGCACGGCAGACGAATGCGCAGAAAAACTGCTGCCCTACGTCAAATATTTGCTGATCACCGGTGGTCACGGCGACGAGCACGAGGTGCACAATCGCCTCTACAGCCGCACTGGCGAGCGCCACACCTTCACCTGCCAGCGCTTGCCGGGCAGCTATCACGGTTCCGGCTGCACCCTGGCCAGCACCCTGGCCGGTCGCCTGGCACTGGGTGAGCAACTGGACAGCGCCGTGCGCTCGGCACTCGACTACACCTGGCGCACCCTTCGCGACGCCGAACAACTGGGCAAGGGCCAGTTCGTGCCCCGTCGTCTGCCACTGGATTTCTGCTCCTGACAACTGAGCCTTGAGGCTTGATCAATGAAGTTACGCGGTTTGTATGCCATCACCGACAGCCAATTGCTGACCGGCAAGTTCCTCTCCTACGTCGAAGCCGCGCTCGATGGCGGCGTGACGCTGCTGCAGTACCGCGACAAAAGCACTGACGACGCCCGCCGCCTGCGCGAGGCCCAGGCGCTGCTTAAGTTGTGCGAACGCTACAAGACCCGCCTGATCATCAACGACGATGCTGAACTGGCCGCGCGCCTGAACGTGGGTGTGCACCTGGGCCAGACCGACGGCCCGCTGACACCTGCGCGCTCGCTACTGGGCCGCAAGGCCATTATCGGCGCCACCTGCCATGGCCAGCTGCCGCTGGCTGAGCAGGCCGCGCGTGAAGGTGCCGATTACGTGGCCTTCGGTCGCTTCTTCAACTCCAACACCAAGCCCGGCGCACCGACAGCCAGCCTTGACCTGCTCGACCAGGCTCGCACTACGCTGAAGCTGCCGATCGCCGTCATCGGCGGCATCACCCTGGAAAACGCTGCACCGTTGGTAGCCCACGGGGCCGACCTGCTGGCCGTGATCCACGGCCTGTTCGGTGCCGACAGCGCCCAGGAAGTCACTCGCCGCGCCCGCGCGTTCAACGCCTTGTTCGAATCCGCCTGATTTAGAGAGAACTGCCCATGTCCCGCTCCGAAACCCTCTTCGCCAACGCCCAGAAGCACATCCCCGGTGGCGTTAACTCACCGGTCCGCGCCTTCAAGAGCGTGGGTGGCACGCCACTGTTCTTCAAGCATGCCGAAGGCGCTTACGTCACCGACGAAGATGACAAGCGCTATGTCGATTACGTGGGTTCCTGGGGGCCAATGATTCTCGGCCACAGCCATCCGGACGTGCTTGACGCAGTCCGCAAGCAGCTGGAGCATGGCCTGTCTTACGGTGCGCCGACCGCGATGGAAACCGAGATGGCCGACCTGGTCTGCTCGCTGGTGCCATCGATGGAAATGGTGCGCATGGTCAGTTCCGGTACCGAAGCGACCATGAGTGCCATTCGCCTGGCCCGTGGCTTCACCGGCCGCGACGCCATCATCAAGTTTGAAGGTTGCTACCACGGCCACTCCGACAGCCTGCTGGTCAAGGCCGGCTCCGGCTTGCTGACCCAGGGCGTGCCAAGCTCGGCCGGCGTGCCTGCCGACTTCGCCAAACACACCCTGACCCTGCCCTTCAACGACATCGATGCCGTTGAAGAGCTGCTGAGCAAAGTGGGCCAGGACGTCGCTTGCATCATTGTCGAGCCGGTGGCTGGCAACATGAACTGCGTGCCTCCAGCTCCAGGCTTCCTGGAAGGGCTGCGCAGCCTCTGCGACAAACATGGCGTGGTGCTGATTTTCGACGAAGTGATGACTGGTTTCCGTGTCGCACTGGGCGGCGCCCAGGCTCACTACGGGGTCAGCCCGGACCTGAGCACCTTCGGCAAGATCGTCGGCGGCGGCATGCCGGTCGGCTGCTTCGGCGGCAAGCGCGAGATCATGGGCTGTATCGCCCCGCTGGGCCCGGTGTACCAGGCCGGCACCCTGTCGGGCAATCCACTGGCCATGGCTGCGGGCCTGACCACCCTGAAGCTGATTAGCCGCCCGGGCTTTCACGACGAGTTGAGCGAGTACACCAGTCGCCTGCTCGATGGCCTGCAACAGCGCGCCGATGCCGCCAGCATACCGTTCGTCACCACACAGGCCGGTGGCATGTTCGGCCTGTACTTCAGCGGCGCTGACGACATCGTCACCTTCGATGATGTGATGGCCAGCGATGCCGAGCGCTTCAAGCGCTTCTTCCACCTGATGCTCGAGGGCGGCGTGTACCTGGCGCCGAGCGCCTTCGAAGCAGGCTTCACCTCGATCGCCCATGGCGAAGCCGAGCTCAAGCTCACGCTCGATGCCGCCGAAAAAGCCTTCGCCGCCCTGAAATAACCACCCTCTCCCTGTGGGAGCGGATTTATCCGCGAATAGAGGCAACACGGTCTACCTGATAACCGTATCGTCTTTATTCGCGGATAAATCAGCTCCCACAGTAGTCGGATGGAGCAGGTCGAGAGAAAATCTGGTAAAGACTTTGTAAGGTGAGCCCTGCTTATTTCATAATGTGCCACCCGCACCTTCACTGGCCGTACCCTGCAGAGGTAAGTCGATCCCCATGAACCGCACCGGCCGCGCCCTGACCCTGGGCTGCCTGTTGCTCCTTCAGCCCCTGCTGGCCTCGGCAGGCGGCAACTCGTTGTTGATCCCAGCGATGGGTCGCTGCACCCTCAACACTCAGCCTGAAGACCTGCCCCAGGCCTTGGCGGCGTGCCAGCAAGCGGCAAAATCAGGCGATTCCCAGGCGCAATACGAGCTCGGCGAGTTCTACTACGACGGCAAAAATGCGCCGCGTGACCTCAATCAAGCCCTCATTTTTTTCGAGCAGGCCTCGCTGCAAGGCCATGCGCAGGCGCAGTTTCGTCTGGGCACCATGTTTTTTCGTGGCGAAGGCGTACCGGCCAATAACATCCAGGCCTACATCGTGCTGAAGATGGCGGCCGTCAACGGTGCCGAAGAGGCGCTGGACACCGCTGACGAAGTGTCGGAACAGATGAGGCGCGACGAGCTGGAAACCGCGACCCAGGTGCTGGGGCAAATTTTCCGCAAATACTTGCTCGAGCTTCAGACCGCCGACGGTCGCACCCCCTTCGCGCCACTGCCTTGAGCGCCCTTATTTGTCGGGCATCGGCATCGGAAACGGCATCACGTTACTGACCCCGCGAGCCTCGCTGATCTTCGGCGTGCCCAGGCGCTCGACCTCGTCGATGCGAATGATCGAGTGCATCGGCACAAAGCTGCGGACCACGCCTTCGAATTGCGCCTTGAGCTTTTCTTCGCTCGGGTCGACGACCACTTGCGTGCGTTCACCGAACACGAACTCCTCGACTTCCAGAAAGCCCCACAGATCGCTTTGATAGATCTGCTTGGCGTACATCTCGAACACCTGGCCCTGGTTCAGGAAAATGACTTTGTAGATCGGAGCTTCGCGTTTGGTCATCGTTGGACGTAGATAATCGGGGATGTGGGAGAGGGCGAAAACTATAACATAGCCGCCAGACAGACAACGCTAGGAACGTCCCGCCCCGGCCACTATAATGCGCGGTTCTGCGAACCACCTGATGATCTCCCATGGCCAAGAAGCTTTATATCGAAACCCACGGTTGCCAAATGAACGAGTACGACAGCTCGCGCATGGTCGACCTGCTGGGCGAACATCAAGCCCTGGAGGTCACCGCCCGGGCGGAAGACGCCGACGTCATTCTGCTCAACACCTGCTCGATTCGTGAACGCGCCCAGGACCGGGTGTATTCGCAGCTCGGCCGCTGGCGTGAACTGAAACTGGCCAAGCCCGACATGGTCATCGCCGTGGGTGGTTGCGTGGCCAGCCAGGAAGGCGAAGCCATCCGCAAGCGCGCCCCTTATGTCGACGTGGTCTTCGGCCCGCAGACCCTGCACCGCCTGCCGGAAATGATCGACGCGGCGCGCACCACCCAACTGCCCCAGGTGGACATCTCCTTCCCCGAGATCGAGAAGTTCGATCACCTGCCCGAACCACGCATCGACGGCCCTACCGCCTACGTCTCGGTCATGGAAGGCTGCAGCAAGTACTGCACCTTCTGCGTGGTGCCCTATACCCGCGGCGAAGAAGTCAGCCGCCCGTTCGATGACGTCATTGCCGAGGTCATTCACCTGGCCGAAAACGGCGTGCGTGAAGTCACCCTGCTGGGCCAGAACGTCAACGGCTATCGCGGCCTGACCCACGACGGCCGCCTGGCCGATCTCGCCGAGCTGATCCGGGTGGTGGCTGCCGTCGACGGTATCGAGCGCATTCGCTACACCACCTCGCACCCGCTGGAATTTTCCGACAGCCTGATTCAGGCCCACGCCGAAGTGCCGGAGCTGGTCAAACACCTGCACCTGCCGGTGCAATCGGGTTCAGACCGGATACTGGCGGCAATGAAGCGTGGCCACACGGTGCTGGAATACAAGTCCAAGCTGCGCAAGCTCAAGGCTGCCGTGCCGGGCATCTGCATCAGCTCGGACTTTATCGTCGGCTTCCCGGGCGAGACCGAGAAAGACTTCGAGCAGACCATGAAGCTGGTCGCCGATGTCGGCATGGACTTCTCCTATTCGTTCGTCTATAGCCAGCGCCCCGGCACTCCGGCTGCGGACCTTAAAGACGAAACCCCAGAGTCTCTGAAAAAGGAACGCCTGGACGCTCTGCAGCATCGTTTGAACCAGCAGGGCTTCGAGATCAGCCGACAAATGGTCGGCAGTGTCCAGCGCATCCTGGTCACCGATTATTCGCGTAAAGACCCGGGCCAATTGCAGGGGCGCACCGAGAACAATCGCATCGTCAACTTCAGCTGCAGCGATCCGACCGTGATCGGCCAGTTCGTCGATGTGCACATCGATGAAGCGCGGCCGCACTCACTGCGTGGCTCGCTGGTGCAGTGAGCTGTCGCAATCAACGGCAGGAGCAGGCTTTAGCCGCGATGGCCTGCGCAGCAGGCCCACCGATTGGGGCCGCTACGCGCCCCTTCACGGCTAAAGCCTGCTCCTGTCAGACCGTGCCAGTAGGCAAATCGCCCTTGATCGTTTAAGCGCTTTCGCACTCAGGCGGCTGGGGTTATCCTTGAGTTCATCCTAATTGCCGTTGGGCGGCTAAAAAACGACCTTGAACGCACCCATAGAACCCCATCGTTTCATTCTCGAGCCCTTCGAGGCTCGCCGCTTCGCCAATCTGTGCGGGCAGTTCGACGAGCATTTGCGCCTGATCGAACAACGCCTGGCCATCGAAATCCGCAATCGCGGCAATCAATTCGAACTGATCGGCGAACCCGGGCACACCAACTCCGCAGAACACCTGCTGCGCCGTCTCTACCGCGAGACCAAGGCCACAGAACTGTCGCCTGACGTGGTCCATCTGTTCCTGCAGGAATCCTCCGTTGAAGAGCTGGACAACCCGGCCATCAACGAAGTCAGCGTATCGCTGCGAACGCGCAAGGGCACCATCCGCCCGCGCGGCGTCAATCAGCAGCGCTACGTCAAGGAGATCCTCGGCAACGATATCAACTTCGGCATTGGCCCGGCCGGTACCGGCAAGACCTACCTGGCCGTGGCCTGTGCTGTCGATGCCCTGGAGCGCGAACAGGTTCGCCGCATCCTGCTGGTGCGCCCGGCGGTCGAGGCAGGCGAAAAGCTCGGCTTCCTGCCAGGCGACCTGGCCCAGAAGATCGACCCATACCTGCGCCCGCTCTACGACGCACTCTACGAGATGCTCGGCTTCGAACACGTGGCCAAGCTGATCGAGCGCCAGGTGATCGAAATTGCCCCGCTGGCCTATATGCGCGGCCGCACGCTGAACAACAGCTTCATCATTCTCGACGAAAGCCAGAACACCACCGTCGAGCAGATGAAGATGTTCCTGACCCGGATCGGTTTCGGCTCTACCGCCGTCATCACCGGTGACATCACCCAGGTCGACCTGCCGCGCGGCACGCGTTCGGGCCTGGCGCATGTCATCGACGTGCTGGGCGATGTGCCAGGCATCAGCTTCACCCACTTCCAGCCCAAGGATGTGGTGCGTCATCCACTGGTGCAGCGCATCGTCGAAGCCTATGAACGCTATGAAAGCCACAGCGGCAACAAGGCCATCGACGCGGCCCCGCGGAGCACTGGCCACGATGGTTGAGCTTGACCTGCAACTGGCCAGTGATGCGCCCAACCCACCTGATGAAGCCCGCTTTCGCCAATGGTGCGAGCTGGCCTTGCGTCAGCGCAAGGGCGACTCGGAGTTGACCATCCGTCTGGTCGACGAAGCCGAAGGCCGCGAGTTGAATCACACCTACCGGCACAAGGACTACGCGACCAACGTGTTGTCCTTCCCCGCCGACGTCCCCGACGACATGCTGGATATCCCCTTGCTGGGTGACCTGGTGATTTGCGTCGGGGTCGTTGCGCGTGAAGCTGCCGAGCAAGGCAAGGCACTCGACGCCCACTGGGCGCACATGGTGATCCACGGCTGCTTGCATTTGCTGGGGTATGACCATATTGACGACGACGAGGCTGAAGAAATGGAAGCCCTGGAACGGACGTTGCTTGCCGAACTGGGCTACCCGGACCCGTATGCCGATGATGAATCCGATCAACCCACCACCGAAACACAAAAGGATCACGAGTAAACGCCATGAGCGAAGACCGATCGAGCAACGGGCAAAAGTCCTGGCTGGGTAAACTGACCCAGGCTTTTGCCCACGAGCCGAAAAACCGCCAGGAGCTGCTTGAGCTGCTGCGCGAAGCCCACCAGAACAAACTGCTCGACAGCGAAGCGCTGACCATCGTCGAAGGCGCGATCCAGGTCGCCGACCTGCAAGTACGCGACATCATGGTCCCGCGTTCGCAGATGATCAGCATCAAGTCGACCCAGACCCCGCGCGAGTTTTTGCCGTCGGTGATCGACGCGGCGCACTCGCGCTATCCGGTGGTTGGTGAAAGCCATGATGACGTGCTCGGCGTGCTGCTGGCCAAAGACCTGCTGCCGCTGATCCTCAAAGAGAACGGCGAAAGCTTCAACATCAAGGACTTGCTGCGTCCGGCCACCTTCGTGCCCGAGTCCAAGCGCTTGAACGTGTTGCTGCGTGAATTCCGCGCCAACCACAACCACATGGCCATCGTCATCGACGAGTACGGCGGCGTGGCGGGCCTTGTGACGATTGAAGACGTGCTGGAACAGATCGTCGGCGACATCGAAGACGAGCACGATGTCGAAGAAGACAGCTACATCAAGCCGCTGCCCAGCGGCGACTTCCTGATCAAGGCCCTGACGCCGATCGAAAACTTCAACGAGTTTTTCGACAGCGAGTTTTCCGACGATGAGTTCGACACCGTCGGCGGCCTGGTCATGAGTGCTTTCGGGCACCTGCCCAAACGCAACGAAACCACCGAGATCGGCACCTACCGGTTCCGCATTCTCAACGCCGACAGCCGGCGAATTCACTTGCTGCGCCTGACCCCCATCACCCGTTAAGGATAACCATGCGCTGGATCACCCGCCCCGGCTGGCCCGGTAACCTGCTGGCCGTGGCGGCCGGCGCCATCACCACCCTGGCGCTAGCGCCGTTCGACATCTGGCCCCTGGCCTTGCTGTCATTGGGTCTGTTCTATCTGGGCCTGCGCGAGCTCACGTCCCGTCAGGCGCTTGTCCGGGGCTGGTGTTACGGGTTCGGCGTGTTCAGCGCTGGGACCAGCTGGATCTACGTCAGTATTCACACCTATGGTGGCGCCTCGGCGCTGCTGGCAGGCCTGTTGATGGTGGCGTTCATCGCCGCCATTTCGCTGTTTTTCGCCTTTCCTGCCTGGCTCTGGGCGCGCTGGATTCGCCGCAATGAAGCACCGCTGGCCGATGCGCTGGCCTTTGCCGCGATCTGGCTGGCTCAGGAAGCGTTTCGTGGCTGGTTCCTGACCGGCTTCCCTTGGCTCTATTCCGGCTACAGCCAGCTCGACGGCCCCTTGGCCGGGCTCGCGCCACTGGGTGGCGTCTGGCTGATTTCCTTCAGCCTGGCAGTGACGGCCGCACTGCTCTGCAACCTCGCTCACCTCAAGGACCGCAAGGCCTTTCTGGTCGCGGGCATCGTGGTAATGGCAGCACCCTGGGTTGTCGGCCTGAGCCTGAAGGGCCACGCCTGGACCAGCCCGTCCGGAGAACCGCTGCGGGTTGCCGCGATTCAAGGCAATATCGAGCAAAGCCTGAAATGGGACCCCGCGCAGCTGAACGCGCAATTGGCCCTGTACCGCGACATGACGTTCACCTCCAAACCGGTCGACCTGATTATCTGGCCAGAAACCGCCGTACCGGTGCTCAAGGAGTCGGCCCAGGGTTACCTGGACATGATGGGCAGCTTCGCCAGCGACCGTCAGGCCGCCTTGATCACCGGTGTACCGATCCGCCAGCTGGTGCATGGCCATAAGCGTTACTTCAACGGCATCACCGTGGTCGGCCAGGGCGACGGCGAATACCTGAAGCAGAAGCTGGTACCGTTTGGCGAGTATGTGCCGCTGCAAGACCTGCTGCGGGGCCTGATCGCCTTCTTCGACCTGCCGATGTCCGACTTTGCCCGCGGGCCTGCAGACCAGGCCTTGTTGCAGGCCAAGGGCTATCAGATAGCCCCGTTTATCTGCTACGAAGTGGTGTATCCGGAGTTCGCCGCCAACCTGGCCGCCCGCAGCGACCTGCTGCTGACCGTCAGCAACGACACCTGGTTCGGTACCTCGATTGGTCCATTGCAACACCTGCAGATGGCCCAGATGCGCGCACTGGAGGCCGGTCGCTGGATGATCCGCGCGACCAACAACGGCGTCACCGGCTTGATTGACCCGTTCGGCAAGATCACTGTGCAGATTCCGCAGTTCGAACGCGCCATCCTGTACGGTGAAGTGGTGCCCATGCACAACTTGACGCCTTACCTGCAATGGCGCTCCTGGCCACTGGTTATCTTGTGCGGGTTAATTCTGGGCTGGGCGCTGCTGGCCAGCCGGATCGCCAAGACGGTCTGACGCGCTCCGATAGAACAGGCGGTAGCCGATCAAGCCTACCGCCTCGTTCAGCAACATCCCGCTCTGCCACATCGCCTTGCTTTCCGGCAGCCAACCACCAAACGGGCGGGCGTTATCCACACCCCAAAATCCCATCGGCGCCGTAATTACGCCGAACCCCGCTTGCTCGAAGCTCCAGCGCGAGCGCTGCATATGCCAGGCCTGGGTGACCAACACAACGCGCCGAAACTCTGGCCCCAAGAGCGCTGCACTGAATTGCGCGTTCTCCCAGGTGGTTCGGCTTCGTCCTTCTTTCCAGCGCACGCTCACACCGAAATCGCGCTCCAGCGATTGCGCCATGATGTCGGCTTCACTGGGCGGCGATCCGTAGTGCAAGCCACCGGTAATCAACAACGGCAAGCCGGTCGCCTTGGCCAGCCGCGCGGCGTAGCGCAGCCGTTCTGTGGCGATTGCCGTGGGCTGGTCTTCCCCGCCCCAGCCCGGATCGCCACGCTCGCGGCCGGCGCCCAGTACCACAATCGCATCGGCCTGAAGGGCCAGATCCGCCCAGCGCTGCTCAACCAGTGGCGGTTCGGTTTCCAGGCCTCGCGCTGCCCATTCGACCACAATGGGCAGGCTCATCAGCCATAGACCACCCGCACTGACCACGAACGAAATCGCCGCCAGGCGTGGGCGCGAGCGGCGCAACCACCATGCGAGCAGCAAAAGAAGGAAAAAAAAGCCGGGGGGTAGAATCAGTTGTTTGAGCAGGTATCGAAAAGGCATCGGGCATCTCCATGGATGCCCGAAGCCTAAGAGGATTGGCGACCAACAACAATGTCAGCACGCCAGTCAGGTGAAAATGGACTTTGCATGCGACGCACTCCAGCCTGCGTCAGGCTCGTTGCAATGGTTATTTGAATTGCAGCGTTCTGGATTTGACCGTGGATTTACCGCCCCTCTTGTCCTTCAGCCAGACAACACTGGCCGAACGAGGCGACTCTTTTGACTGCGGAGCGCCAGAGCTTCCATGCCCAGCTACCGGGATGGATTCCAGGTAGGCGTTGATCAATTCGAATTCAGCGCGGCTCAGGCCACGTAACTCCAATTCAGCAGGCATTTCATCTCGTAAACGAACTGAAGTCCGAGCCACATCGAGGGCAAGCCCCAAGCGGTCGATCAACCGTTCGTACAGCTCCGGTTTCATTGCTTTTAGCTGCGACTCTACCATCCGCTCACCTCATTGAAGATAAAACAGACTCCCCACTCATGAGCTTAGCGTTGCTCGCCAAACCGGCCGTACGCTGCGACCAACGGATAGCGTGGGCTGGGAGCCAAATGCCCGTCTGAATAGTCTTATAGACCAGCCTCGGGTCGGCCTCCATGCAATCAGCGTTTCCCTCGATAGACAGGGGTCATGTATGCTACTGCGTTCATCATCAGACACCGGATTGCCGAGTGCAGCGGATTCACCGCTGCCTGGATAAGGTCACCCATTTCTCAGCGCAAAGTAGCCATGCACGAACTCTATCAGCCCCGCGAAATCGAAGCCGCCGCCCAGTCCTTCTGGGACGAGCAAAAGTCCTTTGAAGTAAGTGAACAGCCAGGCAAGGACACCTACTATTGCCTATCGATGTTCCCCTACCCTAGCGGCAAGCTACACATGGGGCACGTGCGCAACTACACCATCGGCGACGTGATCGCCCGCTACCAGCGCATGCAAGGCAAGAATGTCCTGCAGCCAATGGGCTGGGACGCCTTCGGCATGCCGGCCGAAAACGCCGCGATGAAAAACAACGTCGCGCCGGCCAAATGGACCTACGAAAACATCGACTACATGAAGACCCAGCTCAAGAGCCTGGGCCTGGCCATCGACTGGTCGCGTGAAGTCACCACCTGCAAGCCCGACTACTACCGTTGGGAGCAGTGGCTGTTCACCCGCCTGTTTGAAAAAGGCGTGATCTACCGCAAGAACGGCACCGTGAACTGGGACCCGGCTGACCAGACGGTCCTTGCCAACGAGCAAGTCATCGACGGCCGCGGCTGGCGTTCGGGCGCGCTGATCGAGAAGCGCGAAATCCCGATGTACTACTTCAAGATCACCGCCTATGCCGACGAGCTGCTGGAAAGCCTCGACGAACTGCCGGGCTGGCCTGAACAGGTCAAGACCATGCAGCGCAACTGGATCGGCAAGTCCCGCGGCATGGAAGTCCAGTTCCCGTACGACCTGGCGTCGATCGGTTCGGCCGGTGCCCTGAAAGTCTTCACCACTCGTCCTGACACCCTGATGGGTGCCACCTATGTGGCCGTTGCCGCCGAGCACCCACTGGCCACCCTCGCGGCCCAGGGCAACCCCGAGCTGCAAGCCTTCATCGACGAATGCAAGAGCGGCAGCGTGGCCGAGGCCGACGTGGCCACCCAAGAGAAGAAAGGCCTGCAGACGTCGCTGTTCGTCGAGCACCCGCTGACCGGTGAAAAACTGCCGGTCTGGGTCGCCAACTACGTGCTGATGCACTACGGCGATGGCGCCGTCATGGCGGTCCCGGCCCACGACGAGCGTGACTTCGAATTCGCCCATAAGTACAATCTGCCGGTCAAGCCGGTGGTGCGCACCAGCGCCGGTGACGAAACCCCGGCCCCGTGGCAAGACGCCTACAACGAGTACGGCCAGCTGATCAACTCTGCCGAATTCGAAGGCCTGGACTTCGCCGGCGCCTTCGACGCCATCGAAGCAGCGCTGATTCGCAAGGACCTCGGCCAGTCGCGCACCCAGTTCCGCCTGCGCGACTGGGGCATCAGCCGCCAGCGCTACTGGGGCTGCCCGATCCCGATCATTCACTGCAACAGCTGTGGTGACGTGCCGGTGCCGGAAGACCAACTGCCGGTCAAACTGCCTGAAAACGTGGTACCCGATGGTGCCGGTTCGCCGCTGGCGCGCATGCCGGAGTTCTACGAGTGCAGCTGCCCGAAATGTGGCCAGCCCGCCAAGCGCGAAACCGACACCATGGACACCTTCGTCGAGTCGTCCTGGTACTTCGCCCGCTACGCCTCACCTAACTACGAAGGCGGCATGGTCGACCCTAAAGCGGCCAACCACTGGCTGCCGGTCGATCAGTACATCGGCGGCATCGAGCATGCGATCCTGCACCTGCTCTACGCGCGCTTCTTCCACAAGCTGATGCGCGACGAAGGCCTGGTCAGCTCGAACGAGCCGTTCAAGAACCTGCTGACCCAGGGCATGGTCGTTGCCGAAACCTACTACCGTGTCGCGGCCAACGGCGGCAAGGACTGGTTCAACCCGGCCGACGTCGAAGTCGAGCGCGATGCCAAGGCCAAGATCATCGGCGCACGCCTGAAGACCGACGGCCTGCCGGTGGAAATCGGCGGCACCGAGAAGATGTCCAAGTCCAAGAACAACGGCGTTGACCCACAGGCCATGATCGACGCCTACGGCGCCGACACCTGCCGTCTGTTCATGATGTTTGCTTCACCGCCTGACATGAGCCTGGAATGGTCCGACTCCGGCGTCGAGGGTGCCAACCGCTTCCTGCGCCGTGTCTGGCGCCTGGCACAGGCCCATGTGGCCCAGGGCCTGGCCGGCAAGTTGGACGTCAACACCTTGAACGACGAACAGAAAGTCATTCGCCGCGCCATCCACCAGGCCATCAAGCAGGCCAGCCAGGATGTTGGCCAGTACCACAAGTTCAACACCGCCATCGCCCAGGTGATGACCTTGATGAACGTACTGGAAAAAGCCCCGCAAGGCAGCGAGCAGGATCGCGCCCTGTTGCAGGAAGGCCTGGAAACCTGCGCCCTGCTGCTGGCGCCGATCACCCCGCACATCAGCCACGAACTCTGGCACCGACTGGGTCACGGCGGCGCCGTGATCGACGCCAGCTGGCCAGTGCTGGATGAAAACGCCCTGGTGCAAGACACCCTGGTGCTGGTGATCCAGGTCAACGGCAAGCTGCGTGGCCAGATCGAAATGCCTGCCAGCGCCAGCCGCGAGGACGTGGAAGCGGCTGCGCGGGTCAACGAAAACGTGCTGCGCTTCACCGAAGGCCTGACGATTCGCAAAGTCATCGTGGTACCCGGCAAACTGGTCAATATTGTCGCCAGCTGATTGAAGCAGGCGCCCGCAGCAACGGGCGCCTGTCGCAGAATCGGCCTACAGGGTTTCAAGGAGCATTACATGATCAAACGCAATCTGCTGGTAGTGGGCCTCGCCATGCTGATGAGCGCCTGCGGCTTCCAGCTGCGGGGCACCGGCACCAACGAATTGGCCATCAAGGAACTGGACGTCACTGCCCGCAACGCTTACGGCGAAACCGTCAAGCAACTGCGTCAGACGCTGGAAAACAGCGGTGTGAACGTTCACGCTGGCGCGCCGTACAAACTGGTCCTGACCCGCGAAAACGAAACCCAGCGCACTGCGAGCTACACCGGTTCCGCTCGCTCGGCCGAGTATGAGCTGGGCACCGAACTGCAATACGAGATCCAGGGCCAAGGCAACTTGTCTCTGCTGGGCGACAAGCTCGAAGTGCAGAAGGTCTACATTTACGACGGTAACAACGTTGCCGGCTCCGGCCAGCAATCGGATCAGGTCCGCCGCGAGATGCGTCGCGAGCTGGTCCAGCGCATGATGCTGCGCCTGCAGCAGCTGACGCCTGCCCAGCTGGAACAACTGCAAATCGATGCCGAAGCCCGCGCCAAGGCTGAAGCCGACGCACTGGACGCCGCTCTCCGCGCTCAGCAAGCGCAGCCGCAGCAGTCGCCCATGCAACTGCCTATCAAATGATGCCATGCGGGGCACGTGAGTGCCCCGCCTGCCGACGCCGATGAAACTGACCCCCGCCCAACTCAACAAGCACCTGCAAGGTAGCCTGTCGCCGGTCTATGTGATCAGCGGCGACGACCCGCTGCTCTGCCAGGAAGCCGCCGACGCCATACGCGCAGCCGCCCGCCAGCAGGGTTTCGATGAACGCCAGGTGTTCAGTGCCGACGCCAACTTCGACTGGGGCACCCTGCTCCAGGCCGGCGCCAGTCTTTCTCTGTTTGCCCAGCGGCGTCTGCTTGAGCTGCGCCTGCCTTCCGGCAAGCCGGGCGACAAGGGCGCGGCGGCATTGATCGAATATTGCTCGCGCCCCGCCGAAGATACGGTGCTGCTGATCAGCCTGCCCAAGCTTGATGGCAGCGCGCAGAAAACCAAATGGGGCAAGGCCCTGATCGATGGCCAGGCCACCCAGTTTTTACAGATCTGGCCGGTCGATGCGGCGCAATTGCCGCAATGGATTCGCCAACGCCTGTCGCAAGCCGGGCTCGCCGCGCAACAGGACGCGGTCGAACTGATCGCCGCCCGGGTCGAGGGCAACCTGCTGGCCGCCGCCCAGGAAATCGAGAAGCTCAAGCTGCTGGCCGATGACCAGCAGATCACCGTCGAAACCGTGCAAGCAGCGGTCGCCGACAGTGCGCGCTTCGATGTCTTTGGCCTGGTGGACGCGGTGCTCAATGGCGAACCTGCGCACGCCCTGCGCATTCTCGAAGGGTTGCGCGGTGAAGGCGTCGAGCCACCGGTGATTCTCTGGGCGCTGGCGCGGGAACTGCGAGTGCTCGCCAACCTGGCCCAGCAATACAGCCAGGGTGTGCCACTGGACAAAGCTTTCAGCCTGGCCCGCCCGCCGATCTGGGACAAACGCAAACCGTTAATGAGCAAAGCCCTGCAACGGTATTCGGCGCAACGTTGGGCGCAGCTGTTGCAGGATGCCCAGCAGATCGACGCCCAAATCAAAGGCCAGGCTGCCGGTTCACCCTGGATCAGCCTATCGCGGTTGTCGTTGCTGATGGCTGGACAACGGTTGGCATTGCCCCCCCAATAGACTCTGTCATATCACGCCGCGAAGCCTTCCCGTCTAAAAAACGGGCGGCTTGTTACTTTTTGGCAGCATAAAACCGCGAACCTTCCAAGGCATGATATGGTCAGTATCTGAACGGTATTACCTGGACCTCTGCATGCTCCCAAGCCTTTCTAATCGTTGGCAATTACGCCAACTGATGACCGCCTCCAGCCTCATCCTGCTCGTCGCTTGCGCCGAAAAGCCGACGGCTGCCGATGCCGTGCCACTGGTGCCTGCCAAACCCGCCACCCCTGCCCTGATGACGCCCGTCAAACCGGCCGCTGAACCAGAGGCAGACGCCTTTATCCCACCGACCCAGTCCTTCGAGCAATGGCGCGATGGCTTCCGCCAGCAAGCGCTGCAAGCAGGCGTCAGCCCTGCCCTGTTCGACCGCGCCTTCGCCGGCATCGAGCCGGACATGAGCGTGGTCAAGGCTGACCGCAGCCAACCCGAATTCGCTCGCCCGGTCTGGGAGTATCTGGAGGGCGCCATGTCGCCCGTACGTGTGCGTAAAGGCCAGGCACTGCTGGCGCAACACGCCGACATCCTGGGGCGGATCGAGCAGCGTTACGGCGTCGACCGGCAGGTGTTGGTCGCGGTGTGGGGCATGGAAAGCAGCTTCGGGCAGTTCCAGGGTGACAAGTCGGTCATCCGCTCACTGGCGACCCTGGCCTACGAAGGCCGGCGCCCGGATTTCGCCCACAGCCAACTGCTGGCGGCTCTGCAAATCCTGCAAAACGGCGATATCGAGCCAGAACGCATGCTCGGCTCGTGGGCCGGTGCCATGGGCCAGACCCAGTTCATCCCGACCACCTATAACACCCACGCCGTGGATTTCGACGGCGACGGCCGCCGGGACATCTGGAACAGCGCTGCTGATGCCTTGGCCTCCACGGCGCACTACCTGCAGAGCTCGGGCTGGCAACCAGGCCAGTCGTGGGGCTTTGAAGTGGCTCTGCCGCCCACCTTCGACTTTGCCAAGGCCGACGGCACGGTGCGCATGAGCGTCAGCGAATGGCAGCGGCTGGGCGTGACCCTGCCGGCCGGTGCACGGATGCCTGCAGGTGTCGAGAACCTGTCCGCCACCCTGCTGCTGCCGGCCGGTTATCGCGGCCCGGCGTTCCTGGTGCTGGACAACTTCCGCGCCATCCTCAAGTACAACAATTCGTCGTCATACGCGATGGGTGTCAGCCTGCTGGGTGAACGCTTCAATGGCAGCGGCTACATCTATGGCCAGTGGCCGCGCGATGACTTGCCGCTCAGCCGTAGCGAACGCATCGAGCTGCAGACCCTGCTCACTAGCAATAACTACGATGCCGGAAACCCGGACGGCATCATCGGCGCCAACACCCGCAAGGCCATTCGCAGCGCTCAGCAGTCACTGGGCTGGCCGGCCGATGGTTATCCGACGCACAAGCTGCTGGAGAGCTTGCGTAACCGCTGACCTGGGTAAGGAGCCGGGCTTGCCCGCGATGGGGCGCGCAGCGGCCCTAGGGTCTGCTGCGCAGCCCATCGCAGGCAAGCCTGGCTCCTACAGGCGGAACAATTCCTGCTCCAGCCGCAGCTCCTGGCGATCGGCGTCCAGGCTCATCATGGCGCCGAGCGGCAGCGTGAGGTTTGGATCGCAATGCCCGCTGCGCCACGCCGCCAACACCGGTATACCCAACGGCGCGAAGGTCTCGCGAAGTAACGGTGCCATCTCCTCCACCCCAAGCTTCGTGAAGTCGCCTACCAGCACGCCCTGCAAGCCCTCGAACTTGCCCGCCAGGCGTAGCTGGGTCAGCAGTCGGTCAACTCGGTACAGCGGCTCGCCAATGTCTTCGATAAACAGCAGATTGCCGGCCAACTCGATGTCGAACCGAGTCCCCAGCGTCGCGCCGATCATTGCCAGGTTCCCGCCCACCAGGCGCCCCTGCGCCCTCCCCGGCAACAAGGTGGTCAATGACCAGTGTTCAGGGTGCTCAAGACACTCCCCGGCCCGCACACGCCCCTGCAACAGGTCGAACAATGACGACTCGGTGGGCGGCTGCCTGGAGGCCAGCAGTTCTGAAGTCAGCATGGCGCCGTGGAACGTCACGAAACCCGCATATCGGGCAATGGCCGTATGCAGCGCTGTGATGTCGCTGTAACCGATAAAGGGCTTGGGATTGTCGCGCAGCAACTTGAAGTCGATGCCGTCGAGCAATCGCATACTGCCGTACCCACCACGAAGGCAGATGATGGCGTCCACCTGCGGATCGGCGAAGGCCGCATGAAGGTCCGCCAGCCGACAGGCGTCGGCACCGGCCAGATAACCGCCGTGCGTTGTCGCGCTGGGGTATAACCGGCAGCCAAAGCCGCGCTGGGCAAACCAGTTAACGGCTGCCTCGGCATCGAACTCGCGAGGGCCAGCCGGGGCGATGATGGCGATCAGGCCATTGACCGGCAGCGCTTTCAACAAAGGAGCTTGAAGACTCAACAGAAGAATTCCTTGTCAGCAAAAACAACAATGCCGACATGAGCCCAAGGCTCGATGTCGGCATCACACAGCAATCAAGGCAACCGATCAGAGTTTGATCTTGGCCTCGTGGGCTTGCTGGTCGGCGTGGTACGAGGAGCGAACCAGCGGGCCCGAGGCAACGTTCTTGAAGCCCATCTTGTAACCTTCCTCGGCAAACCAGGCAAAGGTGTCCGGGTGCACGAAGCGCTGTACCGGCAAGTGGCTGCGCGACGGCTGCAGGTATTGGCCGAGGGTCAGCATGTCGATGTTGTGCTCGCGCATGCGATGCATCACTTCGATCACTTCTTCGTCGGTCTCACCCAGGCCCAGCATCAGGCCGGATTTGGTCGGCACGTGCGGCACCAGTTCCTTGAACTTCTGCAGCAAGGTCAGCGACCACTGGTAGTCCGAACCCGGACGCGCGGCCTTGTACAGGCGCGGCACGGTTTCCAGGTTGTGGTTGAAGACATCTGGCGGCTCTTGGGCAGTGATGGCCAGGGCCACATCCATGCGACCGCGGTAGTCAGGTACCAGGGTCTCGAGCTGGACGCCCGGCGACAGTGCGCGAATTTCCCGCAGGCAGTCGGCGAAGTGCTGGGCACCACCGTCACGCAGGTCGTCGCGGTCAACCGAGGTAATCACCACGTATTTCAGGCGCAAGTCGGCGATGGCGACCGCGAGGTTTTTCGGCTCATCGACGTCCAATGGTTTCGGACGACCATGGCCCACGTCACAGAACGGGCAACGACGGGTGCAGATGTCACCCATGATCATGAACGTGGCGGTACCGCCGGAGAAGCACTCGCCCAGGTTCGGGCACGAGGCCTCTTCGCAAACGCTGTGCAGCTTGTGCTTGCGCAGCAGTTGCTTGATGCGGTCGACCTCGGGGGAAACCGGGATGCGCACCCGGATCCAGTCCGGCTTTTTCGGCAGTTCGTCGGTGGGAATGATCTTCACCGGGATACGGGCGACTTTCTCGGCACCGCGCAGCTTGACGCCGGCTTCCACTTTGGCACGGGCTGGGCGTTCGCCCACATTCTCCGTGGGGATCAAGGTTTGCACGGCGTCATTTACCGTTTCTAGCGCAGTAGTCATATCAGTCGATTCCGCCCGTGAGGGTCGTCTGCTCAGCAAAGTCGAGGTGCTTGACGAGCTGCGAGCGCAGCCTTGCACTTACCTCGGCCAATTCAATGGGACCAGTGTGGTCGCGCAGCTGGGTCATCGCCAGCCCCGCATACCCGCAGGGATTAATGCGTCGGAATGGCGCCAGGTCCATATCCACGTTCAAGGCCAACCCGTGGAAGGAGCAGCCATTGCGAATCCGCAGGCCGAGGGACGCGATCTTCGCGCCGTCGACATAAACACCTGGTGCATCGGCCTTGGCGGCCGCCTCTACACCATAACTGGCCAGCAACTCGATGAGGCTGCGCTCGATCCGGCTGACCAGATCACGAACGCCAAACCCCAGTCGCCGGACATCCAGCAACAAATACACGACCAGCTGGCCAGGACCGTGATAGGTCACCTGGCCACCGCGGTCGACCTGCACCACCGGGATATCCCCCGGCAGCAACAGGTGTTCGGCCTTGCCGGCCTGCCCCTGGGTGAATACCGGCGGGTGCTGAACCAGCCAGATTTCGTCGGCGGTCTGCGGCCCACGCGAGTCGGTGAACGCTCGCATGGCCTGCCAGACAGGCTCATAGGCCATCAGGCCCAATTCACGAAAGCCCAGGGTGGTCGACATCAGAGCACCATCTTCACGACACCCGTAGCGCGCAGTGCACTGTTGATGTCCTGCAACTGATTTTCGCTGGTAGCGATGATGTGCAACTGGACCGTGGTGTACTTGCCGTTGGAGCTCTGGCGCTCGGCCAGTGTCGCCATATCGACGACGGCGTGTTTTTTCAGGACTTCGATAACGGTTGCCTTGTATCCGACACCGGTATCGCCGATCACCTTGATCACGTAATCCTCGCAAGGGAATACGATTTTATGTGCTTCTGGATCTATGTCTTTTGGATCAGTCATGGAGTAACGGCCTCTTAAGCCGCGGCGACAAGCCCGCCCCCGGCCTGAAACAGGCCGGGGGCGGGCTGATCGTCGATATCAGTTGAACAAGCCGTAGAAGAATAGACGAATGCTATCCCACATGCGGCGCATGAAGCCACCTTCCTCGACGGCCTCCAGTGCAATCAGGTCGGCGCTGTGGACAACCTGCTCACCCAGTTTGACTTCAACTTTGCCGATCACCTCGCCCTTGGCGATTGGCGCGGTCAGTTGCGGGTTCATGGTCATGCTGGCAGCCAGGTTTTTCAATTGGCCTTTAGGCAAAGTCATGGTCAGGTCATCAGCCAGGCCTGCCTTGACTTGGCGAGCGTCGCCCTTCCAGACCGGCGCCTGAGCCAGCTCAGTGCCTTTCTGATAGAAGGTCTGGGCTTCGAAGAAGCGGAAACCGTAGGTCAGCAGCTTCTGGGTTTCAGCGGCGCGAGCCTGTTCGCTGTTGGTGCCGAAGACCACGGCGATCAGGCGCATGCCATCGCGTACGGCCGAAGACACCATGCAGTAGCCAGCTTCGTCGGTGTGACCGGTTTTCAGACCGTCGACGGTCTTGTCACGCCACAGCAGCAGGTTGCGGTTGGGTTGCTTGATGCCGTTCCAGAAGAACTCTTTCTGCGAGTAGATCGCATAGTGGGCCGGGTCTTCGTGGATGATCGCCCGTGCCAGCAGCGACATGTCATGCGCCGAGGAGTAGTGGTCCGGGTGCGGCAGACCGGTGGCGTTCATGAAGTGGCTGTTGCTCATGCCGAGCTTTTCGGCAGTCTTGTTCATCAGGTCGGCGAAGGCATCTTCGCTGCCGGCGATATGCTCGGCGATCGCGACGCTGGCGTCGTTGCCGGACTGAATGATGATCCCGTGCAGCAGATCACTGACGGTCACTTGCGAGCCGACCTTGATGAACATCCGCGAACCACCGGTACGCCAGGCGTTCTCGCTGACAGTGACCGGATCGTTCTCGCCGATCTGCCCGCGACGGATTTCCAGGGTCGCGATGTAGGCGGTCATCAGCTTGGTCAGACTGGCCGGCGGCAAACGCTGATCGCCGTTGTTCTCGACCAGGATGTTCCCGCTGGAAGCTTCCATGAGCACGTAGGACTTGGCAGCCAGCTGCGGCGGCGACGGCATCATCTGCTCCGCCGCGAAGGCGGCAGGGGCGATCATCAGCGATACAAGCAGGCACAAGCGTTTGGCAAAGGTGGTGATGTTCATCCGTCTCTCGAAATTGCTAATGGGCAAATGCCCTTGCGGGCAATCGTGGTTTTCAGGCTCGGGCCCGAGGCAAAGGCAGCCATTGTACAGGCTGTTTCACGCTTCGGCGGTCGCTTTGTCAGGCTGGCCCCCCGAGACCCGCCAGCGACAACCCGCTCTGCGGCGGGCTTATATCCTAGGCAGTGCCTGCTCCGACACGAAGCCGGCGCTGCCGGTTCAATCGGTAGTTACCACACTCGGCTGGCCCAGGTTGGCCAGACGAATGCTGTTCTGGACTTGCTGGGCTTCCCCCTGCGAATCGATCGGCCCCAGGCGAACCCGGTGCAAGGTCTGCTGGCTGCGCACGATGGAGCTGATGAACACCGGCTGGCGGACCATCCCACTCAACTTGGAACGCAGCAGTTCGGCGGCATCCGGGTTGGCGAACGCCCCCACTTGCAGGAACACGCCCGACGAGCCGGTGGCCGACTTGTTCGCGCTGACCTGCACCGGCAGCACCGCGGCGGCATGTTGCTGTGGCGGCGGCGTATAGACTTCAATGGCGCCGGTAGAGGAGCTGAACGCCGGCTTGGCCTGGGCCACCTGCGGTTGTTCGAGCACCATCGGTGCCGGCCGGCCTTTCTGCGCCCACCATTGCTGCGGGTCGATGCCTACTACCTTGACCCGCGCCGTACCGGTTTCGGCATAGCCGAGTTTTTTCGCGGCCGCGTAGGACAGGTCGATGATACGGTCGGAATAGAACGGCCCACGGTCGTTGACCCGCAGGACCACGCTCTTTTGGTTATCCAGGTTGGTGACGCGCACGTAACTGGGCAGCGGCAGGGTCTTGTGTGCCGCGCTCATGCCGTAGAGGTCGTAGACCTCGCCGTTGGCGGTGTTCTGGCCATGGAACTTGGTGCCATACCAGGACGCCGTGCCGGTGGCGACGTAGCTGCGCGAATCGCTGATGGGGAAATAGGACTTGCCCAGCACCGAGTAAGGCGCGGCTTTATACGGGCCATTGTGCGGAGTGGGCACGGCATCGGGAATGCGCGAGACATCCACGTCCCACCAGGGCGCGCCGTCTTTGTGCGCGCGGTTGATGTCCAGGCCCGGCTTGGCCGGCACCGCGGTGCTGGTCTGCGGTGCACGACTGGTGGAACAACTGACCACCAGCAACGCCACGACCGCGCAGGTCATCAGCTTCAAGGGTGTGCGAATAGGCATTGCGCGCATTACTTGACGCCCCGTGCTTGAACCAGCATTTCCGACAATTGATGGACCGCCATAGCGTACATCACGCTGCGGTTGTAACGCGTAATGGCATAGAAGTTCTTCATCCCCATCCAGTACTCTGGGCCGGTTTCGCCTTCGAGCCGCAAAGCGGTGACCGGCAGATCGTCGCGCAGCGCATCATGACTCGACCACCCCAATGCCCGCAACTCCCCCACGGTCTTTACCGGGTCCAGGCCTGGGGTCAAGCCCTCGTCGACGCGCTCGCCGCGCACCGAGGCCTGGCTGACAACCGGCTCGCCGGCCACCCAGCCATGACGCTTGAAGTAACTGGCGACGCTGCCGATGGCATCGTCAGGGTCGTTCCAGATATTGATGTGGCCATCGCCGTCAAAATCCACGGCATAGGCGCGAAAGCTGCTGGGCATGAACTGCGGCAAGCCCATGGCCCCGGCGTAGGAGCCTTTGACCGTCATCGGATCGATCTGCTCTTCACGGGCCAGGAGCAGGAACTCGCGCAGCTCCTTGCGGAAGAAATCGGCGCGTGGCGGGTAATCGAAGCCCAGGGTCGACAACGCATCAATGACCCGGTAGTTGCCAGTATTACGGCCGAAGAAAGTCTCGACGCCAATGATCGATACGATGACCTGCGCGGGCACGCCGTATTCCTGCTCGGCGCGGGCCAGTGCGGCCTCATGCTGGCGCCAGAAATCGACACCGCGGGCGATGCGGGCGTCGGTGATGAACATCGGCCGGTATTCTTTCCACGGCTTGACCCGTTCGGCCGGGCGCGAGATGGCGTCGAGAATCGACTGCTTGCGCTCTACCTCGCGGAACACACCCATCAACTGCTCACCGGCAAAGCCATAGTCGCGAGTCATCTCGCCGACAAAAGCGGCCACTTGCGGTGAACCTTCGTAATCGCCCGCGGCCGCTTGCTGCGCGCCACCCAGGATGCCCACCAGGCCTACCCAGGAAACGCACCGGACAGCCCAGTTGCGCATGAATTGCATGTAATTGTTCACCTTAATCAGACTTGAGCGATCCACTTGCGATGGGTATGGATCGACATCAAAACTCCAAACGCTGACAGCAGCGTCACCAGCGAAGTTCCGCCGTAGCTAATGAATGGCAGCGGCACGCCCACCACGGGCAACAAGCCGCTGACCATACCGATATTGACGAAAACATACACAAAAAACGTCATGGTCAGGCTGCCCGCCAGCAGCTTGCCAAACAGGGTCTGGGCCTGTGCCGTGATGACCAGGCCGCGGCCGATCAACAACAGATAAATCAGCAGCAAGGCGCAGATCCCGACCAGCCCGAACTCTTCGCCGAGCACGGCGATAATGAAGTCGGTGTGGCTTTCCGGCAGAAAGTCCAGGTGCGACTGGGTGCCCAAGAGCCAACCCTTGCCGAACACACCACCCGAACCGATCGCGGCCTTGGACTGAATAATGTTCCAGCCGGTGCCCAGCGGGTCGCTTTCAGGGTCGAGGAAGGTCAATACCCGCTGCTTCTGGTAGTCGTGCATCACAAAGAACCACATGGCCACCGCCACCGGCACGGCAGCGGCCAGCACGCTGATAATCCAGCGCCAGCGCAAGCCTCCTATGAACAACACGAAGGCGCCCGAGGCCAGGATCAGCAGCGAGGTGCCCAGGTCTGGCTGGCGCACGATCAGAATGAACGGCACTCCGATCAGCATCAGGCTGATCGCCACATGCTTGAGGTGTGGCGGCAGCGAGCGTTTGGCCAGGTACCAGGCAATGGTCGCCGGCATGATGATTTTCATGAATTCCGAGGGCTGGAAGCGGATGACCCCCGGGATATTGATCCAGCGCGTGGCCCCCATGGCGTTGTGGCCCATGACATCCACCAGCACCAGCAGGATCACGCCGATCACATAGGCCAGCGGCACCCAGCGGGCCATGAAGCGTGGCTCAAGCTGGGCGATGACAAACATCGAGACCATGCCGATGCCGAACGAGGAGGCCTGCTTGAGCAGCAAGTCCCAGTTCTTGCCGCTGGCCGAATACAGCACGAACAGGCTGCCGGCCGCCAGGGTCAGCAGCAGCACCAGCAGCGGACCGTCGATGTGCAGGCGCTGCAGCAGGCTCGCGCGCCGACGCATGACGTCCTCACTGGAGAGCATGCGGTCAAAATTACTGATCATTGGCCGCAGCCTCCGCAACGGTAGGGTTGGCGAATTCAGGCTTGAGGCGGCCATCCGGACCGAGCAGCCAGGCGTCCATCACCTGGCGAACCACAGGGGCTGCAACGCCGGAGCCGGACTCACCGTTCTCGACCATGACCGAGACCACGATTTTCGGGTTATCGGCCGGGGCAAAACCCACAAACAAGGCGTGGTCGCGATGGCGTTCCTGAACCTTGGAGCGGTCGTAACGCTCACCTTGCTTGATGGCCACGACCTGGGCCGTACCACTCTTGCCGGCAATCCGGTACTGCGCGCCGATCGCCGCCTTGCGCGCGGTGCCTCGGGCGTTGTGCATCACCTGCTCCATGCCGTGGGTGACCTTGTTCCAGTCAGACTTGTCACGCAGCACGATGTCTTCCATCGGGTTTTCATCGACCGGTGGCAAGCCTTCGATGGTCTTGGCCAGGTGTGGACGGTACCACTTGCCCTTGCTGGCGATCAGCGCGGTAGCCTGCGCCAGTTGCAGCGGGGTGGTCTGCATATAGCCCTGGCCAATCCCGAGAATCAGGGTTTCTCCCGGGAACCAGGCCTGGCGGCGGGTGGCGCGTTTCCAGTCCCGTGACGGCATCAGCCCCGGCGATTCTTCGAACATGTCCAGGGCGACTTTCTGACCAATGCCGAAGCGGTTCATATAGTCGGACAGGCGATCGATGCCCATCTTGTGCGCCAAGTCGTAAAAGTACGTGTCGTTGGACCGCATGATCGCGATGTCCAGGTCTACCCAGCCGTCGCCACTACGGTTCCAGTTACGGTACTTGTGGTCATAGTTGGGCAGTTGGTAGTAACCGGGGTCGAACACCCGCGATGCTGCGGTGACAACACCAGAATCAAGGCCAGCGATGGCCACCGCCGGCTTGATGGTCGAGCCTGGCGGGTACTGGCCGCGCAGCACGCGGTTGAACAGCGGCCGGTCGATTGAGTCGCGCAGTTCGGCATAGGCCTTGAAGCCAATACCCGTGACGAACAGGTTAGGGTCGAAGCTCGGTTGGCTGACCATTGCCAGCACCTCGCCGGTGTTCGGGTCCAGGGCCACGATGGCACCACGGCGCCCGCCCAGGGCAGCTTCCGCCGCTTCCTGCAACTTGATGTCGAGGCTCAGGACAATGTCTTTGCCGGGGCTCGGGTCGGTACGCTTGAGCACCCGCAACACGCGACCACGGGCGTTGGTTTCGACTTCTTCGTAACCGACCTGGCCGTGCAGTTCAGGCTCGTAGAAGCGCTCGATGCCGGTCTTGCCGATATGGTGGGTACCGCTGTAGTTCACCGGGTCGAGGGTTTTCAGCTCTTTCTCGTTGATCCGCCCGACATAACCGACCGAGTGGGCAAAGTGCGCCCCCTGCGGGTAATGCCGCACCAGCTGCGCCACCACCTCGACGCCGGGCAGGCGGAACTGGTTGACCGCCACGCGGGCGATCTGTTCTTCGGTCAGCTCGAACAGAATCGGCACCGGCTCGAACGGCCGGCGCCCCTGCTTCATGCGTTTTTCGAACAAGGCGCGATCGTCAGGCGTCAGTTCCAGCACCTCGACGATCACATCGAGCACCTGCCGCCAGTTGCCAGAGCGTTCGCGGGTCATGCTCAAGCTGAAACTCGGCCGGTTATCGGCGACGATCACCCCATTTCGATCAAAGATAAGCCCGCGGGTCGGCGGAATCGGCTGCACATGGACGCGGTTGTTTTCCGACAGCGTCGAGTGATACTCGTACTGAATCACCTGCAGGTAGTACAAGCGGGCGATCAGCACACAAATGAGCACGACCACCGCCACGGCGCCCACGACAACGCGCTTGCGCACCAGGCGGGCGTCTTTCTCGTGATCCTTGAGGCGAATCGGCTGAGACATTAAGAAGGCTTACAGGCTTATTTGTGGTAGGGGTGCCCGGACAGGACAGTCCAGGCGCGATAAATCTGTTCGCCGATCAGAATCCGCACCAGCGGGTGCGGCAGGGTCAACGGTGACAACGACCAGCGCTGCTCCGCGCGCGCGCACACCTCTGGCGCCAGCCCTTCGGGGCCACCGACCATGAGGTTGACCGTGCGCGAATCCAGGCGCCAGCGATCCAGCTCGACCGCCAACTGCTCGGTGCTCCAGGGCTTGCCGTGAACCTCGAGGGTGACGATCCGCTCACCGGGCTGAACCTTGGCCAGCATGGCTTCGCCTTCCTGACGGATCAGGCGGGCCACATCGGCGTTCTTGCCGCGGGTATTGAGCGGAATTTCCACCAGTTCCAGCGACAATTCCGAGGGCAGGCGCTTGGCGTACTCGTGCCAGCCCTCTTCAACCCACTTGGGCATGCGCGAGCCGACTGCAATCAGGCGTAGACGCACAGCGCTGCCTTATTCGTTGCCAGGGGTGTGGTGCGCACCGCTTGCAGCACGGCTCTGCTCGGCACCTTGCCACAGACGCTCCAGGTCATAGAACTGGCGAGCGGCGGCGGTCATCATGTGCACGATCACATCGCCCAGGTCCAGCAGCACCCAGTCGCTCTCGCCTTTGCCTTCTTCGCCCAGTGGCTGGCAGCCTTGGGCTTTGACGTTTTCGCGGACCTTGTCCAGCATCGCGTTGATCTGGCGATTGGAAGTACCGGTGGCGATGATCATGTAGTCGGTCAGGCTGTGCTTGTCCTTGACGTCGATGACCAGGATGTCCGAAGCCTTGACGTCTTCCAGGGCGGCGGTGGCCAGTTTGACCAGTTCTTCGCCATTCAGTGTTTGTTTCTTCATAAAAAACTCATTCAACTCGTAGATTGGGGCCGCCTTGCGGCGTGCCCTCAGGTCGACGCACGGTACAGCCCGTGCGCATCGATGTAGGCCAGTACCGCATCCGGCACCAGAAAACGTACCGACTTGCCGCTGGCCAGCAGCTGTCGGATCTGGGTGGCCGACACGGCCAAGGGTGTCTGCCAGATAAAGGTGATTTGCCCGCCGGGCCCCTGGAGCGCCTGCGGATCGCTGATGGACCGCGCCGCCAGCAGGTTGCGCAAGGCATCCGGCGGCTCGACATCGGCATCCGGCCGCTGCAGCACCAGGATGTGGCAATGCTGCAGCAGTTCTTCCCAGCGGTGCCAGGTCGGCAGACCGCAAAAGGCATCCCACCCCAGCAGTAAAAACAGCTGGTCGTCAGCGGCCAGCTCGGCGCGCATCAACTCCAGCGTATCAACGGTGTACGACGGCTTGTTGCGTTGCAGCTCACGCGCATCCACCGTCAGCGGCGCCACCCCTTGCACCGCGCACTCGACCATCGCCAGGCGCTGCTGGGCAGACACCTGTGGCGTGTCGCGATGCGGCGGGCGGGCATTGGGTGTCAGGCGCAACTCGTCGAGCCCGAGCATCTCGGCCACTTCCAGCGCACTGCGCAAATGGCCGATATGCACCGGGTCGAAGGTGCCGCCCAGCACGCCGACACGTCGCGCAGACGCAGCGGGGGCAGGCTGTTGGCTAGCCTTTGGCTTGACGCCTGCCAAGTCAGACAGGCTCCTGGCCGCGCAATTGTCCGTCGCCAATCACAACGTACTTCTCGCAGGTCAGGCCTTCCAGGCCGACCGGGCCACGGGCGTGCAGCTTGTCCGTGGAGATACCGATCTCGGCACCCAGCCCGTACTCGAAACCGTCGGCGAAGCAGGTCGGGGCGTTGAGCATCACCGAACTTGAATCGACTTCGCTCATGAACCGGCGGGACTGGCCCTGATGCTCGGTCACGATCGCATCGGTGTGATGCGAGCCGTAATGGTTGATGTGTTCGATTGCCTGGTCCAGGCCGTCGACCACGCGGATCGACAGAATCGCCGCGAGGTATTCGGTGTGCCAGTCTTCTTCAGTGGCAGGCACCGCCTCGATGAACTGACGGGTACGCTCGCAACCGCGCAGCTCGACGCCTTTTTCGCGGAATTGCGCGGCCATGGCCGGCAGGAATTGGGCGGCGACCGCTTGATCGACCAGCAAGGTTTCCATCGCGCCACAGATGCCGTAACGGTACGTCTTGGCGTTGAAGGCAATGCGCTGGGCTTTTTGCAGGTCGGCATCGGCAGCCACATAGACGTGGCAAATGCCGTCCAGGTGCTTGATGACGGGCACCCGTGCGTCGCGGCTGACCCGTTCGATCAGGCCCTTGCCGCCACGCGGTACGATCACGTCAACGAATTCCGGCATGCTGATCAGCGCGCCGACCGCGGCGCGATCGGTGGTTTCGACCACCTGGACCACCGCCGCCGGCAAGCCGGCTTCAGCCAGGCCGCGCTGGATGCAGGCGGCAATCGCACGATTGGAATTGATCGCCTCGGAGCCACCGCGCAGGATGGTCGCATTGCCCGATTTCAGGCACAGGCTGGCGGCATCGATGGTCACGTTCGGACGCGACTCGTAGATGATCCCCACCACGCCCAGCGGCACGCGCATCTTGCCGACCTGAATACCTGAGGGCCGGTAGCTCATGTCACGAATGGCGCCGACCGGGTCCGGCAGGCTGGCCACCTGGCGCAGGCCGACGATCATGCCGTCGATGCGTGCCGGGGTCAGCGCCAGGCGCTCGAGCATGGCCGGCTCGAGACCGTTGGCCCGGCCAGCGGCCAGGTCCAGTTCGTTCGCGGCGGTCAATTCGGCGCGAGCTTCGTCCAGGGCGGCAGCGGCGGCTTGCAGGGCGCGGTTTTTTTGCGCAGTGCTGGCACGGCCGATGACACGAGAGGCTTCGCGGGCAGAGCGACCCAGGCGGGTCATGTAGTCAAGAACGGACTCAGTCATGGTCTCTGTGGTCTTGGCGGAGAAGAAAGCGGCTGATTATAGCTGTCGCGCCCGTCGACGGACAGCGGTGGCAGGCGGATGGTCGAAATCAACTGTCACACGGCGCTGTTCAGGGCCGATTAAGCTGGAAATTGCTATGATCCGCGACCTCTCTCTTGCGGTGGACCTCGATGCTGCAACCCCTTGCTTCGCTGCCGTGGCCGGATGCCCGCCCCCTGCCCGACGCCTTTTTCGACCGCGACGCCCAAGTGCTTGCCCGTGAACTGCTGGGCAAAATCATTCGCCATCGCCAGGGGCCGTACTGGCTGTCGGCGCGCATCATCGAGACCGAAGCCTATTACTGTGCGGAAAAAGGCAGCCACGCCTCGCTGGGCTATACCGAAAAGCGCAAGGCGCTGTTTCTCGATGGCGGCCACATCTATATGTACTACGCCCGCGGCGGTGACTCGCTGAACTTCAGCGCCCAGGGGCCAGGCAATGCAGTGCTGATCAAATCCGCCTTCCCTTGGCTCGATCAGTACTCGGATGCCAACAGCCTGGCGCAGATGCAGCTGAACAACCCCGACGCCAGCGGTAACGCGCGCGCACCTGAGCGGTTGTGCGCCGGGCAGACCTTATTGTGCCGGGCGCTGGGCCTGAAAGTGCCGAACTGGGATGCCAGGCGCTTTGACCACGAGCAACTGTTTGTCGAAGACCGGGGAATCAATGTGCAACACATTATCCAGACCACCCGGCTGGGTATCCCCCGCGGGCGCGATGAACATCTGCCCTATCGCTTCGTCGACGCCCAATACGCTCAATACTGCACCCGGAACCCGCTGCGACGCGGGCAAGTCGAAGGGCACGACTACGTTTTGATCGATCACCTACTACACAAACAAGGAAACTGAGCATGGGCCCATGGCTCGACAGCATGACCGGCTGGCTGACGGTCAACCCACAATGGTTGGGGGTGGCGATTTTTGTCGTGGCCTGCATCGAATGCCTGGCCATTGCCGGGATCGTCGTGCCGGGCACGGTGCTGTTGTTTGCCGTCGCCGTATTGGCCGGCAGTGGCGCGCTGTCGCTGGGTGAAACTCTGTTGCTTGGTTACCTGGGCGGGATGCTGGGCGATGCGGTGTCCTACTTCCTCGGTCGCCGCTTCCACCAGAACATCCGCCGCCTGCCCTTGCTGCGCCATCATCCGGAATGGATCGGCAGCGCCGAGGCCTATTTCCAGCGCTACGGGATTGCCAGTTTGCTGGTGGGTCGCTTTATCGGCCCGCTGCGGCCAATGCTGCCGATGGTCGCCGGCATGTTCGACATGCCCGTGCCGCGCTTTATCGGCGTCAGTTTGATCGCCGGCGCCGGCTGGTCGGTGGCCTACCTGCTCCCCGGCTGGGCCACCGGCGCCGCCATGCGCTTGCCGCTGCCTGAAGGTTTCTGGCCAGAGGCCGGCGTGGTCGCAGCAGGGCTGGCCATCCTGCTGGGTGTTGGCATCGGCACCACCTTGCGCAACAAAAAAGGCGCCACCCGGCTGACCGCAGCCCTCACCCTGCTGATGCTGGCCGCTCTGTTGATTGGCTGGCCACACCTGGTGCAGCTCGATCAGGGCTTGATGACCCTGATTCAGGAACACCGCAGCCGCGCGGTCGATGGCGCCATGGTGGTGGTGACCCGCCTGGGTGATTTTCGCACTCAACTGTTCGTCGGCGCGCTGCTGACCAGCTTGTTGTTGCTGACCCGGCAATGGCGTCATTTTATCTTCGTTGGCGTCACCCTGCTGGGCACAGCGCTGGGCAACGGCAGCCTGAAATGGCTGTTTGCCCGGGCGCGGCCGGAAGTGCTGAGCGCCCCGCTGACCACGTTCAGCATGCCCAGCGGCCATAGCTCGGCGTCTTTTGCGTTGTTCCTGGCCCTGGCGGTGCTGGCCGGTCGCGGGCAACCGCCGCGCATGCGCCTGACCTGGCTTTTGCTCGGCTGCCTGCCGGCCCTGGCCATTGCTTCGTCGCGGCTTTATCTGGGAGTCCACTGGCCGACCGACGTGCTGGCCGGCGCCTTGTTGGCCAGCTGCATGTGCGCCATCAGCCTGACACTGACTCAACGGCCGGCACCGCTCGATGCCCTATCGTTGCGGATATGGTGGTTGATTCTGCCGGCCGTGGTGGCCTTGCTGGCGTTTTCCGCCCTGCATGCCCTGCCCCATGCACTGGAGCGCTATAGCTACTGAAACCTCGACGCGCTGTAGGAGCCGGGCTTGCCCGCGATGAACGATGACGCGCAACCCCTGAAAAACTGCGGCGTCCTCTTTCGCGGGCAAGCCCGGCTCCTACGGGGTCCGCGCCTTAACTGACTGGCATTGAGGCGAGCCCGTTTCCAACAGGCTCAGGCGAACAGCTCGCCCTGCAGGTCATCGAGCAGCGCCTGAATGGCATCCAGGCGTTGCTGCGGATCGTCCAGCTCAAGCAGATCAAGCTTGTCGAGCTCGGAAAACGGCAGCAGGTAGGCCAGCTGATTGGCCAGAGATTGCTGGTCATCAGCGTGATGGCCCATGTCCAGCGCGGCCACCATGGGGTGCTGGGCCAAGGCCGAAAGCAAGGCCAGCAAGTCGCTGTCCCCTTCATCCAAGGATTGGCCGGGCTGCTCCTGCAGCCATTCGACATCGGCCAGGATCAGATGGTCGCGCTGCACTTCGCTGGCCGTGACGCGAAAACGCCGCCCACCCTGCACGCGGATCCCGAGCAAGCCGTTGTCCTGCTGCTTGAAGTCGACAATCAGCGCCTCGCAACCGATCTGCGCATAGGCCTGAGGCGCATTGCCCACTTCCTCGCCATCGAGAATGCAGACCACGCCAAACCCGCCGCCCTGCTTCATGCAACGGCCGATCATGTCCAGATAACGCGCCTCGAACAGCTGCAAATCGAGGTAGCAACCAGGAAACAACACGGTATTGAGGGGGAACAACGGCAAGGTCATAACGGATTCCTTAAGCAACCAGACTGACCGCCAGGGGCAGGAAAACCGCGGTCGCCACGCCCATCAGGCTCATGGCCAGGGCCGCAAACGCGCCACACTCTTCGCTTTCCTGCAACGCCACCGACGTACCCACCGCATGTGCGGTCAGGCCCAGCACCATGCCCCGCGCCGCGTGGTTATCCACTCGCAGCAAGGACAACAGCCCCGGACCAAAAATCGCCCCGATCACCCCGGTGATCAACACAAACACGGCAGCCAGCGCGGCCACGCCACCAATCTGCTCGGCCACCAGCATGGCAATCGGCGAGGTCACCGACTTGGGCGCCATGGTCATCAGAATCATGTGTTCGGCACCGAACAGCTCGCCCAGCCACAAGCACACACCGGTCGCCACCACGCCGCCCACTACCAGCGTAGTAAAGGTTGGCCAGAACAACTGACGGATACGCCGCAGATTGAGATAGAGCGGTACGGCCAGCGCCACCGTGGCCGGGCCCAGCAGAATGCTGAGGATTTCCGTGCTTTTGCGGTATTCGCCGTAGGTCAGGCCACAGGCCACCAATACACCCACCACCACCAGCATTGACACCAGCACCGGTTGCAAGAATATCCAGCGGGTTTTCTCATAGGCAGCCAGCACCAACTGGTAGGCGCCCAGAGTAATGCCGATGCCAAACAGCGGATGATGGATGACCGCTTCGACGGCGCCGTGCCAGTCCAGCAGGTTCATGGGCGGTCCTCGCTACGGGCCTGGCGCTCGATCAGCTTTTGCATCAACACCCCGGCCACGACAATCGCGATCAACAGCGACAACACCAGGGTACCGACGATGGCCCAGAAATCGGCAGCGATGTCGGCGGCATAGACCATCACCCCGACGGCAGGCGGCACCAGCAACAGGGGCAAGTAACGCAGCAAACTGCTCGACGCCAGGCTCAGGGGCTCACCCACTTCGCCGCGGACCATCAGAAAAATCAGCAAGAGCAGTAGGCCAATGATCGGCCCTGGCAAAACCGGCACCAACACATGGTTGAGCGCCGTGCCCAGCAGCTGGAACAGCACCAGCCACGTCAAACCCCGTAACAACATAAATAACTCCCCGCGCGATGGCCGACCATTATAAACACGCCACCCGGTGGCCTATACACCGCCATTCGCCGCACCCATGAACGCTTGACCGGTCGTCGTAGCCATGCTGATCTAGCATCGTTGGACGCTCGTACCAAAATGTGTCCGTATCGATCAAACAAGGAGAGTCGTATGCCGTATGTACCCATTGCAGCGCTTCAGGACTATGTTGGGAAGGAACTGGGGCATTCCGAATGGATGACGATTGATCAAGAGCGCATCAACCTGTTCGCCGAGGCCACGGGGGATTTCCAGTTCATTCACGTCGACCCGGTCAAGGCCGCTCAGACCCCGTTCGGCACCACCATTGCCCATGGCTTTTTGACGCTGTCGCTGATCCCCAAGTTGATGGAAGACATTCTGATCCTGCCTGAAGGCCTGAAAATGGTCGTCAACTACGGCCTGGACAGCGTGCGCTTCATCCAGCCAGTCAAAGTCAATTCGAAGGTCAGGCTGAAAGTCGACCTCACTGAAGCCATTGAAAAAAAGCCCGGCCAGTGGCTGCTCAAGGCCACCACGACGCTGGAAATCGAAGGCGAAGAAAAGCCGGCGTACATTGCCGAGCCTTTATCTCTCTGCTTCGTTTAAAACCGCAGCACCACGCGAAACAGCCATGGTGGCTGTTTCGCATGACATTCTGCGGCATACTCGGGCCGTCAATTGCCCGGACCCAGCCATGCGCCCACTCTTTCCCCTCGCCCTGACACTGCTGCTCGCCGCCTGTGGCGAAGGTGAGCCGTTGTCACCTCCCGATGCTCGCTTGCCCGATGGCGGCCGCTACCGGGGCGAAGTGATCAATGGCGTGCTGCAAGGCCAGGGGCGCATCGACTACCCCAATGGCAGCTGGTACGCCGGGCAGTTCCTCAACGGCCAGTGGCACGGCCAGGGCGAATGGCATGGCAGCAATGGCGAAGTCTATCGTGGGCAGTTCCAGCAAGGCCTGTTCCACGGCCAAGGCAGCCTGCAAGCCAATGGCAGCCACTACAGCGGTGGCTACCAGCTGGGTCGACGCGAAGGCGAAGGCACGCTCAAGGAGCCTGGCCTGCTCTACCGCGGCGGCTTCAAGGCTGACCAATATTCAGGGGCCGGCCACTTGGAGCTGGAGGACGGCAGCGAATACCAGGGCCTGTTCGCCAAGGGCAAACCCAATGGCGAAGGCACCCGCAGCGACGCCAGCGGGAATGAATTCACCGGCACCTTCGTCAACGGCCAGCTGGAAGGCAGCGGCACCTTCAACAGCCCCGAGGGCGACCAGTACATCGGCAACTTTCACCATAACCAGCTGCAAGGCCGCGGCCGCTACGAAAATGCCGACGGCGATGTCTGGATCGGCCAGTTCAAGGACGGTGCGCTGACCGGCAAGGGCGAGTTGTTCGCCGCCGATGGCAGCCACTACAAAGGCAGCTTTCAGGACTGGCGCTTTTCCGGCGCCGGGCGCCTGGCATTGGCCGACGGCAGCGTTTATGAAGGCCAGCTCGATAATGATGTTTACCAAGGCTCGGGCCGCCTGATCCAGGCCGATGGCAGCGTCCAGTCGGGCCAATGGGTCAACGGCCAGCGTGTGCGCGACGAACACGGCAAACTGCTGCCAGACTCGCTGGAACTGGCGTTGCTCAATCAGGGCCGCCTGCTCGACCAGACGCTGGCCGCCGTGCCTGCCTCTACCCCGGCCATTGAACTGTTCAGCCTGACGCTGGCCGGCGACGGCAAACAGAGTGTCTTCATGCGTGAGGCCGATTATGTCAGCCGCATGCTGGCCAGCCGCTTTGGCGCCTTCGGCCAGATCAGCCTGGTCAACCACCGCGATCACTTGGCCGATCATCCGATCGCCACCCGCGAAACCCTGACCCGCGCCGTGCACATCCTGGCCGAACGCAGCGGCCCGGAAGACCTGATCTTCATTTACCTGACCAGCCACGGCAGCCAGGAACACGAACTGGTCCTGGACGTGCCACGCCTGCAACTCTCCGACCTGCCTGCCGCCGACCTTGCCAGCGTGCTCGCGCCGCTGAAGAACCGCGATAAAGTGATCGTCATCTCCGCCTGCTATTCAGGTGGCTTTATCCCCGCGCTCAAGGATGAGAAGACGGTGATCATGACTGCCTCGCGCGCCGACCGGGTGTCGTTCGGCTGCTCGGAAGAAGCGGATTTCACCTACTTCGGCAATGCGCTGTTCGCCCAGGCCCTGAACCAGACCGACGATTTGCAGCAGGCCTTCGAGCTGGCTCGCACCCAAGTGGCCGTCAGAGAAATCACTGACGGTTTCGACGCCTCCGAACCACAGATCTGGGCGCCCAAAGGCGTACTCGCTCATTGGCAACAATTGCGTCAACAGCAAGCCCGCCGTGCCCTGCAAAGTAATTCTTCAGAAGAGGCAAAATAGCCGCGCAAGCACTAAGCTGGTGTGTATCAAGGGAGAGACATTATGTACTTGACGCCCCAACACGTACTGCTTGCCGGCGCCACCGGCTTGACAGGAGAGCACCTGCTGGATCGGTTGCTCAATGAGCCGACCATCACCCGCGTCCTGGCCCCGTCGCGCCGTCCCCTGGCCGAACACCCCCATCTGGAGAATCCGGTGGGCAAGTTCACCGAACTGCTGCCGCAGCTGGGCGGCCGGGTGGATATCGCCTACTGCTGCCTGGGCAGCACCCTCAAGGAAGCCGGCTCCAGAGAAGCGTTTCGTGAAGTGGACCATGATCTGGTGGTGGCCTTCGGCAAACGCGCACGCGAACTGGGCGCGCGTCACCTGATCGTGATCAGCGCCGTGGACGCCAACCAGCATTCGCCAATCTTTTACAACCGGGTCAAGGGTGAGACCGAACAGGCGCTCAAGGAGCAGGACTGGCCACAACTGACTATCGTCCGGCCTTCCCTGTTGCTGGGCAACCGCCCCAAGCCTCGTTTGGGCGAACGCCTGGCGGCGCCGCTGTCGAAGTTGATTCCCGGCAAATACCACGGCATCGAAGCCTGCCAGCTGGCCAGGGCCTTGTGGCGCCTGGCGCTGGAAGAACAGGAGGGCATTCGCGTCGTGGAGTCCGAGGAGCTGCGCAAGCTGGGCAAACTCAAGCAATAGCTGCCAGCTGCGAGGGGCAGGCTACAGACCGCCTGTGGCCTGAAACTCGACACCGAGCACGGTCAATACCGATAACGGCAGCAGCACGGTATCGAGCAGTGCGCTGCCGGGCAGGTCCAGCGCCGGGTAACGGGGCGCCGCCACGCCAAACCTGTCTTCAGGGCAACATCCCCCCTTCATCGCATACAGGTCCAGCCGTGTACCGGAATACACAATGGGCGCGCCGGGCTTGGCCGCATTCAGCGTACTGACCGTGGCACAGCCCACCAGCTGGACCGCCACGGCCAACGCCACCAACACCAGTCGCCGTTTCATTCTTCGCCGCCGATGTGGTGCTCGCCCCAGCGCGGCAACATGTCTTGCGGGATGTTCAGCACATTGAGAATCCGCGCCACGACAAAATCGATCAGGTCGTCGATGGTCTGCGGCTGGTGATAAAAACCTGGCGCCGCCGGCAGAATCACCGCGCCCATGTTCGACAGCTTGAGCATGTTCTCCAAATGAATGCTGGAGAACGGCGCCTCACGCGGGACCAGCACCAGTTGCCGACGCTCCTTGAGGGTCACATCCGCCGCCCGCTCGATCAGGTTGTTGCACGCGCCGGTGGCAATCGCCGACAAGGTACCGGTTGAGCACGGCACCACCACCATCGCCGCCGGGGCGCCGGAGCCGGAGGCCACCGGTGACATCCAGTCTTCCTTGCCGTAGACACGAATCTGCCCGGCGGCAGCGCCGGTGTATTCGGTCAGAAAGGCCTGTATACCTTGTGGCTTGGCTGGCAGCAGCACGTCGGTTTCAGTCGACATCACCAACTGCGCGGCCTTGGAAATCAGGAAGTGCACCTCGCGGTCTTCCCGGATCAGGCAATCGAGCAGGCGCAGACCGTACTGCGCCCCCGACGCACCGGTCATGGCCAGGGTGATGCGATCCGGGCCACTCATTTCAGCGCCTCGGCCAATTTGCCGTGCAGCCCGCCGAAGCCGCCATTGCTCATGATCACCACATGGGTGCCCGGCTTGGCCTGACCTTTGACCCGGGCAATGATTGCCTCAAGGGAGTCGGCGACGATGGCCGGTACCGCGCATTCGGCAGCCGTCGCGGCCAGGTCCCAGCCCAGATTCGGCGGGGCGTACCAGATCACCTGGTCGGCATCCTTGACGCTTTCCGGTAAACCGTCCCGGTGTGCGCCCAGCTTCATGGAGTTGGAGCGCGGCTCGATCACCGCAATCAGCGGCGCATCGCCGATGCGCTTGCGCAGGCCGTCCAGCGTGGTGGCAATGGCAGTCGGGTGGTGAGCAAAGTCGTCGTAAATGGTCACACCCTGTACGTCGGCGACCTTTTCCATGCGCCGCTTCACGCTTTTGAAGGCGCTCAGCGCGGCGATGCCCATGGCCGGTACCACGCCGACATGGCGCGCCGCCGCCAGGGTCGCCAAGGCATTGGCGACGTTATGCTGACCGGTCAATTCCCACTCGACCACGCCTTGCAATTGGCCCTCGAAGCTGACTTCAAAGCGCGAACCGTCGGCGCTCAGCAACTTGACCTGCCACTGGCCGCCGACACCGGTGGTTTGTACCGGCGTCCAGCAGCCCATCTCGATCACCCGCTGCAGGGCAGGCTCGGTGGTCGGGTGAATGACCAGGCCTTCGCTTGGAATGGTGCGCACCAGGTGGTGGAATTGCCGCTCAATGGCCGCCAGATCCGGGAAGATATCAGCGTGATCGAATTCCAGGTTGTTCAGGATCGCCGTGCGTGGGCGGTAATGAACGAATTTCGAACGCTTGTCGAAAAAGGCGCTGTCGTATTCATCGGCCTCAACGACAAAAAACGGCGTCCCGCCCAAACGGGCCGACACCGAAAAATTCTGCGGTACTCCACCAATCAAAAAGCCCGGGCTCATGCCCGCATGCTCGAGCACCCAGGCCAGCATGCTGCTGGTGGTGGTCTTGCCATGGGTGCCGGCAACAGCCAGCACCCAACGGCCTTGCAACACATGGTCGGCCAGCCACTGCGGGCCCGACACATAAGGCAGGCCCTTGTTCAGCACGTACTCCACCGCCGGATTGCCGCGCGACAGGGCATTGCCGATCACCACCAGATCCGGTGCCGGGTCCAGCTGGGCGGCATCATAGCCCTGAGTCAGCTCGATGCCCTGAGCCTCGAGTTGAGTGCTCATGGGCGGATAGACATTGGCGTCGGAGCCGGTCACGCGATGGCCCAACTCCTTGGCCAACACCGCCAGCGAACCCATGAACGTGCCGCAAATACCGAGAATATGAATGTGCATGATTGACCTCGCGAAACATCGAGGCAGGGTAGCTTAGGGCGGGGAAAAACTCGACTTGTTTGGTCGAGGGTCCGAAAGTCAGCCGGTGGTATCGCGATCCCGAGGAAGATTACGCCCCAGCACATCCAGCAGATCACAGCCATCGCGCATCAGGACTGCTGTGGCCTGGCTGACGTACTGCAAGTCAGTGCCGTCGGCGCTCATCAGTTCGTTTCGGGCGAGGCTTTCCAGTAGTTGAGTTGCGATTCGAATGCGCAGCAGGGCGTTATGGTGAAGATCAGCCAACGGGGCGTGGCTATCTATGGCGAGGCAAGGAAGATCGCAATTATTGGTCAGAGCAATGTATTGGGGCATCGATAAAGACTCCAGGGTTGGCATATCGAAACGAATCACACCCCCGGTGTCAGGATAGTTGTCGCCTCTCCGGTTTTTCCTGAAAAAGCATATCGGGGGCGGAAAGAGACTGGTCGTGCCGTACTATTCACCTGAACGCAAAGCCGCATTGCTGAAGATGCTGCTTC
>NZ_JAAAMT010000041.1 GCF_009905435.1 Pseudomonas sp. R5(2019)
TAGGTACGGCGCTGTGGCTGCATGGGGAATCCGCTTGTTGGGGCCAGAAATGGTGTCCACTTAAATTAGGTGGACACCATGGCCCTCAGCGGTGGAGGCGGGAAGGTGTGTTCGCCGACCCCTTACGCTCTTTTCTCGATCTGTTGCTCTCGATCCGGGGGGCCAGGTAAGAACCAACGTCTGCTATTGGCCCAGACTGTGTAAAAACGTTGGCATCGACCTTGCTGTGATTTAATGGATTCGAAATCAGTGGGGGCGGCCAATGAAGCGCTTTATCCAGGGAGAGCATCGAGGACAAAGCACGCTGCTTCCCGAGAGCCTGGATGACTATGTGGCGGACACCAACCCGGTGCGGGTGGTCGATGTTTTCGTCGATGAGCTCGACCTCGGCACGCTGGGTTTCGACGGTGTCGTCCCGGCGGAAACCGGCAGACCGGCCTACCATCCTGCCGACCTCCTGAAGATCTACATCTACGGCTATCTCAATCGCATCCAGTCCAGTCGCCGGCTTGAGCGAGAGACCCCGCGCAATGTTGAATTGATGTGGCTGACCGGAGGTCTGATGCCGGACTTCAAGACCATCGCCAATTTCCGCAAGGATAACGGCAAGGCAATCCGCGGCGTCTGTCGGCAGTTCGTGGTGCTGTACCAGCAGCTTGGCCTGTTCTCGGAAGCACTTGTGGCCATCGATGGCAGCAAGTTCAAGGCGGGCAACAATCGCGACCGCAATTTCACCAGCGCTTCAACGGCGAATGGCGGAGATCGAGTCCAGCATCAATCGTTACCTGACGGCGCTCGATACCGCAGATCGTCAGGAACCTGCCGTTGCTCAGGTCAAAGCCGAACGCCTCCACGACAAGATCGCGACCTTGAAAGCCAAGATGCAGGAGCTCAAGGAAATCGAGGTTCAGCTCAACGAAACACCGGATAAACAGATATCCCTGACCGATCCCGATGCCCGCTCAATGAAGACGCGTGGCACCGGAATGGTCGGCTACAACGTGCAGGCGGCGGTCGACGCGAAGCACCACCTGATCGTGACGCATGAGGTCACGAACGACGGAGTCGATCGAGACCAACTGAGTTCAATGGCCAAGCAAGCCCGAGAAGCCATGGGCGTCGAGGAACTCTCGGCGGTCGCAGACAGAGGGTATTTCAAAGGCGAAGAAATCCTGGCGTGCCATGAAGCTGGAATCACTGTTTTCGTACCCAAGACGCTGACCTCGGGAGCGACAGCGGCTGGTCGCTTTGGCAAAGGTGATTTCATCTATGACGCAGCAAAGAACGAATACCGATGCCCTGCTGGGCAAAGCCTGATCTGGCGTTTCTCAAGCGTCGAGAAAGGGCTGAAGCTGCACCGTTACTGGAGTTCGCATTGCCGAGGTTGCGCGTTGAAAGAGCACTGTACGCCTAGCCCAGAGCGACGAGTGAGCCGCTGGGAGCATGAGTCCGTACTCGAGGCGATGCAGAATCGTCTGGATCAAGCGCCTGAGATGATGCGAATCCGCCGTCAGACGGTCGAGCACCCGTTCGGCACGCTGAAGTCCTGGATGGGCGCCACCCATTTCCTCTCCAGAACGCTCGACCGGGTGAGTACCGAGATGAGCCTGCATGTGCTCGCCTACAATCTCAAACGCTTGTTGAGCCTGATGGGTAGCGATGCCTTGATGGCAGCGATGAAGGCCTGAGGCCTGTTTTACGACTCTTGCCGCCCTCCAGCAGGCGCGCCGAAGTCGAAAGTGCCATAACAGCCAGAATCACCGATTGAGCCTGATTGAGCCTCCCGCAGCCTCCTGGCTCCTGAGAACGTCATCCAGCAGCTGGTTGCCATCACTTGCTGCGTTTTTACACAGTCTGGGCCGACTTTGGCCATTCGCGACCAGCTGCAATTCACAGCTTGTAGCCAATCTGCCGCAACAAGTTCTTGCGCCACAGGATGTCTTCGTCGCCTTCAATGTCATTGGCACAGAAGCCATCCACTACGCCCAGGATGGCTCGCCCTTGTTCCGTCTCAGCGAGAATCACTTCAGTTGGATTGGCTGTTGCACAAAAAATACGGCATACCTCTGGGACCATTTTGATGGTATTCAACACGTTCAGCGGATAGAAACCGTCGCCCAGGAAAATGATGAAACTATGGCCTGCGGCGATGGCTTTCGCATTCTTCTGTGCAAGTTCAATCATTGAGGAATCGGTGCCAGACCATCGCACCAGGCATTTGCCAGAGGCTTCACAAAAGGCCACGCCAAACTGGATACCTGGCACGGCATTTACCAACGCTTCGTGGATGTCCTCGACGGACTTGATGAAGTGCGTCTGACCCAAAATGAAGTTCGTCACATCCGGCTTATCGATCTTCAACGTGATGAGTTGCATCTCAAACGCCTCCTTTCACGATGTTGCTACCAGAGTCTGGCAACAGACCAAGCATAGCCACTCATTTGTTATCGTGTACGAGACATAGCCCATGGGGAACAGGTTGTCTACACCGATCTAACAGCATCTTTGATCAATTCGCGTAGCCAGGAAATGGCTGGGTCGGCGTGATTTCGGGGATGCCAAGCCAGCCGAAGGGTGAAGTTCGGTGCTGGAAAGGGCAGCTCGAAGGTATCCAGCACATCCGAAAAACGAGTCAGCAGCATGGCGGGCAGGGTACAGACGTAGTCGGAGTGACGCAGAATTTCGGGGACCAATATGAATTGCGGAACCGAATAGACAATGGATCGCTGCCGCCCAAGCCCCTGCAGTGTTTCATCCATATAGCCGCGAACACTGCCCGTCTCGCTCGACACTAGTACGTGTCGTAACGAGCAGTAGCTGTCCAGGTCCAGTGCTCCGGTACCTCGCGGGTGACCTTTACGCTGGGCCATGACGAAGCGCTCCTGCAGCAGCAGGTGGGTTTTCATGTTCTCCGGCATTTGGCGTTCCGCATCGACCAGCAGGTCGATGCGGCCGTCCTCCATCTGTTCGGCGATGTGGCGAGGGTCCGGTGCGCGGAAGGCAATGCGTATTTCTGGTCCGACCTGGGTGATAAGCCTTTGGATCAACGGGAGACTGATCAGCGCTGTGGCGTTATCGCTGGCGGCCACATGAAAGGTTCGCGTGTCCAGGAGCGGATCGAAGGTGGGTTGCTGGCTGATTACCGAATCCAGGTGTTTCAACGCCGATCTCAGCGGTGTGCCAAGCGCCAGCGCCCTGGCAGTCGGGATCATTCCACGCCCGGTTTCGGCCGGCAGCAATAACGGATCGTCGAAAATCCGGCGCAAGCGCGACAGCTGCGCCGACATGGCCGGCTGGCTAACGTGCAGACGTTCGGCAGCCCGTGTCACGTTGCGCTCATTGAGTAGGACATCCAGCGAGACCAAAAGGTTGAGATCAATCTGGCGCAGGCTCATAAGCAATCCATTGAAGTTATAGGTTGTATAACGGCAATCTATTTCATTGATTCGTTGGTGGCTACCTATATTGAGGCCTCACGAAAGCAGCCCGATCGTACCGAAAGGGCCGGCTCAGCTGGCCGTCAGCTCGCGGGTTTGGAGAACAATAATGAACAAGCAACGGGTATTGGTCACCGCCGGAGCGTCTGGTATCGGTCTGGCTATTGTTGAGGGCTTCGCTGCCAAAGGTGCACAGGTGTTCGTCTGTGATATCGACGCTGAAGGCCTCTCTGCGCTCAAGAAAAACGTGCCTGGCGTTCGCAGCACGGTTTGCGACATTAGTAGTCGCGCCGATATCGAACAGATGATGGCCACGGCCATTCAATCGCTCGGTGGCCTGGATGTGCTGGTGAACAATGCGGGTATTTCGGGGCCCACGTTACCCGCCGATCAGCTCGACCCGAACGACTGGGAAAAGGTCGTGCAGGTCAACCTTACCGGCACCTTCAATGTCACCCGCCTTGCCATCCCCCACCTCAAGCAGTCGCAGGCTGGGGTCATCATCAATGTGTCGTCGGTAGCGGGGCGCCTCGGCTATCCCAACCGCATCGCCTATGCCACGAGCAAGTGGGGCATCGTTGGCTTCACCAAGACCCTGTCGATCGAACTGGGCGAGTATGGCATCCGAGCCAACGCAATCCTTCCCGGTGCAGTGGACGGGCCACGTTTCCAGAGCGTGCTCGCCGGGCGTGCCCAGGTCAGCGGTAAGTCCACTGATGAAGTCACACATGAAGCCCTGACCACTCAGTCGCTCAAGCATCTGGTCGATCCCGGGCATATCGCTGATCTGGCAGTGTTTCTGGCCTCCGAGAGCGGCCGCTCGATTTCAGGACAGATGCTGCCGATTGACTGCGACATGCAACGAACTTGAGGCCAGGGCGAACCCGGTAGAGCTCATCCCACACCGCATGAAGTGCTGACAAACAACACGGGATTGACACTCATCTATCGCTGATAACCAAGGAATATTTTTAGACCGTTTAGTGTGTGATTCCGATGCGGGACGGTTTCGGTCGCCCCAGAATCGAATTTTAGAGAGCCCTAATACAATAATTACATAGGAGCAGTTCTCGTGATAACTGAATCATTTCCGTTGAAAAACGGAGCACCTCTATCTGTCCACGTTAATCAAACCGAACAAAATGCTGTTTGGTCCAAGATCAACTTCCGCATTGTTCCGGTCATTTTGATCGCCTACATGATGGCCTTCCTCGATCGCATCAATGTGGGCTATGCCAAGCTGGCCATGCAGCAGGATCTTCATTTTTCCGACGCGGTCTTCGGTTTGGGCGCCGGTATCTTTTTCATCACCTATCTGATGTTCGAAGTGCCCAGCAACCTGTGGCTGGAGAAGATCGGCGCTCGACGGTCCTTCCTTCGGATCATGGTGTTGTGGGGCCTGACTTCGGCCGCCACGGCCTTTGTGACCACTCCTGCCGAGTTCTATGTCGTGCGACTGTTACTCGGTGTCTTCGAAGCCGGTTTCTTTCCGGGTGTCATTCTTTACCTGACCTATTGGTATCCGAGCTCCAGGCGCGGACGTGTCACCGGTCTTTTCCTTTTCGGTATGCCGATTACAGGAATGTTGGGTGGACCGCTCTGCGGCATGATCATGAAACACTTTGATGGTGTTGCGGGCTGGCATGGTTGGCAGTGGCTCTTTGTTATCGAGGGCCTGCCGACTGTGCTCATCGGGGTGCTTGTCTATCTGTTGCTGGCCGATAAACCGGAGCAGGCCAAGTGGCTGACCGAGCGCGAAAAGCAGGTGGTGAAGCAGGTGATGGCGGCAGACTGCAAGCATGAGGGCGACTCACATGGCCAAGGCAAACTAAAAGCGGCATTCGCTAATCCCAAGGTCTGGATTCTTGCTTTCGTCTATTTCACCGGCGCTTGTGCCGTCTACACCATCACATTCTGGTTGCCAACGACAATCAAGGGACTGGGTGTAACCGATATCGCTCAGATCGGCTGGTACTCGGCTATCCCATTCGCTTGCGGTGCTCTGGGCATCTTGCTCATGAGCTGGAGTTCCGATCGCTTTGAGGAACGTCGCTGGCATGTTGCGAGCGCTTTGTTTATCGGTCCTCTGGCGCTCTATGCCGCTCAGCTTTTTGGCGGAGAGTTCGTTGCGACTATGTTCATGCTTTCGATTGCCGCCTTCTTCATTTTCAGCATCGCATTATTTTGGGCCATTCCTCCTGGCTACTTGAGCCCATCCGAGTCTGCCACGGGGATCGCCGTGATCAGCTCGATCGGCATCCTGGGCGGGTTTATCAGCCCGACCTTGATCGGCTGGATCATGACCACCACCGGCAGCATGTCCAGCGGATTGCTCTTTGCCGCCGTGCTGAGTTGCCTGGGCGCAGTGACATTGTTGGTCGCTGTTCCCAGGAGTGCCCGACGCCTGGGCGATCAAACCCATGACAACACTTAATAAGAATGGATTGAAGGGAGTAAACGAAATGAGCGGGAACAAAGTCATCGTGACCATCGCCCCAACAGGCGGAATGGCCAGTAAAGAACAGAATCCGCACCTTCCGACTCAACCAGAAGAGATCGCCCGCGACGTCTATGACTGTTACAACGCCGGTGCCAGCGTGGTGGCGGTGCATGCCCGCCGGCCTGACGGGGGAGCGACCTGCAACCCGGCCATCTACCTGGATATCAACCAGCGTATCCGCGACAAGTGCGACATCGTCATTAACAACTCCACTGGCGGTGGCGTGACTGGGGACATGGTTCGCGAGGCCGCGAATGGATACTGGGAAATTCTCTGGGAGGAGCGCCTCAAAGGTATGGAAGCCGGCGCCGAGATGTGCACCCTGGACGCCACGACCATCAATGCGAGTTTCGGTGGTCGCGAGTTTTTGATGAACACGCCGCCTTCTCGGTGCCGTGAGCTTGCCGAAGGCATGCGTGCACGAGGCATCAAACCGGAGTGGGAGGTATTCAGTCCTACTCACATTCTCCAGGACGTAAACGCCTTGATCGAGGCTGGCTTCGACGAGCCGCCGTACTTCATCAACATTGTGCTGAACGTGCATAAAGGGTTTCAGAATGCCATGCCGTACTCACCCAAGATCCTTCAGAACATGGTGGATCTCCTGCCCAAGGAGAGCCTCTTTTGCGTCAGCGGCATCGGGCCGAGCCAACTGCCTGCGGCCATGAATGCTCTGTTGCTCGGCGGCCATGTTCGCACAGGCCTGGAAGACAACCTTTACTACCGCCAGGGTGAATTGGCCAGCAACGTCCAGCTGACCGAGCGAATCGTTCGGCTGGTTCGTGAAATGGGCTTTGAGCCAGCGACGCCTGCCGAGGCGCGAGAGATCATGGGCCTGTCATCGAAAAAAGCACTCGTTCGACCGCAGTTCGCCCTGGCGTAAAAAGGAATCTTTTCATGAGCCATGACATCAAGCGAGTTGCCGTTGTCTCGACCGGGGTGATCGGTGCAAGTTGGGTAACGGCCTTCCTGGCGCGAGGCCTCAATGTCGTTGCTACCGATCCCGCGCCGGATGCGCAGGTCAGGCTGCGCGCTACGGTCGAGTCACAGTGGCCGGCGATGGTAGCAGCAGGATTGGCGCCCGGGGCTTGTTTGGCCAACTTGCGCTTTACCCCCTCGCTTGAGGAGGCCGTTGGTGACGCTCAGTTTGTCCAGGAAAACGGTCCCGAGCGTCTGGATCTCAAGCGCGAGTTGTTCGCTCGCCTGGATGCTGCCGCACCACCTGACGCCATTCTGGCCAGCAGCTCTTCCAGCTTCGTCGTCAGCCAGTTCCAGGGAGCCTGCACTCGTCATCCTGAGCGTGTGGTACTGGGGCATCCGTTCAATCCACCCCACTTGATTCCGCTGGTGGAGGTGGTGGGCGGAGCTACGACCTCCACCTTGGCGATTGAGCAGGCGATGAACTTCTACCGGGCCATTGGCAAGCACCCCATTCATCTGCGCAAAGAAGTGATGGGGCACGTGGCGAATCGATTGCAAGCCGCGCTTTGGCAGGAAGCGCTGCACCTTGTCGAGGCAGGCGTTGCCAGTGTGGCCGATATCGATGCCGCCATCGCCCATGGCCCCGGGCTGCGTTGGGCGTTGCTTGGCCCGTTCATGAATTTGCATTTCTCGGGCGGCGAGGGCGGTATCGCAGGATTGTTTGAAAAACCGCTCTGGCAGGCAGTCGAAGCCATCTGGGCCGATCTCGGCAAGGTTTCGGTCGGGCCAGCACTCGCGGCTCGGGTCGCGGCTGGCGTAGGGGAAGAAACGGCGTCTGTGGATGTCGACCGCCTGTTGCAAGCGCGCGACAGGCTCTTGCAGGAACTGCTTCGCGGTAAATGCCAGGCTTATTGGCTCCCCTGAGTCCTTCTCGATATTCACTACAAGGAAAGCGTCATGAAGTTCACCACCCGGAAGATTGTCCGGTTCGCGCATTGCGATCCTGCCGGGATCGTCTTCTACCCTCGCTATGCGGAGCTTTGCAACGAGGTGGTAGAAGACTGGTTCCGAGATGGGCTGGGCATCGACTTCCGTCATCTTCAGGAAGTCCTTCGCCTCACCATCCCCGCTGTTCGGCTGGATGTGGAGTTCATCAGTCCCAGCGTCTATGAAGACGTGCTCGAGTTTTCTCTGGAAGTGATGGCGATTGGGCGTTCATCGCTGAGCCTGTTCCTGGTCGCCCGCTGCAACAACCAGGAGCGAGTTCGCTTTTCCCTCAAAGTTGTCCTGGTGTCGGTGGACACCTTGCGTGCGGCACCGATCAATGACCAATGGAGGCAGCGGTTCTCTGCTTACTCGAATTGATGGACTTGCTCCCAAGCGTTTGGATGCGGGCTTGAGGCGTCAGCCTGGCCAGTAACCCCTTGTGTACCCGTTCCAGGTCGAATGCTCGACGTCTAGAGCGGTCTTGGCGCGGCTTATCAGCCGCGCCCTTTTAACAACCCATGCCAATCCTGCGCCGCTTCAATGCATGCGCACGGGTTCGCTCGTCTGCGCTGTTTATTTTCATACAACAATAATAAGGAATGAGCTGCATGAAATCTGTTGTCTATCTCGGGACCTTGTGTACCGCTGCGACCTTCTCGTTCGTGCCGCAGGCGAAGGCTGATTTTGCCGCGGACAGTCACCTGACCCTGGGGCTGCGAAATTTCTATTCCAACAAGGACTTCAAGCAGCACAACGCCCCCAAGTCGCAGGTCGGCAGTTGGAGCCAGGGGTTCGATCTGCAGTTCAAGTCCGGTTACACCGATGGGCCGGTGCAGTTCGGCCTGGACGCTTCCGGGAAGTTCGCCTATCGGCTCGATGGCGGGGCAGGCGTTCCGGATACCATTCTGCCGTTCGATCACAGCAAGGGCGAATCGGTGCGTGACTATGGTCGTGCCGGGGCGACCGCGAAAGTGAAGGTGTCAAAAACCGAGCTGCGGGTTGGTGAACATCGCCCGACCTTGCCGGTGGCCTACACTGACGACTCTCGGCAGTTGGTGACCACCTACGAGGGGGCGACCCTGCAGTCCCGTGAATGGGAAAACCTGACGCTGGACGCCGGGCGGTTCTGGAAGATCAGCAGCCGCGAATCCACCAACAGAGAGGAGATCTTTCTGTTCGGCGACAATCCGGCCCACCGCAGCAGCGGGCTCAATTTCGCCGGGGGGCGCTACGACTTCACACCGGCGCTCAACGCGACGTATTTCTATGGCCAGCTGGAAGATATCTATCGCCAGCACTACCTGGGGGTGAGCTACACCCTGGACATGGGCGGTGGCTACAGCCTCAAAAACGATGTGCGCTATTACCACAACCGCGGGGAAGGGCAGAAGCTGGCTGGCGACCTGGATAACCGGGCGCTGGGCTTTCTGACGGCGCTGAAAAAAGGTGGCAATACCTTCACCCTGGGTTATCAGCGCATGTATGGCGATGATGCCTTCCCGCTATTCAGTGGCTATGCCCCGCAACCTTACCTGGTGAACTGGTCGACCGTGTCGTTCTTCAAGGCCGGCGAGCGTTCCTGGCAAGTGCGTTATGACTACGACTTCGCGACGATGGGAGTCCCGGGTCTGAACGTGATGACCCGTTACTTGCGGGGGACGGATGCAGAGCGCGGACCCAACCTGGCAACCGATGTAGAGAGCGAAAGAAGCCTGGTGATGAACTACGTGCTGCAAAGCGGCCCGCTCAAGGGGGTGGGCCTTGAAGCCCGTAACATCGATGTCAAAAGCCGCTATGGTGCCGACTACCAGGAGAACCGTTTGCTAGCGACCTACACCTGGAAAATCTGGTAATGGACCCTGCGCTTTCATTGATCTATTCAAGAACGCGTTGTTGAGCGCGCCCGGAGGCGCGTTACAAACCTATAAACTTGAATACCCACAGCGCTCCCATACCGACCGCCAGCGTCAGGACAGTATTTCGAGTCTGCCAAGAGACCCAGGCAGCAATAATGGCGGCGGGTATCTGTGGGTTATCGAGCACGAATTCACCCTGTCCACTGGGGTAAACCACGGCGGGTAATACAAGGGCAGCCAGCACGCTCGCCGGTACGTAAACCAAGGCTCGGCTCAGCAACGCCGGGATTCGCAATCGTCCATACACTTCGATAAAGGAAAGACGCATGGCGAACGTTCCCAGGCCGACTGCCAGGAACAGCCCCCACAAGGATAGATCACTCATCGTGTCTCCCCCTTGACGTCGTCGGTCAGCGCACCGGTCACCGCGCTTTTGCGAACACTCTCGATCAACAGACCCGCCATGACGCCGCCTATGGCAGCGGTTATCAGCCCAAGGTTATAGGGCATATTGACCGCCCATACGGCGAGCAGCCCGCCGACCAGGGCGGCGCCCAAGCTCGCTGCGCTCCGGATGCCGGGAACGAGAAGCGCTAGAAAAGAAAGCGGTATGGCAAAGCTTAATGACCAGGTTTCGGGGATGCTTGCTCCCAGGTAGACGCCCGCCACTACCGATAATTGCCAGGACAGCCACATGGCAACAGCGGTGCCGGCGTAGAACTGGTGGGCGAATTGCCCTAGCTCGCCTGAGGAAAACTTGAGACTGCAAAGCGCATAGGATTGGTCAGAAAGCATGTAGGACACGGGCCACGTCCAGCGCCGGGGCAAGTGGTGCAAATAAGGCGCAAGCGAAGCGCTGTACATGATAAAGCGCAAGTTGATCACCAGCGCCGTGACCACAATCGCCAACGGCAGAACATCGTTATGCAGCAGTTGGAGGGCGACCATCTGAGCGGATCCAGAATAGAAAAGCAGCGTCATGCCGATGGTCGTGCCAGGCGACATTCCCATCTGGATAGCCATGACCCCCGCCACCAGGCCGAATGGAATGACGCCGGGAGTCAATGGAATGAGCGCTCGGACACCTTGCATGAAAGCTTCCCTTCCTGTTCTGTACGGCATTTCGTCTCCTGGTCAGGGCTTTAGGTTGGTCAGTGGTTCGCAGCGCATCGTGCGGTAAAGTGTAAGACCCGGCATCCGGTCGGTAGAATCGACTTTTTTTCCGAGAAAACAGGTAGTTTTTGTTATGGCTAAAAGGTCCCTGCCTGATCAGGCCCTGATTGCAATGCCGTCGTTCAAGGCCATGAGATCGTTTGTGGCCGCCGCCAAGTATCGGAACTTTACCCGGGCCGCCGAAGCGTTGTGCGTCACCCAGGCGGCTATCAGTCGTCAGATTCGCGAGCTTGAAATTTATTTGGGTACAGAGTTGTTCACGCGTACGGGGAGGGAGGTCAGGCTGACGGCATCGGGCACAGCACTCTTCGATGCGGCACAGCTATCACTGCTCAACATCTTTCAGGCGACGGAAAGAATTCGCCGAGAAAAAAGCGATAAACGCACGCTGACGCTGTGTTGTTCACCGGCATTATCAGCTCTTTGGTTATCGCACCGGCTGAAGGACTTCTTCAGCGCCAACCCTGATGTCGACCTGAATGTCATCACCACTCAGCATTTTCTGGTGATGGAGCCTGGTATAAATCCTGATATCTTCATTACCAAGGCGCTTGATCCTCGCTCCGGTTATCTGCGAATACCCTTGTTTCATGAAGTCGTCTATCCCGTGTGCACGCCTCATTATCTGAAGGCGCATCCTGAGCTTGGAACGTTGGAGGGCATGCGCAACAGTGTGCTGCTGGACCTCAACCCTTATGGCCGTTCCCAGCTATCAGAGCAGGTTGATTGGAACGTGTGGTTCGCTTTCCAGTCGCATGATTTACAAATCCCGGCCTCAGAAAACCCGCATTACTTCAGCAGCAATGACTACAGCCTTCTCATGCAAATGGTGCTGGATGATCAAGGGATTGCGTTGGGGTGGGACCATCTGGTGAGACATCTGGTACAGCAGGGGCGCCTGGTTCGGCCCGTGACGGAAGAGCTGACGCTCAGAGAAGCGGTGCAGTATCTGATGATCAACGAAAAAAAGGCCGATGATCCAGCGTGCTGCCGTCTGAAGGATTGGTTGATCGCTCAATTCAAGTAGGAGCACGGCTTGCCGGCGATGAAGGCCGTAAGATCGCCATCGCCGGCAAGCCGCAATGCCAGATAGTTAGGCAACTGAGCGACGCAACCGGTGTCGGCCCGGCCCTGGCCCCGCTGGGCTGCGAAGCAGCCCCGGCGATTCTGAAACCGCCGGCACTCGTAAGCTGATTCGCCGATGTCAAAGGCCCAAGGGGCCGCTGCGCGGCCCATCGCGGCCAGGTCCGCTCCTACAGAAAGTGGCATTTGCTTCGTTGGCCAGAACGCTAATCAGATCCGCGCCAGCGCCTGGGCCAGGTCCGCGCGCAGGTCTTCCACATCCTCGACACCCACCGACAACCGCACCAGTGCATCGCCGATGCCAAGCTGTGCGCGGGTTTCGAAAGGGATGGTGGCGTGGGTCATGATCGCCGGGTGCTCGATCAGGCTTTCCACCCCGCCCAGGCTCTCGGCCAGGGCGAAGATCCGTACAGCTTCGAGGAAACGCTTGGCGCCGGCCAGGTCGCTGTTCAGGTCCAGGGAAATCATCCCGCCGAATCCGCGCATCTGCCGCTGTGCCAGCGCGTACTGCGGGTGTGACGGCAGGCCTGGATAATAGACGCGTGCCACCTGCGGCTGCCGCTCAAGCCAGGTCGCCAGCTCCAGTGCATTGCTGCAGTGACGTTCCATGCGCAGTGCCAGGGTCTTCACGCCGCGCAGGGTCAGGAATGCGTCGAAGGGGCCGGCAATCGCGCCGACCGCGTTTTGCAAGAAGCCCAGGCGCTCGGCCAATGCGGTGTTCTCCCCGACCACGGCAATGCCGCCGATCACGTCGGAGTGGCCGTTCAGGTACTTGGTTGTCGAATGCACGACGATATCGAAACCAAGCGCCAGCGGGCGCTGTATCCATGGGCTGGCAAAGGTGTTGTCGGCAACGCTGAGGATGCCTCGTTCGTTGCAGATGTCGGCGATGGCGGCGAGGTCGCTGAGGCGCAGCAATGGATTGCTCGGCGTCTCGACCATGACCATTCGCGTGTCGTCCTCTAGCGCTGCTTCGAAGGCATGCAGGTCAGTCAGATCGACGAAGCTGAAGCGATGCCCGGCGCTGCGCCGCCGTACCCGCTCGAACAGGCGGAAAGTCCCGCCGTACAAGTCATTGCCGGAGACGACGTGCGCGCCAGCGTCGAGCAGTTCAAGCACGGAGGAAATCGCCGCCAGCCCGGAGGCGAAGGCAAAGGCCTGGGTGCCGCCTTCCAGGTCCGCCACGCAACGCTCCAGCGCCCAGCGCGTGGGGTTGTGGGAACGCCCGTAGTCCAGGCCCTTGTGCACACCGGGGCTCTGCTGCGCATAGGTGGAGTTGGCATAAATCGGCGGCATCAGCGCCCCGGTGGAAGGGTCGGGCGCCTGCCCGGCGTGGATCACACGGGTGGCGAAGGCGCGTGGCGTGTCATCGTGCTGGCTCATGGCAGGGACTTCCTCAAGTGATTGAGCAGGTCGACACGGGTAATCAAACCGTGGAAACCCGAGGCGTCGGCGATGATTGCCACCAGGCCGCGGTCAAGCTCCGCTTGCAGTTCAGCCAGAGAAGCGCTGGGCGGCAGGGTTTCCAGTGTGCCGGTCATGGCGCTGGCCACCGTCATGCGCAAGTTTGTAGCGTCTTCGTGCAGGCCCAGCAGAATATCGGACTCATCGATCACGCCGACCAGGCGCTGGCCGTCCACCAGCACCGGCAGTTGCGACACATCGGCCAGGCGCATGCGCTGGAAGGCCGTGAGCAGTGTGTCATCGGGGCTTACGCTGATCACTCGACCGTCCTCGAAGCGCCGTGCGATCAGATCACGCAGGTCGCCGTAGCGCTTGCGTTGCAGCAGGCCCTGATCGGTCATCCACTGGTCGTTGTAGATCTTCGACAGGTAGCGGGTGCCGGTGTCGCAGACAAAGGTCACGACCCGCTTCGGTTCGGTTTGCTCGCGGCAATAGCGCAGCGCTGCCGCCAGCAATGTGCCGGTCGAGGAGCCGCCAAGAATGCCTTCGGCGCGCAGCAGTTGGCGGGCATGGTCGAAGCTTTCCTCGTCGCTGATCGAATAGGCCTGGCGCACGCTGGACAGGTCGGCAATCGACGGAATGAAGTCTTCACCGATGCCTTCCACCGCCCAGGACCCCGGCGTACCGATCGTGCCCGTGCGGCTGTATTCGGCAACCACCGAGCCCACCGGATCAGCCAGCACCATGGCCAGGTCCGGTTGTACGCGGCGAAAGAAGCGGGTGAGCCCGGTCAGCGTGCCCGCCGAACCGACGCCGACGACAATGGCATCCAGATCGTGCTGGGTCTGCGACCAGATCTCCGGGGCGGTGCTGCACTCGTGGGCCAGCGGGTTGGCGGGGTTGTTGAACTGATCGGCAAAGAAGGCGTCGGGAATCTCCTGGGCCAGCCGCGCCGCCACGTCCTGGTAATAGTCGGGATGGCCCTTGCCGACATCGGAGCGGGTGATGTGCACCTCGGCGCCCATTGCCTTCAGGTGCAGGACCTTTTCGGTGGACATCTTGTCCGGCACCACCAGCACCACCCGGTAACCCTTGGCACGGCCGACCAGGGCCAGGCCCAGGCCGGTGTTGCCGGCGGTGGCCTCGACAATGGTACCGCCGGGACGCAGGCGACCATCGCGCTCGGCGGCGTCGATCATCGCCAGGCCGATGCGGTCCTTGATCGAACCGCCGGGGTTCTGTGATTCGAGCTTGAGGAACAGCGTACACGGGCCGGTATCGAACCGACTGATGCGCACCATCGGCGTATTGCCGATCAATGCGAGCACGGCGGGGCTGGAATGGTTTGGCATATCGTCACCTCCCTGCGGGAAATTGCGCCGGACTTACAGCACAATGCAGCGAGTCATCGCGCAGCCGACGCAGACAATGTCTCGCTAGGAACATAGGCGGGGATTGCCCCCCCTGCAACCGCTCGCAGCCAGTCGGTTGCTCATTGCTTGAACGACTCAGTCATATTCCGCTTCCACATGCTCACCCAGCAGCCGTCGTTGTCGCGGGCTGGCTGCGGCGATCACGAGCGGGTTGAACTGCCACTGCAGGTAGGGCGAAAACTTCTGCGCCATCATGCGCCGCCCATAATGCACCTGCAGCAGGTAACGACTGCGCACAGGGTCCAGGTTTGGACTGCCGCCATGCCAGAGCTCGCTGCGAAACATCAGGGCATCGCCGGCGCGGCAGTAGATCGGCTGGGCCGGTGTGCCGCGCCAGTGGCTTTCCCCAGGCGTCGGTGCGCGCCCGGCGCGGTGGCTGCCGGGTACGACCCGAGTGGGGGCCAGTGATTCGTCGATGTCGTCCAGGTACAGCTGCAGGGTGCAGATGTACATGGGCAGCTCGAAGGTCGGGTCGTCCAGAAGGGCCGAAGGCAACGCCATTGCCAGATAGTCGAGGTGCAGGCCCATGCCGACGAAACCGGGGTGGCAGCGCCAGGCAGTCTGGCCGATCACATGGCAGTCTTCGCCCAGCACAGCTTCGGCCAGGGCGATGGCGGCTGGCAGGTCGAGGTAAGGCAACCAGAAGGGGTCGCGGTTAAACACGCATTTGTAATGGTCCAGCACGCCCTGGTAGTCCCAGTGCCGAGGGCGCAAGGCGTCGATGGCCTGGCGCACGGCCTGGACTTGTTCCTGGCTGATCAATGCCGGTAGCAGTGTGTAGCCGTCCCTGTGCAGTGCGAGTGCCTGCTCGGGGGTGTTCATCAAGGGCTGCCCTCATGAGATGAACGAAGGGCCAGGCGTAAATTTCGGCTCGGCAACACTGAAGATCATAGCCTGCGCGGTGCCCCCAGTTGACCGCTCAAAAGCCCACGGGAGGAGGGTGCCGGACCTCGATAAACAGTAAGCCGCTGTTTTCACAACAATTTGTTTGTTCTGGGGCTTCCCGGACGAAGCGAAAGCTGGTAAATTTCCGCGCATTCCTGCAATGGCCCTCCCAGGGCCTGCGGCGAAGGAAGCAGCATCTCGTGTTGCTTGCACGCTGCACCATCAGAAATAGAGTGCCAGGCACTCATCGCAACAGATACAGGGGCGTCGCCAAGCGGTAAGGCAGCAGGTTTTGATCCTGCCATGCGTTGGTTCGAATCCAGCCGCCCCTGCCATTTTCCTTTTTATTTTCCAGATCACTCAGCCGGCGGGCAGGCAGAGCGCGTGAGCGTGGCTTCCGGCTTTTCGTTACGGGGCGGGATTGAGGCGTGTAGTGCCCCAATCCCGTCTTTTCTATTTTGTACCCGCCGGCCTTTTACCCGCCGACAAGGGCGGGGTTCGAGGCGGAATGAGTCGCTTCGTGCCGGTCGACTCAAATGCGCTGGCCAGGCGAAGCAGCGTCGAATCGTCATAGGCACGACCGGCAAAAGTCAGCCCGACCGGCATGCCGATGTCCGGCATGACGCCCATCGGCACGGTGACCGTGGGCACGCCCAGGTGGCGGATGGCGAGGTTGCCGTTGGCGACCCAGACGCCGTTGCTCCACGCGATATCCGCAGACGTCGGATCGACATCGGCATTCGCGGGCCCAACGTCGGCTACGGTCGGGAACAGCACCGCGTCGAGCCCCCGCTGATCCATCCAGTCCTCCAGATCGATCCGGCGCGTCTGTTCAAGCCCGCGCAGGCCGTCAGCCAGCGTGGGGATCTCGTCCCACGGCGTGATGCCGCGCTCGGCCATGCGCACATACTCGTCCATGCCAGCGGCAAGGTCTCCCTCCCGATTGGGCAGCGTCCCGGGGTCGTGCGGGAAAATCAGCGGGCCGTCGACATCGACCAGACGGTTCAGCGCGGGATCGCCGTTGGCCCGGAGAAAATCATCGAACGCCCAGGCCGTCAGATCCCACAACTCATGATGAAGGAACTCTGGGGACACCAGGCCCCGATTGAACACCGTCGGCGCACCAGGACGGTCACCCTCGCAATGGGAGACCAGCGGGAAGTCGACCTCGATCACTTCGGCACCCGCGGCTTCGAGTGCCTTGCGAGCCGCTTCCCAGAGCCCGATCACAGAGGGGCGGGTATTGATCCGCTGCCCCGTGGGGCCACCGATACCGGGCGCATCAGCCGTGCCCGCTTCGGGATCCGCGTTGATGTACATACGGGGAATGCCGAGACGTTTTCCGGCAAGCGCATCAACATTCGCGGCAAGCTGCGGATAGGAGTCGGGGCGTACCGAGGCGACGCTCGGAATGGGCACCCAGGGCTGCAATCGCCACAGATCTCCTCGCGTGTCGGGATCGTCCGCGACCACCACATCAAGCACCTCGAGAAGGTCCGCCATGGTTCGTGCAAAGGGCACGACAACGTCCATCGTCGGCGTCAATGGCCAGTTCCCGCGCACCGAAATCACCCCGCGCGAAGGCGTATAGGCACACAGGCCATTGTTCGAGGCGGGGCCCCGTCCGCTCGACCAGGTTTCTTCAGCGAGACCGAAGGCCGCGAAGCTGGCGGCGGTTGCAGTACCGGCGCCGTTCGAGGAACCCGATGCGAAAGGGGCGGTGAGATAGTCAGCGTTGTACGGGCTCTCGGCGCGACCGTATACCCCGCGCTGCATGCCACCGTTGGCCATGGGCGGCATATTGGTCTTGCCCAGGCAGATCGCACCCGCGGCCCGAAGCCGTTCGATGGTGAACGCATCGCGATAGGCAATCAGGTTTTTGAAGGCAGGGCTGCCCGAGGCTGCGGTGAGCCCCTTGACCAGATAACTGTCCTTGGCGGTATAGGGAATGCCGTCGAGCGGACCGAGCGTCTGGCCCTTGACCCGACGGGCATCGGACGCCTGTGCCTCCTTGAGCGCATCGGGGTTGCGGACCACCACCGCGTTGAGGGCGGTCGGCGTGTCGGCGCCGTCGTAGGCAGCGATCCTGGCGAGGTAGGCCTGGACCAGCTCAACCGCGGTGGTCTGGCCGGATTCAAGCGCAGCCCGCAGCTGGGCAATGGAAACCTCAGTGACCTCGATCATGCTGGTACCGCCGGTTGTTGATGGGTGACGCAGTGAAAGTTCCCATCCTGCTTGAGCGCTGGCTGAGGGACATCAGGTATTTCAAAAAAGGTGCTCATATCGGTTCTCGTTGCACTGCAATGCGCGACTGGGTCTGGGCTTACAACCTGAGCGTTCTATTTAACACCATGCTCAGCGGAAAATTCGCCGGACGCGGCTTAAATCCGGATTATTACCTACAGCGCAACAATCTTTTTCCTACCCCTCGAATGACCAATTGTCGCAGGGGCGACATTTCTTTGATATCGTTGCCAGCCTAACTAACTAATTAGTTAACGGACTTTGCAGGCATTCCGCTAACAGATCATGAAAAGTCCCCCAGCGGCCACTGTCCTTGAAGCAGCGGCAAAGGCTGTTGCTTTCACTACTCTTAACTTTTCCCACAAACGTTCATGCGTCAGCAGGATCTTGCACTATGACTAACTCTCGACCGCCGGCATCCGTCAGCCGCTGGCCCATTTGGGTCGCCGCCTTGGGTGTGCTGGTATTTGGCTTACTCTTCGCAGCCGGTGGCGGCTACCTCGCGACACTTGGCGGCAGCGGGTACTTCCTGCTCGCCGGCCTCGGTATGCTGGTATCGGCTGTACTGCTCTTCAAACAGCGCCTGGCGGGCGCCTGGCTGTTCGCGGCAGTGATGGGGCTGTCTGTGATCTGGGCGCTGGTCGATGCCGGCCTGAACTTCTGGCCGCAGATCTCGCGCCTGTTCGCCCTGGGCGTACTGAGCCTGGTGGTGGCGTTGGTTTACCCAACCCTGCGCAAGGCCAATGGCCTGGCCGGCGGTGCCGGTGGCTACGCGTTGAGCGGCCTGCTGGTGATCGCCGTGGTCGGCGGTGCAGCGGGCATGTTCGTCCCCCACGCTTCGGTCGCCCCTACCGGCAACGGCCCGGGCCTGACCAAGGTCGACCCTGCCAATGCCCAGAAAAACTGGGCGCACTACGGTAACGACGAAGGTGGCAGCCGCTTCGCCGCGCTGGACCAGATCAACCGTGACAACGTCTCCAAACTGGTACCGGCCTGGACTTACCAGACTGGCGACATCGCGCTCAGCAATGGCAACGGCGCCGAAGACCAGCTGACGCCGTTGCAGGTAGGCGACAAGGTGTTTATCTGCACCCCGCACAACAACCTCATCGCGCTGGATGCCGACACCGGTAAACAGCTGTGGAAAAACGCGATCAACGCCCAGTCGGCTGTCTGGCAGCGCTGCCGCGGCATGGCCTACTTCGACGCCAGCGCTGCAGTCGCCCAGCCCACCGACGGCAGCACGCCCGCCACGCCCGTTGCCGTGCCGGCCGGTGCCAATTGCCAGCGGCGCCTGCTGACCAACACCATCGATGCGCGCCTGATCGCCGTTGACGCTGAAACCGGTGAGTTCTGCCAGGGCTTCGGTAACAATGGCCAGGTCGATCTGAAAGCCGGCCTGGGCAACGTCCCTGATTCGTACTACCAGCTGTCGTCGGCCCCGCTGATGGCCGGGACCACCGTGGTGGTCGGCGGTCGCGTCGCCGACAACGTCCAGACCGACATGCCAGGGGGTGTGATCCGTGGTTTCGACGTCATCAGTGGCGAAATGCGCTGGGCATTCGACCCGGGCAACCCGCAAGACAAGCAGGCCCCCGCAGACGGCAGCTCTTACGTGCGCAGCACGCCGAACAGCTGGGCACCGATGTCCTACGACCCGGCGATGAACACCATTTTCCTGCCGATGGGCAGTTCGTCCACCGACCTCTACGGTGTGGAACGTACCGAGCTGAACCACAAATACGGCGCTTCCGTTCTCGCGCTGAACGCCACCACGGGCGAAGAGAAGTGGGTCTACCAGACCGTTCACAACGACCTGTGGGACTTCGACCTGCCCATGCAGCCAAGCCTGATCGACTTCACCCAGGCAGACGGCAGCAAGGTGCCGGCTATTGTCATCGGTACCAAAGCCGGTCAGATCTTCGTGCTCGACCGCGCCACCGGTAAACCGCTGACCAAAGTCGAGGAAGTGCCGGTCAAGGCCGCCAGCATCCCGAAAGAGCCTTACTCGCCAACCCAGCTCAAATCGGTGGGCATGCCACAGATCGGCGCCGAACACCTGACCGAGTCGGACATGTGGGGTGCCACGCCGTTCGACCAAATGCTGTGCCGCATCTCGTTCAAGAAAATGCGTTATGAAGGCCTGTTCACCGCACCGGGCACCGATGTGTCGCTGAGTTTCCCGGGTTCGCTGGGCGGCATGAACTGGGGCAGCATTTCGACTGATCCGGTACACGGCTTCATCTTCGTCAACGACATGCGTCTGGGCCTGTGGATTCAGATGGTCCCGCAGGAGAAAGACGCCAAGGCCTCTTCGGGTGGCGAAGCCATCAACACCGGCATGGGCGCGGTGCCGCTCAAAGGCACCCCGTATGCCGTGAACAAGAACCGCTTCCTGTCGATTGCCGGCATCCCTTGCCAGGCGCCGCCGTTCGGTTCCCTGACCGCGATCGACATGAAGACCCAGAAAGTCGCATGGCAAGTGCCGGTTGGCACCGTTCAGGACACCGGCCCGATGGGTATCAAGATGCACCTGCCGCTGCCAATCGGTATGCCGACGCTGGGCGGTACGTTGTCCACCCAGGGTGGCCTGGTGTTTATCGCCGGTACTCAGGACTACTACCTGCGCGCGTTCAACACGGCCAACGGTGAGGAAGCCTGGAAAGCCCGCCTGCCGGTCGGCAGCCAGGGTGGCCCGATGACCTACGTGTCGCCGAAAACCGGCAAGCAGTACGTTGTCATCACCGCCGGTGGTGCGCGCCAGTCGCCTGACCGCGGCGATTATGTGATCGCTTACGCGCTGCCTGACAGCCAGTAAAGCGGCATCACCTCGAACCCGCTGTCGCCTTGAAAGGGTGGCAGCGGGTTTTTTGTTGCCTGAAAAGACCGATGCACGGTTCACCCCCAGTTTCGTGAATCCGGACTAGGCTATTTCAGGCTTGCAATTCATCACACTTGAGGAGGGCATTTCCATGGCACTGCGTATCAACGACCAGGTCCCCGACTTTACGGCCGATACCGATCAGGGGCCTGTCAAATTTCACGACTGGATTGGTTCGGACTGGGCCATTCTGTTTTCCCACCCGAAAGACTTCACTCCGGTGTGCACCACCGAATTCGGCGTTGTGGCACAACTGGCCGATGAATGGGCCAAGCGTGGCGCCAAGGTGATTGGCGTGTCAGTCGACGGTGTCGACGCGCACAAGAAGTGGAAGGGCGATATTGAAGGAATCTGCAACACCAAGGCCACTTTTCCGATCATTGCCGATGAAGGGCTGGCTGTCTCCAAGGCGTACGACATGCTGCCGGCCGAGGCTTACCTGCCCGATGGCCGTACGGCTGCCGATACGGCCACGGTGCGTTCAGTGTTCATCATCGGGCCGGACAAGAAGCTCAAACTGTCGATGACCTATCCCATGTCCGTAGGCCGCAACTTTGCCGAAGTGCTGCGTGCGCTGGACGCCCTGCAGCTGACCTACAACGTGCCACTGGCCACCCCGGCCAACTGGACGCAGGGCCAGGATGTGATCGTCGCCCTCGCGCTCAATGATGATCAGGCTCGGGAGAAATACGGCAACATCGACATCAAGCTGCCTTATCTGCGCACGATCAAGGCGCCGAAGTAGGGCAAACGCACTTTGTAGGGGCAAGGAATTGCCTCAATGCCAGTCAGTTAAGGCGAGATCCATGTGGGAGCGGATTTATCCGCGAATGTAGACGCCGCACAATGCCTGATAAACCGCGGTGTTTATTCGCGGATAAATCCGCTCCCACAGTGGTTCGGCCTAGCTTCGGGGAGTGTCTGCGAGCAAACGTGAAATGATGGGGTTTATAACGATACCGAGTCTTTCTAGACTGGCGACCCCTCTGTTGTGCCAGACACGGTGAATTGCATGGACAATCTTCTGAGCTCTATCGGCGTTCGTTATCCCATCGTACAAGCGCCAATGGCCGGTACGGCCACCCCGGCCCTGGCGGCGGCCGTCAGTAATGCAGGCGGGCTGGGCTCGATTTCCATCGCAGCGGCAAACATCGACGCTGCTCGCCAGATGATTCGGGCGCTGCGCGCGGGCACCGACAAACCGTTCAACGTCAATGTCTTTTGCCATGTACCGTCGCAGCCCAACAGCGCCGTCGAGCAGGCCTGGCTTGCGCATCTGGCGCCCTGGTTCGCCGAGTTTGGCGCGCAGCCGCCGGCCGCGCTTCATGACATCTACACCAGCTTCAGCGCCAGCGAGCAACAGCTGCAGCTGTTGCTGGAGGAGCGCCCGGCAGTGGTCAGCTTTCACCTCGGCCTGCCGCCCCAGGCCTTCATCGATTCGCTGAAGGCCGCGGGTATTGTGTTGTTTGCCAGTGCCACTTGCCTGAGTGAAGCGCAGGCGGTGCAAGCGGCCGGGATCGACGTGGTGGTGGCGCAAGGGATCGAGGCGGGCGGGCATCGCGGAATCTTCGATCCCAAGGCCGAGGATGAGCAGTTGCCAACCTTGGCGCTGGTGGATCTGCTGGTCCGCCAGCTAAGGATTCCGGTGATTGCCGCCGGCGGGCTGATGGACGGTGCCGACGTTGACATTGCGCTGGGCCGTGGCGCCCTGGCTGCGCAACTGGGGACCGCCTTTGTGTTGTGCCCGGAGTCATCGGCCAATGCGGCCTACCGGCAGATGCTCGGCAGTGAACGCGCACAGCTGACCCAGCTGACTGACGTGATTTCCGGCCGGCCGGCGCGGGGTATGGTCAACCGCTTCATGCGTGAAGTCGGTGCGCCCGGCCATCCGCCGGTGCCAGGGTTTGGCATTGCCTACAACGCTGGCAAGCAGCTCAGCGAAGCGGCGTCGAAGGCGGGCAGTTCTGAGTTCTCACCGTTCTGGGCGGGCCAGCAAGCCGCACGGGCGCGGGCGCTTCCGGCGGCTGAGTTGATGGCGGCATTAGTGAGTGAGTCGCAGGCTTGTAAACACTGATGGCTGAACAGCCGTTTATGGCTTCCAGATCTCGACATCCTTGGCGTCCACCGCCTTGGGCAGCAAGCCTGCGGCGAAGAAGGCATCGGCGATTTTCTGCTGTTCACCCAGTTGGTCGCCTTTGACCGGCTGGACCTGATAACTGCGATGGGTGTTGGCGGTTTCGACCGTGACCAGATCGAGGTTGCCCCACAACGGGCCGAGTATTTTTGCCGCTTCAGTGGGGTGGGCTTTGACCCAGGCTCCGGTCTTGTGCAGCTGCTCGTAAACCAGTTTGAGCACGTCCGGGTGGGCCTTGGCGTAGCTTGTGCTGGTCAGGTAATAGCGTTTGTAACTGGCCAGGCCGGTGCCGTCCGCCAGGGTCCGGGTTGGCAATTGCAGTTGCACGCTGGTGAGAAAGGGTTCCCAGGTGACCCAGGCGTCAACCTTGTTGTTCTCGAAGGCCGCGCGGCCGTCGGCGGGTGTCAGGTAAGCCGGTTGTATATCCGAGAACTCGAGGCCTGCTTTTTTCAGGGCGACGATCAGCAAATAGTGAGAGCCGGCCGCCTTGGTGACCGCGACTTTCTTGCCTTTGAGATCCGATAGCTGCCGTAGCGGCGAGTCCTTGCGCACGACAATCGCCTGGGCTGAAGGTGAGGGCGCCTCTTCGGCAAAGTAGGTCAGCTTGGCCTGGGCCGCCTGAGCGAAAATCGGTACGGTATCGGCGACGTCGGCACTGATGTCGACATTGCCGACATTCAATGCTTCGAGCAGCGGCAAGCCACTGGGAAATTCATGCCAGCTGACGTCGATGTTCTGCTGTGCGAGGGCTTTGTCCAGCGTGCCTTGGGTTTTCAGCAAGGTGATCAGGGTCGATGACTTCTGGTATCCGATCCGTAGGGTTTCGCTGGCCTGCGCCGGAAGGGCGAATGCCACGGACAACGCCACGACCAGGCTGGCCAGAAGCGGACGATAGATTTTCAATGACTGTGACATGGCGCGCTCGTCTGTAGGGAAAGAAAAAGGTGGGCTTTTCCGAAGCATAAGGTTCTAAAAAATATTGTATAAATAATTTTTAGGAATGAGCTTATGGAGAGCGGCTATTCCATAAAGGTATAAATAAATAGTTAATTATTCCTTTTGTTGTCATCTGGAAAGGTGCACTTTGAGGGCCTGCACATCAGGGCGGATTTGCCCAACCTCAAACAGGAAGCCTCGACATGACCATCAAAGCGATCAACGTTCGTAACCAGTTCAAGGGCGTCATCAAGGAAATTCTGCAAGGCGAGGTGGTTTCCGAAATCGATGTACAAACCGCTTCCGGCATCGTGACTTCGGTGATCACCACCCGTTCAGTGCGCGACCTTGAATTGAAAGTCGGCAGCGAGGTCATTGCCTTCGTCAAATCCACTGAGGTGTCGATCGCCAAGCTGTGAGGGGCCTCATACTCGATCAGTCAAGCCTCGCGGCCATGCGCCGCGGCGGCCAATTGCCCGGTATCGACGCGAACAAAAATGGAATCGCCAATGGCGGTAAGCATGTCGCCGGCATACACCTCGCAGATAATGCGGCTCTTGCGGCCGACTTCGCCCTCGACCCTGGCGCGCAAGGTGAGCGGCACACCCATCGGCGTCGGCCTGATGAACTTGATGCCAAGGTTGCCGGTGACGCAGTCGATGCGTGGCAGGCTTCCAACCGTCCGGTTTTCGGCGCGGTAATGGTAGGCCATCGCGGTCCAGTTGGAATGGCAATCGACCAGCATTGCGATCAGCCCGCCGTACACCAGGTCCGGCCAGCCGCAGTACCTGGCCTCTGGCAGATGCTCGGCCATGACATGCACACCATCCTCGTGCCAGAAGCTCTTGATGTGCAGGCCGTGCGGGTTACTACCACCGCAGCCATAACAGACGCCTTCTGGTGCGGCCTGGTCTTGCAGAGAAGTCTCGAACATGGGCAGGTCCCTGGGTTATCCGGGAAGAGGGACAGCAAGCCTAGCGGATTTCGCGTGGAGCTGGAACTGTCGTACTACATCACTGATGAGCTCCATTACGCGTTTGCTATTTGCTTTCAGATGGGCGGGGGTGTTCATTTAATGCTGAGCAGGGAATGTAGGAGCCGAGCTTGCTCGCGAGGCAGGCGACGCTGCGCACCAGATACACGGCGTCGCCTGCCTCGCGAGCAAGCTCGGCTCCTACGAAAAGCCCTGCCGGTAGCCGACCGCGAAATCGCGTGGACTACACTCATTGGATGCACCCACGCCTGCCGGAGGTCATCATGCAACGGTTATCGTCCATTGGCCTGTGCGTCGGATTGTCGATTTACGCGCTGCCGGTACTCGCTGAAACCGTGGTGCCGCTGAAGGGGCAGACCTCGCAGCAAATCCAGCAAGATATAAATGATTGCCATGCGACCGCCAATCAAGGCACCTCGACGTCGACGCCTGCCACCGGTGGAAGGGTGCGCGGTGCTGCGGTCGGGGCCGCCGCCGGTGCCGCCGGGGCCCAGGTTCGCGGGCGCCAGCATGACGAGTTTTATGACCGGGTCGATGATGACGTAAAGCAGGAGTATCGCCAGAACCGCGCCAGGGAAACCGCCGCCGCGGGCGCCGTCGTGGGTGGGGCGCGCCAGCGCCAGGAGCGTCGGGCGCAACGCAATGCCGAGTCGACCAGCAGCTCGGCCTACACCAGTTGCCTGCAGGGCAAGGGCTATCAGGTCACGCCCTGACCGCCTGTCGCAAGCGCCCGGCGCGGCGCCAGCAGGTTGACCATCAGGCACGCATACAGGGCTACGGCAATAAACAGCGAGAGACGCACCGCAAAGGCGGTATAGACGTCTTTGCCGGCCAGGCTGTCCTGCACTGACTGGCCCAACAGGATAATCATCGTGATCAGGCTGTTGAGCCAGAACCCGGGGGTGAAGGGGGTAGGGCTCAAGCGATAGAGCTTGCGCGCCAGCACCAGCCCCACCAACAGCATCCATAGAAAGAACATCCACAAATGGACAAACAGGCTGAGCGCGCACCAGAACAGTATGGCCAATAGACCGCCGAGCAGGGTTGAGCCGATCAACTCGCGAGCGGCATTGCGCGCGCAGAGGGCGGTGCTTTGCTGGCCCAGGCTGACGGCCTTCAAAATGATCGGCAAGTAGCTGCTCGGGTCAACCAACGCCAACAAAAACGTCGGCAGCACGATCAGCGTGGCCCTGGCTGCCACACTGGCGACGTCGTTGCGTGCCAGGCCCGTGGCAGCGGCGGGCGCCGCGGCCTGGCGCTCGGGAAACAGCCAGTGACTGAGTGCAAGCACCAGCACGGCAAGGAGCAATGCCTTGACCAGTGCGCCGATGACGATGGCCGCCAGATCAAAACTGGCGACGCCGGCGGCAGAGATCATGGTCAGGCCGATGACCAGAAACGTGACGATCAGGTTGTTGCCCCCGCGCAAGCCATAGCCGAATGAAAGAAACAGACAGGCACCGACCATCAGTACGCCGCTGACCGGGTAGTAGCGCAGGACCGGGATCAACAGCAGGCCGATGCCGGTGGTCAACAGGGCGACCAGCGCCAGCCCCACACTGGCCTTGAACGACAACGGACGGTTGAGCGTGGCGAGCAGCAGCAACGCCAGTACCGGCGCGAGGAACGGTAGCGGCAAGCCCAGCCCGAAGCTGGCGGAAAGGCTCACGGCCGTGCCCATGGCCAGGCGCAACGCACGCCGGGCCGGCAGGTTCAGTTCAGTATGCATACGAGAGCCAACTCATCAGCCCCAGAAATAGCCGCCCGAGCGGGTTGAGCGGATTGCCCGGCGCCGCAAATGCCATCACTTCGGCCTGACCGCCGGCGCGGATCGCGCGACTGTCACGCAGTACGCTCATGGCCTCCTCGTTGAACTCGATAATCACCGGAAAACGCTGGGCCGGGCGCAGCCAGTCACGGCTGTTCTGCACGCTGGGGAGGTTGCCGGGTGGTGGCGTCGGGCCGACGTTGACACCGTAGCCAATGCTGCGCACGCGGCCCTCGAACACCTCACCGGGCAGGGCGTCCAGCACAATGGCAACCGGGGTGCCGGGCTTGACCCGGCCCAGGTTGTTCTCGGTCATGTCCGCACTGATCCAGATGTCATGGATGGCAATCAGGGTCATGAGTGGATTGCCGGCAGCGGCGAACTGCCCGACGTCGGTGCGCAGGTCGGTGATCAGGCCGGCCGAGCGCGCGCGAATGCGGGTGTTGGCAATGTCCAGTTCAGCCTTCGACAGGGCCGTGGCGGCACTGCGCAGCAGGGCGTTTTCATCTTCGCTGCCGCCTTCCTGTTCGCGTGCCCGCTCGACTTCAGCACGCGCGGCGGCCACCTGGCTGACGGCCTGTTCAAGGTTGGCCCGCGACACTTCGAGCAAGCGCACGGAAATGGTCCCGCGGTCTTCACGGTACAAGCCTTCAAGGCGCCGGTTGTCCTGTCGGGCCTTGAGCTCGTTGGCCTGGGCAGCCCGCAAGGAAGCTTGCGCCGAGGCGATGCCGGCGGTGCTCGCGCCGATCTGCCGGCGCGTGGATTCAAGGTCGGCGCGCGCGCGATCAGCGGCAATCTGATAGGGTTCGGCGTCCAGCTCAAACAACACATCGCCCGCCTTGACGTCCTGATTGTTGCGCACATACACCCGGGTTACGCGCCCCGACACTTCGGCGGCCACGGGAATGACAAAGGCGCCCACTCGCGCCTGTTGCGTATAGGGCGTGAAGCGGTCCGCCAACAGGTACCAGGCCAGGCTCAGGACAATCATCAGCAGCACCCACTTGATGCCTTTGCGGGCAGGATCGGCTGCAGGCCTGGTCGGTTCGGGAGCAGGTTGGGGCGCTTCACTCATGGTCGTTTCAACTCCTCAGGGCTGGGGCGCACGGGCTCTTGCAGCAGATCGCCCCAGTCGGTGCGTGCTTCCATCTGCTGGCGGGAGACGGGGTCAACGCTGGGTTGCGCGCTGTACCAACCGCCTCCAAGCGCCTTGTACAGGGCGATCAGGTTACTGACGGCATTGCCGCGGCTGAGCAGATAATTGTCCTGTTGCTCAAGCAGGGCGCGCTGGGCATCGAGCACGCGCTGGAAATCGGAATAACCTTCCCGGTATTGGGCGCTGGCCAGCACCAGCGAGCGCTGGGCGGCGACCCCGGCTTCACGCAGGATTCGTTCGCGCTCCAGGGATTTGACCAGGCCACTGGCGGCGTCGTCGGCTTCGCGTGCCGCTTGGCGGACCTTGTCGCGGTAGGCCTCGATCAGTTGCTGCAGGCGTGCATCCTGGACGCGCACGTTGTTGCTGATCTGGCCATGGTCGAACAGGTTCCAGCGCAGGCTCGGGCCGCCGACCAGATCCAGGCTCTTTGACGTGCCCTTGAGGGTGTCGGCCGACCAGACAATGCTGCCCAGCAGGGACAGGGACGGATAGAAGTCGCTTTCGGCCACGCCGATCAGCGCCGACTGGGCCGCCACATTGAGCTCGGCGGCACGCACGTCAGGGCGACGCAGCAGCAGGTTGGCCGGTACATCCTGCAGCACGGCGCGGTCGATCAAGGGGACCGGCGCCTGATGTTCGACCCACTCCGTCAGCAGGCCGGGTGGCCGCCCCATCAGCACGGCCAGGGTGTTGCGCAAGCGCAAGGCCTGGTCTTCCAGGGTGGGAATGCCGCTCAAAGTCGCCAGGTACTGCGTCTTGGCCTGTTGCACGTCAAGTTCCGCACTCTGGCCGCTGTTGAACAGTTTTTCGGTGATCTGGAAACTGCGTTGTTGCAGACCGGCGTTTTCCCGGGCGACACGCAAGCGTGCTTCGGTGGTGCGCAGGGAAAAGTAGGTGTCCGCGACTTGGGCCCGGAGCAGCACCCGGACATCGTCCTGGTTGGCCCGGGAAGCAAAATACTGGGCGTCGGCGGACTCGATGGCGCGGCTGAAGCGCCCCCAGAAATCCAGCTCCCAGCCGATATCGAAACCGGCGCTGTACTGCCAGAAGTGGTTATCCAAAGGGTTGTTGCCGCCGTATTGGTCACGGTGCACGTACAGGCTGTCGGCGCTGGCTTGCTGCACTTGCGGATAGCGGCCACTGCGGGCAATGCCCAGTTGCGCGCGGGCCTCCAGCACGCGCAGGCCGGCGATTTTCAGGTCGGCGTTGTGGGCATCGGCTTGGGCAATCAGCTGATCGAGCAGCGGATCGCCGAACACCCGCCACCAGGAAAGCGTGTCCGGTTCAGCCTGATGTTGGCTGGCGAGCGCCAGTGCCGGGCTTTTCCAGCTTCTGGCCCAGGGTTCAACCGGCGATTGGAAGTCTGGCCCCAGTTGCATGCAGCCGCCCAAGCCCAGTGCGACCAGCAGCAGGAGGTGGCTCGGCGCTGTCCGCACGGCTGAACGTGGGTGCATTGAAGAAATTCCATTTAAGGAAGTTCACTGAGCATAGCTGCGCCCTCGACCGCAGGGCATCGCCGTGTATTCACTGCTACGCTTTCCAGGTGCTACAGAATCGGGCTGCGATTTGTAGAGGTGCGATGATCATGAATACCACCTTCGGTGTGAGTGAACCCCATTCGCCGACCTGGCGTTTCAAAGTCGGTGTTGGCATTATCGCCCTGATGCTGGGGAGCTGGCTGATGGTGCCAATCGCGGCGCTGATGGATGTTCCTGGCCCGCGGATCGCTGCCCTTACCGGCGTGTTGTTCATCAGCAACAAGGTGCTGCTCATACTGGCCATTACCATCATGGGCAAGTCCGGCTTTCAACAGGTCAAGAGCAGGCTGGCAGGCTACTTCTCTGTGCTGGCGCCTTCCGTTGACGTTGAGGTGGGGCCCATCCGGCACAAGATCGGCGTCATCATGTTCTGTGTGCCGTTGATCTCTTCAGTCCTGGAACCTTACGTCGACACCTTCTGGCCGGGCCTGCGCCCGAACCTGTGGCAAATCCAGTTGCTGGGCGACCTCATGTTGATTGGCAGTTTTTTCGTACTGGGGGGCAACTTCTGGGAGAAAGTCCGTGCATTGTTTATTCGCAATGCACGCATCGCCAGTGCGTAAGTGATGAAAAAACTCTGGCGCCAGTATCTAAGCCTTCTGGACAAGGATCTGAACGCCAAGGTCTTTGATAACGTCAAGAATCTGCTGGTCTGTGCGCTCCTGTTCGCCGCCGGTACCAGTGCGTTACGCGGCGAATTTCCGGTTTTTCTCGGTTTATTGGGCGCATGGGTAACCGGCTGGGCGCTGATCGTCATTTCTGCGGTGTTGCTGCTGCTCAACATCAGCGACGGCCTGCACCGGGTCGCCAAATTGCGTTACCACAGGGTATTGCAGGTTTTCCTTTCGGTCTTCTACCTGGTCCTGGCGTTGCGCGTGGTCGAAATCGTCTGGAACTTCCGGGCTGAATAACGGCGGTCGCCTGCCCAGGATGCCCTCAGAGCCACGGGCCTATACTCAAACATGCAGCATCAGGCCTGATCCAATCCCAGGAAACCGCAATCTTGAACCTGCGTTCGCTGATCGTCGCCGTCATGGTGGTATTGGTGGGATGCGCCTCGCCCAGGCCTCCCCCGGTGGTGATTGCGCCTGTCGTGATTTCCCAGGAGACCTGGCTGCAGATTGATCGGGAGATTGTCAGCGCATCGCAGCAAGCCACCGAGCAGGCCAAGGTATATGCCCGAGGTTCCATGGAGCACTGGCGCACGCGGGTTTACCAGCAGACCGAAGAAAAATTCATTCCCTGGTTCAGCAGTTACTGGACCCAGGAATGGCTGTCGGTGAAGGTCAGTTGGTACAGCCTCAGCGCCAAGGGCGAAGAGGATGCCTCGGCCAACCGCCTGGCCGCCTATCTGCTGGAGGAGTATCAGGAGCAGGTGTTGGCGCCGGTGGCGGTGGAGATCGACCCTGATGCCATCCTCGGCCAGGCCACGGACTTTTATGTGCAGCTGCTGGGCCAGCAATTGAAGGTGATTGCCCAACGCCATGGGGTGCCGATGGCGCAGCTTAACGGTCGAATCCAGAAAGTACCGGCGATCGCACTGGGGCCACCGCCTGCGCGTGATGCTTCGCTGTTTCAGGTGGTGAACACTGAGCCGTTGAACACCCTGCCGGCCTATGCGGCGCTGATCGACAAGATTCACAAGGCCGGCGGTGACCGCGGTATTGGCTCGACGGATGCGGGGATGGCGCCGGTGGCCAAGCGTGCCAGTCAGCGAATCGAAGCGGAAATGGCCCCGCGCGGTGCGGCCGGTGCAGTGGCGGCAGCGGCGGGGAAACTGGCCGGGGCATTGATTTCCGTGGGGGTGGCCGGGATTCGGGCGATCATCCAGGCCAACGACCAGCCAGACAGCGAAGCGCTGATCCGCCAAAGCCTGGGCTCCTCATTCGACAAGGCCTGGTTGAAGCTGGTGCAGAACCCCACCACCGGCGTGATGGCCGGAACCTTGTACATGGCCGGGCAGATCGAAGGCAGCCTGGCCAGCAGCGCCGAACCGATCGTCAGCTGGGAGGCAGCGCCTGAGCACCTCGCTCAACCCTGAGGACAACCAGTACCGGATTGTTTCGACCAGTTCGATGCCGTGCTGGCAATAATGCCCGCCAGTTGCGCGATAGCCTGCTGATGCGCGACCACCAGCTCCTGTACCTGCCCGCCTGCCGGTTGGCGGATGACGTTGCTGCAGGTCAGGCTGCGATTCTTGACCCCATCGCCGCGCAGCCGCAGGCTCCAGAGTACATCGATCAACGCGTATTGGCCCTGCACCGAGTCGAAACGCCGGACATCGGTTTGCAGCGCGAGTAGCGGGATGCCGGCCACCTTGGGGAAGCCTGCCAGGTCGCGGGTGCCCAGTTTCAATTCCATCTGGGCGGCCAGGGCGTCGTGGAATTCATCGGCCAGTGGTGCGCTCCAGCGGTCAGTTTCCATCAGCGCCAAGATGCCGTTGCTATGGCGTATCACCACTTGCGGCTGGTCAGCCTGGACCGGTACGCGCACCGGTTGCATTTCAAACTGGAACGCTGGCGTCGTGACATTCGTGCGCGGTGTATTGTCCGGCGCGGTCGCGACCAGGGTGTAGTAGTGGGTCGGCGCCGAGGTACAGGCAGCCAGGCCGAGTGTACCGAACAGGGCCAGGGCACGGAGGTTCAGGCTGATCATTGTGGTTCAATCTCCCGAGAGGAGGAGGGCGGCGATCGATAGCTGTCTGGCTGGTTGTCTTTGATGCGCCCTCGAATCAGCGCCTCGGGATGGCGGCTGAGGAAGTCGGTCAACACCCTTACCGAACGGGCGGTGCGCTGGAACTCCTCCATCGCCTGACCCAATTGCTGACGTTGTGGTGAGTCTTCAGACACGCTGTCGTTGGCCGAGGCCATGGTTTTACGGGTCTCCACCAGCGTACTGCGGACCTGTGGCAACACTTCGCCATTGACTTGCTTGAGCGTCTTCTGCAGCTCGACGAGGTTGCCGTTGAGGTTACTGGCAATCTGTTCGAGCGGCAGTTTGCTGAGCTTGTCGACGACGCCCTGCAACTGCTCCTGAAGTTTGTCGAGGCTGCCCGGTACCGTCGGGATCTCCACCGGTCGCGCGCTCACGTCGAAGGCCACCGGTTTCGCCGTCGGGTCAAAGTCCAGGGCGATGTAGAGCTGCCCGGTCAGCAGGTTGCCGGTTCGGGCCTGAGCCCTGAGCCCGCGTGCGACCAGTTGAGCCATCATTTGGACCGCCAGGGCTTCATCATCATTGAAGTCGCGGTTTTTCAGTATTTTTTCGTGGGCCTTGCCCAGCCTGCTAGGGTAAATCACCGCGCCAATGACGGTAGGAAAGCTCTTGTTGACCTCGTCATAGTCCAGGTCGATCGAAACGACCCGGCCCAGGTTCACCCCGTGAAATTCCACCGGGGCATTTATCACCAGGCCACGCAAAGGCTGATCGAAGCGCATGCGGATATAGCGCGGTGGGCCATCGGCGGGTGCCATGGCGGTTTCCCGGTCGTTGAACAGGGTAAATTGGGTCAGTTCTTCGGCCAGTTGGGGGTTGGGGCTGTAGTTGGGTTCAACGAAGGCAACGCCGCCGGCCAGAATCGATGACATCGACTGGGTATCGACCTTCATGCCTTCGGCACTGAGGCTGAGGTCGAAGCCGCTGGCGTTCCAGAAGCGGGTATCGCGGGTGACGAATTTGTCGTGCGGGGCGTGGACGAAGATCTGCACTTCGACCCCCTTGCCGTCCTCCGTCAGCTTATAGGACACCACTTCACCCACCGGGATGCGCCGGTAATAGACGCTGGAGCCAATATCCAGCGAGCCAAGGTTGTCGGTGCGCAAGGTGTAGCGCGTGCCCTTTTGCCCGTAGGTGATGAGCGGCGGGGTTTCCAGCCCGACGAAGTCCTTTCTGGTCTCGGTCGATGCGCCGGCATCGGCGCCGATGAACGAGCCCGACAACAGCGTATCGACACCGGAAATACCGCCCGCTCCGATGCGCGGGCGCACCACCCAGAAGCGTGAGTCTTCGGACGCAAACGACTTGGCGGAGCCTTCCAGGTCCAGGGTGGCATTGATGCGGCTGCGATCCTCGGCCAGGGTGATCTCGGTCACCTTGCCGATCACCACGTTTTTGTATTTGACCTGAGTCTTGTTGACCTCAAGCCCCTCGGCCGTCAGAAAGCTCACCGTGATCTGCGGGCCGGCTTGCCTTGCGTTATGCACCACCATCGACAACCCCACCAGTGCCGCGACAATCGGCACCAGCCAGACCAGCGAAACGTTGAAGCGTCTGCGTTTGACCTCAGGGGGGCCTGGAGTCGGTGCAGCGTCAGGGCTTGGGTGTTCAGGCATCTTCAACCTCTGCGTCCCAAATGAGCCGAGGATCAAAACTCATGGCGGCGAACATTGTCAGCACCACCACCAGGCCAAAGAACAGGATGCCTATCCGCGGGTCGATGGTGCTCAGCGAGCGGAACTGCACCAGGGCCGCGATCAGGGCCACCACCAGCACATCGAGCATAGACCAGTAACCGACCACTTCGACCAGTCGATAGAGTTTGGCCCGCTCGCGCATGGCCCAGCGACTGCGGCGCTGACAGGTGACCAGCAGCGTACCCAGCACCAGAAACTTCATGCAGGGCACCGCCACGCTGGCGATGAAAATAATCAGCGCCAAATCCCACTCGCCGGCATGCCAGAACTCCAGGATGCCGCTCAAGATGGTGTTTTCACTGCCGCTGCCAAAGATATTGGTGTACATCACCGGCATCACGTTGGCCGGGATATAGCAGATCATGCTGGCCAGCAGCAGGGCCCAAGTCCGCGCCACGCTGTTGGGTTTGCGCCGATGCAACAGGGAGTCGCAGCGAGGGCAACGGGTGTTCGCGGCACTACAGACCTGCTCGCAGGTGTGGCACAGGATCAGGTTCATTTGCCGGGCATAAGGCGGCAGGCTCATGGAATAACGCCCTCCAGGTCCTTCCACAGCCGGCGGATGCCTTTGCCGGAAATCAGGATGAGCAGCACCGTCAACATGGCCAGCGCCCAGAGCCCGATCCCCGGGTGCACATCGAGCATCCCCGCGAGTTTGACGATGGCCACCAGAATCCCCAGCAAACACACTTCAAGCATGCTCCAGGGGCGCAGTTGGTCAAGGCTGCGCATGCACAGTTTGAAGCCGGGGGCCGCGCGGCGGCACAGGGCAAAGCCCAGCACCCAGCACAACAGGATGATTTGCAGCATGGGCGCAAGGATGATCGTCAGCCCCGCGATGGCCGCCATCACGCTGATTTGCCCTTGGGCCAGCGCTTCTACGGACTGCCACAACGTCGCCTGGTTACTCAAGCCCTGCAGGCTGATGGAGATCACCGGAAAGGCGTTGGCGAAGATAAACAGCAATCCTGCACTGATCGACAGCGCCAGCAACTGTTGAATGCTGAGCCCGCCACCACGCGCCAGAACCGCCGCGCAACGGACGCAGCGTGCGGTCTGGCCTTTGGCCAGAGGCACGGGGGTGTACACCGAGTCGCAGTGTTCGCAGATGATCCAGGCGGTAGGAGCTGTCATGGCCTTGGCCGAGATAAGCTTGAAGGGCGAGTTGTTGTGCGACCCCCTCATGATAGAAGCCCGGATCCAATCCCGCCTGCTTTGTGCCCCATGTGGCTCGAGGTGCGCAGCCGTGGCTTCGACTTGAACGTGGCCGAAGGCGCGTTCGGCAATGTCTATGCCTATCCCGGGGCGCCGCGAACGGTGCAGGCGGGTATTTCGTACACCCTGTAGAACGCTTGCCACGACGGTCTCGCTGAGGCCGTCTCTCCCACAGGCGGTGACATTGCCGGTGCGACATCGCGAACATTCGCGCATCATAAGCGCAGTTCAGCCCAAGGGAGATCTCCATGCGCGTCATTCCATCCGCTTTGCGCTTTGCTGCTCTGTCGTTGGGGTTAGTGGCTGCCACCACCGCATTGGCCAGCGAAGAGTCGCAGCTGGTCGACTCGATCAACACCTACCGCAGCCAGGTACAGCGCTGCGGCGGGCAAGCCTCTGCGGAGCTGCCACCGCTGGCCGCCGACCCGCGCCTGGAGTTGCCGGCCAACAGTATTGGCGACCTGCAGCAGGCGCTGGCACGGGCGGCTTACCCGATGGTCAATGTGCAGGCGATCACGCTGTCCGGGCCACGTGATGCCCAGGCGGCGGCCAAGGCGGTGCAGGAGAGTTTTTGCCAGGTGGTGCTGGACCCGCAGTTTGTCGATATCGGCGTCAGCCGGGACGGGCGCGAGTGGCGCATTGTGCTGGCGCGGCCACTGTTGAGCGGGCGCCTGGGTGACTGGCAGACCGAAGGGCAAAAGGTGCTGGAGATGGTCAATGGCGCTCGCGCCCAGGCCCGTCAGTGCGGCGGCCAGTCGTTTGCGCCGACCTCGCCGCTGGCCTGGAATGCCACCCTGGGCGGCGCGGCTCAGGACCACGCGCGGGCCATGGCCAATAACAACTATTTTGATCACAAGGACCGAGACGGGCGCACGCCCGGGGATCGGGCGGAATTGGCCGGTTATGCCGCGCAGCAGGTGGCAGAGAACATCGCGGCGGGGCAGGACACGGTGCGCAAGGTGGTTGATGGCTGGTTGGCGAGCCCCGGGCACTGCGCCAATGTGATGAACCCGCAGTTCAAGGAGATGGGCGCGGCGTACGCGGTGGACCCAAAGAGCGATGCGGGGATTTACTGGACGGCGATGTTTGGGGCGCAGTGACATCGGGGTCGCTACCTCCCGGACTGCTGACAAACCCCCTGTAGGAGCAAGGCTTGCCTGCGATGCAGGCACCGCGTTATATCAGTAACACGGCGGCGCCTGCATCGCAGGCGAGCCTTGCTCCTACAGGGTTGCTACCCGCGCAAGTTTTTTGTCGCTTGTGCTGGCCTCAGCGCTAGCAAGCCTCGACTTCAACCGCCTGACACACATCCACCCATTGCGCTTCGACCAGCTGCGCCAGGCGCAATGGGTCGATACGCACGGCGCTGGTGATCGAACCTGCCGCCGGCAGCACTTCGTCATACTGCTTGAGCGACTCGTCGCAAAACACCGGCAAAGCCGTTGCCAGCCCGAACGGGCATACCCCGCCGACCGGGTGGCTGGTCAGTGCCACGACGCTGTCGGCATCGAGCATCTTGGCCTTGCTGCCAAACGCCGCTTTCATCTTGCGATTGTCGATGCGCGCGTCGCCCTTGGCCACCAGCAATACATTCTGTTCACCCACGCGAAAGGCCAGGGTCTTGGCAATCTGCCCCGGTTCCACGCCATGAGCCTCGGCCGCCAGCGCCACGGTGGCGGTACTGGTGGTCAGTTCGATGATGGCGATATCCGGCGCCTTTTCAGCCAGGAAGGACCGTACCGATTCAAGGCTCATGAGCAACTCCTGTCAGGGGCAAAGGGGGGCATGGTGCGCAGGAGGACGGGGTGTGTCAAATGCGCTGTTCGCCTCGACCATCCGTCGCCTGCTCGGCACCTGCACCGACACCCGCATCTCCAACCCTTACGGCCCAGATCTACTGGACCTCAACCAACGAGGTGCACCATGGCTAACGAACAACGTCCACAAGGCGACAAAATGAAAGACCCAAGCCGTCCACAAACCGGGCGCAATGACCCTGGCATTGATCCAAACTCACCGAAAGGCGGCCAAGGTGGGGCAGGGCAAGGCGGACGTGCCGGCCAGCCAGGCAAACCGGGTCAGACCCAAGGCGGGAATCGGCCTGCTGACTGGGAAGACCCCATGAAAAAAGGCACCACTGGCACCAGGAAAGATGACCTGAACCGCGACAATCGCGGCTGATAGAAGGTACAAGGGCCCGCACGAGGTGGGCCATTCATGGGGCTGCTTTGCAGCCCATCGCGGGCAAGCCCGGCTCCTACGGCTTTGTGGGAGTCGGGCTTGCCCGCGAATGAAGGCGACGCGAGCTAACGGAACTCCACCGTTGGATCCCTCGTAACCGATTAGTACACGCCACCACCGCCGGTCACAGGCGCAGGGGCGTCCTTGAATTTTCCCGCCAGGGCTTGCAGCCCACGCATCAGCACCGTGGTATCGACGCCCACGGCGACGAATGTGGCGCCCAGTTCCAGATAACGACGCGCAAGCTTTTCATCGGCGCTGAGAATGCCGGCGGCCTTGCCGGCTTTCCGGATGCGGGCGATGGCATCTTCGATGGCTGCTTGAACGTCCGGATGGCCAGGGTTGCCGCGGTGGCCCATCGACGCGCTGAGATCGGCCGGGCCGATAAACACGCCATCGACACCTTCGATCGAAGCGATCGCATCCAGATTGGCCAAGCCTTCGGCGTTCTCGATTTGCACCAGCAGGCACATCTGCGCGTCGGCTTCATCCAGATAGCCGGGGATGCTGTTCCAGCGCGACGCCCGCGCCAGTGCGCTGCCGACCCCGCGCACACCCAAGGGTGGGTAGCGCATGGCGCGTACCAGTTCACGCGCCTGTTCGGCGCTCTCGACCATCGGCACCAGCAAGGTCTGCACGCCGATATCGAGCACCTGCTTGATCAGCGCGGTATCGCCGATGACCGGGCGAATGATCGGCTGGCTGGCATAGGGCGCCACCGCCTGCAACTGGCCAAGCAGGCCGCGCAGGTCATTGGGGGCGTGTTCGCCGTCGATCAGCAGCCAGTCGAAACCGGCATTGGCCGCCAGCTCCGCGCAGTACGGGTCGGCCAGGCCGAGCCAGAGGCCGATCTGCGCTTCACCGTTTTTCAGGCGTTGCTTGAAGGTATTGATGGGCATATCCATGGGCACGGGCTCCGGCAATCAAACGAAACGACAGGCGATCGAGCCGAGCATGTCGTAGTCGACATGGAACGTATCGCCCGGGTTGGCCGCCACTGGGCGAGTGAAGGAGCCGCCAAGAATGATCTGGCCCGGCTCCAGGGTGACGTCATACGGCGCCAGCTTGTTCGCCAGCCACGCCACGCCCTTGGCCGGGTGGTTGAGCACCGCGGCAGAGACACCGGATTCTTCGATCACGCCATTGCGGTACAGCACCGCCGGGACCTTGCGCAGGTCGATGTCCGTCGGCCGTACCGGGCGGCCGCCCATCACCACGCCACCGTTGGCGGCGTTGTCGGAGATGGTGTCGAAGACCTTGCGGGTGACCTTGGTGTGCGGATCGATCTGCTGGATGCGCGCGTCGATGATTTCCAGCGCCGGGATCACCCATTCGGTGGCGTCGAGCACATCGAACACCGTGACGTTCGGACCCTTGAGCGGCTTGCCGAGGATAAACGCCAGCTCCACTTCAACGCGCGGGACGATAAAACGTTCGAAGGGGATATCGCTGCCTTCTTCGAACAGCATGTCGTCGAGCAACGCGCCGTAATCGGGCTCGGTGATATTGGAGGAGACCTGCATGGCGCGCGAGGTCAGGCCGATCTTGTGGCCGACCAGCTTGCGGCCGTCCTTGATCTTCTGCGCGACCCAGGCGCGCTGGATGGCGTAGGCATCGTCGATAGTGATGCCCGGATAATCCAGGGAGAACTGGCGCACTTGCTCACGGTTGCGTTCGGCGTGGTCCAGGCGAGCGGCGGCTTGCAGAATCTGGCTTTGGTCAAGCATGACGAAATCTCTTACTGAGGATTGACGATCGCGGCGTGGGTGCGCAGCACCAGCAGGCCGCCGAGGGCGATAAACAAGGCCAGCACGTAAAGGGCCAGGCTGGCGCTTTGGGTGGTGTCACGCATCCAGCCGATCAGGTAGGGCGCCAGGAACGAGGCGATGCTGCCGAATGAGCTGATCAGGGCGATGCCGGCCGCTTGCGTCGAGTTGGACAAGAACGCCGGTGGCAGCTGCCAGAACATCGGCAGCGCCGCGCTGGCGCCCATGCCTGCCAGTATCAGGCCGCTGAGCACCACCAGCGACTGGGTCGGTGCAAGCCCGGCGACGGCAATGCCGACAGCGGCCATCAACAGCGGCACGCACAGATGCCAGCGGCGTTCGCGATGGCGGTCCGAGGAGCGCCCGCAGCCGAGCATGAACAGGCAGCCGGCCAGGTATGGAATGGCGCTGAGCAGGCCGACCTTGCCGTCGCTGCCGATCCCGGCGCCGTGGATCAGGGTCGGCATCCAGAAGGCGAGGGTGTTGACCGCCAGCATCACCGCGAAATACACCGACACCAGCAGCCACACCTGCCGGTTGCGCAGGATGCCGCTAAAGGAGGTGATGGACTTGCGCTGCTCTTCCTGGCCCAGTTGTGCGCGCAACTGCTCCTTTTCGTCGCGCTTGAGCCAGTCCACGCTTTCGAAGCTGTCAGGCAGGCATTTGAACACCACCAGCCCCAGCAGAATCACCGGCGCGCCTTCGATCAGGAACATCCACTGCCAGCCGCGCAGGCCGCCAAAATCATGGAAAAACTCCAGGATCCCACCGGACAGCGGGCCGCCGATCACACCGGCCATTGGTACGGCGATGGCGAACAGCGCGGTGATCTGCGCCCGGCGGCGGGCCGGGTACCAGCGGTTGAGAAACACCAGGATGCCGGGGAAGAAACCGGCTTCGGCGACTCCCAGGAAAAAGCGCAACACGTAGAAACCGGTCGATGATTCGATCCAGAGCATGCCGGTCGACAGCGCCCCCCAGACGATCATCAGCGTGGCGATCCAGCGCCGTGGGCCGACGCGGTCCAGGGCCATGTTGCTGGGCACGCCGAACAGTGCGTAGGCCACGAAAAACAGTCCGGCACCGAAACCGTAGACGGTGTCGCTGAAGTGCAGATCGTGACTCATCTGCATCTTGGCAAAACCGATATTGATCCGGTCCAGGTGGGCGAACAGGTAACAGATCAGCAGCAACGGCATCAGCCGCCAGGTGATCTTGGCGTGGGTCAGGTCAGCAGTGGCCAGTGCAGGGCTGGCGGCGGTGTGGGCTGTGCTCATGATCTTGTACTTTTTTGTCAGAGAGGCCGTTGCAGGAATCAGATCGGTGGTCTAGCCGGCCTGGTTGTTCAAAAAGGCATGCACGTTGTTTTTCTTGAAGTTCAGCTGCGGGTGCAGCTCGATCATCTCGAACGACAGCGCCAGCAGGCGTTGGGCCTGAAGCTCGGCAAAGTGCTGGGTAATGACTTCAAACAAGGCTTCGGCGACTTGCTGGCGGGTCTCAAGGTCGCGGCCGTGGCCGACCTTGAGGGTCATATGGACAAAGGCGTAGTCGTGTTTGCCATCGGCCATGCGCCAGCTGTCCAGGCGCACGCCGCGGCTGCGGATGCCGCCCAGCGGAAACACGCCGCTGGCGCCCAGGGTGGCGTGGACCTTCTCGAACAGGCCGGGCAGGTCGGCCTGCTGCTCAATGTTGTCGGTGAACTCAGCGATAAAGTGCGGCATGCGCGCCTCCGGAAAAGGGGCAGCACGGAGCTGCCCGCAAGCGGCTATCAGACAGGGAAAATGGCGTTGATCTGGCCGGTGCCGGAGCTGCCGAACGGTTCGGTGAGCACCTCCACCGGCTTGTCATAGTCGGCGCCGCCGAGCAGTCCCAGCAGCATCGCGGTGTCGTGCATCTTGCCTTCGCCGAAGCAGTGCTCGGCGTAGTCCGGCAGCATCGCGCAGAACTCCTTGAAACGGCCTTGCTTCCACAGCTCGACCACGCGCAGGTCCATTTGCTTGTCGAATTCACGGGTCCAACTGTGCATGTTGGCCTGGGCATCGCGGTCATCCGAGAAACGGTGCGAGAGCGAGCCGGAGGCCAGCACCAGCACTTTGCGATCGCTTTTCTCGATGGCGCGGCGCACGGCGGCGCCAAAGGCGAAGCTGTCTTCCAGGCGGTGCCAGGCGCACCAGGCGGCAATGGACACGACCTTGAACTTCTGCTCATCCGGCACGCCCATGTGCATGTAGCGCATCGGCACCAGGGTGCCGTATTCCAGCTCCAGGCTCGGGATGTTGTGCGCCAGGGTGCGCACGCCGGCCGCGACTGCTTCGGCGGCGATCAACTCGCCCAGCTCCGGGCAGCCGGGGTACTCGTACTCCATGTTCTTGATGAAGTGCGGCAACTCGTTACTGGTGTAGATGCCCTTGAAGTGCTCGCCACAGTTGATGTGGTAGGCACTGTTGACCAGCCAGTGCACATCGAACACCACGGCGGTGTCGGCACCCAGTTCACGGGCCCGGCGGCCGATTTCCTTGTGGCCGGCAATCGCCGCGTCACGGCAGCCGTGGTGCTCGCCGGGCAGCTCCGAGAGGTACATCGATGGAACGTGGCAGATCTTCGCGGCCAGGACGACTTCGCCCATGAGTGTTCTCCTGAAAATGTGTTGTTCTTGTTGCCTTGGCATTACCTTTGGAGGTGCTTTTTGTGGGAGCGGATTTATCCGCGAATCCGGGCGCTGCGGTGCTTCCGTCAGAACGCGGTGTCTTTATTCGCGGCGGTCCGGCGATCCGGTAAATCCGCTCCCACAAGAGTGGTTACACACCCCAACGCGGAATGTGATGGCTGCCCATGGATATACACACGTTCTTGATTTCCGCGAAGACTTCAAAGCTGTATTGACCGCCTTCGCGGCCGGTGCCCGAGCCTTTCACGCCGCCGAACGGCTGACGCAGGTCGCGCACGTTCTGGCTGTTGATGAACACCATGCCGGCCTCGATGCCGCGGGCCAGGCGGTGGGCCTTGCCGATGTCCTGGGTCCAGATGTAGGAGGCCAGGCCGTATTCGGTGTCGTTGGCCAGTTGCAGCGCTTGGGCTTCGTCCTTGAACGGGATCAGGCAGACCACCGGGCCAAAGATTTCTTCCTGGGCGATGCGCATCTTGTTATTCACATCGGCGAACACAGTCGGCTGGATGAACTGACCGCGGGCCAGGTGCGCCGGCAGGTTGGCCGGGCGCTCCAGGCCGCCAGCCACCAGGCGTGCGCCTTCTTCGATACCGATCTTGATGTAGCCGGTCACCTTGTCGTAGTGAGCCTGGGTAATCATCGAGCCGACCTGAGTCTTCGGATCCTGCGGATCGCCAACGATCAGGCGCTTGGCGCGGGCGGCGAATTCGGCGACGAACTGCGGGTACACGCTTTCCTGGATGAAGATCCGGCTGCCGGCGGTGCAACGTTCGCCGTTCAGCGAGAAGATGGTGAACAGGGCGGCGTCCAGGGCGCGCTCAAGGTCAGCGTCTTCGAAAATCACCACAGGCGACTTGCCGCCCAGTTCCATCGAGTACTTTTTCAGACCGGCGGTTTGCATGATTTTCTTGCCGGTGGCGGTGCCGCCGGTGAAGGAGATGGCGCGTACGTCAGGGTGACGAACCAGTGCATCACCGGCGGTGGCGCCGTAACCCTGGATCACGTTCAACACGCCGTTGGGAATGCCGGCTTCAACCGCCAGGCGGCCCAGTTCGTTGGCGGTCAGTGGCGACAGCTCGGACATCTTCAATACTGCGGTGTTACCCAGCGCCAGGCACGGTGCCGTCTTCCAGGTGGCAGTCATGAACGGCACGTTCCACGGCGACACCAGCCCGCACACGCCAACCGGCTGGTACAGGGTGTAGTTGAGCATCTGGTCGTCGACCGGGTAGGTGTGGCCGTCCATGCGGGTGCAGACTTCGGCGAAGAAATCGAAGTTGTGCGAAGCGCGCGGGATCAACACGTTCTTGGTCTGGTGGATCGGAAGGCCCGTGTCCAGGGTTTCCAGCTCGGCCAGACGCGGGACGTTCTGCTCGATCAGCTCGCCCAGCTTGCGCATCAGGCGGGCACGTTCCCTGGCCGGGGTGTTGGCCCATTTCGGAAAGGCTTCCTTGGCGGCTGCAACGGCCTGGGCGACTTCTTCGGCGCCGCCGCTGGCGACTTCGCCGATGGCTTCACCGGTGGCCGGATTGTAGTTGACGAATACGTCTTTGCTTTCGACCTCACGGCCATTGATCCAGTGTTTGATCATGTTGCTCACGCCTCGTTACGTGCGAAGAACTCAGCTTCGCTGACAATACGGTTGACCAGTCGGCCGACGCCTTCCACTTCCACCACCACTTCATCGCCTGGCACGACATCGGCCAGGCCTTCCGGCGTGCCGGTAGCGATCATGTCGCCCGGTTGCAGGGTCATGAAGCTGGAGAAGTATTCGATCAGGTAAGGGATATCGAAAATCATGTCCGCGGTAGTGCCTTCCTGTTTCAGCTCACCGTTGATCCAGGTGCGCAGCTTCAGGTTGCTCGGGTCCGGCACGTCGGCGGCATCGACGATCCATGGGCCGACCGGGGTGGTGGCGTCACGGTTTTTCACCCGCAGGTTGGGGCGGTAGTAGTTTTCCAGGTAGTCGCGGATGGCGTAGTCGTTGCAGACGGTGTAGCCGGCCAGGTAGTCCAGGGCATCTTCGCGCTTGACGTTGCGCGCCGGCTTGCCGATCACGGCCACCAGCTCGCACTCGTAGTGCATGTAAGCGACGCCGTCCGGGCGCCAGGTGACCTGGTTGTGACCGGTGTAGGTGCCGGGCGACTTGATGAAGGCCAGCGGCTCGGTCGGCGGCGCGAAAGCCAGTTCCGCGGCGTGATCGGCATAGTTCAGGCCCAGGGCAAACATGCTGCCGTTGGCCGGTGGCAACCACTCGACCTGGTCCTCGCCAAGCAGGCGGCCATCGGCCAGGCGCAAGGCGTTGTCGGCTTCAACGTTGGCGACGTGAACCTCACCTTCGAAACGGATACGGGCGTGTTTCATCAGCGGTTCTCCTGCTCGGCAACAATGTGGTTGGCCAGACGGCCGAGGCCGGTGATTTCAACTTCAACCTTGTCACCTGGCAGTACGTCGACACGGCCTTCCGGGGTGCCGGTGATCAGCAGGTCGCCTTCGTGCAGGGTCATGAATTCGCTCAGTTCGGCGATCAGCGCAGGGATGCTGCGCACGAAGTGGGCGGTGGAGTTTTCCTGGCGCAGCTCGCCGTTGACGAACAGTTTCAGCGCCAGTTGGTGAGGATCGGCGACCTGGTCGACGGGCACCAGTTCAGGGCCGAACGAGCAGAAACCGTCGCGGCACTTGGCCTTGACCGCCGGGCGGTAGTAGCTGTCTTCCGGCAGGCTGAATTCGTTGACGATGGTGTAGCCGGCCACATGCTCCAGGGCGTTTTCGACACTCACGCGGCTGGCGGTCTTGCCAATCACCACGCCCAGCGCCGGGCCCGGCTGCAGGCGCTCGACGCCGTGCGGGTAAACCACGGCGCAATCATGGCCGTTGCGGGTGTTAGGCGTCTTGATGAACAGCACCGGCTTGACCGGGGGCTGTTTGTAAGGCGCTTGCTCGAATTCGGCGAGACGCTGGTTCAGCAACCCCTGGTAATTCAGCGCAACGCCGAACAGGGTGCCGGTCGCAACGTCATGCAGGGCACGGCTCATGCTTTTCTCCTGGCAGGGGCAGGGCAGTGATCGCCCTGCTGTGAAATTGTTAATGTGTTAACGTTATATTTAATATGTTAACGATCGTCAAGCGCTGCTGTGCAATCGAGGCTGGTGGACGGTCACGATCCGGTGCACGATGGGCCTCTGGCTTCACGACAAAACAACCACGAGATGGCAGCAATGAGCGATCGCCAGCCGATCCCCAATATCAATATCGGTCAGGTCTACGACCAGCGCTACAGTGACGCCGAGGTGCATTACGACAAGCTCGGCAACCTGGCGGGCTTCTTTGGCCGCAATATGCCGGTGCATCGCCATGACCGGTTTTTCCAGGTGCATTACGTCAAGAGTGGTGCGGTGCGGGTGTACCTGGACGATCAGCAGTACCTGGAGTCGGGGCCGATGTTTTTCCTGACGCCGCCGACCATTCCGCATTCGTTTGTCACCGAGCCGGACGCCGACGGGCATGTGCTGACCGTTCGCCAGCAACTGGTGTGGCAACTGCTCGAAGCCGACCCGAGCCTGGCACCGGGACCGCAACTGGCGCCGGCCTGTGTTTCGCTGACGAATGTGGACCCGGTATTTGCCGCCCAGGCCCGGCGGGTAGAGTTTCTGTTCGAAGAACTGCACGCGGAAATCAACGCCAGCCACGCCGGCCGCGCCCCGGCGCTGGACAGCCTGACCCGGCTGTTGATGATCGGCTTGCTGCGCCTGTGCGCCAATTCGCTGGCTGCGCGGCCGGCGCGGCATGAGGACTTGCAGGTGTTTCATCGCTTCAACGAGCTGATCGAGGCGCACTATCTGGAGCATTGGCCGCTCTCGCGCTATGCCAGTGGTATCGGGGTCACCGAGGCGCGGCTCAACGATGTCTGCCGGCGCATCGCCGATTTGCCGTCCAAGCGCCTGATCCTCGAGCGTTTGATGCAGGAGGCCAAGCGCCTGCTGCTGTACACCGGAAGCTCCGCGAATGAAATCTGCTACCGGCTGGGCTTCAAGGACCCGGCGTACTTCAGCCGGTTTTTCCAGCGGTATGCGCAGATGACGCCGGGAGAGTATCGCCAGCGCCAGCCGGGGTTGCGGTGATTGGGGTCGAACACCCATCTTGCACCCCGCCACCGACCCCCTTAAGCTGCCCCATCCCCGTATCAAGCCAGCCAGCCCATGCCCATACCCAGACAATCCCTGACCCTCGCCCTGTTGCAAGCCCGTGAAGCGGCCATGGGGTTCTTCCGTCCCTCGCTCAACGCCCACGGCCTGACCGAGCAGCAGTGGCGGGTGATCCGTATCCTGCGCCAGCAGGGCGAGCTGGAAAGCCATCAACTGGCCGACCAGGCCTGCATCCTCAAGCCCAGCATGACCGGCGTACTGTCGCGCCTGGAGCGCGATGGCATCGTGCGCCGCTGGAAGTCCGAGCAGGACCAGCGCCGGGTGTTCGTCGGCCTGACCGAGCTGGGCCAGCAGTGCTTTGTCGACATGAGCGAAGACATGGAAAGCAATTACCAGCGCATCCTCGAACAATTCGGCGAAGATAAGCTGCACGAACTGCTGGGCCTGCTTAACGCATTGAAGAACATCAAGCCCTGACGGGACACGCAAGGTTCAAGGTGCAGCGTTAAGATGTTAACGTTGCGCCTTTCCCGTTTTGTCCGGAGCCTTGCATGTCGTCTATCTCACGCCCGGAGCGGCTGATTGTTCTGCTCGCCGCACTGGTAGCGTTCGCGCCGCTGTCGATCGACACCTATCTGCCCAGCCTGCCGATGATCGCCAGCGACCTGGGCGCCGACCCCGCCAGCGTGCAGATGACCATCGGCGTATTTCTCGCCGGCCTGTGCCTGGGCATGCTGTTCTACGGCCCCTTGTCTGATCGTTATGGCCGTCGGCCGCTGTTGCTGGGCGGCATGGTCCTGTACCTGATGGCGACGGTGGGCTGCATGCTCGCCAGCGATATTCAGCAACTGATCGTCTGGCGTTTTTTCCAGGCCCTGGGCGGGGCGGCGGCATCCGTGCTGGCGCGGGCGATTGTCCGCGACTTGTTCCCCTTGAATGATGCCGCCCGGGTGCTGTCGTTGATGCACCTGGTGACCATGCTCGCCACACTGGTCGCACCTTTGGTCGGTAGCTTCCTGATGATGATCGAGGGCTGGCGCACCATTTTCGTCGGTCTGCTGGCCTTCGCGGCGCTGTGCCTGCTGGCCAGCGCCCTGCGGATCCAGGAAACTCACGCGGCGGACAGCCGTGGCCGCTCGCTGGGCGCTGCCTTTGGCGCCTATTGGCAGATTGTTCGCCAACCCCGGGCATTGGGCTACATCGGCTGCATGGGGCTTTCGTTCGGCGGCATGTTTGCCTTTATCACCGCCTCGCCGTTTGTCTACATGGCGTATTTCGGTGTCTCACCCCAGGCCTATGGCTGGCTGTTCGGGCTGAATATCGGCGGGGTGATTCTGGTGACCTTGCTCAATGCCCGGATTGTCCAGCGCGCGGGCCCGCTACGGATGCTGGGCTGGGGTGCGACGGCGGCGGGGCTTTCCGGTGCCTTGCTACTGGCGGTGGGGATAAGCGGTGTGGGCGGGCTGGCGGCGGTGGTAGCCTGCGTGATCGTCTATGTCAGTGTCACTGGTTTGCTGGGCGCCAACTGCGTGGCCAGTCTGCTGGCCTTGTACCCCAGGCAGGCCGGGGCGGCGGCCGGGCTCGCGGTGGCGTGTCAATTTGCCTTGGGGGCCGGCTTCAGCGCATTGGTCAGCGCCGCCGCCGATGGCACGCCGTTACCGATGTGTGCGGCCATTGCCGCCGCCGGGCTGGGCTGCACGCTGTGTTATCTGGGCGTGTGCAGCGCGGCGAAATCCTTCAGCGGTGACACGAGCATTCAGTGATTTTTCAACCACTGCTGGATCATCGCCCGCAACCGGTCACCGGAAAAACTCGGGAAATGCCCGCCGTGAACGGTGCGAATCGGCAACTTCAGCAGCCGCTCCAGGCTCGTGCGGTAATCGTCCAGGTTCGAGTGGTAGGCATTCTCGATCAATGGCCCGTCATAGATGATGTCGCCGCTGAACAGGGTTTGCGTGGTTGGCTCCCACAGGCTGATCCCGCCCGGTGAATGGCCGGGGGTGTGCAGCACTTCCAGCACCCGGTCGCCCAGGTCAAGCACATCGCCTTCATCGATCAGCCGCGTGGCTGGAGCAGCCTTGACCCGGTACTCGGCATAGCACAGCGGGCAATCCGGGTGCGCCTCGAACATCTCATCACCGACAAACGCCTGCGCCAGCGTGCGCTGGTTATCGGGGCTGGCGAGGATATCGGCTTCGGCGGGGTGAACCAGCCGCTCAGGGAATTCGTGGTGCCCGGCAATATGGTCGAAGTGGGTATGGCTGGCCACCGCCAGCAAAGGCCGATCGGTCAGCCACGGCAGCTGCTCGCGCAGGCTGACCACGCCCGAGCCGGTGTCGACCAGCACGTCACGGTCGCGGCCGGTCACATGCCACATATTGCAGCGATAAAACGGCCGCACATAGGGTTCGTGAATCAGCTTGATGCCGTCGGCTTTCTGCTCGACGGCGAACCATTGGTCCCGTGTCACGATTTTCATCCACTGGCTCCGCGTTGCGCTCTATCGTTGGGTTTATTGCGACACCTATTAAGTGTAGAGAAGGAGTGTCGGGTGAACGCAGTCGGCAAGGAAGCGGTCGGTCAGGCCTGCCATGAGATTCAGTCCTTTGCCGTGCTCATTGAGCGCTTCTGACCTTCCAGCGCTTCGACCGGTGGCTCGGCGGTCCGGACATTAAAGACACGGCAGACGACGCACCAGCACAAGGCCGAAAACAGGTTGTAAGGGAAAAGCACCAGCCAGAACGGCAGCATCCAGTTGTTCTTGCCCTGCAGTTCGCCCGGCTCGCCGGTGCGCCAAGGCGCGTAATGGCGCCAGGCTTCGGCGGGTGACAGGCAGATGCGATGGAGTGGAATGTGCCACCAGTTGGGCTCACCGGGTGGGGGTAGTTTGTCCGGCCCGTGAGCCATGAACTGACGGATATATTCCCAGACTTCGGCTACATGACGCAGATCACTCTCGGTCGGCTCATTGCTGTCGACCCAGAGTGTGATGCGGTTTTTCTCGTTGCCGTTTGTGGGCTTTGGGCCGAAGGCGAGGGCGTAGCTGATGCTGAAGGAACTGCCGCCGAACTCGGTTCGTTGGAATAGGCCGCCTTCTGTATGAGACCAGTCGAAGGTGATGAGGGTTTTGTTGCGTTGGTAATAGACCTTTTGAGTTTTCCGATTGAAATAGAAGTTGGAGAGTCGTTTGATGAAGAAGATGCGGTACCACGACAGCGCTGCGGCGAGAGCTCCAAAGGCTATCGCGCAGGCTAGTAACGCCCAAAAAAACGATCCGGTTTCTGACTGCCCAGCCAGTAACCAGCAAAAAAATATGATCATCAGGGTATTGGTAGCCGTATACATCTTCCCCATGAAAACTGAATCGGAGAGCGAAGGGTTGCGCAGACACAGAGTTTCCCGATTCATACTTACGTATTGGTCACGTATGGCGGGTCCGAACACGCTTTTCGCTTGTGGCGAATACCTCCATGCAATTGCCATGAGTTTCAGTCCTTTGCCGTGCTCATTAAGCGCTTCTGACTTTGTAGCGCTTCCACCGGTGGCTCGGCGGTCCGGACATTGAAGACACGGCAGACGACGCACCAGCACAAGGCCGAAAACAGGTTGTAAGGGAAGAGCACCAGCCAGAACGGTAGCATCCAGTTGTTCTTGCCCTGCAGTTCACCCGGCTCGCCGGTACGCCAAGGCGCGTAGTGGCGCCAGGCTTCGGCGGGTGACAGGCAGATGCGATGGAGGGGAATGTGCCACCAGTTGGGCTCTCCGGGTGGGGGAAGTTTGTCTGGTCCGTGGGCCATGAACTGACGGATATATTCCCAGACTTCGGCGACATGACGGACATCACTCTCGGTCGGCTCATTGCTGTCGACCCAGAGTGTAATGCGGTTTTTCTCGTTGCCGTCTGTGGGCGTTGGGCCGAAGGCGAGGGCGTAGCTGATGCTGAAGGAACTGCCGCCGAACTCGGTGCGTTGGAATAGGCCGCCTTCTGTTTGTGCCCAGTCGAAGGCGATGAGGGTTTTGTTGCGTTGGTAATAGACCTTTTGAGTTTTACGATTGAAATAGAGGTGGGACAAGCGTTTGATGAGGAAGATGCGGTACCAGGTTAGTGCTGCAATAAATGCGGTGAATGTTAAACAGCCGATGATTAGCGTCCAAAAAAACACATCAATGTTTGTTAGCTCCAAGAATATGGAGGCATAAAAGAAAATCATCAGGGTATTTCCTGCTGTGTACATTTTGCCCATGAAGACCGAATCAGCTATCCAAGGATTGCGCAGGCACAAAATATGCCTATTCATACTCACATATTGATCACGGATGGCAGGTCGAAACTCGGTTTTCGCTTGGCGCGAAAATATCCATGCGATTGCCATTGGTTTCAATCCTCTAATAGTAAATGCGCCGTTGCTACAGCGCTTTCATCCAAACCTTGGTTTGGGCTGTAAGCGATATTGAGTACCCAGTTGTCGAATCCAGATATTTCCTTGGTGACATTGAGTAGCAGGCCTGCGGAAGTCAGGCGAATAGCGGGGGTAACGGGGAGTACGACCTTGACATCACTGACTCCCTCGATGCTGCTCAGGTTGCCCTCCCAGGAACTTTGACTAAGCAGATAGCCACGCAGCAGGATGGTGAACTCGACTTTACTTTGTTCTCGTGGTGCTCCCGTCGGAAATATGCGTTCCCAGCTTGGTAAGTTTGATACACGATGGTTGTGTAATTTGCTGTCCACGCCCTCCCATCCCAGTGACTTGGCTTCGTCTTTATTTAACAACACTGGAGCGTAGTAGGCGGCGTACCAAACACGGATTTCTTCGTTGAGGTTGTAAAATTTAGGTAATCGTTTGTGAGTATCCAAGGTAATAGTCGGCCTGTGCTCCCCGTCGTTTTGATAATTACCGAATATACTGCGGGCCGCCCATAGCTCAATGGGAGTGTGTTTGCTCGCATGCGCCTGTGCGTGGAGTGCCAGCCCGCCCGCAACTATCGCTGCTCCTAGCAAGACTATCGCTGCGGCTGCCCAACCGGCGACTGGGACAAAAAATGTTGCACCGGTAATTGCTAAGCTTCCTTCTAGAATTGCGAAGCTTCCGGCTGCCACTAAGAAGCCGCCGGAGGCGGTGTAGGCTGATGAGGCGCTGTCTCCTTGTCGATATTGCCTCTTGGCTTTTGATAAATCCGAGGATAGTCCAAACACAATCACCGGCCACCCCACGCCACGGCTGAATAGCTTGCTGGTCAAAAATCGCGCAACCCCACCGCTATACGCCAACCCCGGCGCGGTCCCGGTCAACCGCAGCATCGTCGTCGCATAGATGGCCCTGGTACTGACCAGCGCCGCGGCGACCGCGCCCATCGTGCCCAGAATCGCGGAGATAAACCCGGCGGCAGCCTCAAAAGAACCGTCGCTCTGCACCTCCTTCAACGCGCTGTTCAGATTGATCAGATTGAAGTAAACCATCCCGAAGTTCAGCACCCCGACTCCAGAGACCAGGGTCGAAGCCAGGCTGGGTTTTACCCGCAGTGTGCGCGTCTGTTCGAGGGTCACGGTCCGGCTGCCGTACAGCCGAACCATCTTCATTTCCTCGACTTCCACCATGCCGGACTTCAGGAATTCGTCGACCTGCTTGCTGAAGGCATCGTTCAACACCGCCTCGTGGGTAATCCGGTAGCGCGCACGCAGCAGCCCAAGGGCCTTTTCCGCGTTGGCCTCCTGGGCGGCGGCCAGCACCTGCTGGCTCAAATTGCGATTGGCACTCCAGCGAGCCTTGCCCTGCATACGTTTGAGCACGACCGTGGTCACGCTCTGCGCCATCAGCTCGGTGGCGCCGGCAATGGGCGGGAAACGGC
>NZ_JAAAMT010000042.1 GCF_009905435.1 Pseudomonas sp. R5(2019)
CATCACCGCCGACGAAGGCCTGCGGGGCGGCAAGCGCACGGCGCTCAAGGCCAACGTCGACCTGGCGCTGACCAATCCCGAAACCAGCAGCGTGCAGAAGATCATCGTGTGCAAGCGCACCGGCGGCAACATCGCCTGGCACCAGCACCGTGACATCTGGTACGAAGACCTGATGAAGGTCGCCTCCAGCCACTGCGCCCCGAAGGAAATGGGGGCTGAAGAAGCGCTGTTCATCCTTTACACCTCCGGCTCCACCGGCAAGCCCAAGGGCGTGCAGCACACCACGGGCGGTTACCTGGTGTATGCCGCACTGACCCATGAGCGGGTGTTCGACTACCGCCCGGGCGAGGTCTACTGGTGCACCGCCGACGTCGGCTGGGTCACCGGCCACAGCTACATCGTCTACGGCCCGCTGGCCAACGGCGCCACCACCGTGTTGTTCGAAGGCGTGCCGAACTATCCGGACATCACGCGCCTGTCGAAGATCATCGACAAGCACAAGGTCAACATTCTCTACACCGCGCCGACCGCGATCCGCGCGATGATGGCTGAAGGCCAGGCCGCCGTCGCCGGTGCCGATGGCTCGAGCTTGCGCCTGCTCGGTTCGGTCGGCGAGCCAATCAACCCCGAAGCCTGGAACTGGTACTACAACACCGTCGGCAAGCAGCGCTGCCCGATCGTTGACACCTGGTGGCAGACCGAGACCGGAGGCGTGCTGATCAGCCCGTTGCCAGGCGCCACGGCCCTCAAGCCTGGCTCTGCAACCCGTCCGTTCTTTGGCGTGGTGCCGGCGCTGGTGGACAATCTGGGCAACCTGATCGAAGGCGCCGCCGAGGGCAATCTGGTGATCCTCGATTCGTGGCCTGGCCAGGCGCGGACGTTGTACGGCGACCATGACCGCTTCGTCGATACCTACTTCAAGACCTTCCGTGGCATGTACTTCACCGGCGACGGCGCCCGTCGCGACGAAGACGGTTACTACTGGATCACCGGGCGGGTCGATGACGTGCTCAACGTGTCCGGCCACCGCATGGGCACGGCCGAAATCGAAAGCGCCATGGTCGCGCACCCCAAGGTCGCCGAAGCGGCGGTGGTGGGCGTGCCGCACGACATCAAGGGGCAGGGCATTTATGTCTACGTCACCCTCAATGGCGGCGAGGAGACCAACGAGGCCTTGCGTATCGAGCTGAAAAACTGGGTGCGCAAGGAGATCGGCCCGATCGCTTCGCCAGACGTGATTCAGTGGGCACCCGGCTTGCCGAAAACCCGTTCGGGGAAAATCATGCGGCGTATCCTGCGCAAGATTGCCACGGGCGAGTACGACGCCCTCGGTGATATTTCCACCCTGGCCGACCCGAGCGTGGTCCAGCACCTGATCGACACGCACAAGACCATGAACGTCGCCTGATTGACCCAGGCGCTATCAAAACCCCGCCTGGCAAACAGCCGGGCGGGGTTTTCTGTCGGTGCGCCCGCCAGGGGCGCAAGGGTGTGTGTGAAAGTCTTGCGCAATGATCGGCGAGCTATCCCTTGTCCGCCTTGCCGGCGGCCGCGGCGAATTTTGCCAGGCGTACATCCAGTCGATGAGGGCGTCGGTCGTGATCCTCCGCATGCTCCTTGCGGCGAATGGCGTTGCGCACCATCAATGAACCCAAATAGCGGATGGGCTCCGGTGGGAAGTTGCCGAGCGGGCCTTGCACCAGCGGCGAACGCGTCCAGGGATTGTCCAGGCCCAGGGCCAGCGAGGAAAGGATCTGTCCGCCCATATGGCAGGGGCCGACGCCACTGCCGGAATAGCCGAAGCCATAGAAGATGTTGCCGCTTGCGCCCATACGGCCGAAGAACGGCAGGCCGGTGACCGAACGATCGGAGGGGCCATTCCAGGTGGCGGCGATGCCGACATCGGCAAAGTCCGGAAAGAACTCTGCCAGGGTGCTGCGCAACAACCCTGCATAGGGCGATGGCTGGTCGAACACTGGCAGGACGCGACCGCCGTAGGCGAAGGTGTTGCCGCCTTTACCGAGCATGATCCGGCCGTCCGGGGTGTTGTGGTAGTAGTGCACGAAAATCCGCGAGTCGAGTACGGTGACCCCGCTGGTCAGGCCGATTCGATCGAGCAGGTCAGGCCGCGGCTCGGTGATGATCATGTCGCTGGAGACGATGGCCACCGAACGCGAGAACTGTGGAAAGGCACGCGCCATCCAGGCGTTGATCGCCAACACCACGCGATTGGCGACGACTTGCCCGTGCGGCGTCTTGACGATCGCCGGCAGCCCCTGATCCAGGCCGGTCATCGGCGAGCCTTCGTAGATGCGCACGCCGAGTTCCAGCGCGACCCGGCGCAGGCCACGTACCAGCTTGCCCGGCTGCACACTGGCAGCCGCAGGCGAGAACCAGCCTTCGATGTGCCGGGCCGAGCCGGCCATGCGTTGCAGGTCGGGCAGCGGGCACCGGGAGAAGGAGTTGATGCCATTGCGCTCCAGGGCCGCGACCACGGCATCGGTCGCGCCCTGCTGTGCCCGGTTGGTGGCGGTATACAGGGTGCCGTCGAGGCGATAGTCGGCATCCACGGCGTACTGCTGACAGAAGTCGCCGATGGCACGGATGCTGTCTTCCGAGGCCTTCACCAGGCGCACCGCCTCGGCTTGGCCGAACAACCGCTCGAGGGTGAAGTACTTGGCTGACCAGGACAGTGCGCAGCCGCCGTTGCGCCCACTGGCACCAGCACCGCAGATGTCGGCTTCGACGATCACCACATCGAGGTCGGGGTTCTGCTCCTTGAGCATGATTGCCGTCCACAAGCCGGTGTAGCCACCTCCGACGATGCAGACATCGGCGCGGGTGTTCTGCCGCAGCGGCGGGCAGGGCGTGGCGGGTTGGTTCTTCAGGGCCTGGTCGAGCCAGTAGGGTCGCATGGGGTCGTCTCCGTGGGGTCAGTTCGGGTGGCGGTTCACTGGTCGAACAGTGGTCAAGCGGCTTGCGAAAACCATGCTTGCAGTTCATTGTCGATAAATAAAATCGATTTATCGTATGCACAAATAATTCAAACCTATACATGGTCCCCCAATGACTATTTCCCACGCACAACTCAAGGCCTTCCACGCCGTGGCCTTGAATGGCAGTTTTACGCGGGCAGCCGAACAGCTCTGCCTGTCCCAGCCAGCGGTGTCTGACCAGGTGCGCAAGCTCGAGGATTACTACGGGGTGATGGTGTTCTACCGCGAAAAGCGCATGGTGCGCCTGACTGACGTGGGCGAGCGATTGTTCGGCCTGACCCAGCGCCTGTTCGATATCAGCATCGATGCCCACGACATGCTGATGGACTACCGCACCCTGTCGACGGGAACCTTGAACCTCGCCGTGGATGCGCCGGTGCACGTATTGCCCTATGTCGCACGCTTCTGCACCCGTTACCCCGGCGTCGATGTGAAGATTGAAACCGCCAATACCGATGAGGTCCTGCAGCGGTTGTTCAGCCACCGGGCAGACATTGCCCTGCTGGGTCGCAGCATCGATGACGACCGCCTCCTTTCATTGCACCTGCGCAGCGACCCCATGCTCGCTTTCGTCGCGCAGGACCATCCCTGGGCGCAACGCGAATCCATTTGCCTTGCCGATCTGGACAACACGCCTCTGGTACTGCGCGAACAGGGCTCGGTAACGCGACTGTCCCTGGAAGAGGAGATGGCATCGGCGGGCTTGCGCATCCGCAAGGCGATCGTAGTGGAGGGGCGCGAAGCGGCGCGCGAGGCTGTGGCGATCGGTATGGGTGTCGGCGTCGTCTCGGCGAGCGAACTGGGCTCGGATTCTCGGGTTCGCGGATTACCGATCGTTGACTGTCAGCGGCGCTTCACCGAGACATTGGTGTGTCTGCGCGCGCAGAGTTCACGGCGTATCCTGACGACCTTTTTCGACATCGTTCGAGATGCGCTGATTGAGTGAAACTCATCATTCGGGCCAAGTGCACGTTGGCCCGGCTTATGCCGACCTGTTGAACAGCGGCTGCGTGGACCATGACTACCTACTGGATTCGACTGTAGGAGCAAGGCTTGCCTGCGATGCAGGCGCCGCTGTGTTTCTGATACAACGCGGCGCTTGCATCGCAGGCAAGCCTTGCTCCTACACAGGGGGTGTCATCAACCTGACCGCCAGGCGGCATTTTAGAAAATATCGATCGGATAGCTGACGATGACACGGTGCTCGTCCGAATCCCGCTGGCTGGCGAACTCGGTGCGCATCTGCGCATGGCGCAGCGCAACGCTCAGGTTTTTCGCCGGGCCGGACTGGATGACGTAACTCAGGGTCAGGTTGCGTTCCCATTCTTGCTTGTCGCCATCTGCCGTCTGGATGTTCGAGCCATGTTCATACATGGCGACGAAGTTCAGCCCCGGCACGCCAACGCTGGAAAAGTCGTAGCCGTAGCGCAACTGCCAGGTGCGTTCGCCGGCACGCTGGAATTTGCCGATCATCGATTCGGTCATGAAGTAGGCGGTGGAGCCGTCGCCCTGGTTCAGCCAGACCGCATCACTGTCGCCAGTCACCGCCTGATACCCCGCGGCGAAGGTGTGGCCCTTGATCAGGTAGGAGAACAGCGCGCTGGAGAGCTGGCTGTCGACTTTGCCCTTGGTGACACCATTGCCGTAGTAACCGACGGTGAAGAAGGCCGGGTCGTGGCCGTTGGCTCCGTCGGAGTGGTTGTTGAAATGGCGCAGGTCGGTGCGCAGGGTGCCGGCACCCAGGCTCATGTCGTACTTCAGACCCAGGAAGTGCTGTTTGTAAAAGTTTTCCAGATTGCCGTAGTAGTACTGCAGGGTCAGGTCTTTGCTCGGTTTGTAGTCGACGCCTGCGTAATAGAACGTGTTGACGAACTCGCCCGTCAGCGGATTGTTGGCACCGGGAATAGACATGCCCATCTGGTTGGTCGAACCCCGGCCCATCACGTGTTCCAACTGGCCGGCGGTGAAGGTGAAGTTGTTCAGATCCCTGGATTGCACCTGCGCACCACGGAAGGTCTGTTGCAGCATGCGGTCGGTGGACATCACCACCGGCAGCATCGGCACCAGCGTGCCGTAACGGACTTCGGTCTGGGCAAAACGGGCCTTGAGCGTGCCGCCCAGGCTACTGAACTCATCCACCGCGCGGCCGTCGCTGTCGGTCGGGAAGATGTTGCCGTTGAAATTGGTGCTTTGCGGGTTGTAATGGTGGGCTTTGCTCGAATCCAGGCGAATACCCAATTGGCCGATGGCGTCCACGCCAAAGCCGACGGGGCCCTGGGTGAAGCCGGACTGGACGTTGAGAATGAAACCTTGCCCCCATTCCTGCGTGTAGTTCGGGTCGGCGGCGCCGCTGCGGTTGTCGGCGTTGCTGAAGAAGTTGCGCGCCAGCAGGCTGGCCTTGCTGTCTTCCACGAAACCCGCGGCAAAGCCCTGTTGTGCGATCACCAGGCCACACAGGCCCACGGCCAGGCGGGGGGCGCGATTGGAACGCTCCATTGGTTCATCCTCATTCTGTCGTTAAGTGTTGTAAGAGGCAGGGGGAAGGCGGCAGTCAAGTTTTCTGTTGTTGTTCTGGAGTGGGAGCAACAGGTGGCGCCACGCGAGTCAGGATGACCGGCGGCAAGCGATAAAGGATGACCAGGGCCAGCACGCCCAGTGCGGCGCAGGTCAACAGACCGATGCCGACTGACTGAGCCAGGGCGGCCCGTGCAAGGTCGAGCAATGCGCTGTCGATAGCGGGGTTGGCCGGGTTTAGAAGCACCTGTGGGTCGATCAAGCGTGGCAGGGCTTCGCCCTGGCCGCTGGCAAGCAGGGCACGCTGCAGGTTGGCGGCATACATCAGTTTCACCAGCACCCCCATGCAGGCGGTGCCCAGCAGTCCGCCCACCAGCCGCAACGATTGCGTCAACGCCGTGGCAATTCCCAGAAATTGGCGCTCGGCCAGGGTCTGGGTGAAGACGGTCAGGTTCAGCAGGATAAAACCCAGCCCCAGACCCGCCAGCAGAATCAGCCCCAGCAACAGGTTGAAACTGGCCGACAAGCCCGCCATCGCCAGCCCCGCACAGGCGATCAGCAATGCGCAGAAGCCAGCCAGCGGCAAGCGGTTGGGGTTGTCCAGGCGGCTCATGATCCGGCTGTTGACGATGGCGCCCAACGTGATGCTCAGCGCCAATGGCGTGATCAGCAGGCCGGCTTCCTCGGGCGAATAGCCGTAACTGCCTTGCAGCAACAGCGGCAGGTAGAACAGCAGCGTGAACATGATTGCCCCCGCCAGCAGCGAGAGGACAAACAGCAGGCGAATGCTTGGGCTTTCGAACAGCGGTGCGGGCAGCAGCGCATGGCTGCACCGGCGCTCCCAGACCCACAGGCCGATTGCAGCGACCAAACAGACCGAGCCCAACAGCGCGCTGAGCCGCACGTCGGCATCGCCCATCCATTCCACGAACAACTGCAGGCTGCCCAGCGCCAGCACGATTAACAGCGCGCCGAGCCAGTCCAGATGGATGGCCTTTGTTTGCTGCGGGCGATACCAGGGCACAAAGCGCCAGGCGAAAAACAGCGCCAGCACACCCAGCGGAATATTCAGCCAGAACACCGAGCGCCAGCCGAACACGCCGGTCAGGTACCCACCCAGCCCCGGACCGATCGCGTTGACCGCGCTGAACATGGCGCTCAGCAGGATTTGCCAGCGCAGCCGCTGGCGGGTGTCGGGAAACAGCTCGGGCACACAGGCGAAAGCCGTACCGATCAGCATCCCTCCACCCACGCCCTGCAGCGCCCGCCCCAGCACCAGCACCCACATCTCATTGGCCAGCGCGCAGCCCAGCGACGCCAGCGTGAAGATCACCGTGGCCGCCAGCACAAAGGGCTTGCGCCCGTAGTAGTCGCCCAGCCGACCAAAGATCGGAATGGTGACGATGGATGCCAGCAAGTACCCGGTGGCGACCCAGGCGTACCAGTCAAAGCCCTGCAGTTCGGAGACGATGCTGGGCAGCGCGTTGCCGATCACGGTCTGGTCCAGCGCCGACAGCATCAACACCAGCGAGATGCCGAGCATGGCCAGCAATGCTTGCCTGAAGGTGAGTGAAGGCGGGCTCGGCATCGTCATTTTCAGTTCCTCAGCGCAGGGCGGCGACGGCGGCTGCGATGCGCGCGCAACCGTCTTCGAGAATGTTGATGGCGGTGGCGGTGGACATGCGGAAGAACGGCGCCAGGCCGTAAGCGGAACCTGCCACCACCGCAACACCCTGGCTTTCCAGCAGGTAAAGCACCACGTCGGTGTCGGCCTCCAGCACTTGGCCTTCGGGCGTGCGTTTACCCAACAGCGCGCCGCAGTTGACGTAGAGGTAGAACGCGCCGTCGGGCTTGATGCAGCTCAGCCCATCGATGGCGTTGATCAACTCGAGGCTGCGATCACGGCGCTGGCGATAGACCTTTACGCTCTCGCCGACGAAGCGCTGGTCACCTTCCAGCGCGGCGACCGCGGCGGCCTGGCTGACTGAGCAGGCATTGCTGGTGGACTGCGATTGCAGCATCGCCATGGCCGCGATCAGGTCACTGGGGCCTGCCGCGAAACCGATGCGCCAGCCGGTCATGGCGTAGGTCTTGGAGACGCCGTTGATGATCAGCACGCGTTCGCGCAGCGAAGGCTCGACGGTGAGCAAATGAGTGATGGGCTGGTCGTCGTAGCGAATGTGCTCGTAGATGTCGTCGGTCATGACCAGCACATCGGGGAAGTCCAGCAGCACGTCGGCCAGCGCGCGCCACTCGGCAGCGCTGTAGGTGGCGCCGGTCGGGTTGCTGGGGGAGTTCAACAGCAGCCAGCGCGTGCGCGGGGTGATCGCGTCGCGCAGTTGCGCTGCGGTGAGCTTGAACTGGTGTTCCTCGGGGCAGGGCAGTGTCACCGGCGTGCCTTCGCAGGCCAGCACCATGTCCGGGTAAGAGACCCAGTAAGGCGCCGGAATCAGCACCTCGTCATCAGCGTTCAAGGTCGCGGCGAAGGCATTGAAGATGGCCGCCTTCGCGCCTGTGGTGATCACCACTTGGCTGGCCGGGTAGCTCAAGCCGTTTTCCCGTTTCAGTTTCGCCACCACCGCGTTGCGCAGCGCCACGGTGCCGCTGTTGAGCGTGTAGCGCGTTTCACCGCTTTCGATCGCCGCGCAGGCGGCCTGGCGGATATGGGCCGGGGTGTCGAAGTCGGGCTCGCCGACCACCAGGTTGATGATCGATTTGCCGGCACGCCGCAGCTCGTTGGCGCGGTCGGCAGCAGCGCTGCTGGGCGAAGGTTTGATGCGGTGCATGCGGGCAGCGATGCGGGAGATGGTCACGGTGGCATTCCTCGTTGGTGTCCTTGACGAGGGTTACGTTACGAGCCGCGGCCGGGTGCGCCATAAGACGAGTTCGTTCTGGGTTGATAGGAAGTCCTTATGACCGAAGTTGAAACGTGCGCGCACCAAAACAGGGCAATCCCACCCCCCTGTTCGATGTTCCAGGGCATTTACCATTGCTGAGGCATGCCTTTGTGGGAGCGGATTTATCCGCGAATAGCTTCTCGCGGTTCGCTTGGCACACCGTGGTGAAGCTATTCGCGGAGAAATCCGCTCCCACATTCCCCGCTCAGGGCTGTTGGGGCAAAGATCAAAAGCGGCCTGCGCAGGTCCTGCTCTGCATGACGTCATATCGATTGCTTATGAAGCTGGCCCATCTCTTGCTCTGCAACCCCGGTCCACCCGTTAGAGCGCTGTGCCGTGAACCTTCGCCGTCTCAAATACTTCGTCAAAATCGTCGATATCGGCAGCCTGACCCAGGCCGCCGATATCTTGCATATCGCCCAGCCCGCCTTGAGCCAACAGCTGGTGACGCTGGAAGCCGAGCTTCAACAGCAACTGCTGATTCGCACCAAGCGCGGCGTGACGCCTACCGAGGCGGGCAAGGTGCTCTACGGGCATGCGCAACTGATCTTGCGTCAGTGCGAGCAGGCGCAAAGCGATGTGAATGCCAGCGGGCATGCCTTGTCCGGCCAGGTCTCGGTCGGGTTGGCACCTGGCACGGCGGCGTCGACCCTGTCGTTGCCACTGCTTCAACGCGTTCGGCAACGCCATCCGGGCATTCTGCTCTACCTCAACGAGAACTTCGGCACAACCCTCAGTGAGCTGATCATGAACGGCCGCATGGACATGGCCGTGCTCTACGGCGGCCGTGAAGTCCATGGCCTGAGCTTTGTGCCGCTGATGCACGAACCGCTGTTTCTGGTCAGCGCCGAGCCTTCACTGCAACCGCGCGAACAGATCCCGCTGGCGGAACTGGCCGGCATCGACCTGCTGTTGCCGCGCACCTACAACACCATGCGCAGGCTGGTCGACGAAGCCTTCCTGCGCATCGATCAAAGCGCCCGTGTGGTAGCCGAGATCGAGTCTTCGGCAACACTTGCCGCCGCCGTGGCCGACCAGTTCGGCTCCACCATCCTGCCTGAGTCCGCCGCCCGGGTGCTGGCCGATACCCATGCGCTGTACTTGAGCCGCATCGTCGAACCCGAGATCGAAGCACCCTTGGCATTGTGCCTGTCAGGGCATCTGCCGCTCTCGGTGCCTGCCCAGGCGGTCAAGGCCATCCTGCTTGAACTGGTGGCCGAAATGCGCGGCGACAGGCCCCGGCAATAGCGTCATAAGAGCGCCTTATTACCCCACAGCCAAACCGTCTTGGCCGCTCGAAAGCGGGCTCGATACATTGCCCTCATCGCATTTTTTACAGCGGGCAAGGGCAGCGCATGAAACCAGAACGTATCAAAGCACTGATTGACCTGATGGCCGATTCCGATCTGAGCGAGCTTCACCTGAGCGAGGGGGATGCCCAACTGCGTTTGCTTCGCGACGGCGGCCAACCCTTGGCGGTACCTGTGGCAGTCGCGAGCATCAAGGCTACTGAAGCGGCCCCCACGCCACCGAGCAGCACTGAATTTGAAGCCAGTGCATCGCTGTATGGCGTTCTGCACCTCACCCCGTCGCCGGACCAACCGCCCTTTGTCCAGGTTGGCAGCCAGGTCGAGGTGGGGCAGACGCTCGCGATCATCGAGGCCATGAAGATGTTTCACCCGCTCAAGGCCCAAGCCACGGGCGTAGTGAAAGCCATTCTGGCTTGCAGCGGCGACGAAGTTCAGGCCGGCCAGGCACTGATGCTGATCGGCTGATGCCGCCCAACCATTTGCAGATCAGGGAATCGTTATGTTCGACAAAGTGCTGATCGCCAACCGTGGCGAAATCGCCCTGCGCATCCAGCGCGCCTGCAAAGGCCTGGGCCTGAAGACGGTGGCGGTGTATTCCGAGGCGGACCGCGACGCCAGCTATGTGCAGCAGGCCGATGAGGCCGTGTGCATCGGCCCGGCCGCACCCGGCCAGAGTTACCTGAACCAGGCGGCGTTGCTGTACGCCGCCGAGCTGACTGGCGCCCAGGCTGTCCATCCGGGCTATGGGTTTCTATCCGAGAACGCTGCCTTCGCCGAACGGGTCGAGCAGGCCCAAATGACCTTTATCGGCCCCAGCGCGGCCTGTATTCGCACCATGGGTGACAAGGTCGCGGCCAAGCGCGCCATGCGTGAGGCCGGCGTGCCCTGCGTGCCCGGGCCGGACTCCAGCCTCCCCAGCGACCCGCAAGGCATTCTGGCGATTGCTCGCGACATCGGTTACCCGGTGATCGTCAAGGCCGCCGGCGGCGGAGGCGGGCGCGGCATGCGCGTGGTGCAGGAACAGAGCCAGTTGCTGGACGCCATCGCACTGACGGGAGAAGAAGCCCGCCGCGCCTTTGGCAACCCCGAGCTGTACATCGAGAAGTTTCTCGGCAAGCCGCGCCATGTGGAAATCCAGGTGCTCTGCGATGCCCACGGTCACGCCCTATGGCTGGGTTCGCGGGACTGTTCCATGCAGCGTCGGCACCAGAAGGTGTTGGAAGAGGCGCCGGCGCCGGGCATCGATCCGGCCTTGATGGCGCGAGTGGGCGAGCGCTGCGCCGAAGCCTGCCGGCTGATCGGTTATCAGGGCGTTGGCACCTTCGAATTCCTGTTCGAAAACGACGAGTTCTATTTCATCGAAATGAACACGCGGCTGCAGGTCGAGCATCCGGTCACTGAGATGACCACCGGCATCGACATCGTGCAGCAGCAGATCCGCATGGCACTGGGCGAGCGTTTGAGCTTGACCCAGGCCGACGTCGGCGCGGTCGGGCATTCGCTCGAATGCCGCATCAATGCCGAAGACCCGCACACCTTCATGCCCACACCGGGGCAGGTCACGCGCTGGCAAGTGCCCGGAGGCTTTGGCGTGCGGGTCGATTCCCATGTCAGCCAAGGTTATCGCGTGCCGCCTTATTACGACTCTATGGTCGCCAAGGTCATCACCCATGGCGCTACCCGCGAAGAGGCGCTGGCGCGGATGCGCCTGGCCTTGAGCGAGATGGTGGTCGAGGGCATTTCCACCAATGTGGCCTTGCATCGCGACCTGCTGCAAGACCCCGGCTTCTGCGCAGGCGGCGTCGATATTCATCACCTGGAACGCTGGTTACAGAAGAGGACGGCGGCATGAGCACTTTCCAGCCACGGATGACCTTGCTGGGCACCACCGCCCTGTTATTCGAAGCCCCGGGCGCACTGGACCTGGCCCCGCAGCAGCGGATCTGGGCGCTGGCCCTGATCGCCAAGGACTGGCCGCAAGTGCGTGAAGCGGTCCCCGGCATGAACAACTTGATGCTGACCTTCGCGCAGCCACCGCGAGACCTTTCCGGGCTCAAGACGCGCCTGCTTGAAACCTGGGAGCAGTGCCAACCGCTGCCCCGCGAAGGCCGAATCGTGGAGTTACCGGTGGTCTATGGCGGCGATGGCGGCCCGCACATGGCTGATGTGATCGCCCACACCGGGCTCGACATCGAGACCGTCTGCAACCTGCATTGCGAGCCGCTGTACCCGGTCTACGCACTGGGCAGCCACCCCGGTTATTGCTACCTCGGTGGCATGGACCCGCGCCTGGCGACGCCGCGGCGCCAGGTGCCGGTGCTCAATATCGGCGCAGGCTCGGTGTCCATCGGCGGCGTGCAAACCGGGGTCTCGGCCTCCGCCGGGCCCAGCGGCTGGAACACCATCGGTCGTACCGAAATGGTGTTCTTCAATGCCGAACAAGACCCGCCCGCGATGCTGCAACCGGGCGATCAGTTACGCCTGCGAATCGAGAGGATCATTCGATGATCGAGATTATCAGCGCCACCGCGCTGGCCACGGTGCAGGACCTGGGGCGCCACGGCAGCCTGGGTTACGGCGTCGGCACTTCCGGGGCCATGGACAACCTGTCGTTGATACTCGGCAACCTGCTGCTGGGCAACGACGAAAACGCCGCCGCAATAGAAATTCCGTTGTTTCCGTTCGAGGTTCGCTTCACTGAAGACTGCACCTTTGCGGTGACCGGCGCGGCCTGTGGCGCACGGCTGGACGATGTGCGCCTGCCGCCCAACTGGGTGGCCCATGCGCGCAAGGGCCAGGTGCTCAAACTGACGTATCCGAGCGCCGGCAGCCGGGCCTATCTGTGCCTGGCCGGCGGGGTCGATGTACCCGAAGTGCTGGGCTCTCGCAGCACCCAGTTGCGCGGCGAGTTCGGCGGCTGGCAGGGGCGTGCGCTGGAACGTGGTGACGTCATTCCGGCGGCACGGCCAGGCCTGGATCAACCGGCCGATTTCGGGCTGCAGACCGTGATGACGGCACTGGCGCTGACCGTCGACGGCTTGCCGGCCATCCGTGTGCTGCCAGCGGCCGAGTTCGAGTGTTTCAGCGAGCAGGCCCAGGGCGAATTCTTTGCCGGTGACTGGAAGATCACCACCCAGAGCAACCGCTACGGCTACCGCATGGAAGGCACGCCGCTGTTGCCAAGGGAAGCGCTGGAGATCCGCTCCCACGGCATCGTCCCAGGGGTGATTCAGGTGCCCCACGGCGGCCAGCCGATCGTGCAGATGCGCGACGCCCAGCCCAGCGGCGGCTACCCGAAATTCGCCGCCGTGATCGAGGCCGACCTCTGGCGCCTTGGGCAGGCACCCATCGGCAGCAAGGTGCGTTTCGTGCAGTGCAGCTATGACGAAGCCATCGACGCCCTGGAGCGCAATCGGGCGTTCATTGAAGACAATCGCCGCTGGTTGTCAGTGCGCAGCCTGGAAGGAAATCGCTGATGAGCATTGAAGAAATTCGCCAACTGGCGGGCTGGATTCGCGACGCGGGCCTGACCGGCATCGAGCTGAAACGCCCGGGGTTCGAGCTGCTGTTGAAGCGCCGTTCGCCAGCGCTGGCAACCGCTGCATCGGTGCTCGCCATACCTGAAAAAACTCAACGCCCGCACATCAAGGCCGATGGTCTCGGTGTTTTCCGGGCCAGCCATCCCGCTGAGCGAAACGCGTACGTGAAGGCAGGTGACACGGTGGCAGCGGGACAACTGCTTGGCCTGTTGCAAGTCGGTCTGCTGTACCTGCCGGTGCGCAGCGACCAGGCCGCAAGGGTGCGCGAGGTGTTGGTAACGCAAGGGCAGTCGGTGGGCTACGGCCAACCCTTGTTCGAGATGGAGGAGCAGTGACATGCGAATAGACCTGAACGCGGACCTGGGCGAGGGCTTCGGTGCCTGGACCATGGGCGAGGATGAGGCGCTGATGTCGCTGATTTCCTCGGCCAACGTGGCCTGCGGCTTCCACGCGGGCGACCCGCTGATCATGGACACCACGGTGCGTCGGGCCAAGGCCCTGGGCATCGACCTGGGGGCTCATGTCGGCTTTGCCGATCTGCAGGGTTTCGGCCGGCGGCGGATGAACGTCGACCTCAAGGAGCTCTGTGCCATGGTGGTCTATCAACTGGGCGCGCTAACCGGGATCGCCACCAGCGCCGGGCACACCGTCACCCACATGAGTTTCCACGGCGCGCTCGGCAACATGGCCGCCGCCGATGCCGCGCTGGCAGAACCGCTGGTGCGCGCCGTGGCCAGCTTCGATTCCCGGCTGATCATCAGCTCATCGAGCAGCCTGGCCATCGAGGGCGCGGCGGATAAATACGGCTTGCGCGTGGCGACCACCTTCCTGGCCGACCGTGCCTATGACGAAAACGGCCTGCTGGTGCCACGGGGCACCCCCGGGGCGGTAGTCGCCGACCATGAGCAGGTCATGGCACGGGTGATGCAGTTATTGGAAGCCGGCACCGTCACCACCCTGAGCGGCAAGCGCATCGCGGTCAACGCCTGCTCGATCCTGCTCCACGGCGACACGCCGGGCGCGGTCGGACTGGCTCGCAGCCTGCGGCAAAACATCGAAGCGCGGGGCGCTGTCATCACCCCGATTTCACAACTTGTGGGGTCATAAGCAGACCTTATCGCCACACAACCATTGCGTCTTGGTCGCCGTCATTCGTGCTGGGTAGAGTCCAAGACAAGACGATCATCAACGGCCTTGAAGGCGATGATCGAAGCAGAACCCGAGGAGCCTTGATATGCCATTTTCAGACTACAAAACCGCGCTGGTCACTGGCGCTTCATCCGGCATTGGCGAAGCCGTTGTCGAGCGCCTGTGCGCCGAAGGCCTGCAGGTGCACGCCCTGGCTCGCAGTGCCGACAAGCTGGCGGAGCTGGCCCGGCGTACCGGCTGTATTGCCCATGCCCTGGACGTCACCGACCTTGCCGGGGTGACCGAGCTGTTCCAGGCCCATCGCTTTGACGTGGTCATCAACAATGCCGGCGTCGACCGCCCGGGCTCCCTGCTCAAGGCGGACGCCGAAGGCATCGACCTGCTGGTGGACGTCAACCTGCGGGCGGTGCTCCAGATAGCACGCCTGTCGTTGCCCGGCATGATGGCGCGCGACTGCGGCCATATCGTCAACATCAGCTCGATCGCGGCGGCTTACAACTTCGGTGGCAACGCGACTTATCACGCCACCAAGGCGGCGGTCAGCATGTTGTCCAGGCAGCTGCGCGTCGATGCCTTTGGCAAGCGGGTCAGGGTCACCGAGATCTGCCCGGGGCGCGTCGCCACCGACATCTTCGCCCATGTGCACGGCGACTCCGAGGAGGTGCGCAAGCGCTTCGTCGAAGGCTTCGAATTGCCACTGGCCAAGGATATCGCCGACGCCATCGCCTACGTGATCGCCGCACCCATCGCCGTCAATGTCGGCCACATGGAAATCACCCCGACGCTGCAGGTGCCGGGCGGTTTGTCCACCGCACGCCCGCAGGAATACGAAGGCTGATTCCTTGCTTCATTCCCATCAGAGCGGCCCAAGCCGCCGTGCTGCACCCGCGTCGCAAGTTCCGGCGCCTTGCTCCTGCCCCAAGCTGAATGTCGATGGGAATTGACCATGACAACTGACTTCGATCTTTCCGCGATCCTGCACGGCGAGTACGCCGAGCTGATCCTCAAGGGCATCGAGATGACCTTGCAGCTGGCGTTTTTCGCCTGGTGCCTGGCCATGGCACTGGCGTTGTTGCTGGTGTCGATCCGCTTGACCGGCAACCGCCACGCCGAGCGCCTGGTGGCGGCTTATGTGTCGTACCACCGCAATGTGCCAACCCTGGTGCAACTGATGCTCTGGTACTTCGGGATCCCGACCTTGCTGTCGGAATCCACGCAGATCTGGCTGTCCAACTACAGCACTGAATACCTGTTCTCGATCATCGCCCTGGGCCTGTGCCAGGCGGCTTATTTCAGCGAAGACATTCGCAGCGGGCTACGTGCCATTCCGGCCGGGCAGACGGAAGCGTCGCGGGCGCTGGGCATGGGCTACGTGCGTTCGATGCGCTACGTGATCCTGCCTCAGGGTGTGCGCAACAGCCTGCCGTCGCTGATCAATCACAGCGTCCTGCTGTTCAAGAACACCAGCCTGGTGATGGCCATCGGCGTTGTCGAGCTGACCTACGCCACCCGCGAAGTCGAGAACTACACCTTCCGCACCTTCGAAGCGTATCTGGTTGCCACGGTGGTCTACCTGGCCTTCTCGCTGCTGCTGATGGGCCTTGGTGCCTTGCTGGCACGGCATTTCAGCAAAGCCATGGCGAGGTAAACGACGATGTTCGATCTGTTCACGATTGTTCGCGACAACTGGACGCTGTTCCTGGTCGGCCAGTATCCCCATGGCCCGCTGGGCGGCCTGGTGGCCACCTTGATTCTGGCGGCGCTGGCGCTGGTGCTGGCCTTCCCGCTGGGGCTGTTGCTGTCGCTGGCCCGGGTGTCACCGTGGCGCTGGCTGCGATACCCGGCCACGGTGTGGGTCTACGTGATGCGCGGTATCCCGCTGCTGATGGTGATCTTCTGGACCTACTTCCTGGTGCCACTGCTGATCGGCCACAACATCACCGGGTTCACCACCATGCTCTGCACCCTGGTGGTCTACCAGAGCGCCTACCTGTGCGAAATCATTCGCGGCGGCATTCAAGCGCTGCCGGCCGGCCAGTACGAGGCTTCACGGGCACTGGGCATGGGCTACGTGCGCACCACGGTGTGGGTGATCCTGCCTCAGGCGCTGTACAACGCGCTGCCCAGCCTGATCAGCCAGTTCATCTCGATCATCAAGGAAACCTCCCTGGGCTATGTGATCAACGTCCAGGAAGTCACCTTCGCCGCCAATCAGGTCAACAACCAGTTGCTGACCAAACCCTTCCAGGTGTTCTTCATCCTGGCCATCACTTACTACCTGCTGTGTTACGGCTTGACGCGACTGGCCGGCGCTCTGGAGCTGCACATTGCACGCAAGCGCCAGGGCACCGCAGCCAGCGTTGTGAGCGCTCGACCGGCACTGACTACTGATAACTGAGGGCTGCGCGCATGCATCCAATGATCATGTTTTCCCGGATCAACAAATGGTATGGCGAGTACCAGGCCCTGACCGATATCACGGCCGAAGTGAAACGCGGAGAGGTGGTGGTTCTGTGCGGCCCGTCCGGGTCCGGCAAGTCGACCCTGATTCGCACCGTCAACCGCCTTGAAGACATTCAGAAGGGCCAGATCCTCTTCGACGGCCAGGACGTCAATGGCACCGACGCCAACGTCAACCGCCTGCGCAGCCGGGTGGGCTTCGTGTTCCAGAGTTTCAACCTGTTCCCGCACCTGTCGGTGCTGGACAACATCATCCTGACGCCCACCAAGGTGCGCGGTCTCAAGGCCAGCGAAGCGAAGGCCAGGGCCATGGAGTTGCTCGACCGTGTCGGCCTGGCGCACAAGGCCGGGGCTTATCCGGCCCAGCTGTCGGGCGGCCAGCAGCAGCGTGTGGCGATTGCCCGGGCCCTGGCAATGGAGCCGCCGGTGATGCTGTTCGACGAGCCCACCAGCGCCCTGGATCCGGAAATGGTCGGGGAAGTGCTCAGCGTCATGAAAGGCCTGGCCAAGGAGGGCATGACCATGATGTGCGTGACTCACGAGATGAATTTCGCGCGTGAGGTGGCCGACACCATCTGGTTCATGGACGCCGGGCAGATCCTGGAAAAATCCAACCCCGAGACGTTCTTCCAGCAGCCCACCCACCCACGCGCCCAGCGCTTTATTTCCGACCTGCGCAGCCACTGAGTGGCGGGCAGGTTTGCACCCCGATTCGATCTGTGTCTGAGGAGTATCACCATGCGTATGAAGCATTTGCTGGCCCTGTTCGCCTTGTCGCCGCTGGTGGCCTCGATGGCCCACGCCGACCAGTTGGCCGATGTGATGAGCAAGAAAAACCTGAGCTGCGGCGTTTACGCCGATGTGCCGCCGTTCTCCGCGCCGGACCCGAAAACCCGCGAACTGGTGGGCATGGACGTTGACCTGTGCAAGGCGCTGGCCAGCCATATGGGCGTTGAGCTGGAGCTCAAGCCGCTGTCGGTCGAGGCGCGCATTCCGGAAGTGAAGATGGGCCGCGTCGACGTCATCTTCGCCAATCTCGCCTACACCAAGAGCCGCGCCGACCAGATCCAGTTCAGCGATCCGTACTACATCGCCAAGGAAACCCTGGTGGTGCGCGCGGCCAACGCCGAACAACCCAAAGCGTTCTTTGAAGGCAAGCGCATCAGCTCCACCAAGGGCTCGACCTCCGAGCAATCGATCCGCATGGCCAACGCCACTCCGGTGACCTTCCAGGACACGGGCTCGGCGTACATGGCCCTGCAGCAGAACAAGGTGGTGGGCCTGGTGACCAACACCATGACTGCCATCAAGCTGGTCGGACAGGCGAAGGCCGGTGGCGTTGAACTGGCCATCGCCAAGGAGCCGATGGCGCTGGAGCCGATTGGTGCCGGCATGCGCCAGGGCGAGCCGGCGTTTTTGGCCAAGGTCAACCAATCGCTGCGGGCGATGGAAGCGGCGGGAGAAATCGATGCGATCTGGGCGCGCTGGATCGGGCCAACCACCGAATACAAAATGGTGCGAGAGGACAAGGTCCAGAGTTTGAGCGAGCTGAAATTCGACCCATTACCTTGAAGTGGACAGGGAAAGTCCATCCATGAGGATAATGTTGCTCACTTGAGCAGCTGAGCTTGTGCGCCGCTTGCCAGAAAATCCGATGCCAGAAGTCTGGCATCGAAGACTGCTGACAAACCCAAATCTACCTGCTGGATTCGATGTAGGAGCCGGGCTGGCCCCAATGCCAGTCAGTTAAGGGATGAACCACCGAAATCCATGTAGGAGCGGACCTGGCCGCGATGGGCTGCGAAGCAGCCCCCGAGGCCGGTGATATCTACGACAAGCCCCGGGAGTGCGGACGGTTTCAGAATCGCCGGGGCCGCTTCGCAGCCCATCGCGGCCAGGTCCGCTCCTACAAGGGTTGCGTCGTTCTATTCCTTAACTGACTGGCATTAAGGCTTGCCTGCGATGGGCTGCGAGGCAGACCCTAGGGCCGCTGCGCGCCCCATCGCAGCGGTCCGGCGTCCCGGCAAGCCTTGCTCCTACAGGGGTTTGTCATCAATCGCCGCCCTCCACAAGCGCTTTATAGTGTCTGTGGCTTACCCAGCAACGGCAGTTTCGCCAGCATGTTTTTCAGCGCCAGGGTGTCCCACGGCAGGTGCTCGGCAATTCCCAGGCCCACCACGTCTACAACCTGTGCCACGTCTGCCAGAAGCCGAACCACTTGATCCATGGTCATCTTGCCCTGGGCGATGCCGTCGAATGTATCGGCGGGCACGTTCGGTTGCGCGAACAGCAGCGAGCGGAACAGTGTGGCGTCGAGTACGTCCAGGTCAAAGTGGATGGCCAGGTGCTGGGCACCGCTTGCCTTGAGCCATTGCAGGATCGGCTCACTGGACTGGGCAAGGTCCGCCGGGCTGGCGCTGCGCAGGCCGAGTCGTTTGATCATGGCGGTTTCCACGCCCATGGTTTCCTGCAGCCCGGCATACATCACATTCGCGGGTTTGAGCGGGCGCTTGACGGCCTGGCGAAAATCTTCATCGCCTTCGCCCAGCAGATTGCCCAGAACCATGGCATGGGCGTGCTGAAAGTCTTGTGGGGTAAGGACGTCCGGGTGGGCATCGACCCAAAGCACTGCCAACTCACCGTTGTAGCGTTCATTCAAATAGGCGAAGGGCGCCAGATCCACCAGGCAATCACCGCCCAGCACGACCATGCGATCCGGTTGGTGTTTTCCGATCAAATGCTGGGCGTGGCTCAGCTGTTCCAACAGTGCGCCACGTGCGATCAGGCCGTTCTCCAGCTCCAGTTTCTCGCCGTTGGGCTCAGGGACACGGACGTGTTCTACCGGCCCACTGGCCGCAGGCGCGAGCCAGGACAGCAGTTGGGCGCCGAAGTAATAAGGCGCATTGTTACCGCCCTGCCACTGAGGGAAGAGCAGCCGCAGGGTTTTATCGGTGGCAGCAGTCATCAGGATTTCCTTATGGCTAATCAGTAGTGAGGGGATGCATTACAGGGTTGCCGGTAGTGTTGGCTTGATCGGCTCTTTCGCCTCGGCAGCCAGGATCGACAGGGTGACCAGTACCAGGGCAACGCCATCGGTCAGGTGCAGTTGCTCGCGGTAAAACACCATGGAAAAGAACGAGGCTGTGAGCGGAATCACCGCCACTGCCATGCCAGTCGCGCTGGCGGGAATTTTCGTCACGCCCATGAAAAACAGCACATAGGGCACCGCCCAGACCAGCGCACCGTAATAGATCATGACCGCGCCGTTGGCAGCGCTCAGCAGGTACCAGTCGAACGAAAGCCCCTGCGCTATCGCCATCGGCAGCGTGAACAGCATGCCGGTCAGGCACACGCCGGCCGCCAGGGTGGCCGGTGGCAATTGCACGTCGAGTTTCTTGGCACTGATCACGCAACCTGCGGTCGAAAGCGTCGACAGCAACAGGAACAGCATGCCGAGCCAAGTGTTTTGTCCGGCACTGTCCGCTGTGGGAAGGGTCAGCACCAGTACACCGGCGACGGCCATGACAATGGCAAGGACCTTCCTGACGCTCAGACGCTCTTTGAGAAACACCGAAGAGAAGGTCAGTACCGCCGCAGGCGCCAGGCTGCTGAACACCGAAGCGACGATGGCGGTGGCGCCCGAAAATCCGTAAAGCAAAAACACGGTGTACAGCACTGCACCGAGCAGTGACTGGATGCTGATCGCCACCCAGGCTGGCAAGCCGATCTGGCTCAGCGCAATTCTGTCCAGGGTGCGAACGACGGGATAGAGCAAAGCAAACGCCACCGCGAAAGTGATCGAGGTAAAAATCCAGATGGGAATCAGCGTCATCGCCTCCTTGGCGATTGGATAGCTGATGCCGATCAATGCATAACACAACAGCACGTAAACGTAGCCAGGGTTCATGGCAGACCTCGATTATTGGCGTTATGGCAGCGATGAAATAAGGTGTGGCGTGTTCGGCAAAAGCACCGACTTCTAGTTATGGATGCGCGGACGCGACCGGGCGCCGTCAGCACGGTATTGATACTGAGCCTGATCGGGCATGGGGGCTCTACTGAAATGGCCAGGCGTTGTGCCTGGCACGCCAATCAGTGCGAAGGCAGCAATTGCGCTGGCGAGACGCCGTAGGCGTTTTTGAAGGCGCGGCTGAAATGGGAAAGGTTGGTAAAACCAAAACTCAGCGCGGCATCGCTCACCTGCTGGAACTGCCCCTTGAGCAAGGCCTTGTGGCAGGCCGACAAGCGCTGATGCCACAACCAGCGGATGGCGGTGGTGCCTTCCTTGGCAAACAGGCGGTTCAGGGTCCGAGGGGAGACGTAGGTGGCCTGCGCGACGCTGTCGATGGTCAAATCCGAGTCGTGAAGATTGGCCAGCAAAAACTGTTTTACCCGCTGCAGTTGCTGGCTTTGATAGGTGCTAAGGGTTGAGTCCGACGTCTGAAAGGCCGACTCGAAAGCAGTGGACACGACATCGAGCAGCGAGGCACTCAAGCGTTCAGCGAGCGGTAGGGGCAATGCAGCCGTGTTCCAGATTTCCGTCATCATGGTTCTGGCCAGATTGCCCAAGGGCGACTGGCTTTGCAGGGTCCGGCTCAGAAACTGTTCAGCATGGGCGATATGCTCCAGCAGCAAAGCGCGCGGCACGGCGAGTACGATCTGATTGTCGCCTTCGGGAAAACTGCAGAGGTAGGGTTGCGTGCTATCGAACAGCACAATGTCACCGATGCGCTGGGTGGATTGGCGGCCGTTCTGAGTGACATGCGCTTGCCGGCACAGCGACAGCGACAGAAAGAAGTGATCGCTGTCATCACTGTGTGGGCTGCGCTCGTACTCAACCGGCAAGGAGCGGATCTGGCTCAGCGTTACACTGCCCAACGTCTTGACGCTCAAAGAGCCGTCGAAAGGCTCATCGCTCAGCGCGCGATTGCGGGTGGGCACGTAAGTCGAGCACACCACGTCCTGCCAGTAGTCGAAGCGTTCGCTGGCTTGCAGGTCCTGAGTGGGATAGAGGAGGGTCATGAACGCCTCTACAGGCTGATAGTCGGGTCAGGTTATCAGACATTTTCTCGGGCGGCGTCCCAGGCGATGAAATGGGGGCTGCGGTGCATTGGCGCCAGGCAACGGGTGCCGTTCTGTTGCGGCGCTGATCAACCTGTCGCACCGAGCACAGTGCATCGACGTGTGGAGCCAAGCGGCCGTCTGGCGATTGGGTTGCAATGAGGGCCCATTTCTCGGGAAATACCCTTAATGCACATCATTGCCTACGTCATGCGTCGCAAGTCCGGGTTGAGTCAGGAAGCGTTCTTGAAGCTGTATGCCGAGCACGGCCAGGTCATGGCCATGGCAGCCCGTGGCCTGCTGCGCTATGAGCAATATCCACTGCGTAGGGCGCAGTTGCCGGGCGATGTTTACTGCACGCAGCCGCCTGCCTATGACGCGCTCTCGATCTACACCTACGCCACAGCCGAGGACGCTGACTACACCTCGCGCTTGCCTGAAGTCATTGAAGACAGTGAACGGTTCATCGAATTTGCTTCAATGATTACCTTGCCGGTCAACAAGCGCACGGTTGTCTGACGCTATCGGTGCCTGCAAAAAGTCTCGCGGGCAACCCCGCTCCCACAAGAGAAGGTGCTGGCCTTGTGTAAGCGGGGTTGCCCGCGAATGCAGTCGTGCCCTGGAGGGGGAGGCCTTAGAAGGCGTGCACAAACCTTACGCGCGCTCCGCGGTTCTCGAACGCATTGTCGACCTTCACGTCATGGATATATTCGACCTGAACGTTGTTCTGCGCATCGAGCTGCCTGGCCAAACCGAACACAACGGTTTGCCCGGTGGTTCGGTCATTCTGACTGATGCCGTCCACTTCGGTTTTACCGCCGGCGACGTAGGCGTACTTGGCCGAAACCCACAGTGTCGAGGTGAGGTTGTACGAATAGATGGCCTGGAAGGTAAACAGGTCGTCCTTTTTCTGTTCCTTGCCGAAGTAGTCGTCGTTTTTGCCGTAGAAGTCGACGGCGGCAATCAGGTCGACCCAAGTGTTCTCGCCAAAGCCCTGGGACATACCGAATTCGGCAGTGTAGCTCCAGCGATTGGCGCCCAGGCTGGTGCCTGGTCGGTTGGCGTTGTAGCTGCCGGTGGGAGCGGTGACGTACGGCGTAAAGGCAATGTAGGTCTTGCTGAGCGGGTCGTTCACGAACCAGAAGGAACTCAGCAAAATGACGTCACCCATGCTATTGCGGCGGTCATCGACAGCGCCCGGGATGTTCACGTTGAGATTGCCCATGGGCAGGATGATCTGCGGGTCGATGATCATCCCGCCCACTTCCATGAAGTGCACATACCGCGCGACTAACAGATCAGTGGAAAAATCAGCCTTGTTCTTGTCACCGTCATCGACATAGGTGTTCGACTGCTTGTGCACGTAGTAAAGAACGCCCAGGTCGACCCCGGCGGGTGCCGCGATGTAGTCGCGAGCCATGGCATCGCCGGCCGCATTGGCCGTGGCACAAAAAATGAGCGAAGCGATAGCGCCGAAAGCAAAAGTCGGTAGTGGTTTCATTGACGGTCCGATTCTTATTGTTGTGGTACAGGGTGTGGGGTGAATACCGGCCATGCGAAAAGCATGGCCGGGGGGCTAGTGAGGGCGCACTCGGTTCAGACTTGCGGACTGAGCACCTTGCTGGCTGGGGGAAGTGCATTGTTGCGTTTGCGGTCGTACAGCCAGGCCAGTGCGAAAAACACCACGAGTACGCTGGGCAGAAAGGTGGCCGTTTGAAAGATGGAAGTCGTCGCCGATACCAGTACCTGATCCAGCGCCGCACTGCCTTCGTTGAGTGCTTCAAAGGCGGCTTCACCCCCGGCGCTGGAGATCTTCGCCTGGTCGAACAGCTTGCCGAACAGTGGCATCAGCACGTAGGTCGACGACATGCCAGCCGAAGCCGTGACACCGATGGCCAGCGAGCCGCCACCGGGGAAGCGTTCCGACGTACTGGCGAGCATGGTCGGCCACATGACGCTGGTGCCGATGCCGAACAGCAATGCTGCGAACATGCCTGCCGACGGGCTGGCCGCCTGACTCAGCAGGAACAACCCAGCCAGCGCAAACAGCGAGCCGAAGAACAGGATGCCGCTGGAACCCAGCAGGCGATACAACACTCCGGTAAACAGCCGCACCACGATATGCACGGTGTAGATAAAGGCCACCAGCCAGAAGCCCTGGATGCCGACGATCCTGGTCAGGGTCAAATCAATCCAGCTGGCGGGTACCAGTTCGGTCGCGGCACTGATGAACATTGCGCAGAGAAACAGGTAGAACGCCGGGCGCGCAAAGGTCTGCTGGAACATGCCCTTGAACGACACCCCATGGACGACGCGCTCACTGGGCGGGTATTTGACCCGTGCGATCAGCAGCAGGGCGATCACTGCGGGAATGAACACCAGGCCCAACTGAATGCGCCAGCCCAGGGCCAGTTTTTCAACCATCACACATGCCGGGGCCGCCAGCAGCATGCCGAGCGCAAAGGCGGCATGGAACAGATTGAGTTTCGGCACCTTGCGCGTTGGGTAAATCGTCACCACCAGCGGGTTGAGCACGGCTTCGATCGAGCCCCAGGCGAGCCCCTGCAGCAAAGACCCTCCCCAAAGCAACAGGTAGGCCTGATCGGTACCGGGCACGGCGGTAACGATGGTCGCGGTGCCCACCAGGTACAGCAGCAGGCTGAGGATATGTACGCGGCGCAGACCGATGGCATCCACAAAGGGCGACATCACCAGGTTGGCGATGGCGAACCCGAGAAACAACACGCCGAGCACTTCGCCAATCATGGCTCCGGACGTCAGTACATTGGTTGCATCAAAGAAATCGTGTTTGATGGAACTGGCGGCATTCAGCCGGAACAGCACTTCAAAGCCCATGCAGAACTGGGTGACGAAGGCGGCGATAAAGATCTGTGTAACGGGGACGCCTTTCAAGTAATTCGCAAGTTCTGATTGAGGATGGTTTTTCATTGCAGCAGAGCTCCTTTCGCCAACACTTGATCAGTGGCGAATGCGCGGGTTGTTTTTGTTTTCAGTGCAACGCGGATAGAGAGAGCGGTGTGTGGCGGTGGCCTCCCGAGATGAAAGGGGTGGAGCGGCTCAAACCACTCCGGCGGGGGTTTTGCTGACCCATTGCGTAGAGCCGGTTGCAGCGGGGGCTTTTTCGTCTTGCGCAATGAAATCCACCACCCGTTCGGCAATCATCACCACCGGCGCAGTGGTATTGCCGCGCACCAGCACTGGCATCACCGATGCGTCGGCAACCCTGAGCCCGGCCACCCCGCGAACACGCAGTTGCAAATCCACCACCGCGGCCTCATCGGTACCCATGGCGCAGGTCCCGGCAGGGTGGAAAGCATTCTGAGCATGGTTGCGCACGTATTCTTCAAGCGAATCCTGATCATCGCCGACCGCTGTGCCGGGCATCAGTTCACCCTCGAGAAAGCATGCCAGCGACGGTGCCTTGAGAATTTGCCGGGCCAGTCGCACACCACGCACCAGGTTCTGGACGTCGGCAGGGTCACTGAGGTAATTGGCATTGAGGATCGGCGCGGCGCTCGGGTCTTTGCTGCGCAGGCGTACCCGCCCACGGGAATGGCTGGTCAGGCAGCAGGGTGCCACCGAGTAGCCGTGTTCAGGCGGGGCGCCGTCGAGCTTGCCCCAACTGGTCGAAGCCATTGCCAGGGTGTGGATCTGGATTTCCGGCCGGCCATCGCCATCCAGATCAAAGAAGCCGCCATTCTCCACAAGGTTCGAGCTGAGCAAGCCGCTGCGATAGAGCATCCATTCCAGGCCATGACGCAGCGCCTTGAGGCCGCGGTCCTGCCCCAGCAGGCTGATCGGGTCCTTGAGCTTGCCATCGACCGGCACCACGAGATGGTCCTGATAGTTTTCGCCGACCCCAGGCAGGTCGCTGACCACCTCGATACCCTGTGCCTGCAAGTGCTCGGCCGGGCCTATCCCCGACAACATCAGCAGCTTGGGCGAGATCAGGGTTCCAGCGCACAGAATGACCTCTCTGAGCGCGCGGATCTGAATCTCTTTACCGGCCTCACCGGCCAATACAACGCCAACCGTACGCCGGTTTTCGATCAGCAGACGAGATACCCGGCTATGGGTGCGCACCACCAGATTGGGTCTTTTCAGGGCCGGACGAAGGTAGCCGCGGGCGGTGCTGCAGCGTTCGCCATTGTGGCTGGTCGTCTGGTAGTAACCGACACCGGCCTGAGAGGTGCCATTGAAGTCGTCGTTATAGCGAATGGGCACTCCACAGGCTGTTCCGGCTTCCTGGCTGGCACGGATGAAGGCTTCGCTCAGCACATGGCGATGACCGATGTCGGACACCGCCAAAGGGCCGTCATTGCCGTGTAGTACGCCACTGAGGCGCTGATTGTTTTCGGCTTTCTTGAAGTACGGCAGCACATCGGCGAACCCCCAGCCTTCGCAGCCCCTGGCGGCCCAGTCATCGTAGTCTTCCGGTTGGCCGCGGATGTACACCATCGCATTGAGCGAGTGGCCGCCTCCCAGGGTGCGCGCCTGCATGACCTGAATCGAGCGGTTGTTGGCATGGGGTTCGGGTTCTGTCTGATAGGCGACCGTACGCTGCGTGCCCATCGTTCTGAAATACCCGCCATTCATGCGAATGAACAGGCTTTTATCGTGTGTGCCTTCTTCAAGCAACAACACGCGTCTGGACGCCTCTTCGCTCAGGCGCGAAGCCACCACGCAACCGGCCGCGCCGCCACCGACAATGATGTAATCGAAGGCCTCTGTACTCATGAACTCACCTGCTGATTGTATTTTTTATAGATGCTGCATGGGGCTCATCCTAGGTGCCTGGCATGGGCACGGCTTGGGTGGGCGCGCCAACCATTGGGTTGCTCGCGCCACTTTTTCAGGAGGGGGGATTTGCGCGGTAGGGCAGGCTCAGCGAGCGCTGCGCAGCAGCTGCTGGGGGGAGATACCGTAGGTTTTCTTGAAGGCTTTGCTGAAGTGCGAGAGGTCATTGAAGCCACAATCGAGCGCCGCTTCGCTGACTTGCCGTACGCGCCCTTCGCTCAAGTATTTATGGCTGGCCGCCAGGCGTTGCTGCCACAGCCAGCGAATCGCGCTGGTGCCTTCGGCGGCGAACAGACGGTTGAGTGTGCGCACTGACACATTGTGCCTGCTGGCGATATTGACGATCTGCAAGTCCGGGTCACTGAGGTGGGCTTGCATGTGCTGTTTGATGTGTTCAAGGGGGTTGTGTCGCGAGGTCAGAACCGGCATGCCTGCACCGTTTTCCAGGGCGGCGCTGATGATGTCCAGCATGCCGCTGGCAAGCCGCGCATCGTGGGGCAGGCACAGCGCTTGTTCAAGTGCAAAGGATTCGCGCATCAAGTGACCGATCATCGAGCCGATTCCCGAATCGCCCTTCAGCGTGACCGCTGTGATGGGTTCAGTGCGCGCGACCCGGGCGGCGAGGAGCGCCCGAGGGATTTTCAGTACCAGAGAGCGCGAGCCTTGCGGATAGCTGACCAATGAAGGCTGGGCCGCGCTGTAGAGCGCCATATCGCCGGTGTTGAGCATGGCCTGGCGACCGTCCTGTTCGATGCAGCCGTTACCCTCGGTCACCAGCACTAACTGGTAGTGTTCCTCGTGATGATCCTTGAGTTGGGCGGTGCTGCGACGGTAGTTCATCGCCGGCGAAAGCACGTCACTGAGCTCCAGTTGCCCCAAGGGTCGGACCTTGAGGTGGCCCTCCAGAGGCGTGTTCATCTGCGGTTGGCAGTCAACGGCCAGGTAGGTTTTGCAGATCACTTCATTCCAGTAGGCAAGGCGTTGGCTGCTATCGATCTGCTGGGTGCTGAAAGTGGTGGGCATGGCGGGCAGGCCTCGACGTTTTTATGGTTATTGGTTAACAAGTTAACTACGTACCTTGCACCCGTCAATCGGGCCGCCGACCTGTGGCAGTGGTTGGCGCGAGGAGCCCAGCGCATGGCGCGTGCAACCAAGCGCTGCGATCTGAATCTCCCTAGCCTGAACCCCGTATCAACAACAATAAGAAAGGGGTTCGCCATGCCGACATCATCCGATCAACTGCCTGTTGATTCGGCCTTCGACTATATCGTCGTTGGGGGAGGGGCAGCAGGCTGCGTGGTCGCCGCTCGCCTGAGTGAAAACCGGGATCGTCGTGTATTGCTGCTGGAGGCGGGCCCCCATGCTCGGCATCCACTCATTCGCATGGCCGGTGGCTTTTTCAAGTTGCATGGCACGGCACGTAGCTACCTGTTCAAGAGCGAGCCAGCGGCGGCGGCGAACGGGCGACAGATGCCATTGCTTCAGGGCCGTACCCTGGGTGGCGGGACGGCGATCAACGCCATGTGCTACATCCGCGGCCAGAAAGAGGATTTCGACGGCTGGGCTGCCAGCGGCTGTGAGGGCTGGAGCTATGAAGAGGTGCTGCCTTTTTTCAGGCGCGCCGAAAATAACAGTCGACTGGCGGACCGCTTCCACGGTGTCGATGGCCCGCTGCGCGTCTCTGACGGAGCGTATCGGCATTTGCTGAGCAACGCGTTCGTGCTCGCGGCCCAGCAGACTGAAGGGGACGATGGACAGCCAATTGCCTTCAACCATGATTTCAACGGCGAACAGCAGCGGGGTGTGGGTTTCTACCAGACCATGAGTTATCGGGGGGAACGCAGCAGCAGCTATAGCGCCTACATCGGGCATGGTCACACCCGCAGCAACCTGACCGTCTGGACCGATGCGCAGGTCAACAAAGTGCTGTTCAGCGGCACCTGTGCTACCGGTATCAGGGTGCGCAGGGCTGACAGGGAGCTGGATGTGTTCGCCCGGCGGGAAGTGGTGTTGTCGGGTGGCGCGTTCATGACGCCCAAGCTGCTGATGTTATCGGGTGTCGGCCCCGCAGAACATCTTAAGGAACACGGCATCGAGGTTGTGCTCGATGCCCCCGGTGTCGGTGAGAACTACCAGGATCATATGCTGGTTCCGGTAGACGCAGACCTTAAGGAACCGATCAGTCTGATGGGCCAGGATCGCGGTTGGCGCGCGCTTTCCAATGGCTTGCAGTGGACGTTCTATCGCAGCGGCGTGCTGACCTCCAACGTGGTCGAGTGCGGTGGCTTTTTTGACGTGGATGGCGATGGGCGTACGGACATTCAGCTCAATGCCCTGGCGGCCTCCTCCTGTGGTTGGGGTGATCCCATCCCGCAGGTGCACCGGTTTTCGCTGGCGCCGTTATGCAACACCTGTCACTCGCGCGGCACGGTTCGCCTGAGCAGCGCAGACCCAGCCGCCATGCCCAGCGTGCAGGGCAATTACCTGAGCGATCCGCGGGAGCTCAACAACCTCGTCAAGGGCATTCGCCTGGCCCGAAAAATCATGGCTGCCCCAGCACTGGCGCGCCATCTCAAGGCTGAGTCCTTGCCCGGCCCGAGCGTCAGCAACAGCGACGCCGACCTGCAAGCTTATGTGCGCGCCCGCGCCGGCACCGCACTGCACCCGGCGGGCACCTGCGCCATGGGTGTCGGCCCCCGTGCGGTGGTCGACCCACAGTTGCGTGTGCAGGGTTTGCAAGGCCTGCGCATCGCCGACGCGTCGATCATGCCGAACATCGTGCGCGGCAACACGGCCGCCTCGACGATCATGATCGCCGAACGCGCTGCCGAGTTTATCCGTCATTTTGAAACCGTACAGAGGTAGTCCCGTGAGCAGAATTTTTCAGCCCCTGACCTTGCGAAGCGTCACCTTCAAGAACCGCATCGCCATGGCGCCCATGCTGATGTATACCGGCCAGGAGGACGGCAAGGTCAATGATCTGCACCTGGCGCACTATGCCGCTCGCGCCTTGGGCGGTGTCGGTCTGATCACCACTGAGGTGGTAGCCGTGGAGCCTGCAGGGCGCATCAGCCATACCGACCTTGGGATCTGGGACGAGGCGCAGGTGGCCGGGTTGCGGCGACTGGCCGAAATGATCGCGGCTTGCGGCGCCAAAAGCTGCTTGCAACTGGCGCATGCCGGGCGCAAGTCGATGGTGGATGGGGCCATTTTTGCTCCGTCGGCGATCGCTCATAGCGCCCAGCACCGCACACCGCAGGTGCTCACCATCGAGCAAGTCCAGGCGGTAGTCCGCGCCTTTGAGCGCGCTGCAGAACGTGCAATCGAAACCGGGTTTGACTGCCTGGAAATTCACGCGGCGCACGGCTACTTGATTCACGAGTTTCTCTCGCCGCTGAGCAATCGTCGAGATGACGGGTACGGTGGCAGCCCGGAAAACCGCAATCGGCTGCTGGTAGAGGTTGTCACCGCTGTACGCCGCGCATGGCCTGAAGACAAACCTCTGATCGTGCGTTTGTCGGCCGATGACATGGCAGGCGAGGGCGGTAACACCGTCACTCAAACCACCCGCCTGGGCTATGTGCTCAAAGCGCTTGGCGTTGATCTGCTGAGCGTTTCGGCCGGTGGGCTGACGCCTGTTTTCCACGGCGAGATTGTGCCGGGCTATCAAGTCGAATTCGCTGCTCAATTGCGCCAGGGGCTCGAGTTGCCGGTGGGCTGCAATGGCTCGATCACCTCAAGCGAACTGGTAGAAGCTGTTCTGTATTCCCAGTCAGCGGACCTGGTGTACATGGGCCGAGAGCTGCTGCGCAATCCTTTCTGGCTGTTGAATGTGGCGCGTGCTGCGGGGGTGGAGCCACCCTTGGCGATACCCACCTATGCGCGCGCGACTGGACCCTACGAGCGAGGCCACTGATATGGGGCAGTCCTTTGCTGATACCGCTGCGCTCGAAATCCTTCACCTGCTCCACCAGTACTCGTGGGGCTATGACATCCACGATATGGCGTTACTGGGCAGTGTCTTCAGCGATCACGCCAGAACGGGCGGGGTGGTGGCCAACACCGATATTGGCTGGGGGCCGTGGGTGGGACGCGACAACATCGTCAACGAGCTGTCGGCCATTCGCTGCTCGCAATCGGACCGTCGTCGGCATGTCATCACCTCCAGCCTGTTCGAAGCCCTGAGCCAGCAACAGGCGACCGTGCGGGTGTACCTCTCGCTGTTTTCATTCGGCGATGGCCAGCCACCGCACCTTGTGACCACCGGTGAGTACGTCATGGAAGCCTCGCGCCATGACGGGCGCTGGTTGATCGACGTGCTGGAAGAGGTTCTGGAGTCTGCGTTTTAAAACCAACAAGTGGTTTCACCGACAGAACACGTGGGGAGTACAGCAATGAGCAATCAAACATTCGCCTGGGCAAACGGACAGGCCGTCCTGAATGTTCTTCATCAATACGCCTGGGCCTTCGATGCCAATGACATGGCGCTCCTGGCTTCGGTGTTCAGCGAAGGTGCCAGAACCGGTGGCGTCGTCGCTGGCACTGCGCTGGGGTGGGGGCCTTGGGAGGGGCGGGATGAAATCGTCAGCAGCCTGGGGGCCATTCGACAGAACCAGCAAGACCTGCGCCGTCATCAGATCACCACGCCGGTGTTTGTGACCCTGACCGAAAACAATGCGGTGGTGAAGGCTTACCTGTCGCTGTTCTCGACGGATGCGTCGAAACAACCGCGATTGCTGACCACGGGCGAATACGTGGCGAAGCTGAGCAATGTCGATGGGCAATGGCGCATCGACACGCTCGACGCGGTGCTGGACGGCGCTTACTGACGTCCGGTTGTTCAGTGCAGTTCGCAGCCCGTGAGTGGGCTTTCAAAATTTCAGGTTGGGAAGGCAATGGCAAATTTGTTTGAAACATTCCAGTTGGGTGATCTTCAGTTGTCGAACCGCATCGTCATGTCGCCGCTGACACGTGCTCGCGCCGGTGCCGGTGACGTGCCGACCGCCTTGATGGCCGAGTACTACCAACAACGCGCCAGTGCCGGGCTGTTGATCAGCGAGGCCACCAATGTGAGCCCGCTGTCGCGGCCCTTCGACAGGGCGCCGGGGCTTTTCACCCAGGCGCAGGTCGAAGGTTGGCGCCAGGTCACATCAGGCGTGCATGACGTCGGCGGCAAAATCTTCGCGCAGCTGTGGCACGGAGGCCGGATCGGCGCCATGGGCTTGCTCGATTGGCAGCAACCACTGTCGCCGTCCGGATTCAATGATGACGTTGAGAGCCTGCATGTGTGGGGCTTGCTGCACAACGAAAACTACGTGCGTGTCAGCGCCACACCTTCGCGGGCCATGACAGTTGAAGATGTTCATTCGACCATTGGCGAGTACAAGCAGGCGGCGGTCAATGCGCTGGAGGCGGGTTTCGATGGGGTGGAAGTTCATGCGGCCAACGGCTATTTGCCGCACCAGTTTCTGTCGGCTCATGTGAACCGCCGTGTCGATCAATACGGCGGCACGGTCGCCAACCGTACGCGCTTTCTGGAGGAAATCATCGATGCCGTCGGCGAGGTGATGCCGCTGTCTCGCGTGGGCGTGCGTGTTTCGCCTTACACGAACTACAACAGTGCCCTCGACGACCAGGTACCGCAGCTCTACAGCCATGTCGCTGATGTCATGCAAGCCAGGGGCGTGGGGTATTTGCACATTGCCGATGTGAACGGCTGGTACGGTGCACCGGATCTGGACAAGATCATGGATATCGTCGCCGGGCGCTATCGGGGCGTGATCATTGCCAATGGGGGGTTGAGTGTCGAGAAGGCCAAAACCCTGGTGCAGGACCAGACAGTGCCCTTGGTCGCGTTCGGGCGCTACTTCATCGCCAACCCGGATTTGGTTGAACGCATCCGGACTGGCGCACCCTTGAATGAACTGAACGAACGCGAGCTCTATGGGAGAGGGACGGAAGGATATACCGACTATCCAATGCTTTAATTGAGAGTCATAGTCCGAATATATAGGCTTGCGCCATTATTTTTCATCAAGGCCCTGAGTTTTCAGGGCTTTTTCGTATCCGGTGTTTGCCAGCCCATACTTCAGTCCACGCGTAGCTGTTTGACGTTCATTGATTTGAAATACCAATCAATCGGCAATAAAAACAAAATTAACAAATTATTCCAGCCGGGTGAAGATGCCCCCACGCTTCCGACAGCCTAATGTCGGCCCTACAACGGCAAGCCAGCTCCTTGGTCCCGCGTCAACCGGGATATTGTGTACGCCATATCCCCCTGCAGGAACTGGCTTGCCAGCGATGGAGCCCTGTCAGCCAGCGAAGATTTTCCCGCAAATCACTCCCTCCATAACAACGCCAAAACTAAGGAAGTCCCCATGGCTGCCGAAATCGAAGCTAGCCGCTACGAACGCTCTATCGAAGAGAGCCGCTTCGCCCGTTTCGCCTTGCATTGCTCCAACTGGGCCGAGCGCTGGTTTCCCGACTCCTGGGTATTCGCCGCGCTGGCCGTGGTCACCGTCGCCGTGGCGGCCATGGCCATGGGCGCCGCACCGACCGTCACCGCCAAAGCCTTTGGCGATGGCTTCTGGAGCCTGATCCCGTTCACCATGCAAATGGCTTTCGTGGTCATCGGCGGCTACGTGGTCGCCAGCTCCCCACCGGCGGTGAAACTGATCGACCGCCTGGCGCGTATCCCCAAGAACGGCCGCTCCGCCGTATGCTGGGTAGCATTGATTTCCATGGTCGCTTCATTGCTGAACTGGGGCCTGTCGCTGGTCTTCGGCGGCCTGCTGGTTCGCGCGCTGGCTCGGCGTACCGACCTGCGCATGGACTATCGCGCTGCCGGTGCCGCGGCCTACCTGGGCCTGGGAGCGGTCTGGGCTTTGGGCCTGTCATCCTCGGCGGCGCAACTGCAAGCCAACCCCGGCAGCCTGCCACCGTCGATCCTGGCCATTACCGGGGTGATTCCGTTTACCGAGACCATCTTCCTCTGGCAGTCGGGCGTGATGCTCGGTGTCCTGGTGCTGGTCTCGCTGGTGGTGGCTTATGCCACCGCACCGGGGCCAGCCAGCGCGCGTGATGCGCACTCGTGTGGTGTCGATCCCAGCTTCAGCCTGCCGCCAGCGCCCAAGCGCACGCGCCCGGGCGAGTGGCTGGAGTACAGCCCGATATTGATTTTGCTGTTGGTTGCCCTGGCTGCGGGCTGGCTGTTCCACGAGTTCTCGACCAAGCCGGCGATCACCGCGATCTCGGGCCTGAACACTTACAACCTGCTGTTCATCATGCTCGGTGCGCTGCTGCACTGGCGGCCGCGCAGCTTCCTCGACGCGGTCACCCGGGCGGTGCCGACCACCACCGGCGTGATGATCCAGTTCCCGCTGTATGGCTCGATCGCGGCGATCCTGACCACGGTCAAAGGCAGCGATGCCCAGACCCTGGCGCACCACATTTCGACCTTCTTTGTGCAGATCGCGTCCCATGACACCTACGCGTTGCTGATGGGCGTGTACTCGGCTGTGTTGGGCTTCTTCATCCCCTCGGGCGGTGGCAAATGGATCATCGAAGCGCCCTATGTGATGCAGGTTGCCAATGACCTGCAATACCACCTGGGGTGGGCGGTGCAGATCTACAATGCCGCTGAGGCGTTACCGAACCTGATCAACCCGTTCTACATGCTGCCGTTGTTGGGTGTGCTGGGGCTCAAGGCGCGGGATTTGATTGGTTTTTCGTTTGTGCAGTTGTTGGTGCACACTCCGTTGGTGCTGGTGCTGCTTTGGGCGTTGGGGATGACGTTGCAGTATGTGCCGCCGGTGATGCCTTGAGTTTGATAGGGCATCATCGCTGGCAAGCTCCACAATGATTTGTGCCAGCCCCATTATCTGGGAGCACAGATAATCTTATGATCGGGTCGAGGTAACGGGACTACGCCCGTTACCCCTCCCACACCACCGGACGTGCGGTTTTCCGCATCCGGCGGTTGGACTGCTCAGCATTGCACTGAGGCGAGATCCTGCGCGGTGATCAGGCCGTATTGCCGCAAGCGCCGGTTGCTCAGCGCTTTTTGCATGGCCGGATGTGCCGCGGCCTTCCAGGCTCCATCGTAAAAGCTCATTTGTGTGAGCCCACTGAATGAGCTCTTCCTCGTCAACCCTCACCTCTCCTGCGGTAAGTGCCGGTCAACTCGGCCTGGGCCAGGACATGTCCGCGCATTGCGCTTTCGAGCTGGGCTTTGGTTGGCTGCCCCAGGTTCGGCAGGACGGTGTCGAGCGCGTAAAGCTTGTGAAAGTACCTATGGGTGCCGATGGGTGGACAGGGCCCCCCATAGCCGGGTCTCTGCCAGTCGTTGAGCCCCTGCAAGGTGCCAGGCGGTAGCGTGTGCAGGTCTTCGGGCAGTTCTGTCGTGCCCGCGGGCAGGTTATAGAGAACCCAATGGACCCAGGTGATCTTGGGCGCCGCGGGGTCCGGGGCGTCCGGGTCATCGACGATCAGCGCCAGGCTCTTGGTGCCTGGCGGCGCACCGCTCCAGGCCAACGGTGGGGAAACATCCTTGCCTTCACAGCTGTAGCGCTGCGGAATCGGACCTTGAGCTTTAAAAGCGGGAGAGCTGAGCATGAGTGACATAGCCGTTACCCCTTTTTGAAGTGGCGTTTGGCAGCGAACTGTAGGGTGGATAACGCTTTATTATCCACCAGCATTTGCGCCAGGTTGCACAAGGCTCGGACCGCTCGGTGGAAAACCGCTGAGCGGTTTTTCCACCCTTGGTGAAGGGTATCGCTTATCGGCTAGTCCTGGGCCCCCGGGATTCCTGGCCTAAAATCCCTTCAGTCAGATGCCTCCCAGGGAGAGATATGCCATGCGCCCCTCGATCCACCTCTGGATTGCGACCCGCAAAGGCCTGTGGCGACTGTCCGGCACCGCAGAGCGGCGGCGTTGGGAGTTGTCCGGGCCGCACTTCCTCGGTCACATCGTCCATCATGCCCTCACTGACCCACGCGCCCGCAAGGTGGTACTGGCCACGGCCCGCACCGGCCACCTCGGGCCGACCGTATTCCGCTCGACCGACGGTGGCGACAACTGGCAGGAGGCGCAGACGCCGCCCGCCTTCCCCGTCGAGCTGAACGGCCGGGTGCTCGATCACGTGTTCTGGCTCACCCCCGGGCACGCCTCGGAGCCCGACGTCTGGTACGCCGGCAGCACCCCGCAAGGCCTGTTCCGCAGCACGGACGGCGGCCGTAATTGGGTAGGAGTGGATGGTTTCAACCTGCATCCGAGCTACCGCGCCTGGGCCGGTGATCCGAATGAGGGGCCGCCAGGTGGTGCCAAGCTGCATTCCATCCTGGTCGACCCGCGCGATGCCCAGCATCTATACGTCAGCCTATCCGCCGGCGGCACCTTCGAGTCCAACGACCGCGGCGAATCCTGGCGCCCGCTCAATCGTGGCGTGCGCGCCGACTTCCTGCCCGCGCCGCCGCCCGGCACCTATCACGAATTCGGCCACGATCCGCACTGCGTGCGACAACACCCCGCGGCCCCGGATCGGCTGTACCAGCAGAACCACTGCGGGGTGTTCCGCCTTGACCGGCCGGACGAGACCTGGCGCGATATCGGCGCCAACCTGCCAGCGCCGGATGGGGTGCGCTACGACATCGGCTTCCCGGTCGGCCTGCACCCGCGCGACCCGGATACGCTGTGGCTGTTCCCCATGGACGGCAGCGACGTCTGGCCGCGCGTTTCGCCGCTGGGGCGACCGGCGCTCTATCGCTCGCGCGACGGCGGCGAATCCTGGGCACGGCAGAACTCGGGGCTACCCACCGAGCAGGCCTGGTTCAACGTCAAGCGCCAGGCCCTCAGCGTGGATAGTTTCGACCCGGTCGGCCTCTACTTCGGAACCAGCAGCGGCGAGGTCTGGGGCAGTGCGGACGAGGGCCAATCATGGACCTGCCTGGTGCGCCATCTACCGGAAATCTATGCGATCGAGGCTTGCTGATGCAGTTGCACCTCCCCACCCACGTGCAGAGCTACACCGGCGGGATCGCAGAATTGACCCTGGCGGATGCGCCGACGCTGGCCGAGCTGTTTGTCGAGCTGGACGCGCGCTACCCCGGCCTGCGGTTCCGCGTCATCGATGAACAGGGTGCACTGCGCCCGCACTTCAAACTGTTCGTCAATGGCGAGATCGAGCGTGCCATGACCGCCCCCCTGCCGACCGGTGCGGAGGTGGTACTGGTCGCCGCGCTGTCGGGCGGCTGACGCACCTGCGCGCCTGACTCCCCGGCGAGGGAGGCTGACCACTGGCCGCACCGGTACTGTGCTGATGAGCCTTTACATAGGTGCCGTCGATGAATGCCCACTCAAAGTCGGGCTCCTCGACCAAAGCTCGTCACTGAGCATCCATCGGGGCATTGCAAACCCGCAGGGTTATTGGTGTAGGAACCTCAATTCTGCGGGTTTGCTCTTCTTTCTCAAGTCCCTGCCGCAAACGTCAACAGGCCCAAACCTGTTCTAAAACGTTTTTACACAGCCTCGGCCAATAGCAGTCGTGCGCTTTAAGGTTAAATCAACGCCTGCCAGATAAATTCGCGCTCCAGGGTTTCGTAAATAACGTTCACGCCTTACATCAATGGAATTGTATAGCTCACGATCAGGCGATTCTGGTCCTGGTCGCGGGCGATATCACTTCGGGACATCGCGTTCCGCCAGCCGAAACTGACGTTCTTCAACGCACCGCTCTGGATCACATAGTCCAGAGAGATATCGCGCTCCCATTCGCCTGCGTCCTTGCCGCTGGCAGTCTGAATATTGTCGCCCTTGAGGTACATCACCGATGCCTTCAAGCCTGGAGCACCCAGAGCAGCGAAGTCGTAGGCATACTGCGCGAATGCGGTCCGCTCACCCGCCTGGATGAAGGTCTGAATGGTGCGGTCGGTGTAAAGATAAAGGCTGGCACCTGCCTCGCCTTTATCGACCAGGCCACCCTGATTGAGTTGCGCAAAGTTGCTGTCATCGGAAACGCTTTGATAGCCCGCCGTAATCGCATGGCCGCCCAACGAATAAATGAACGCCGCGCTCCAGGTATCGTTGTCGATTTCACCGGTACCGCCTTTGGTGTAACCGCTGAACTTGTAACCACTGGCGCGACCGGCCGCACTGCTGTTCTTGCCATCGGACGTGGTCTTGAAATAACGCAGGTCGGTTTTCAGCGAACCGTATTCACCGAGCGGCAACACATGCAGCAAACCGGCGAAGTGCTGCTGGTAATAGTCTTCGAGATTGGCGTAGTAATACTGAGCGGTCAGATCCTTCGTCAGTTTGTAATCGCCGCCGGCAAAGGTAAATTTATTGCTTTCCTGCGTGCCGCCCGCAACGGCCAGACCTGCACTATCGCTGGAAGCACGCCCGGTGGAGTGTTCAAGTTGGCCGACGGTGAAGGTCAGGTTATCGATTTCATTACTGGTAACTTGCCCGCCCTCGAAGGTTTGAGGCAACAGACGGCCATCGTTGGAGACCAGAATCGGCAACTTCGGTTGTAAGGTGCCGTAACGCAGTTCGGTCTTCGAGAAACGCATCTTGGCGGTCGCACCGACACGGCCCCATTGGTCCGCAGCCTTGTCGCCGTTATTGGGGAACATCGAACCGCCGACATGACGACCCGCGCCGCTGTCGAGCTTCAAACCCAGCAGGCCAATAGCATCCAGGCCGAATCCCACGGTGCCGTCGGTAAACCCGGATTGATAATTGAGCATGAAGGCCTGCCCCCATTCTTCGGTCTTCGAAGGAGCGGCGGCACCATCGCGGTTATCGTTGTTGAAGTAGAAGTTGCGCAAGCTCAAATTGGCTTTGCTGTCTTTAATGAAATCAGCAGACGCCAAAGGACTCATGGCAATACTCAGGCCGCCGGTCAAAAAACTAAATACTTGAAGCGTGGCTTTCATCAGGACGAACTCCAGCGCAGAACCTATGTTCCGGGCACATTGAAAGGGCAGCGGGAAGCACTCAGCCAATCAGGCGATTGACCAATGCGTTAATTAATCATCAAGAAAAACTTCAACCATACGCAGAGAATGATATCGGTTAAAGCTTCCGAAGAACCTCGTCAAAAAAGCGCCTTGAACATCCCTGTGTCATCAGTCGATCAATCCATGAGCGTCATAAAACGGATACGGTCCGGGATACTCACCAAACACGGCGTTATGGGTCACCAGCTCCTGCTGCGCTTGCCAGCGATGCAGCAGATACCCGGCCGGTTCCAGATTGAAATGCGCCGGGGCAGTTTGCTGTAGATCCAGCACGATTTGATGTGAGGTACCGGGGCACACACAACTCAGGCTGCCACCGAAACGCCGCTGCATCGGCCGGTGCAAATGCCCGCACAGCAAGCGCTCCACCTGCGGGTGACGGGCGATGACCTGCTCCAGTGCCGACGCATTGATGAACGGCTCGCGGTCCATATGGCCGATACCGCTGATAAACGGCGGGTGATGCAGAACCAATAGCGTCGATACATCGGGACGACGTGCCAGCTGTTCATCGAGCCAGAGCAACTGGCTGTCCAGCAACTGACCGCCATGGGCGCCAGGGATCGTCGTGTCCAGACCGATCAGGCGCACCGGATGCTCCTCAACCACCCAATCCAGTGGCGCGCTGGCCAACATCGGTAAGTAGGCATGATCGGCAAATGCCGCCAGCAAATGCTCGCGATTGTCGTGGTTGCCGGGCACGAGGTAGCAAGGCATGTGCAGGCGCGCCAGCTCGGGATGCAGCACGGCATATTCATCAGGACGACCGAAGTCCACCAGGTCGCCACTGATCACCACGATGTCGGGACGCGGATGGCTGGCATTCAAATGATCAATAGCACGCCGCAACGCGCCAAGGGTATCGACGACGCCATAAGTCAGTCTTTGACCGGCTTTAAGGTGCAGATCGCTGATCTGCGCAATGAGAAACGGACGGTTCAAAATAAGTTCTCTGAAAACAAAAGCATCACGAATGCAGGGTAAACAGCACTTGCGGCTCGATGTCCAAGGCAATCAGCGCGCCGGGCGCGTGAATGATACCGTCGGTGCTGTCCACCAACAGCGGCTGTGCGGCGCCGACATCCACCAACAGGCGGCTTTGGGCACCCTGGAAAAACTGCCCCACCAGACGCCCGCGCAGATGACCCTGGCTGTCCATCACCCGCAAATGCTCAGGGCGGCAATACACTGTGGCGGGCAGACCGGCGCCATTCCATGGCAATTCGCCACCGCTGACTTTCAAGCCATGGGGCGTGCGCTCGATCACCGAAAAAGCATTGAGGTTGCCAACGAAACTGGCGACGAAAGCGTTGGCCGGCTGCTGATAAATTTCCCGCGGGCTGGCCAATTGCGCGACTCGGCCGTGCTCCATGACCAGGATGCGATCCCCCAGTGCCATGGCTTCGCCCTGATCGTGGGTGACGAACACCGCGGTGATTCCCAAACCACGTAGCAACTGATCCAGTTCGCTGCGCAAACGTTCACGCAACTGAGCATCCAGCGCTGCCAAGGGTTCGTCGAGCAGCAACACCCGAGGCCGGGGTGCCAGCGCACGGGCCAGGGCGACCCGCTGGCGCTGACCGCCGGACAACTCGTGAATGCTGCGCTTGCCGTGATCATGCAGGCCGACCAGTTCCAGCAACTCCGAGCAACGCTTGTTGCGTTCGGCGGGTGAAAGGCCGCGAATCTTTAGGCCGTAAACGATGTTGCCGGCCACATCCAGGTTCGGAAACAACGCGTAGTTCTGGAACACCATGCCCACGTCGCGGCGCTCGATGGGCAGGCGTGTGACGTCGCTGTCGCCAAAAAATATCTGCCCCACGTCCGGGCGTTCCAGACCGGCGATCAGGCGCAAGGTGGTGGTTTTACCGCAACCGGACGGGCCGAGAATCGCCAAGGTTTCCCCGGTCTCGATGGTCAGGTTCAGATCATGCACAGCAACGGTGCCGTCAGAGAACGCCTTGCGGCAACCCTCCAGGCGAATGGTGGTTCCGGTCATCGACTCTCTCCTTGGGAAAGACGGGCGCTGATGGCCTGCAACGCAATGAGCAGCGGCACGATCATCAACAGGAATATGAGGGTGTAGGCGCTGGCGACTTCCAGCCTGGCCGAGGCATAGCTGTCGGCCAGGCCCACCGGCAATGTCTTGGTCATCGGGGTGTGGAGCATCCAGGTCAGGTTGAACTCACCCAACGACAGGGTGACAACCATCAACACCCCGGCGAGAATCCCCGCCCGGCAGTTGGGCACCACCACACTGAAGAAACGCCGGATCGGCCCGGCGCCAAGGCTGGCCGCCGCTTCTTCCAGCGTCGGCAGGTGCTGACGTTGCATCACCGCCATCACCGGGCGCACCAGAAATGGCAGCGTGAACAGCACATGGCCGACGAGAATGAACACCCAGCTGCTACGAAACCCACCGAACTGACCATAGGTGAGCAGCAACGCCAAAGCGCTGGCCAGACCTGGCATCGCCACGGGCAGCACCATCAGCTCTTCGAACGCGCGGCTGAAGCGATTGTTCATCCGCACCAGCGCGTAAGCCGCCGGTACACCAATCACGCAGACACATAGCGCACAGGCCGCGGCCAGTTGCAGGGATAGCCAGACGGTCGGTGAGTAGGTCTGCCAAACCTGTATCAGCCAGTCGAATGTGAGTCCGCTGGACAGGCCCACGAAATAATTGCGCGTCAGCCCGGCCAGCAGCGACATCAGCACGGGCACCAACATGAAGGCGCAAACCAGCAAGGTAAAAACCAGTTGCCCGACAAACAGCGTTGAGCGTTTCACAAGACAGTCCCCGATTGTTTGACCAGCCGCCGGGCCAGCAACAGCACGGCCCAGGTCACCGCACCCAACACCACCGACAGCGCAGCGGCCACGGCGAAGTTGGCGTAATTGGTGAACACGTTGTAGATCGCCACCGGGGTCACGTTCAGCCGAGTGCCCAAAGTGAAGGCCGTACCGAATGCGCCCATGGAGGTCGCGAAACAGATCGCCCCGCATGAGACCAATGCCGGCGCCAGGCCGGGCACGATGACATCGCAGACCACTCGCCAATGACCCGCCCCCAGTGAATGGGCGGCTTCTTCCAGGCTACGATCCAGGCTTTCGCAAGCGGCCATCACCGTGAGGATCACCCGCGGAATCGAGAAGTACAGATAGCCGATGAACAACCCCATCAGCGAGTAGGCAAAAATCCAGCGCTCTCCCGCCAGCTCAAGGCCAAGCGTGGCGAACAACCCCTGACGACCGGCCAGCAGAATCACCAGAAAGCCGACCACCACGCCGGGAAACGCCAGCGGGAAGGTCAACAAGGCGACCAGTGCCGAGCGGCCGAAGAAGCGCTGGCGAGCCAGAAACACACCACTGATGCCGCCCACCAGCAGCGCCGCAAGGGTCACCACGAGGGCAAGAATGCAGGTCTGCGCCAGACTGCCCAGATATTGCGCGCTGCTCAGTACCTGCCAATAACCGCTGTCGCTGCCGTCGCGGCTTTGCCCACCCAGCACGATCAGGTGCGCCAGCGGCAATAACCAGAACGCGAACAGCACCGCTGCTGCCGGCGCCAGCGCCCAGGCAGCGGTCGGCCGCAAGCGAGGCACGATGGCCCGACCCGACCGGACTTCCTGAGCTTTTACTACCGAGGCCGTCACTTACTTGACCTCACTCAGATAACGCGCGGAGAAGGCTTCCTGCACTGCCGCCATGTGTTCGTAATTGACCACGCCGGCCCGGGCATAGTCGCTGTCCGGCAGGAACTGCTCGGCGACGTCAGCAGGCATCTTCATCGCCCGCACTGGTCGCAGGTACGCCTTGGCCCACAGTGCCTGGCCTTGATCGGAGAGGACGAAATCCAAAACCTTCTCGGCGTTGGCCCGATGCGGGGCGTTGCCGACCATGCTCATCACGTAAGGCACGCTGATGCTGCCTTCCTTGGGAATCACGAACGCGACGTTGGCGCTGTCCTTGTAGCGAGCGCGATAAGCGTTGAAGTCGTAATCGACCAGAATCGGCAACTCGCCGGACAGCACCCGCGCATAAGCCGTCTGCTTGGGCACTATGGGCGAGTTTTTCGCCAGTTTCTGGAAGTAATTGATGGCGGGTGCGAAGTTATCCAGGGTGCCACCCATGGCTTGGTTGATCGCCACCGCAGAGACGTAACCCACGAAGGCGCTGGACGGATCAAGATAACCAACCATGCCTTTGTATTGGGGCTTGAGCAGGTCGGCCCAGCTTTGTGGAACCGGCAGTCCACCCAGCGCATCGACGTTGACCATGATGCCCAGGGTTCCGGAGTGAATCGCAAACCAGCGCCCCTCAGGGTCCTTCAAGCCCGTTGGAATCTGGTCCCAACCCTTCGGTTTATAAGTGCCGACCACCCCGGCTTTTTGCGCCTGCAAACCGAACGTCACGCCGTAATACACCACGTCAGCCACCGGTGCGGCTTGTTCGGCTACCAGCTGCGCCAATGACTGGCCGGAATTCTTGTTGTCCAGCGGGACCTGCACGCCGGTGGTGTCGGCAATCGCCTTGAGCTGCGTGCCCCAGTCCGCCCATTCCGGCGGGCAGTTGTAGCAAATCGCCGTTTCGGCGGCTTGGGCCAGGCTGGCCAAGCCGCATAGCAGCAACGCCGCCAGGGTTTTACTGAAGCGGATCATCAAGCGTCTCCTCGTAGGGTTGAGTACTTTCACCCGGCCGGATATGGCAAGGCAGGCAATGGGAAACCGGTGCGGCGCCAGCGATCTGCGCCAGCAATTGATCGATCACGGTGCAAGCCAGCGCCGCGATGGGTTGAACAACGCTGCACAGCGTCGGGTGCATCTGGGTGCCGAGCGCGATGCCGTCAAAGCCAATGACTGAGAACTGCCGAGGGACGCTCCAGCCGTTGCGCCGCAACTCGGCGATCAGGCTGATCGCCAGCAAATCGTTGGAACAGACCAGCGCACTGGGCGCCTGAGGCCCTTGCAACAACGGCTCAATGGCGGCGAAGTCGGCCTGGGTATGGGCGGGCATTTCGATCACCGGCAGGCTGTCGACGCCGGCCTCGCGCATCGCATCGCAGTAACCGGCGTAACGCAGGCGAGCGCGGTCGGACTGCAAGGCCGGACCTGCGACCATGCCGATACGTCGATGCCCCGCGTCCAGCAGATAGCGGGTCGCGAGCGCCATGCCTGCGCGGTTATCCACCGACACGGCGCTGTAGTCCGGATTGCCCGGATGGTGATAGGCCAGTACGAAAGGCGTGTCTTCGCTGGCAAGGCTTTGCAGCACGCGGTTGCTCTCGGCGTCGGTCACAGTGAGGACCAGACCATCGACCCTCTGCCGCAACAACTCCTCGACCACCGCGCTTTCGCGCTCGCTGCTGTAGTCGGTAGTTGCCAGCAACAGGTTGTAACCGCGTAAGCGCGCAGCGCGCTCCATCGCCTGAAATTGCTCGGCGAATACCGGGTTGAGCAGATTGGGCACCACCACACCGATCAGGTTGGTGGTTTGCAGGCGCAACTGACGGCCGAGGTGATTGGGCCGAAAACCCAGCTGACGCGCAGCGGCGAATACTTGCTCTCGGGTGGTCGGACGCACCACTTCGGGGGAGGCAAAGGTCCGCGCTGCGGTCGCCCGCGAAACACCTGCCAGCCGTGCAACCTCTTTCAAATCAGTCATTGTCACTCGCTTGAGATCGATCTCATTGGCGAGAACATTACTCAGGAAACATGGCATTCCCGCGATGAATAGATGACGTTTAGATGTCAGAAACGACGTTCAATAGACTGAACAACATGGATGACCAGTCATTGGAACATGCTGTATTGACCTCATACGCTCGCAAAAAAGAGCAGCCGTTAGGCTGTAAGAGCCCTCAGCAGATCCTTAGTACCGAAGGAGGGCTTGCAGCGATGAGATATTTCGTTCCGGTCTGCCGAAAGACCAAGTGCCGGGAGGCACATAAAGATTGGAACCACACCACGAAAAAAAGGCGCGACTCGGCCGTGGAGGGATCGTTTGGATTTTTTGATCCGCGGTGGAAACGGCGGATTTTAAGGTTCGGAGCCGACTCGAGTCGGCTAAATATTTTTTATGCGTACTGTCGAGTTTTGTGGATGAGGTGGCTTACTGCGCCAGCCACCCGCCATCGATATTCCACGCTGCGCCGCGCACCTGGCTGCCGGCTTCGCTGCACAGGAACAGCACCAGTTCGCCCAATTGCGGCGGTGTGACGAACTCCAGCGACGGTTGTTTCTCGGCCAGCAAATCATGTTGTGCCTGCTGCGGATCGACGCCTGCGGCGGCGCGAGCATCAATCTGTTTCTGCACCAGTGGGGTCAGCACCCAGCCTGGGCAGATGGCGTTGCAGGTGACGTTGCTGGTCGCGGTTTCCAGGCCGACCACCTTGGTCAGGCCAATGACCCCATGCTTGGCGGCGACATAGGCCGCCTTGCCGACCGAGCCGACCTGGCCGTGCACCGAGGCGATATTGACGATCCGCCCCCAGCCTTTGGCGCGCATGCCCGGCAGGCTCAGGCGGGTGCTGTGGAACACCGAGGAAAGGTTGATGGCGATGATCGAGTCCCAGCGCTCCACGGGGAAGTCTTCCACCGCAGCCACATGCTGGATGCCGGCGTTGTTCACCAGAATATCGACGCCGCCAAATTCGCGTTCGGCGTAGGCGAGCATCTCGGCGATCTGTGCCGGGTCGCTGACATCGGCCGGGTGATGCCCGACCTTGCCACCGAACTGTTCGACTTCAGCGATCACCGTCGAGGCATCGCCGAAACCGTTGAGAATCAGGTTGGCGCCGGCCTTGGCCAGGCTCAAGGCGATGCCCAGGCCGATGCCGCTGGTGGAGCCGGTGACCAGTGCGGTTTTGCCGGAAAGAGTTGTCATGAATGCCTCACACAATGCCGGTGGAGTAGAAAGTGCCGATGACCACGAAAACCGCCAGGGTCTTGATCAGCGTAATACCGAAAATATCTTTATAGGCTTCGCGGTGGGTCAGCCCGGTGACCGCCAGCAAGGTAATCACCGCGCCGTTGTGTGGCAGGGTGTCCATGCCGCCACTGGCCATGGAGGCGACCCTGTGCAGGACTTCCAGGGGGATATTCGCCGCGTGGGCTGCCGCGATGAAACTGTCGGCCATCGCTGCCAGGGCGATACTCATGCCGCCCGAGGCCGAGCCGGTGATGCCGGCCAGCAAGGTGACGGTGATGGCTTCATTGACCAGCGGGTTGGGGATGCTTTTCAGCCAGTCGGCCAGCACCAGGAAACCAGGCAGGGACGCGATCACCGCGCCGAAGCCGTATTCCGAGGCGGTGTTCATCGCCGCCAGCAAGGCGCCGCTGACCGCGCTTCTGCTGCCTTCGGCGAGTTTGCTGCGGATCGCCTGGAAGCCAAACACCAGCACCATGATGATACCCACCAGCAGTGCTGCCTGGACCGCCCAGATGGCCGTGATCTTGGCGATTTCGGTGGTTACCGGCGCGGCCATGCCTGGCAGCGCAAGGCTGTGGGTCTTGCCGTACCACTGTGGAATCCAGTGGGTGAACAGCAGGTTCATCAGCCCCACCAGCAACAGCGGCGAGAGCGCGATCCACGGGTTGGGCAGCTTCAGGTCTTCAGCGGTGTCTGGCTCGTTGCGCAACTCGCTGCCGTAGCCTTCGCCGGCGCGTTGGGCTTTATTGCGCTGGCGCTGGAGGAACAGCATGCCGGCGCAGAACACAAAGATCGTGCCGATCAGCCCCAGCCAGGGCGCGGCCCAGGCGGTGGTGTTGAAGAAGGTACTAGGGATGATGTTCTGGATCTGCGGCGTACCGGGCAAGGCGTCCATGGTGAAGGAGAACGCGCCCAGGGCGATGGTCGCTGGAATCAGACGTTTGGGGATATTGCTCTGACGGAACATTTCAGCGGCAAACGGATAGACCGCGAACACCACCACGAACAGCGATACACCGCCGTAAGTGAGCAGGGCGCAGACCAGTACGATCACCAGCATCGCTTGGCGGGTGCCGAGCAAGCGAATGGCTGCGGCGACGATTGACCGCGAGAAGCCCGAAAGCTCGATCAGCTTGCCGAACACCGCGCCGAGCAGGAACACCGGGAAATAGAGTTTGATGAAGCCGACCATTTTCTCCATGAACACCCCGGTGAAGGCGGGCGCAACGGCGGAAGGGTCAGTCAGCAGCACCGCGCCCAGGGCGGCGATCGGTGCGAAGAGGATAACGCTGTAGCCACGGTAAGCCGCGAGCATCAGCAGCGCGAGGGCTGCCAAGGCAATGATCACACTCATGGGTGTGTCTCCTGAAATTGTTATTTTTGTAAGGCGAATCTATTGTGACTGTAGGCTTAGCGAATTTCGTGCCATCTCTCTAAGTCATTGAAATATATGAATATTTATTGTTTTTTTGAAGTATTTTGGCAATAAGCGTCTCTTTTATGAGACTTTTGTGGGCAGGGAGGGTGCTATCGCAGGCAAGCCTTGCTCCTACATTAAGGGAGGCGCTAACCGTAGGAGCAAGGCTTGCCCGCGATGAGCGCGAAGCGCTCCAAAGGGTTGTCTCAATACAGAGATGCGCATCTCTTTATTGAGACTCGACGATCCCCAGCGCCACCATCTTCTTGTACAGCGTCGAGCGTCCAAGCCCCAGGCGCGTGGCTGCTTCGATGACTTTTCCGCCGCACTGCGCCAGCGTTGTCTCGATCAGTTGCCGATCAAAGCGTTTGCGCGCTGCACTGAAGGTTTCATTAGGGGTCGGTTTCGCGACGCTCGCCGCCAGGGTTCTTGGCACCGGGCTGAACGTCCCGATCGCCGCGCGAATCTCTGCCGCATCCAGGATCAGGTCATCGCTGAGCAGCGCCGCCCGTTCCAGCACGTTGCGCAGCTCACGAATATTTCCCGGCCAGGCGTGCTGACAGAGTAGCTCCAGCGCCTGGCTGTCGAGTTCATGCTGGCTACGCAGTTCCTCGAGAATGGCTTCGCTGAGCGCTGGCAGATCGTCGAGCCGCTCACGCAGCGGCGGCACCTGAATCGGCAGCACGTTGAGGCGGTAATACAGGTCGGCGCGGAACTCGCCGCGTTTGATCGCCGCTTCGAGGTCGGTGGAGGTGGCGGCAATCACCCGCACATCACTCTGGATGATCTCGTTGGAGCCTACCGGTTCGAACTCCTTCTCCTGCAATACCCGCAGCAGTTTGCTTTGCAGTGGCAGTGGCATGTCACCGATCTCGTCGAGAAACAGGGTTCCGCCCTGGGCGATCTGCAGTTTGCCGGGGCGAGCCTTACGGTCTGCACCGGTGAAGGCGCCGGGTGCGGTACCGAAAAATTCGGCTTCCAGCAGCGACTCCGGGATAGCTGCACTGTTGATGCTGACAAACGCTTTGTGTGCTCGCGGTGACGCGCCATGGATCGCCTGGGCCAGCAGCTCCTTGCCGGTGCCGGTTTCACCGAGCAGCAAGACCGGTGACTCGGCGCTGGCGCTGCGGCGGGCGCGACGTTTGACTTCGAGGCTGGCGGCACTGGTGCCGATGAAATGCGCGAAGTTGTATTTGCTTTGCCGCGCACGCAACAGCGAGCGGGTCGAAGCCAGCTCTTGCTGCATGCTCAGGTAGCGTTTGAGCATCGGCGACAGGCTGTGCAGTTCATCGAACAGGGCAAAGCCAATGGCGCCGATTACCGCGCCAACATCGTCATGGATCGGCAGGCGCATCACCACCAAAGGCTCTTTGGGCGTGTCTTGCATGTCCAGCAGAATCGGCCTGCCCGTGCGCACCACTTCGCGCAGCAGACTGCCGGGGATCACGCTTTCGCAGGGCTTGCCGATTGCTACCTCGGCCGAGGGCAGGCCGAAACGTTTGGCATAGCGCTCGTTCATCCAGACGATGTTCGCGTCCCGGTCGACGATCACCGTGCCTTCGCTGGACTGCTCGATGATCTCGAACAGTGAACGGATAGCCAGCAGGCGCACCTGTTGATAATCCTTGAGGCTTTCGGTGTTGTTCATGGCGGCAGATCCTGAATGTGTAGTGCCGGTCAGGCCGTCATCGTGGGCAAGCCCGCTCCCACACTAGACCAGCGGTATGGCGCGCATTATGCCCAGCCAGGATGCGCTGCGGCCAACAGCTCTTTGGTATAGGGGTGTTGTGGTGCGTTCGCGGACCCTGTGCTGAACGTGCACAACATCGATCGCGGCCTGGGTAATATCTTTACCCATGACCACCTTGGCCCTTCGACCCACCAGCAGATCGGCCTGTATGCCACCGTGCTTGCCGAACCTGCCGGTTCCAGCTGGTTCCACGCCGAAACCGGCGAGCCCTTGTACAACGGTGGTGGGCGCCAGGACGGCGGCCCGACTTCCTGGCAAGCCGTGATCGCGACCGGTGATCTCAACGGCGACAACAAGAACGACAGTTTCCGCGAGTTCTTCCTCGAGTTCAGCGACTTCCAGCACGCCTATGAGGCCGGCGTCTACGTCGGTGCGGGCCCCGATGGTATTCCCGATGCGGGCGCCTTCCCGGCCACGGCGGACAGCTTCCGCTATGCCATCAACCCGCCTGCGCGCAAGACGGCCGCCAACCTGCTGGAGTCTGTCCTGGAAGTCGCAGGTGGCCAGCTGCTGACGTGGCCGTCGCGGCCGTGCCCGCAAGCGATCTCGGCTTCGGACCCTGCGTGTGAATGCCGGGGGCCACGAAGAGGAGCACAACGTGACGCTACACGGAGTGAAGTGGCTGCATTCGGGCAGCGGCTTCGGCAATAGCTCCAACACCGGCTGGAAGGCATCGCAAATGGTGGCGATTTCCGAGCAGTTGGGCTTCATGGCGCCCGTGGCGATGATGTCCAGTGCGGCCAGCGAGACCGGCGATTACCTGTATTCCATGGACGCTTCCCTGGAGGGCTACTGGAGTGGCCTGTGGGGCATCATGCTCAACCAGTCGCAAATGACCCATTGCTTCACCGTCGAGGTCAAGGAAAACCCCGCGCTGGTCAAGCTGCGCGCCATCGCGCAGGTGCAGTTCATGTTCGAGGCGCCGAGCGTACGTGCCGGCAGTGAGCCGGTGATGGCGCGGTTCCGTGTGGTCAAGGGCAGTACCGGCACACCCTGGCAAGGCCTGCAAGACCTGCAGGTGCGTTACTACCTGGCGCCATTCTCCTGGCAGGCCACCGCCGTGGCCCGGGAAGTCGGGGAGGGTATCTACGAAGCGCCGTTGCAGCTCAAGCGCGCGGGGGCTTATTACCTGCAAGTGCAGTCGAGTTCGGCAGGGCTCGGGGGCAATGGGCAGAGCTTTGCCAGCCTGCGTGCCTTGCCGTCGCAACAGCCCTGAATACTCGTTCCCACGCTCCGCGTCAGTAGTGTCCGGTAAATATGTTTCATAGCCGAAGGCTGGCTTGGGCAGCCTTCAGCTTTTCTCGCTCCTGCCTTCGTCGATCCCTGAACGCTTGGGCGGTGGGCCGTTCATGCAGGACATGAGCAATGCGAGCACTCCGGTGGCAGACGAATCCGAGAGGCACAAGGTAGCACTCGCCGTTCGCATCGAATCCCACGCGCACAATGCGCTCGACACTGAGTAGATCATCGATCTCCGCCTGGCTCAGCTGCTTGAACATGATTCTTCTCCAAAGCTGGTGGCTTGCCGGTGTTGATCGCCAATTGAGCGGCGAAAGCCCGCTTATAGGCGGGCCGCGCTTCGCCACGCGCGACATAAGCGGCCAGGTTCGGATATTCGTCCAGAATGCCCGATGATTTCAGCCTGAGCAGCACCGACACCATCATCAGGTCGCCCGCGCTGAACGCACCATCGAGCCAGTCGGCATCACCCAGGCGACGGGAAAGCTGGTCCAGCCGGGCGCAGACGCGATCCTCGACCAGAGGCAGGCGCTCCTTACACCAAGGCTTGTCGCCCTCCAGAAGCCTGGCGTTTCCGAGTTCAAGGATCGGCGGCTCCACTGTGTTGAGTGCGGCAAACATCCATGTGATCGCGCGAGCCCGGGCATTGGCATCGTCCGGCAGCAGGCCCGCATGGTGCTCGGCGATATGGAGCACGATCGCCCCTGTTTCGAACAGGAAAAGATCGCCTTCCTCATAGGTCGGAATCTGACCGAAAGGATGAAGCGCCTGATGCGTGGGTTCCTTCATCGCACGGAACGAAACAAGGCGAACCTCATAGGGTTGGCCCACTTCTTCAAGCGCCCAGCGGACGCGCGTATCACGCGCCAGTCCTTTGCCGCCGTCAGGTGACCGTTCAAAGGCGGTAATGGTGATGGTCATCGTGAGGCTCCTCCTGGCGAAAATCATCGGCTGCGGGGCTGGCAAGCTGTCAAGGCAAACTCACCGAGATTGAAGACGATCCCTTTCCGTGTCCGGTTTGTCTGCATAGCACACTTGCGCCCGGCGGAATTATCGACTGACATGGAAATACTCAGCTGTGGGTTGTGTGCGTCCTAACTACTGCCGTGGAGTCGATCATCCAGGTGTCCAGATCGATCAGCCCTTCCCCCACGATTCCCAACACACGCATCGTTCGCCACACGTACGCATTATTCAAACTGCTGGAGCGAAAAAAATACTTTGCCCTCAGCGCAGCCTAATCCCTCATTCAAGCTGACCCGACTGCGTTGGGCCGCTTCATTAACACCGTGCACCCCCGGTGTAGGCACAGCACATTTGGCACAAAGCCGCTTGCAGCGGTCGCGTGGCCTAGCAGGGAAACGTACCTTTAAGGGTGTCGAATGGACTTCAATTCGACACTCCTTTTGCGTTTCCGGCTTATACGGTTCTCAGCGACCCAGCGGGTCACCGTGAAGTCGATCTCCGGGACACCTTGGAGCATTTCGCTCGGG
>NZ_JAAAMT010000043.1 GCF_009905435.1 Pseudomonas sp. R5(2019)
GCAATGTCTTCCCAGGTAACGTTGCGAGTGGCCGGTGCGGTGCCGGTCGCGGCGTTGGCGCCAGCCGACAGCGCCAGCCCGCTCACCAGCAGGAACGCCTGTACGGCAAGTCCCAGGGGGGAGGGGGTGGGTAACGATCTTATTGTCATGATTGCAGTTCCCAGTGGAGGTTTTGGCCTGCACAGGGTGTGACGCGACGCTGCCGCTTGATACGGAAAAAATCCCGCCCTTTGCGGGAATACTTCCCGGTGGGCACCTGATTTGGATCGTCGCCACAAGCTCTACTACCAAGGGAGTAACCGCCGGCCACCAAAGCAGCATAGGGGCGTCCGCAGGGGCTTCTTAAGATGGCGACGTAGCCTCTGTAGTGAGGTCTTGCGTGCAATCTCGAGGTAGAACAATGACAACAAAACGCAACGTCGTACTCACCATGGGGCTGTTGGCCAGTTAGATCGGCTGCGGTTCGCCATGGGCCCACGGCAACGTGGTTCCGCAGGCCGTGGCAACCCAGGGCCTGACCCCGATCAAGGAAACCGGCGTGACCGTCGACGGCGATGGCTGGGCCGCCGTGAACCCTTATCGCACATCGCCCGAGCACGACAAGGCGGTGGAAATCGGCGCCTCGGCCTATAAACAGAACTGCGCGGCCTACCATGGGCTGGAAGCCAAGTCCGGCGGCATCGCCCCGGATCTGCGCATGCTCGATGCCGGCGAGGCCGGAGACCGAGGTGAGAGGCGCCCGGAGGTAGTCATGCATGTCCCTGTTGGCGGCGCTTGGATAACGTGTCTGGTCAGCCAGTGGAGGCGCGGTTGGATACCTTCTCAAACCTGCCTTGACACGCCGAAACCAATCGGCTGATTGCATCAATAACCATTTCTGGCTTTTCCCTATGCGGTACGTGACCGCACTCGCTCAGCATCAGCGTTTCTGAACCTCTCTGGGCTAGACCGGCAAATCGCTGGGAGTGCAGCGCTGATCCGAACTCATCGTTCTCACCATGGATGACGAGCATGGGGCATTCAATCGCTGGCAGTCCCTTCTCAACACTCCAGGTTGCATAAGAGGGAGAAAGCCAGGTCTGGGTCCAGGCATTCAAAACCCAGCGGGCCTTGTCACCGTGGTATTTCTCTAACCGCTCCATCTGCCCCGGTTGCTGAAATTGCTCCTCGGCACTCCTCACGCCGCACTTCGTTCGTTCTTCAACAAATGCCTGGGCGGACTCAGTCACGAGCGCCACGCAATGCTCAGGGAACAACGCCGCGCAATTTGTCGCCATGGCGCCTCCAACGCTGTGACCGAACGCGATGAAGTGGGTGATGCCCAGGCCTGCGCGCAGGTGGGGAAAGTAGCGCTGGGCTTCTTCGCGGATGAAATGGTTAGACCAGTCGCCGGGATGAGGGTCTGATTTACCAAAGCCCAAGCGGTCGTAAGCGATTACGCTCCTCTTGGTTGCCTTCGCCAGTCGAGAAGGAAAATCCCGCCATAGCTCCACGCATCCAAGCGAGTCGTGGAACAAAATAACGGGGGGCGCGTCATTTGCTATCTCGCGACGATCAGGGTGCCAGCAGCGTGCGAACATCTGCCCATAAGGTGTGTCGATCCAGTGGTCATCCTGAGTCATGCAGTCCTGCATTGCCGATCCTCAACTCAAATTGTTGTGACTTTGTCCGTCAACAGGTTGAAAAATGGGGTGTGGCGAAAATAGCTGCCACACCCCATCGTAAACCTCTTAGTGCTGCGCCGCTTTATCCGCGCCCCAACCGGTCTCAGCCCTTACACATTGATGATCGAATGCCTCGCGTTCGAGGTTTGCGCGTTTGCTTCGATCAAGGCACGAGGCCGCCCAGGCCACCACGAATGCCAACGGCATCGAAAACAGTGCGGGGTAGTCGTAAGGGAAGAGTGCCTCGGGATGATGCAAGACTTTTACCCAGACTCCCGGAGAGAGCAAGACCAAGGCCAGGGAACTGATCAGCCCACTCAAACCACCCCAGATTGCGCCGCGACTGGTCAGGCCTTTCCAATACATGGCCAGCAGCAAGATTGGGAAGTTCGATGACGCGGCAATGCCGAACGCCAGTGCCACCAAAAACGCTACGTTCTGCCCTTTGAAGACAATCCCCAGTACAACCGCGACGATACCAAGACCGACTGTTGCCCATCGACTGACGCGCATTTCACTTTTGCTGTCTGGTTTACCTTTGCACAACACATTGGCATACAGGTCATGAGAGATGGCAGAGGCGCCGGCCAAAGCCAGGCCCGAGACCACGGCGAGGATGGTTGCGAAGGCCACGGCTGCCAGGAAGCCGAACATCAGATCACCACCCAAGGCCTGGGCCAGGTGCATGATCGCCATGTTGACGCCGCCCAATAATGGGCCGCCAACGACACCTTGTTCAAAGTACTGAGGGTCCTGTCCGACAATGCTGATTGCAGCGGTTCCCATGATGCAGACCAGTATGAAAAACAGTCCAATCAGACCATAGGCAACGAGTACTGATTTGCGGGCGGCCTTGGCGTCGGGCACGGTAAAGAAGCGCATCATGATGTGCGGCAGGCCGGCGATACCAAATACGAGCCCCAAGGACAACGAGATCATGGAAACGGGATCAGTGGCGATTTTGATAGGGCCCAGTATCTGTTTCCCGCTCTGGTGGCTGGAAATGGCACTGTCGAGCATTTTTTCCATGCTGAAGCCGAAGTGATTGAATGCCAACAGTGTCAGTAGCACACCCCCGCTGAGCAATAGAACCGCTTTGATGATCTGCACCCAGGTGGTGGCGACCATGCCCCCAAACGTCACGTAGACCACCATCAGTACACCGACGCAGACGACCGCAACCTCATAGTCGAGGCCGAACAACAAATTGATCAATTGGCCGGCTCCGACCATTTGTACGATGAGGTAAAAGCAGACAATCACAAATGAGCTGAAAGCCGAAAACAGGCGGGTTCCAACGGGGTCGAGGCGGTAGGCGATGATGTCTGCAAGGGTAAATCTGCCGAGATTGCGCAGCCGTTCAGCCATCAGAAACATGATAAGTGGCCAGCCCAGAATTGCGCTGACCGAATAGATCATCCCGTCAAAACCGGTTGCAAATACCATGCTGGACACACCCAGCAGGACGGCAGCCGACATATAGTCCCCGGCAATTGCGAAGCCATTCTGTACTCCGCTGATTCCACCTCCCGCGGTATAGAAATCGGACGCTGAGCGCGTTCGACCGGCAGCCCAGTACGTGATACCGATTGTGGTAACGACGAACGCCAGGAAAATGGCAATGGCCGTCACGTTCGGTTGGTGCGAGCTGGGCAGTACATTTTGGGCCACTGCTGCAAAACTGATAAAACAAAGCATTGGGGCGACTATCAGTCGGGAGAGAGATTTCATGCTTTTATCTCCGACAGCAGTGCGAGGGTCATTTGATCAAACGCATTGTTTGCGCGTAATACATAGAAGCCTGTCAGTAGCCAAGAGCCGATGATAAGAATCAGCGCGGACCATATGCCGAGGGTCAATCCGACAAGTTGCGGGGCATACGTCAATACTTCCGGGTGCCACGACACGGCGGCGACGAACAGCCCGTACAGACTCAATACAATGGCGCTAAGGCAGAAGGTCAAGCGGCTGCGGCGTTGGACCAGTGAGCGATATCGGGGGTTTTCGCGGATGGATTGATAGATCGGGTGCGAGGACATAGTTACGCTCCTTAATACCTTTTATCGTTATTGGCTGGAGTTTTTTGTTATAGCGCTACCCGGGAACAGGTGGCAGAAACAGCAAGGTGGCAACAATAGATGGACAGACAGCAGGGCGTTATAGGTCGTGCAGGCCTCCTTGATTTAATCGGTCGATTGCAATTGTCGCCAGTGGGTGAGGCGGGGTTATTGAAGTTTCAGAACTTTTTCTTCGATGTCTTCCTCATTTAGCCAGTGCGTCATCAATGTTGAAATCACTCGATCCGCCGATTCAGTTGCAAAATACGCCAGTCTTTCGAGGGGCGACTGGACACGCTGGTTATGGATCCAATCTTGTTGTTCAAGGCGTTTTGAGCGGTCTATCCAGAGCCTCAAGATAGAACTATGAGATCGCACAGGGCAGCGCTGAAACTATATGTGAGCCGGAGTTTTGAAGGACTGAAATGAAGCTTCTGAATATTCAAGTTTTTCGAGGGTTGCACCAGCGCGAGGGTGAAAGCCCGAATGCTTTCTTGAAATGCCGTGTCATATGACTTTGATCGAAAAATCCGGCTTCTATCGCTGCATCCGACAACGCTTGTCCTGCCAAGGCGAGCGTCTTTGACGCGGTCAATAATCTGGATTGTACGTTTGTGGTCGTTGGGCTGGGGTTCAGAAGCGGCTGCGCCCTTCGTTCAGTCAGAGAGGACCGGCAGATGCCGGTCGCACTCGGATGCGAACTGGCTAGACCCTTTCAAGAATGGCAGCAATCCCTTGCCCACCCCCAATGCACATTGTCACCAGTGCGTATCGTCCGCCGGTGCGGTGCAGCTCGTGGATCGCCTTGATCGTAATGATTGCCCCCGTCGCACCCACCGGATGTCCAAGCGAAATGCCCGACCCATTGGGGTTGACCTTGGCCGGATCGAACTCCAGTTGTTGCGCGACTGCACAGGCCTGTGCGGCAAAGGCCTCGTTCGACTCAATGACATCGATATCTTGAATACTCAATCCCGCACGCTTGAGTGCCAGCCGCGTGGCCGGCACAGGACCGATTCCCATGTAGTCAGGTTCAACGCCGGCATGTGCATAGGTCACCAGACGAGCGAGTGGCTGAAGGTTCTGCTGCTTGACAGCATTCGCCCCTGCCAGCACAAGGGCCGCCGCTCCGTCATTCAGGCTTGAAGCATTACCCGCAGTCACGCTGCCACCCTGTTGAAACACTGGCTGCATTCTGGTCAGTTTTTCAGCATCGATACCCGCGCGTACGTTTTCGTCGGTGTCAAACAGCACCGTCGTCCTTTTTGACGGCACTTGCAGGGGTACGATCTGTGACGTGAAGCGACCTTCGGTAATGGCGCGCGCGGCGCGCTGCTGGCTTACAAGTGCCAGCTCATCCTGCATTTCGCGGGTGATGTTGTAGCGTTCAGCGATATTTTCAGCCGTGACCCCCATATGGATTCTCTTCCAGGGGTCGTGAAGAATCCCGTTCATGTAATCCACGGCCTGACTGTCGCCCAGTCGACTGCCCCACCGCATGGCAGGCAGGATGTAAGGGCCCCGGCTCATGGATTCCGCACCGCCGGCTACAGCGACTTCGAAATCACCGAGCATCACGCCTTGCGCTGCAGAAATGACAGCTTGCAGGCCGGAACCGCACAGGCGGTTAACGTTGAAGGCCGGCACTTCCTTGGGAATGCCTGCGCCGATCGCGGCCATCCTGGACAGATAGGCATCTCGTGGCTCGGTGGGAATGACGTTGCCCATGACCACGTGTCCGACCTTTTGGCCATCCATATCGGCATGCGCAAGTGCACCTTTGACGGCAGCCGTTGCCAGATCCGCCAAGGGAGTATCTTTCAACGAGCCGCCGAAGCTGCCGATGGCCGTGCGTGCGGTACCGACAAAGAAAACATCTGCATGGGTCATTGGAGTGTCCAGTGTTCAGAGCGGGTAGTTGACCAGTTCACGCGCAATCAGCAGACGCTGAATTTCGCTCGAACCTTCGTAGATTTGGGTGATACGCGCATCTCGGTAGTAACGCTCCACCGGATAGTCTTCCAGGTAGCCGTAGCCCCCATGAATCTGCACGGCTTTTGAGCACACGCGCTCGGCCATTTCTGATGCAAACAACTTCGCCTGAGAGGCTTCAGACAGGCAGGGTAGGCCGGCGCTTTTCAAGCGTGCTGCATGCAGAATCAGCAGTCGGGTGGCATTGAGTTGCAGGTGCATATCGGCGAGCAGGTTGGCGATGCTCTGGTGCTCGGCAATCGGTTTGCCAAATTGAATTCGATCACGGGCGTAAACCAATGCCGCTTCGAAGGCCGCACGGGCGATACCCAGTGCCTGAGCGGCGATGCCGATGCGACCCCCTTCAAGGTTGGAGAGCGCAATCGACAGACCCTTGCCGCGAGAGCCCAGCAGGTTGGCTTCTGGAATTTGGCAATCGTTAAGGGTGACCGCGCAGGTGTCCGATGCGCGGATGCCCATCTTGTGTTCGCTGCGGTCGACTGAAAAACCCGGTGTGTCAGTGGGGACAAGGAAGGCGGACAAGCCTTTCTTTCCCAGTTCCGGATCGGTCACGGCAAATACAATCGCCAACTTGGCGCGTTTGCCATTGCTGACGAACTGCTTGGCGCCGTTGAGCACCCATTGACCATCACGCAGCTCGGCACGCGTGCGAAGGTTGTGCGCTTCGGAGCCCGCTTGTGGCTCTGTCAGGCAGAAACAACCGATCGCCTGGCCGCTGGCCAGGTCCGTCAACCAGGTATCCTTCTGTGCCTGGGTTCCGTAGTTGAGAAGCGGGCCACAGCCGACGGAGTTATGGATGCTCATCAGCGCACCCACAGCACCGTCACCGACAGATATCTCTTCCACTGCCAGGGCATAGGCAACATAGTCGACGTAGGTTCCGCCCCATTCCTCCGGAACCACCATGCCAAGCAGGCCCAGTTCTCCCATCTGTGCGACCAGGGCGTCGTCAATCCACCCGGCCTTTTCCATGGTTTCGGCTCTGGGCGCGATCTCGCCACGGGCAAAGTCACGGGCCATGTCGCGGATCATGCGTTGCTCTTCACTCAGTTCGAGGTCGTGCATCGGGCATCTCTTTTGTAATAGGGTTAAGCACAGGCGGTGCGCGAACGCGTGCTGGTGGCAGGCTCGAAGTCATTGAAAAACGCTTGCACGCGGGCGGGGTCAAGCTCAGCAAGGCTCGGAGGGTTCCAGGCGGGCTTCTTGTCTTTATCGATGATCAGCGCGCGAACGCCCTCCATCAGATCGCCCTTGTCGAACCATTGGTAACCCAAGTGCAATTCCTGAGCGAAGCAGTCGGTCAACGACAGGTGGCGACCACGGCGCAGCAGTTCCAGGGTGACGGCCATCGCTACAGGAGAACGGCTGTCCAGCACCTTGGCGGTTTCCTCGGCCCAGTCCTGGAACTGCGGACAGGATTCGGTCATTAACGCCGCGCGAATTGCAGGCAGGTCGGGCTGGGCGAAGTGCTCGTCGATTGCTGGGCGCATTGCCTTGAGTTCCGATCCTGGCAACTTGTTGACCCCCAACGTTGCCAGCAGTACCTGCAAGGCTTCCAGCGGTTGCTCGGTCCAACTCATGTTATTGAGACAATGATCCAGTTCGGCAATCTGCGAGCTGGTAATGCACCAGTCCGCCAACCCTGCATAGAGCGCATCGGCGGCGCGAATCTGCATGCCGCTGACACCCAGGTAGGTACCCAACTGCCCAGGCAGGCGCGGTAGAAAAAAGCTGCCGCCAACGTCAGGGAAAAATCCGATGCCCACCTCTGGCATACCCATGCGAGTGCGCTCAGTGACCACCCGCAGCGCCGCCCCTTGCACCAGCCCCATGCCGCCACCCAGCACCAGACCGTCCATCAAGGCCAGGATAGGTTTGGAGTAAGTGTGGATGTGTACGTCGAGTGCATATTCTTCTTCGAAGAAAATTTCATGCTCGCGTTTGCCCGACTTGTGGCTCTCATAAAGCATGCGAATGTCGCCACCCGCGCAGAACGCTTTATCGCCTTCGGCCCGCAGCACCACCGCGACAATGTCTGGGTCCTGTTCCCAGGTTTTAAGCTGTTGCTGGAGCAGGCAAACCATGTGCAAGGTCAGCGCATTGAGACCACCTGGGCGATTCAGTGTCAGGTGGCCGATGCGGTTGCGTACGGCAGCCAGAACGGGCGCTTCGACATCGCTCATGCTCAAGTCTCCTTGCGGTAGAGGTTGATGATTGCGGAGAAATCCAGGCTGCCGTTGCCTTGGGCGCTGAAGGTTTGGTACAGCTGCTGGGCAAAGGCGCCGAGCAGCACCGGTTGGCCGATTTGCCTGGCTGCTTCGCTGGCAAGTCCCAGGTCTTTGAGCATCAGGTCGGTACCAAATCCGCCGCTGTAGCCGCGGGAGGCAGGCGCATTTTCAAGCACGCCCGGGAAGGGGTTGTAGGTGTCCGAACTCCAGCAGCGGCCACTGGAGGTATTGATGATGCCGGCCAGTACGCTGGCTTCCATTCCCAGCGAAACGCCGAGAGCCATGGCTTCTGATACGCCGATCATCGAGATGCCGAGCAGCATGTTGTTGGCGACTTTGGCCACCTGGCCATTGCTTGAGTTGCCGCAGTGCACGATGTTCTTGCCCATGGCAGAGAGAATGGGCTGCGCGAGATCGAAATCGTTGACCGAACCGCCCACCATGAACGTCAAGGTGCCAGCTGTGGCACCGCCCGTTCCCCCGGAGACCGGGGCGTCGAGCATGGGGTTGCCGTGGTCGACGGCAGCCTTGGCCACTTCCCGAGCCGTGAGCGGGTCGATCGTGGAGCAGTCAATTAGAAAAACACCAGGCCGAACGTTGGCGAGAATGCCTGTGTCCCCCAGGTAAACGGATTTCACGTGGGCTGCCGCTGGCAGCATCGTGATGATCAGCTCTGAGTCGCCTTGAGCAAGGGCTGCTGGCGATTCAGCAGTGTGTGCGCCGGCTTCGCTCAGGCGTGCCAGGGACGCCGACGACAAATCGAATACGGTCAATGTGTGGCCGGCCTTGATCAGGTTCAGAGCCATCGGCCCGCCCATGTTGCCAAGTCCTACGAAACCTATTTTCACGATGAGTCCTCACTGCTGGGCTGGGGGTCAGATGTGCTTGAACTGTGCAGGGCGTTTTTCTACGAAGGCGGCCATGCCTTCTTTCTGGTCAGCAGTGGCGAAGACCGAATGGAAAACGCGGCGCTCGAAGCGCACGCCTTCACTCAAGCTGGATTCGAAGGCACGGTTGACGCTTTCCTTGACCAGCATGGTGGCGGGCAGGGATTTTTCAGCGATGGCGCTGGCGATCTTGAGGGTCTCTTCCAGCAAGCGGTCGACTGGCAGAATTCGCGCAACCAGGCCTGCGCGTTCGGCCTCCTCGGCACCCATCTGGCGACCGGTCATGCACATTTCCATCGCCTTGGCCTTGCCGACAGCGCGGGTCAGGCGTTGGGTGCCGCCGATGCCCGGCAGCACGCCCAGGGTGATTTCCGGCAGGCCAAAACGCACGTTATCGGCTGCATAGATGAAGTCGCACATCAGCGCCAGTTCGCACCCGCCACCCAGGGCATAGCCAGCCACGGCGGCGATGAGCGGTTTGCGGCGACCGGCAATGCGATCGGCGGCGCTGAAGAAATCGTCGAGAAACACCTGGGGGTAGGTGAAGTCGGCCATTTCCTTGATATCCGCACCGGCCGCGAAGGCCTTGGCGGAGCCGGTGATGACCATGCAGCCGATCGCGGGGTCTTGCTCCAGCTGATCGAGAGCCAGGTTCAGTTCTGCGATCACTTGGCTGTTGATGGCATTGAGGGACTTGGGGCGATTCAGGGTGATCAATCCCACACGTTCGTGGACTTCCAGCAGCAAAGTTTCAAATGGCATGACGCAAACTCCCGAGTCAGGCAGGCGCCCGAGGGACACCTGCCTGTTGGCTTATTTCAGAGTGATAGTGGTGTTGACGGCGGCGCTGACATCGTCTTCGTCGAACCAACGCTCGGTGATGGTTTTGGTTTGGGTGTAGAACTGCACCACCTGCTTGCCATAGGGCCCCAGGTCGCCGAGCTTGGAGGCACGCGAGCCGCTGAATGAGAACAGTGGCACCGGCACCGGAATCGGCACGTTGATACCTACCTGGCCGACGTCGATTTCTTCCTGGAAGTGGCGGGCTGCGGCGCCCGAGCGGGTAAAAAGGGCCGTCCCGTTACCGTTCGGGTTGGCGTTGATCAACTCGATGGCGTCATTCAGGGTCTCGGCGTGCAATACGCAAAGCACCGGACCGAAGATTTCCTCGCGGTAAATGGTCATGTCCGTGGTGACGCCGGAGAAGATCGTTGGGCCGACGAAATTGCCTTGGGCATATCCGGCCACCTCGGGGTTGCGGCCGTCCAGCTCCAGCGTTGCGCCTTGTTCAACACCGGTAGCGATCAGGCTGCTGATCCGATCCAGGGCAGAGCAGGATACGACCGGGCCGATGTCGGTGCCAGGTTCGACGCCAGCACTGATCCTCAAGCCTTTGGTTTTTTCGATCAGTTCCGGCAGCCAGCTCTGTGCTTCGCCTACCAGAATCACGACTGGCAGTGCCATGCAGCGCTGACCGGCAGCACCAAAGGCGGCGCCGAGCAAGTTGTTCAGCGTCTGCTGTTTGTTGGCATCGGGCAGCACAATGGCGTGGTTTTTTGCACCCATCATGCACTGCGCGCGCTTGCCGTTCAGGGTCGCGCGGTTGTAGACGTGGGTACCGACCTTGGTCGAGCCGACGAAGGACACCGCCTTGATATCCGGGTGATCGCAAATCAGGTTGACCGCATCGACGCCACCGTGGATCACGTTGAGCACGCCGGGCGGAACACCGGCTTCGATGGCCAGCTCTGCCAGGCGCATGGTGACCATTGGGTCCTGCTCGGAGGGTTTGAGGATGAAGGTGTTGCCGGTGGCGATGGCCATCGGGAACATCCACAGCGGAATCATTGCCGGGAAGTTGAACGGGGTGATGCCCGCGCAGACACCCAGCGGTTGCAGGAGGGTAAAGGTATCTACGCCACCGGCCACGTTATTGGCCAACTCACCGAGCTGCAGGTTGCCAATGCTGGCTGCATGCTCGACCACTTCCAGGCCGCGGAACACATCACCTTCGGCATCCGGCAAGGTTTTGCCCTGTTCGGCGGTCAGGATCGCCGCCAGTTCCTTCATGTTTTCGCGGATCAGTTGCTGGTACTTGAGGAAGACTCGAGCGCGGGCGCCGATTGGCGTTTTGCGCCACGTCTTGAATGCTTGCTTGGCGCTGGCCACGGCTGCGTTCATTTCGTCGGTGGTGGCGAAAGGCACGCGGGCCAACACTTCCTGAGTGGCTGGGTTGACCACATCACGCCATTGCGTGGTTTGGGATTCTACAAACTTGCCGTTGATCAGCAGCTTGACGGTAGGGACGCGATTATCAGCCATCGTTATATTCTTCCGGGGCCTTGAAGCCCATGTCGTAGGGAGGTTGTGGCGGGTTTCGCCAGTACCTGTGGATTGGCGAGACCCGCGTGCTTTTCTGCGTTCGAAGGCGCCGGGCAGGGAGGCTGCAGCTCTCGAATGACTTGCATTACCAGCCAGATTTTCAGGATGTTCTCAAAGCCGATCTGCGAAGAGAGTTGCTTTGAATGTTGATATGGGCCTAGCTTAGCCAGCGGGCCATCGAGCTTGAAATAACTCGATCCGCCGAATAATTTGCATATCACGCCAGTTCGGAAGTCGGCAGAGGAGCGAAGCAGGTGGATCATCCAGTGGACAACACGTTGCCCATGACCTTCGTTCAGGGTCTGTTGCAGGGCGCGCTGAACATCTGCAGCCCGGCGGATATTCAGACGTTCGTCAGCGCTGCAGGCATTGCAAATCACTTGCTGGAGGCGCCAGGAGCGCGGGTCACGTACGACCAGTTCGTGCGTTTGTATCAGCAGGTTGCGTTGGGTACGGATGACGAGGTGATGGGGCAATTCTCTCGGCGTATTCGCAGCGGCACGCTCAAATACCTGTGTTCAAGCCTGCTCGATGCCCGATCACTTTCCAACGCCATGTACCGATTCACCCGGTTCTGGAATTTGCTCCTCGATGACTATCGGCTCGACTACAAAGAGCAGTCAGGTCTGGTGGTGATCTCCCTTGAAGCGCGCGACAGCGCGGCTCATGCCCAGCGCTTTGGGCATGAGCTGATGATGAAGCTTGCCCACGGTGTAGCGTCCTGGTTGGCAGGCCAGGAAATTCCTCTGCACAGCGTGATGTTTTCTTTCGCAAGGCCTGTGTATGCCTCGGAGTACATGCACATGTTCCCAGCCCCTATCAGCTTTGATCAGCCGTGCACCGCACTGTGTTTTGACATCGAGTGGGGAGCGATGAAGTTTCGTCGCAGCAAGGCTGAATTGCTTCCCTTTCTGCAGGCAGCCCCACGTTATTGGTTGTTCACCACGTTGAAAGAACGGCTGGTAGCGCAGCAGGTTCGCCAGTATCTGTTGGCCAATCTCAAGCAGGACGACAGTATTCAGGACGCCGCCAATGCGCTGCTGTTGTCTACCCGCACGCTGACGCGTCGGCTCAAGGAGGAGGGGACCAGTTACCAGTTGGTCAAGGATGCCTTGCGACGAGATATTGCCGTGCAGCAGCTCATTCATACCGATCTTTCGATCACTCATATCGCCGCCGGGCTGGGTTTTGATTCAACGGCGGTGTTTCATCGTGCGTTTCGTGGTTGGACCGGAAGTACACCCGGAGCGTATCGGCGTCCGGGCGGCGCTTTTTAGTCAAATTGGGAAGCCGGCGTTATCGTAAAAATCATGATCATCTACAAACGTACAAGCCAGCGGTTTGAGCGTAGCGATAGAGTCGGCTCATTGATTGACATCGTGACGAGATGTCGACAGTACGAGAGGTAGGGCTTGCTGCGAAAGCAACCACACAGCGGGCGGGTGTCTCGCCTGCACCGGTCAAGAGCCTCGATGAGGTGATCGAGACGCGTCGCTCGTTCCTGGTGTCTTATCAGAGCACTGCTTACGCGAAACGTTACCTCGACTTGCTGGAGCGTGTGCGCTCGGCTGAGCAGAAGGTGCTGCCTGGGCGCAGCGAACTGACACAGGCGGTGGCCAAGTATTACTTCAAGTTGTTGGCGATCAAGGATGAATACGAAGTGGCTCGTCTGCATGTCGAGAGCGGCTTCCTTGATCGAGTGTCCCAACAGTTCGAAGGTGACTACAAGCTGGTTTTCAACCTGGCCCCACCGCTCTTTGCCCGTCGTGACGCGGACACCGGCTTGCCGAAGAAAACCGAGTTTGGTCCATGGATAGTCCCTGTGTTTCGCGTGCTCGCAAAATTACGGGTTTTGCGTGGAACGCCTCTGGACGTCTTTGGCTATACCGACGAGCGACGCCAGGAGCGCGCGCTTGTCCAGCGCTACGAAGCGGTGATTGCCGAGGTACTTTCGTTGCTGGAGGAGGGACGCGGCACGTCGAATTACGACGTGATGGTGGAGCTTGCTGCTTTGCCGGAACAGATTCGCGGTTATGGCCACGTCCGGGCCAAGTCCATGGAACTGGCGGCGCAACGTGAAGCTGTCCTGTTGGATGTCGTACGCGGGCGTGTGATTACGTTGAAGAAAGTCGCCTGAAAACGCGATGCACACATTGGTGGGAGCGGGCTTGCCCTAATGCCAGTCAGTTAAGGATTGAGCGACACCGTTCCGGTAGGAGCCGGGCTTGCCCGCGAATGAGGACACCGCGGTTTTACAGTGGTTGCGCGTCATCGTTCATCGCGGGCAAGCCCCAATGCCAGTCAGTTAAGGCGCAGAACATGTGGGAGCGGATTTATCCGCGAATGTAGGCGCCGCGCAATGCCTGATAAACCGCGGTGTTTTCATTCGCGGCGGTCCGGCGATCCGGTAAATCCGCTCCCACAGGGTTTGTGTCGTTCAATGCCTTAACTGACTGGCATTGGGGCAAGCCCGGCTCCTACGAGGTCCGCGCCTTAACTGACCGGCATTGGGGCTTGCCCGCTCCCACATGTTGCTCAGGATCCAACGATTGAAGCAAACCGACTACGGTTCGCTGCAGGCGTTGATCCAACCTGTTTGCGAAACAATCGGGTGAAGGAACTGGCGTTCTGATAACCGACTTGATTGGCGATCTCCTCGATACTCAGGTCACCGCTTTCGAGCAGCTTCATGGAAATTTCTATGCGCAGGTTCTGCAGGTAAGTCAGGGGAGTGGTGCCGAGCACGCTGTTGAAATGGCGGATCAGGGTACGCACGCTGACGGACAGTGCTGCGGCCAATTCCGGCAGGCTCACATCTTCGGCGAAGTGCTTGAGCAGCCAGTGCTGCGCCTTGGCGACCATTGTGTCGCTATGGACAGACTCCATCTGAAGGGGCAGGTAAGGCAGCTGGGTGGTCTGGCTGGTATCAATCAGCATGGTCTTGGCTGTCAGCGTGGCCGTATTCGCACCACAGAAATGTTCGACCATCCTCACCGCTTGCAATAAATACGAGGCCGAAGCGCCGGCGCACCACAGGCGATCCTCTTCGGTCACCATCGCTCTGAGCTGCAGGTTAACGCTAGGGTAACGCTCACGAAACAGCCGTTCGAGCCACCAGGTCGTGGTGGCCTGGCGGCCGCTCAGCAGGCCTGTTTCCGCGAGCAGAAAGGTGCCGGTGCAATTGGCGGCCACCACTGCGCCTTCTTGCCATTGCGCCTTGAGCCATTCGCGCTGCGGTTCGGCGGCCTCCAGCATGCGCTCGAACGCGTCATGGCCTGCGTAATACAGCCCTGGAACAAAGATGATATCGAGCTTCTCGTCAGGAAGTGGCGACGGTGAACCCAGCGACAGTCCGTTGCAGGCGGTTACCGTCTTGCCCTTGTGCGACACAAATTGCCAGGAGAACGGGCGTGCGATGGCCGTTCCACTCTTGTGTTGCTGACGGCTCAAGTGGGCATTGGTGACATGGAGTACGTCTGCGAATCCGGCAAGGCTGGAGGCGTAACAGCCGTCGATGGCAAGAATTGCAGCGCGGAGCGGGTTGGTTTTCATGTTGGCAAAATACGCATAAAAATAGTCAATAATGCCAATTTAGCACTGCCGTCCAGTTCCGTACAGTGACCTCATCAGTCACCCAACCGGAGCTTCCATGAACGTATTGATTGTCCATGCGCACAATGAACCTCAGTCATTCAATGCGTCGATGTTGAACCTCGCCGTCGACGTATTGAGCGGGCAGGGGCATGAGGTCGTTGTGTCTGACTTGTATGCGATGAAATTCAACCCTGTCGCCAGCGCTGACGACTTCGGACAGCGCGCCAATAGCGAACATCTTGTCTACGCGCTGGAGCAGCGCAATGGCTACAACACCGGCACGCTGGCCCCCGATATTCTGGCTGAGCTGGACAAGATCAAATGGGCGGACCTGATCATCCTCAACTTCCCGATCTACTGGTTCAGCATGCCGGCGATCATGAAAGGCTGGATCGATCGCGTGTTCATTTCGGGGTTCTGCTACGGCGGTGTTCGTATCTATGACCGCGGTGGTCTCAAAGGCAAGAAAGCGATGCTCGCGTTCTCGCTCGGTGGCCAGGACCACATGTTCGGGCCGGGGGCGGTGCATGGTGACCTTCAGACCTTACTGCAACCCATCCAGCGCGGTGTGCTCGGTTACGTTGGCCTGACGGTTTTGCCGCCATTCGTTGCATTCCACGTGCCGTACATCAGCGAAGAGGCCCGTCATCAATACCTGGAACAGTATCGCCAGCATTTGCTTACGCTGGATGAGCGGCCATCGCTTGAATTCCCTTCGCTCGATGACTACGACGAGTTGCTGCACCCGAAGGTTTTACCTGCTTGTGTCTGAAGGCCGTGTTGTGGCTTTGACGTGACGGGTAGTGGCGCCCTCCCTGGTTTGAGTAAGGGAGGAACTGTCAGCCAAAAACAGGTATCAGTCGTCGGAGGATTCTCGTGATCGAACTCTACAGTTGGCCTGCCCCGAATGGGCAAAAGCTGCATTTGTTGATGGAGGAATTGGCGATTTCCTATCGGGTGGTGCCCATCGACATCACTCGCGGTGCTCAGCACACCACGAGCTACAGGGCGATCAATCCGAATGGCAAGGTTCCGGCCATCGTTGACCATGCGCCCGCCGATGGCGGTGCGCCGGTGACGGTTTTCGAGAGCGGGGCCATCATGATGTACCTGGCCGAAAAGGAAAGGCGCTTCCTGCCGCATGACCCGCGACAACGCCTGGAAGTGATGCAATGGCTGTTCTGGCAGGTCGGCGGGCTGGGGCCGATGATGGGGCAGGCCCAGCACTTTTTTCGCTACGCTTCTGAGCGGGTCCCTTATGCCATTGCCCGCTATCAGACTGAAACAAAGCGCTTGCTCAAACTGCTGGATGATCGGCTTGAAACCAGAGCGCATATCTGCGGCGATTACTCGATCGTCGACATGGCGTGTTTTCCATGGATCCGCGTTCACAAAATGACGGGGGTCGCGCTGGATGAATTCCCGAATGTACAAGCCTGGTATGGCAGGGTGCGAAGCCGCCCAGCCGTGGGGCGGGCGATTGATCTGCTGAGAGACCGCTGGGTCGACGTCAGCACTTCGGACCAGGCCAAGCACAATCTGTTTCGTGCGGTCCAGGAGTGAACCATGAGCCATCACTGTGATCGGGTGGTGACCGCTTTCGTCGATTTGCGCAGCCCTTACTCCTACCTGGCACTGCGACCTGCTCTGGCGCTGGCTCAGCAGAGCGGAGTGACGTTCGACTGGTGGCCTTACATCACCGACTTTCGCTCTGCTTATGGCGGCGAAGTGGACCAGCGCTCCAGTCGGGAGGTCGCGAAATTGAAGTACCTCTATATGGACTGTCGTCGACTGGCTGAGCAGCAGGGCCTCACCATTCAAGCAACCACCAAACTCTGGAATGCGGAGTTTGCCAGTCAAGCCATGTTGTTCGCCAAGTCCAAAGGTCGCCTTTGGGCGTTTTGCGACCCGCTGCTGGCCGCGTTTTGGCGCCGAGAGTTTGATCTGGAATCAATGACAGATATTCAGGCGGCACTGGTTCGTGCGGGACTGCAGGCTTTCGATTGGCAACGATATCGCGAAGAGAAATCACAGCAGGATTTAGCCCAAGCATCGCAGCTTGCCGAACGGCTAGGGGTCTTTGGCGCGCCTACCTTCGTCTATCAAGGCGAGCTTTTTTGGGGCGGTGACAGGCTTGATCTGCTCTGCGCCCGCATCAACAAAAACAATGACGTCAGTAAGGAAGATCCATGAGCATTTCCAAACCTGAGCTGATAGACACTCCCGGCGTCCATCTGGAACGTCAGGGGGCGCTTTGTTTCATCACACTCGACCGCCCGGCGACCCGCAACAGCTTCGATCTTGCCATGGGGCTTGCATTGCGAGACGCCGTGCGCGCGCTGGTGGCCAATCCACCCCGAGTGGTGGTGCTGCGCAGCAGCAGTGAACACTTCATGGTGGGTGGCGATGTCCATCATTTCGATGCATTGCTGAATGTCTCCAAGGCAGCCTGCGCGCAAGAGCTGGAGCAGCTCATCAGTGCGGTGAACGAGGCCGTTATCGGACTCACCTCATTGCCCTGCCCGGTGCTGGGTTTGATCAGTGGATCGGCCGCAGGGTTTGGCATGTCGCTGGCGTTGGCCTGCGACATTCTCATCGCCGCCGAAAATGCCAATTTTATCCTGGCCTACAGCGCCATCGGCGCTACTCCAGACGGTGGCGGGACCTGGCATCTCGCGCGCCATTTGGGCTTGCACCGCGCAATGGCCATTGCCCTGTTGAACTCTAAAGTAGATGCAACTCAGGCCAGGGACATTGGGCTGGTTGCTGAAGTCGTCGAGACCTGTGAATTGCAACTGGCAGGCCAGGTCATGGCTCAAAGGCTGGCAAATGGGGCTGCATCAGCCCAGGCCGGCATCAAGCGGCTATTACGTGAAGGGCTGAACACTGATCTTCGGACGGCCCTTGAGGCCGAAAAAAAATCCTTTATCGAGATGTCTGCGACGGCTGATTTTGCCGAAGGCGTGAGCGCTTTCTGTCAGCGGCGCAAAGCCCGTTTTGGTGTGTCTGTTTAAAACTACTGGAAGGCTCCAATGAACATTCAAGACGCTGTTTTTCTGATCACAGGTGGTGCTTCAGGCCTTGGGGCCGCAACTGCAAGAAGGGTAGTAAAAGCAGGCGGCAAGGTCGTGCTTGCAGACCTTAATACCGCTAATGGAACGGCTCTGGCAGAAGAGCTGGGAGTTGCGGCGCTTTATGTGCATACGGATGTGGCCGATGAGGATTCCACACGGGCTGCAATCGACCATTCGTTGACCCATTTTGGCACTCTGCACGGTTTGATCTGCTGTGCCGGTGTTGCACCAGGAGAGAAGGTCCTGGGCAAGGACGGCGCACATGCGCTGAGCACCTTCACTCGCGGCATCATGATCAACCTCGTGGGCACCTTCAATGCGATTCGTCTCGCCGCAGAGGCGATGAGCAAAAACGCGCCCAACGTTGAAGGTGAGCGGGGCGTGATCATCACCACCGCTTCAGTAGCGGCATTCGACGGTCAGATCGGACAGGCAGCTTACTCGGCGTCCAAAGCCGGCGTGGTAGGCATGACACTGCCGATCGCACGCGAATTGGCGCGTTTCGGTATTCGTGTCATGACGATTGCTCCGGGTATCTTTGAAACACCGATGTTGCTGGGATTGCCGCAGGATGTGCAGGCGTCGCTTGGCAAAACGGTCCCTTTTCCCTCCAGGTTGGGCCGTGGCGATGAGTTCGCCCAACTGGTCGAGTCTATCGTTCAGAACCCGATGCTTAATGGGGAAGTCATTCGTCTGGATGGTGCATTACGGATGGCTTCCAAGTAAGGGAAAACTTCAGTGTTCTTGCCCCATTCGTTGAAAGCCTGATTATTTCGTTGAATTTTTACTCGCGCGTTGTTTGAAAACATGGAGCTTTGAAAAGGGTTTAGTGTGCTCGGGAAAGTTATCTCGGTCGCGCAGGTGTGTGCATAACAGTCGTCAAAACAAAAACAAGAAACAAGAAACAGCAATAACAATAGCAAGAGGAAGACGAACCATGCAGTACGACTTGAAAGCCATCGTCCATGTCATTTGCACGGCCGCCGTGTTGGGCATTGCCGGATCGGCCAGCGCGGCCTTTTTCGAAGACAGCAAAGCCAACCTGGATCTTCGCAACTTCTATATGAACCGCGACTTCCGCCAGCACGGTGCAGCACAGAATAAGGCCGAGGAGTGGGCGCAGGGTTTTGCCCTGCGCTTTGAATCCGGATATACGCAGGGCCCTGTCGGTTTTGGCCTGGATGCCATCGGCTTGCTCGGCATCAAGCTGGACTCCAGCCCGGATCGGATAGGTACCGGTTTGCTCAAAAGCGATCGTGAGGCGCCTAAACGCGCCCAGAACGAGTACGGTGAAGCGGGGTTGACCGCCAAATTGCGTTTGTCCAAAAGCACCCTCAAGCTCGGCACTCTTCAGCCAGTGCTGCCGTCGTTAATGCGCAATGATTCGCGCCTGATGCCGCAAACCTTCCGGGGTGCCTGGCTCAACAGCAACGAGATCGACGGATTGACTCTGGACCTGGGTCGAATCGATCGCGTCAACCAGCGCGACTCTTCCGACAATGAGGAAATGACGGTTTTTAATGGCGGTAAACGAAACATCGTGCTTGGCCAGGCAAAAACCAGCGATGAATTCCTGTTGGGTGGTGGTCGCTATCAGTGGAACCCGCAGCTTGCCACCAGCTACTACTACGGCGGCCTCGACGGCATTTACAAACAACATCTGATCAACCTCGTCCATCAACTGCCTCTGGGGGAAGGGCAAAGCCTCAAGTCAGACCTGCGCTTTGCTCGTTCCAGCGACGATGGCGGCAGTAACGTGGACAACGATGCTATTGGCGCGCTGTTCACCTACAAGCTCGGTGGGCACAGCTTCGGTGCCGGTTACCAGCATCTGAGTGGCGACACGGGCTTCGCTTTTGTCAACGGCGCAGACGATGCGCTGCTCAATCAGGTGCAGATCAACGACTTCGGTAACCAGGATGAACACTCCTGGCAGGTGCGATATGACTACGATTTCGCCGCGCTGGGCATACCCGGGTTGACCCTGATGACCCGTTACGTTTCCGGTGACAACGTCGATCGTGGCCCCGGCCTGAGCGACGGTAAAACCTGGGAGCGCAATACAGACATTGGTTATGTCATTCAAAGCGGGCCGCTGAAAAATATTGGCGTGAAGCTGCGAAATGCGACCACCCGCAGCAACTTCCTCAGCGACATGGACGAAAACCGGTTGATCGTCAGCTACAGCCTGCCACTCTGGTAAGGCCTAACCGTAAAGCGCTCAGAGACGCGAGGCATCAGCTTGGCGAAATTGGCATGGAAAACGTCAATATTGCCAATGTTGTGTCAGTTGCCACTCTCGTACAGTGAAGCCAATGGGAAGCTGCGTTTTCGATGCCGGATGTTCATTGATACCAAGAGCGCCTGAAGAGTCTTGGCTCTTCAAACGCTGAAAGTACCAAGAAGATCAAGTGAATCAAGGTTGAGACAACAATAATGAACACACTAAAAGACAGTTATTCTCGTGGCGCTACCGACACCCCCCTGATTGAAAAAACCTTGGGTGTGTTTTTTGACGAAATCGTTGCCAGATTTCCTGATAATGAGGCGCTGGTTTCCTGCCATCAAAATATTCGGTACAGCTATCCCCAATTGCAACGTGAGGCCAATCAACTGGCAAGCGCGCTGCTGAGCCTTGGCCTTGAGCCGGGCGATCGTGTGGGTATTTGGGCCAATAACTGTTCACAATGGCTGGTTACGCAACTGGCCACCGCTAAAATCGGCCTGATTCTGGTCAATTTCAACCCGGCCTACCGCGCCGCCGAACTTGAATATGCCTTGAACAAGTCGAGTTGCAAGGCATTGATATCGCTCTCGTCTTTCAAGACAACCAATTACCTTCAGCTGATCAGAAGCCTGGCGCCGGAAATTGACAGCGCGACACCCGGTCAACTGGAAGCCGTCAAACTGCCGTTTTTGCGTGCGGTGATTCAACTCGGCGAAGCGATAGTGCCAGGGTTTATTCGTTTCAGCGATCTGGTGGCCGAAGGCGACCCTGATGACGAAAATGTCCGCCGTATCGGAGCGACCCTGCACCCTACCGATCCGATCAATATTCAGTTCACCAGTGGCACGACAGGCTCACCGAAAGGCGCAGCCTTGACCCATCGCGGCATACTCAATAATGGCTTTTTTCTGGGAGAGGCCATAAAGCTGACAGCGACTGATCGACTCTGCATTCCGGTGCCTCTGTTCCACTGTTTCGGGATGGTGGTGGGCAATATGGCTGCTCTGACCCACGGCACCACTATTGTCTATCCTAACGATTCGTTTGATCCCATTTCAGTCCTTCAGGCGGTACAGGACGAGCGCTGCACCGCTCTTCACGGCGTTCCGACGATGTTCATCACCGAACTCGATCACCCACGCTTCCACGAGTTCGACCTGACAAGCCTGCGCACCGGGATCATGGCGGGAACAGCCTGTCCGATCGAAGTCATGAAGCGCGTCGAACGAGACATGCACATGCGCGAGGTGACTATCGCTTATGGCATGACTGAAACCAGTCCGGCCAGTTATCAAAGTACGACCGACACACCGCTTGAAAAGCGAGTATCAACCATCGGCAAAGTGCATCCGCATCTGGAAGCGAAGATTATCAACCCCGAGTCTGGCGCCGTTCTTCCAGTGGGTACGGTGGGTGAGCTGTGCGTGCGTGGATATTCCTTGATGCAGGGGTATTGGGAGGATCCGGAAAAGACGGCGCAGACGATTGATGCCGATGGCTGGATTCACAGCGGCGACCTCGCCACCATGGACGAGGAGGGCTATGTCAGCATCACTGGCCGCATCAAGGACATGGTGATTCGGGGTGGAGAGAACATCTCGCCACGTGAAATCGAAGAGTTCCTCTATCGCCATCCCGCCATTCAGGATGCACAAGTCATCGGCGTTACGGACCGCAAATACGGTGAGGAGCTGTGCGTCTGGATTGTTCCGCGCGCCGGGGCAACACTGAATGAAGATGACATTCGAGCCTTTTGTGACGGTCAGATCGCGCGTTACAAAATCCCTCGCTACATTCGATTTGTCGACGGCTTCCCGATGACACTTTCTGGCAAGGTTCAAAAATTCAAGATGCGCGAAATAATGGAAGAAGAGCACAGTTTGGCGGTCTGTTAAGGCCCAAAGGTCGACTTCATGGCGCTTGAATAGCGCGTCAGGATCTTGAGCGATATTGAAAATTGCGCCGTCCCGACGGCGCAACTGATGAGGAGAGTGAGCATGGCTTGGCAGATTGACGTTATCGACGATTGCGCAGTGGTGCGCATGAACACCAATAAGGTAAACGTACAGAACGATGCCTTTTTCAAGGACCTGCATGATGCTTTCGACCGGCTTGAGAAAGAGTTCAGTGAATTGCCGGTCATCTTGACCGGACAAGGCGACGTCTTTTCAGCAGGCATCGACTTCAAATACAGCTTTGAGGTGTTTGGCAGCCAGAACAAGGAGCGTATTCGTCAGTGGTACGCCGAGTACCGCGCGACCAACCTGCGCATCTTTCAATACCCCCGACCAACGGTAGCGGCGATCAACGGCCATGCGATTGCAGGAGGCCTGATCACCGCCCTGGATTGCGATTTTCGAATTGCTGCGCGGAAAAAAGCCAAGTTCGGTTTGAATGAAGTGCCCATCGGCATTCCAATGCCTGCGGCGTATGTTGAGATCATCAAATACGCCCTGGGCAGTCAAGTCGGTGCACTGACCACGCTCAAGGGGGCGCTCTATTCTCTTGAGCAAGCCGAGAAATTGGGTTTTTTCCATGAAGTGGTAGAGGAGTCCGAATTGCTTTCCACAGCGATCGCCTATGCTCGCTGCATTACTGCGGATTGTAACGTGGCCTATGCAATGTCTAAAAAGGCCCTGCAGGACTCGGTGATTCAGCAGATCGAGCACCGGACTACTTTGCTTGATGAGCAATTACCCAACGGCATGAGCGAAGAAGGCAATCGATGTGCCCAGGATCGTCGCCGCCGAGAAATCATGGGCTCCTGATTCAACAGGGCGTGCTCCCCATAGCGATCAAACTATCGGGAGCAAAAACAAAACGCTGGGCCTTCTCGCTTCCCTCTGGAATGGGTGGCGTATATGCGGGGCGCAGGAAAAAACAAGGTCATGTTTGGCACCCACTATCCCATGTTGACACCCTCGGAATGTTTGGCGGGGCTTGAAGATCTGGATTTGAGGCAGGACACAGAAAGCCTTTTCCTGGCAGAGAGCGCTCGTCGCGCTTTCAAACTGTAAATGAAAAAAACGCCAGTGACGGAGAGTCACTAGCGCCAGGGGCAACTCGTTATCAAAACGGTAGCGATCTATTCTGGATAACGTGTTTCATGACAAGCGTCGAGGTCAATCGCTGGACATTGGGCAACGCCGAGAGCCTCTCATCATAGAGTTTTTGAAAGGTCGGCAAATCTTGCGTAATCACATGGAGCAAATAGTCCGGCTTTCCGAAGAGGCGCTGCGCATCGACTACTTGGGGTATATCCATGAGCGATGTTTCAAACGCGTCAACCGCTTGTCTATCGCCTTCCCTGAGTGTGGCAAATACCACCGCTGAAAAATTCAGGCCCAGTGCGGTTGCATCCAATTGCGCTCGATAGCCCAGTAACACCCCGGATTCCTCCAAGGCACGTACTCGTCGATGGCAGGGTGAAAGGCTCAAGCCGACACGTTCAGCCAGCTCAGTGACGGAGAGACGACCATCCTTTTGGAGCTCAGAAAGAATATTTCGATCAATCCTGTCCATTTAGAAGAATCTCCCATGCTGATCGGTCTGAATAAGAATCTTTAGGAGAAAATTCTAGCAATATTTCATTATTCTTTCTTCGATTATTGGCTGCCGATCTCCTCTGTCCCAGGGCGCGGAGACGGCCTTTGTTCGTGGGATATGTCGATGCAGAAAAACGGTTTGAAAACTTTCAAGAGGCTGGTCCAGCCTCCAATGTGTGAACACAGGGGAGCTATAGCGCCATGACTCTCACCGTGTTCGCTGCATTCTGGGCAGTGTCGTTCCTTTTTGTGATTACGCCTGGAGCAGACTGGGCCTACGCGATTTCCGCAGGTTTAAGGGGGCGGGTCGTCATTCCCGCAGTGGCCGGGCTTTTGTCGGGCCATGTGCTTGCGACGTTGATTGTTGCTGCAGGCGTCGGTGGTCTAGTGGCGAGCAACCCTATTGCCATGTCGGTGCTTACCGTTGTGGGCTCGGGGTATCTGCTTTGGTTGGGTATCAACATGCTGCTTCATCCTTCAACTCCGCATGCTGATGAGTTTCATGAGCCGGTGTCATCGCCGCGCTGGGCGATAAAGGGACTGTGTGTCAGTGGGTTGAATCCAAAAGTATTCCTTCTGTTCCTGGCACTCTTGCCTCAATTCACTGACGCCACGGCAGTGTGGCCCGTCCCCATTCAGATTATTGCGTTGGGGCTGGTGCATGCCTTCAGTTGCGGCGTGATCTATCTGCTGGTCGGGTTTGGCTCACAAAAGGTTCTACGAACACGTCCAACCTCAGCTCGCTTGGTTAGCCTGCTCTCCGGCGCAGCCATGATCATCATCGCAGTGATTTTGCTGATCGAGCAGTTGTTCAGTTAACCCATTTTTCACCGAGACGATATCCATGAGCGACCAGCCCTCTCCCTATAACAACGCGGCCTGCGCGGTGAAGAGAGTCAGAATCCCGCATCTGAAACAAATGAAAAGGGATGGGCAAAAATGGGCGATGCTGACGGCCTATGACATGTATACCGCTGCCCTATTCGAGGAGGCCGGAATCCCCGTTTTGCTGGTGGGCGATTCTGCTTCCAACAATGTGTACGGCAACGAGTCCACACTGTCGGTGACCGAGTCCAGGGGCGAGGGGAGGACGCGCAGCGTCTGATCGACACTGCAAAAGCATTTGAGCGCGCGGGCGCTTTCGCCATTTTGATCGAGATGGTGCCTAATGAGGTAGGAGCGGCGATCACCGAAGCTGTTTCAATTCCTACTGTGGGGATTGGAGCGGGTCATCAATGTGATGCTCAGGTTCTGGTTTGGCAGGACATGGTTGGGCTACGGACCGGCCGCCTGCCGCGATTCGTCAAGCAGTATGCCGATATGCGCTCCGTGCTTCAGTCGGCAGCGAGAGACTTCTCGAAGGATGTGGAGCAGGGGACGTTTCCGGGGCCTGAGCATATCTTTTAGCCTGCCGCTTCTCGAGCTCGAAATAATCCCGGCAGCCGCGTGGGTGGGGTTGTCCTTACAGGCTTGCACTCTCGACCTTCGCATGGGGTGCAAGGGAACGGACGAGTCTAACCACTTCCAGCTCACGGTTTTTGAGGCTGTGCTGTTCCAAATTACGGACCATCGTAAGCATAGGTATTCATTGATTTTTTTTGATTTCGTGCTTGACGCCCCGGCCGTAAAAAAGTTTAATTCCGCCGCGCGGCCCAGATAGCTCAGTCGGTAGAGCAGGGGATTGAAAATCCCCGTGTCGGCGGTTCGATTCCGTCTCTGGGCACCACTAATACCGAACAAAAAGCCTCAGCCATGCGCTGGGGCTTTTTGCTTTCTGGTAGGTAAAAATTCCGAGACCGGGCCATTCTCGGCTCACGCCCGAACCAGGAGCCTTGCCTGCTGCTCCCCTTTCAAAAAGAGGATCAGCGAGCTAGCCGCTGGGTCAGATGCGTGGTTTCGACGAACACTTGCCACCATTGACGGCTGTCGGGTTGTCGCTGCTAGTGGGCCTGGTCGAGCGCAGGACTGTTCCAGTGTTCGATCCAGGCCTCGCCAGGTGCCTGGAAGTCCGGCCCCAGGCGCACGCAGCCGCTGAGGCCCAGTCCCTCCATCAGGAGCACCCCAAGAGGAGTAGCCGGTCCGGGTGAAATGGGGGAGAAATGGGGCCCGTCAGGTCTTCGGCTGGTCGTCGGGCGCGCTGGCCTGCGGCGGGTCCTGCACCCACTGCCAGAACAACTGATAGCCGACCGCAAGCACCACCGGGCCGATGAACAGACCGAGAATGCCGCTGGTGACCATGCCCCCCAAGGCCCCGATCAGTACCACCGACATTGGCACATCGACCCCGCGCCCCAACAGCAATGGCTTGAGCACGTTATCCACCAGACCGGCAACAAAGACATAGATGGCAAAGACGATGCCCACCGTGCTGACACCCTCGGTGGCGAACACGAAGACGATCACCGGAATGGTAATCAGCGTCGCCGGTAACTGCATGATCCCGAGCAGCAACACCGCCAGGGCCAGCAGTCCGGCACCGGGGATGCCCTTGAGCACGAAGCCGACGCCAACCAGCAGCATCTGGATAAAGGCGATACCGACCACCCCCAGCGCTACCGCGCGAATGGTCGCGGTGCACAGCCCGGCCATTTGCGGCCCCTTGGCCGGACCGCTGATGCGCGAAGCGATCTGCACCGCACTGCGGCTGCCACCCTCGCCATGGGCCATGAGGATCCCGGCGATGATCAGGGCGCAGATGAAAATCAGGAAACCCATGCCGACCCCGGCGAGCTTGCTCAACAGGGCCAGGCTGATACCTTTGATCTGCGGTATGTACTTCTCGGTCAGCCCCGGAAGGTCGGTGGCAGCCTGAAGCCAGACGCCATGCAGCCGCTTGCCCACCAGCGGCCAATCGGCGACTGAATCGGCCGGCGGAGCAATCTGGAAACTGTCGCTCTTGACCACGCCAATGACATGCTCGACCGAGTCGACAATTGAGGTGCCCAACAGGTAGATCGGCACCAAGAGAATACCGATGGAGATCAGCACGATCAGCGTCGCGATAAGTCCGTCTTTGTAGCCCAGCATGCCCTTGAGCCGGCCTTGCAGTGGGTAGAGGGCGATCGCCAGGATCAGCGACCAGAGCAACAGATCGCGGAACGGACGGAAGATCTCGAAGCAGAACAGCACCAGAACGACAATCAGCCCGGCACGAATCAGGACATCGAGCAGACCGCGGGAAAACGCCTTCTCGGAGTTGAGCGAGGGGACCATTGAACTGCCTCCTGGCAAATCACTGCAAAGATATGAGATCGGTAGGCCCAGCATAGACGCTCAATGGGTGGTCGTAGGCAACTGCGTTTTGCCCGCACGCGCGCATGCGGCGCTTGGCCTGTCGCAACGCGATGCTTCGACAACGACTAAGCTTTTGCGATTGCCCCACGTCTCCCAAGGAGGTTTCTGTGAGCGTCGCTGCCCTGTCCGAACTCGATGCCGCTCTGCCCGGTTTGGCCCGCAAGATCCGCGTGCTGGATGCCTTGGCCTGGCCGGATGGGGTCGAGGAGGTATTCCTGGCGCGTTGGCGCGCCGGGCATGCAGAACTGCCCAGGGTCGAGCTGCGCCCGCGCGAGCACAGCGCCGACATCGCCGCCCTGGAAGCATTTATCGGCCGCTGCGATGTGGGGCATCCGGCCGGGCGCTACCTCGCCATGACAGCGCGCAGCTACGCTACGGCCGGGCGCATGCTGGGTGCCATTGGCACACCCGACTTCACCCAGTATTCGTCAGCGCTGTACCGACGCCCCGACTTCTACTACCCGAGCCAGAAACTGAGCATGCTGGACGCGGCCCATTTCTTCCTCAAGACCACCGACGCCCTTCTGGGTGGTGCCCGGATTCCACCGAGCCCGGCCGAGATCCCGGCCGAGGTCTTCGCCGCCTGGATGCAGCCGGAACTGGACCGCTTCTTCGGCCTGGGCCGGATCACGGTGGTGCTCGATCCGACCCTGGCCGCCAAGGCCATCGCCGGGGCGAGCCGCATCCGCCTGCGTGCCAGCGCCCTGTTCTCTGAACTGGACAAGAGCCAGCTATTGCAGCATGAGGCCTTCGTGCATGTCGCCACGGCACAAAACGGCGCGCTCCAACCCAACCTGAAAAGCCTGGGCCTGGGTGCGCCACGCACGACCCAGACTCAGGAGGGCATCGCCACTCTGGCCGAGCTGTTCACCGGCAGCATGGACATCAACCGCCTGCGCCGCCTCGCCCTGCGCGTGCTCGCGGTCCAGCAGGCGCTGGATGGTGCCGATTTCATCCAGGTATTTGAAGGTTTTCTCGCTGCCGGACAGTCGCAAGAGGAGTCCTTCCGCTCGACCCAACGGGTTTTCCGCGGCGCCGACCTGCGCGGCGGTTCGGCGTTCACCAAGGATGCCGCCTACCTGACCGGTTTGCTCGGCGTCCATACCCTGTTGCGCATCGCGATCCGCGACAACCGGCCGGAACTGGTGGGTTATCTGTTCGCCGGGCGCCTCAGCCTGGGTGATACCGTACGCCTGGCCCCGCTCTTCGAGTCCGGCTGGCTCCAGGGGCCGGTCCATCTCCCGGCCTGGGCCGCCGATCTGCGTCTGCTCGCCGCCAACCTGGCTTTCTCCGCCTTTATCGCCCGGATCAAGCTGGATGTGCTCGATCTGGAGGTGCTCATGGCCTTCGCAGACGAGCATGAAGCCAATGCCAGCGCCTGAAAGCTTTACATGATGCCTGGTGGAGCTGCTGAAGGCTGGTGGGGGCCAGGTAACGATCAAAAATGCATTATCGATAGGTTACTGCGCCTCTGATGCCCGACGTTATTGGATTATCCACTCATCCGTTCAACAGGGTGTAGACAGAGAGATAGATGACTATGAAAACCACCAGCCTGATTGTGGCCCTGTTTGTACTGATGCAAGGTTGCGCCATGGCGCCGCCGCGCCTATCGGCGGTGCCGACCGAGTTGACGGCGAGAGCGGAGATCCCAGGCATGACCGGGGTGCGTTATGTCGGCGGCGGCGACATGACACAGCTGACCCGAGTCGGGCTTGAAGCGCTGCGGCGGGAACAGGCTTACCTCGTGAAGCAGGGGCACAAGGGCCCCCTACCGCCAGCGGTATATCTGGCAATTTCGGGCGGTGGTGACAATGGTGCATTCACCGCGGGATTGATAAATGGCTGGACGGTTACAGGAACGCGCCCTGAATTCAAACTTGTTACCGGCATCAGCACGGGCGCGCTGATTGCGCCTTTCGCCTTTCTTGGGCCGAAGTACGACGCGACGCTGAAGAGGGTCTATACCACCTTATCGCCCAAAGACGTCATTTTGCCGCGCAGCTTTTTCGCAGGCGTGTTGGGCGATGCGATGTCGGACAACGCACCGCTGTTGAAGCTGACGCGCAAATCGGTGACCGATGACATGCTCAAGGAGATCGCCGCCGAGTACGCGAAGGGCCGCTTTCTGTTGATCGGCACCGCCGACCTCGATGCGCGACGCCCCATTATCTGGGACATGGGGAAAATCGCGACCTATGGTGGTCCTGAGGCATTGGACCTTTTCGTGAAAATCATGATCGCATCCGCCTCGATTCCGGGAGGATTTCCGCCAATGATGATCGATGTGGAAGTCGACGGTAAAACCTATCAGGAAATGCACGTGGACGGTGGCATCATGGCGCAGGTATTCGCTTATCCGGCCGGTATCCGTGTCAAAGAGGAGGCGGCAAAAGCAGGATTCACCCGCGAGCGCAGGCTCTACGTAATACGCAATGCGCGACTCGATCCTGACTGGGCGCAGGTCGAGCGCAGCACCATGAGCATCGCTGGGCGCGCGGTCACCTCGTTGATCCACAGCCAGGGCATCGGCGACCTCTACCGGATCTATGCCACCACCCAGCGCGACGGCGTGGACTTCAACCTCGGGTTCATACCGTCGAGTTTCAACTTCCCCCACAAGGAAGAGTTCGACAATGAATACATGCGCAAGCTCTACGACACTGGTTATGATGTGGCGTTGCAGGGCTTCCCGTGGCTCAAAGTACCGCCCGGATTCGCTCCTCCAGGTGCAACAGCAACGGGAAGATAGTGAGTGTGTGTTGCGCTCAATAACGAGTGTGCTGTTCTCGAAATAATTTACCTTTCTTGCACGGCTTCAAGCACCTCACGAGCCCGTTGGATTTTGCTCAAAATCTCCTCACCCTTTGCGTTCCAAACGTATCGGGTCGGCTGTGCGTTTCGTAATGCCATGAACGTTGTAATCGAGCTTTCCAACTCGCGCACGGAGGCAAAGCTACCGTCCCGTAGGTACACCGTAATGTCTCGAAAAAACCGTTCAACCATGTTCATCCAGGAGCTGGACGTCGGTGTGAAGTGCATATGAAAACGTGGATGCTTCGCCAGCCAGGCTTTCACGGTGGCGTTCTTGTGCGTCGCGTAGTTATCGACGATCAGATGGAGCTGGAGGTGCTTGGGGGTCTGCTTGTTGATTTTCTTGAGGAAGGCCAACCATTCTTGATGACGGTGTTGACGTTCGATGCTGCTGATCAGTTTGCCCTGTAGGTAATCCAGCGCTGCGAATAACGTAACCGTGCCGTGGCGCGTGTAATCATGGGATTTTGTCTGGATGTGGCCGATGCCCAAAGGCAATCCGGGCTGCGTTCGCTCCAGGGCCTGAACCTGGCTTTTTTCATCGCAACACAGCACCAATGCCTTGTCCGGCGGGGCCAGGTAAAGCCCGATAACATCCCGGAATTTGTGTTCGAACTGCGGGTCGTTTGACAGCTTGAAGGTGCGGGTCAGGTGAGGCTTCAAGTCATTGGCGGCCCATAACTTATGAACGGTAGTTGAAGAAACACCGACAGCTCGCGCCATGCTTCGACAGCTCCAGCGTGACTCGCCAATGCGGGGTTTCGTGACCTGCTCCAAGACACGGCGGACAGTGTCAGCAGACAGCGGCGACTTGCGTCCACGACCTGGTTTATCAATCAATCAATCCGTCGAGTCGATGCAACTGAAAACGTTGGCACCAGGTAGTGATCGTCGGGCAAGAAAACCCGGTCAGTCGTGCAATCTCCTCTCGGGTATCACCCAAACGCCGTGGCAAGCGCAAGCCACTGTCTGCTGATCTGCCTCGCATTGAAGTCATCCATGAACTGCCTGAGCACGAACTGACCTGTGCCTGTGGTTGCCGCAAGCATGTGATCAGTGAAGAAACCAGCGAGCAGTTGGATATCGTGCCGATGCAGATCCGGGTGATCAAACACATAGGCATGCCGCCGCTTTTTCATGCCGGACCGTTTCAGGCCTCACCCTGCCAGTGCCGACATTTCGAGGTCTTTCCCACACCCGGATTGAAGGTATTGCACGGATCCAGCTTCTGATAGAACGCCTTCAGATCGGCCTTCGCCGGATAAAGATGGCCGACATTATGCTCCGCCGGGTACTCGGCACCACGATCGTCCAGCAATGCCCACATCGCATGTTCCACGGCCAGGCAATCGCTGCCCTTGCGCACGATGTAATCTTGGTGGAAGACGTGGCAGAAAAAATGCCCGTAATACAGCTTCAGGATCAGTTGCTGCTCGATGGATGCTGGCAGTGTTTCGAACCAGTCGCGGTCATTGCGCGCCAGGGCGATATCCAGTGCCACGATATCCTCGACCGCATTGTCATGGATCGCCCGATACCGAATCGCCGCCCCGGCCGCCGCGAACCGATGCAGGAAGGCCTTGCTGCCCTCCTCGGCTGTACAGCGAAAGAAATCGCCCTCGCGCCCCTCGAACAATTGACTCAGGTACGCCTCGGCCGGCGCTACGGAAGCGGCTGATACCTTGAGCATCAAGTAATGCTCATAACGTTGGCGATAATCGCTCATGCGCTTGGGCAGGTGATTCGGAAAACAGCGTGCGACCCTTTGCAGGACGCGGTCCGACAAATGCGAGCGCAACCAGGTGAATCGGCCGAGGACATTATCCACCCGGCTTTTCAGGGCGAACATTTTCGGCAGGCGCCGAGTGCCCAAGTGATGGATCATCAGGAAGGTGTCCTTGCCGTACTCAGCCGCCACGTCATAGGCATCGCGGTGCATATATTCACCGGCGATCGGCAGCTCAACGAAGTGTTCGAGCATGTGCCGACGTATCCGGGTCAGATCGGCGGTGTCGTTGGTGCCGATGTAGAAGACCGCTGTATCGCGTTCGGCGGCGAAGGTGTCGAGGCGCACCGCAAACACCGCCAGCTTGCCGGCGCTGCCGCTGGCTTCGTGCAGGCGCTGCTTGTCCGCGTTGAAACGGGCTGGCGTGGCGGCATCGACATCACGCACATGCTCTGCATAACCGTGGTCGGAGCCGCGTCCGGCGTCGGTCTGGATATCGGCTTCGCTGTAACGGCCGGCCTCCAGGTTGCCGAGGATCTGCTCAGGCGTATCGCCCAGATTGACCCCCAAGTGATTGACCAGGTGCAGCTGACCATCCGCACCAAGCTGGGCGTACAGCGACATCTCGGTGTAGGCCGGCCCGCGCCGGATCAACGAACCACCCGAGTTGTTGCAGACGCCGCCGAAGACTGAAGCGCCAATGCACGAAGAGCCAATCACCGAATGCGGCTCGCGGCCCAGCGGCTTGAGCACCTTTTCCAGCTGATCCAGTGTCGAGCCGGGAAAGCAGATCACCTGCCGACCCTGCTCGATCACCTGCACGGTGCGCATGCGCAGGGTGCTGACGATCACGACCTCGCGATCGTAGCCGCCGTCCGGCGTTGAGCCACCGGTCAGGCCGGTATTGGCCGCCTGCATGATGACGATCATGTCGGCGGCCACACACGCTTTGACCACGCGCCATTGCTCGAGCAGCGAACCAGGACACACCACCGCGACGGCACTGCCCTTGCCAAATCGGAAGCCCTGGCGAAAGCGCACCGTGTCGTTGGCTTCGGTCAGCACATGGCTGTCACCGACGATGGTTTTAAGGTTGGCGATAAGTTCGGGTACAAGAGGTTGATGCAGAGGGGTGGCAATGGAGTTCATCGGTATTTCCGCAGGTAGAGGCGCGATCGGGCGGCCATTATTGTTCTTCCAAGGTGTGGGTTCAGTTTGCTCCATCCCCTGAAACCGAGCGGTTAAAGATGGGCGAAGCCTTCAGGAAGGGGCTCGCCACCCAGCGGCGAATATCTCGCGCCGGGTGACACGCATTGCAGGCAGGCTTACTTTTCGCAGGACGCTCGCGAGGAACGCATCGTTTGAGCGGTGTCGTTGCGGTCGCTCAAATTTCCAGAATGCCCGACGCCATGAACCCGCCATCCACCGGAATCACATGACCGCTGATATATGACGAATCGTCGGAAGCCAGAAAGGCCACCGCACCCGCCATTTCGGCTGGTGTTCCATAACGCCGCATCGGCACGGCCCTGGCGTAGGAATCCCGGGTCGTGGCCGAGTGCAGCATCTGGGTCAACGGTGTGTCCACCGGGCCGGGCGCTATGCCGTTTACGGTAATGCCGTATTCGGCAAGCTCGACCGCCATCTGCCGAGTCAACCCGATGATCGCTGCCTTGGACGTGCCATAGGCCGTGCGGCCCATGCTCGCGCGCATACCGCTGATGGAGGCGACGTTAATGATCCGCCCCCAACCATTGGCGCTCATCAGTCGCGCCGCGTGTTGGCCGCAGAGCAGCGAGCCCGTCAGGTTGATATTCAGTACCCGCTGCCAGTCGCCGAGGTCGCAGTCCAGAAACGCCTGGGTCCTGGCAATGCCGGCGTTGTTGACCAGCACATCACAGCGGCCAAAATGCTCTTGCAGATAGGCAAACGCCGCCGCGATGGATTGCCCATCGCCAACGTCAATCGCCAACGCCAGCGCTTCAATGCCTTGGGCATTCAGCCCGGCGACCATTTCTTCGGCCGCCGCCAGGTTGATGTCTGCCACCACCACGGTATGCCCATCGCGCCCCAGGCGTTCAGCGATCGCCGCGCCGATACCCATGGCGGCGCCTGTGACCAATGCCACGCGTCCCAGGTCCGAGGCGAGCGGAGCTTGCTTGTTCGCTAATTGGCTCATGACAAATGCTCTCTTAAAGGAAACCGATGGAAATCCATGGGAAACAGGCGACGATAATCAGCGCCACGATCAGTGCGGCGAGGTAGCCCCAGACGCGACGGATGACGTGGTCGGACGACACCTTGCTGATCGCGCAGGCGGCGTAGAAGCCGACACCCAGCGGCGGTGCGAACAGGCCGATACCCATCGCCAGGATCACCACCATGGCGTAGTGCACCGGGTGAATGCCGAGCATCTCGGCCAGCGGGAACATCAGCGGACCGAACAGCACGATCGCCGGGATACCCTCCAGCACGCTGCCCAGAATCACGAAGGTGACGATGGTCACGATCATGAAGCCGATGGCGCCGCCAGGAATTTCGCTGATCAAGTCCACCAACGATGCCGAGAAACCTGACTGAGTCAGTGCCCAGGCCATGGCCGATGCCATGCCGATGATCAGCAGGATGGCGCCGGACAATGCCGCCGCCTCGAGCATCATCGGGTACACCTTTTTGAACTCGATGTGGCGCATGAACAGGTGCATTACCAGTCCGACCATCACCACGTAAGCCACACCGATGGTGGAGACTTCGGTGGCGGTGGCCGCGCCTTCAAGTACCGCCACTCGAATCAGCAACGGCAGCGCGAGGGCCGGCAAGGCGATCATGAACGTGCGCGCGATGACCGATAGCGGCGCGCGCTGAACATTGGGCCGCGCTTCTTTGCGTGAACGCCACCAGCACACCAGCGCAATAACCACGGTGGCAACCACCGCCGGCATCAAACCGCCGATGAACAGCGCAGTAATGGACACGCTGCAGACCGCGCCGATGGTAATCAGTACCAGGCTCGGCGGAATGGTCTCGGTCATTGCCCCGGTCGCCGCCAGCAAGGCGGCCAGCTCTTCGGGCTTGGAGCCGCGTTTTTTCATTTCAGGGAACAGCGCCGGGGCGACTGCCGCCATATCGGCGACTTTGGAACCGGAAATCCCCGACACCAGAAACATCGCACCCAGCAAGACGTATTGCAGGCCACCGCGCACATGACCGAGCAAGGAGGCCATGAAGTCGATCAGCGTGCGCGCCATGCCGGACAGTTGCAACACCACGCCCAGCAGGACGAACAGTGGCACCGCCAGCAGCACCATGTGCGACATGCCCTCATCCATGCGGCTGACCACAATCGACAACGGTGCATGGGTGGCCAGCGCCAGGTAGGCCACGGTTGCAGTGCCAAAGGCGAACGCGATAGGAATGCCGCCGAACACGCAGGCACCCAGCAGCACCAGAAAGAACACGATCAGGTTGTAGTTACCCAGATCCGCCAGCAGTGGCTGGCTGAACCACAATGCAGCGGCCACGACCGTCACCACGACAATCCCGGCCATGAACTGGCGCACCGTGGAAAACCGCGCCATGCGCGACACCGCAGCCAGCAGCATCAATACCGCGCCGACCGGCAAGGCCGCCGCACGCAAGCCGTCGGGGATACCCAACGCCGGGGTGGTGATCCACATCTGCTCATGGGAATGCTGCATGGCTGGCGCGATGATCATCACCACGAACAGGCACACCACCAGCGCCGACAGGGTTTCGCAGAAACCGCGCCAGGCTTCGGGCAGCTTGTTGACCAGCGCGGACATGCGCATGTGTTCTCCGCGGTCCAGGGCCAGCACCGCGCCGAACATGGCCATCCAGATGAACAGCGAAGACGCCAGCTCGTCGGACCAGATCAACGGGCTGTGCATCACGTAGCGGGAAATAACCCCCGCCAGCAGCACGCCGGTTTCGATCACCATCAAGGCAACGGTGATCGCTCCGACCACACGCATGGTCCACGTATTCAGACAGACAAGCGCCCGGGCCGGCAGGCGCATGGAAGGAGTGGAGGCCAGTGCCGCTGGCGCGCCCATCATGCGAGTTTCCCGGCATATTTCTCGAGGATTGCCCAAGCGGCGTCGCCGAACTTGTCGTGCCAGTCCCCATAGTAGTTGGCGCTTTGCAGCCGCTGACGGAAGGGTTCGGGGGCCGATTCCACCAGTTCAAGGCCTTTCTCCTCGAGTGTGTCGCGGATGGTGCCCTGCAACTTGGCCAAGTCATCGCGCTGAGCAAGCACGGCGGTATTGATGTGTTTGCTGACCACCGCCTGCATGTCTTTGGGCAGGCGGTTGAACGAAGCACTGTTGCCCAGCATCCAGAAGCCGTCCCAGACGTGGTTGGTCAGGGAGCAGTATTTTTGCACTTCGTACAGTTTCGCCGAAGACACCAGGGTGAGCGGGTTTTCCTGTCCTTCCACGATGCGGGTCTGGAGTGCCGAATACACTTCGGAAAAGTTGATGCTGGTCGGCGCGGCCTCGAAGGCGCGGAAGATGGACATGATGATGGGGCTCGGAGGCACGCGCAGCTTCATGCTCTTGAGATCGTCGGGAGTGACTATCGGACGGGTACTGGTGGTGGTCACACGAAAACCGTTGTCCCAGATTTTGTCGAACGCAAACAGCGTTTCGGTTTTGGCGATCTCGGCACGGACATGAGCACCCAACTCGCCGTCCATGGCATTCCACACTTGCTCATAATCCCTGAAAGCATACCCGACGGCGCTGATCTGCACCGACGGTACCATCGTGCCGAGGATCACCGGCGACAGTGCAAACATGTCGACGGCACCCGAGCGAACTTGAGCCAGGGTATCGGTATCACTGCCGAGCTGGCTGCTGGGGAAAATCTGGATCTGCACTGCACCGTTGGTTTCTTCACGTATTGCCTTGGCCATCTCCCGGGCACGCACATTCATGGAGTGGGTTATGGGCAAATTGTTGGCAAACTTCAGTTTGAACTCGGCGGCCTGACTCTTGCCGCTGTAAAGACCGAGCCCGGCGGCCGCGACGGCGGCAGAAGCGAGGGTGGCCGTTTTGAGAAAGTTGCGGCGAGTAAAGTCGCTCATTTGGTTCTCCTGACTTATTGTTTTTATTCAATGGCCGTGGTGCCGGCGACTGGATACGAAAGCTATAGCAATTCAGGTGCCACGAAAGGCACAGCCTTGGTGGAGGTAAAAAATATAGCCGACGCTCGTATTCAACTGACTGTTTTTACAAAGAAAAATAGTGTTTGTACGAATGTATCCATTTCTTACAGAGCACCCGGCGTCGTGGGGGGATGTAACAGGTGTCTCCTTCAACTGTCGCTCCGCCCAACCCTGGAAGCGACATCTGTCCTGAACATCCCATAGAGATATATCACCATAATCGCCAAGGCACCGGCCGTTCGATGGCGCTTATGCGTCCTGCTCGACCAGATCGCGGGTATAACGCTGGCCGTTATGCACATAGTGGGCGGCGTTGGCCTCCAGCATGTTCTTCTGCGCCTCTGTCAGCTCGCGCACAACTTTGCCGGGCGAACCCAGGACCAGCGAGCCGTCGGGAATTTCCTTGCCTTCGCCGATCAGCGAGTTGGCGCCGATGATGCAGTTCTTGCCGATTTTTGCGCCATTGAGAATCACGGCGTTGATGCCGATTAGGCTGTAATCACCCACCGTGCAGCCATGGAGCATGGCGTTGTGGCCGATGGTCACGCCGGTGCCGATGGTCAGCGGGTAACCCATATCGGTGTGCATCACCGTGCCATCCTGGACGTTGCTGTTCTTGCCGATCAGGATCAATTCGTTGTCGCCACGCAGGACGGTGTTGAACCAGACATTGACGCCCTCTTCCAGTTTGACCTTGCCCACCAGCACGGCATTGGGTGCGACCCAGCTCTGTGGATGGGTTTCGACGCGGGCGTCGCCCAGGCAGTATTTCATAGTGTGGTCCTCAAGGCTCATGTAGCGGCAGGTTCAGGCCATACGAACGATGGCTTCAGGTGTTGATAACGTTTTGGGCGGTTGATGAGGCTGATATTGGCGTCATAGAGCAGGTTGCAAGCACGCCGCCGTGGGTGGGTCGATATCGAACGATCTGCACAGAACAAGGGGCTCCGGACAATCAGAACAACGCCAGCGTGTAATTGATGGCCACGCGGTTCTGGTTCTGGGCGTATTCGCTGGGCACGCCACTGCGCAACATGCCGTTACGCCAGCTGAACCCTACACCCTTGAAGGTGCCACTCTGCACCACATAGTCCAGTGCGATGTCACGTTCCCATTCCTTCTCATCGCCACCGGTGGCCATGCGGATGTTGGTGCCTTTGAGGTAGGCGACGGAAGCCACCAGCCCGGGAACCCCCATTGCGGCGAAGTTGTATGAGTATTGCCCGAATGCCGTGCGTTCGCCGGCCCGGGTAAAGCTGGTGACCAGTCGATCGGTGAACAGGTAAATACTGCTGCCCGCTGCACCTTCGTTGGTGTTGCCCTGGTTGAGCTGCACGAAGTTGCCGCTGTCGGACACGCTCTGGTACCCGAGGAGGAAGGAGTTTCCGCCCAGGGCGTAGGTGAACATCGCGCTCCAGGTGTCGTTGTCGATCTTGCCGGTGGTATCGCCCAGACCACTCACCCGGTACCCGGCGGCGCGGCCCGAGGCGGAGTCGTTGCGGCCATCGGCGTCGGTCTTGAAGTAACGCAGGTCGGTGGTCAGCGACTGGCCTTCGCCCAGGGGCAGCACGTGCACCAGGCCGCCGAAATGCTGCACGTAATAGTCTTCGAGTCGGGCAGCGTAGTACTGCAGGGTGAGTTGTTTGGTCAGCTTGTAGTCGGCGCCGGCAAACAGAAACTCATTGCTTTGCTGCGTGCCACCCGCCACCGCGAGCCCTGAGCGGTTGGTCGAGCCGCGGCCGGTGGTGTGTTCCAGGCGACCGCCGACCAGGGTTAGGTCGTCCACTTCCTTGGAGCTGATCATGCCGCCTTCGAACGTTTGCGGCAGGACGCGACCATCGTTGCTCACCAGGATCGGCAGCTTGGGCTGCAGCGTGCCGTAGCGCGCCTCGGTCTTGGACAAACGCATCTTGCCGGTCAGCCCCAGCCGACTCCAGTTGTCCACGGCGCTGCCGTCACTGTCATCGGGAATCATCGAGCTGCCGCGGTGATTGCCGCTGCCACCGTCCAGGCGCACCCCCAGCAAGCCGAGCGCATCCACGCCAAAGCCGAGCGTGCCATCGGTGAAACCGGACTTGTAATCAAGGAAGAATCCCTGCGCCCATTCCGCTGTCTTGCTTTGCCCGGCGGGACCGGCACGATCACGGTAGTCGTTGTTGAAGTAGTAGTTGCGAAAACCCAGGTTGGCCTTGCTGTCCTTGACGAAGTCCGCATGCGCCAGCGGTGCCAGGGCGACACCTGTGGTGGCGAGCAAAGACAGGCGAACGAAAGGAATTTTCTTCATTGTTGTTTTCCTGATGGACGTGGCAATTCGATCGAAAGTCCAGGGCGCGGGGCTGCGAGCTAGCCCCTTTGCACACGGCTACGATTTATTGTTATGGGGTTATGAAGCAATCTGTTCAGTTGGGCAGCCACTCTTGCAGCGTCAGCTCGACCGTGATGAAGCTGAGATTTTTGCCTCGCTCGAGACGGCCGGCATAGAGTTTGCCATCGACATCGGCCACGACCGCCTGCAAGCGGCTTTCGCCGCTGATGATTTCGCCGCTGAGGCTGAGAATTTCCACCCCCGGACCCTCGACATGGATTTCGATCATGCCCTGGCGACCCAGGTAGCAAAGCTGGGCATCGATCAGACTGCCCAATCCGCCGCGCACCACGGCCAGGTGGATGCCGTGCTCTTTGCACAAGGATTCGGCGCTGTCGATGATGTCTTCGTTGGGCTTCAGGCGGGCGACCACCAGGCGACCCAGCCGGCCGCCCTGGACCAGGGACTCTTCGGTTACGGCGACGTTCATGACACCTCCTGATGGACGGGATGAAGCAGGTTGAAGTGAGTTTCCGAGTCAGGCTGAACCTGATAAGCGACCTGGTCGAACAGGCACAAGCGAATCACCATGGGCTCGCTGCCCACGACCAGTTTGTCCAGCACCAGGTGTCCGCCGTGCTGTTCACCATCGCGATCGAGAAAACCCGCATGGCAATGCAACAGCGGCGCGCCCTGGGCGTCGCGGCCGACGGTGATCGCGCCACTTATAAACGTGATGTAGCCGTCCAGGACCACGGGCTGGCCGTAGTCATAGGGGCGTTCAGGGTTGTTGGTGCTAATCATGCGGTGATAACTCAGGTGTGCGGCGCCGCCACACAGGATGCGTCCCACCGCGCTGCCATAACGTCGACCTTCCAGCGCCTTCAGCACGCCCGCCGCGACGTTGCTGGCAAGCGGCAGCACGATGCGCAGCTCTTCGCTGTAGGGCACTTCCAGGTCCAGCAGGCGTGGTGACAGCGGCGGGCCTCCATGGATGAACGTGCGCACGCCGGCACGTTCGGCGAAATGCGGGGCCATCACGCTACCTCCTGGCGTTCTTCGAGCAGCGCGCGGATCTGTTTCTTGACGATCTTGCCGTAGCCCGACTTGGGCATTTCGTCCCAGCGCACGAAACGCTTGGGCCATTTGTAGCGCGCAATACGCGGTTCCAGATGCGCCAGCAGTTGCTCATCGGTGACCTCGGCGGTGGTGACGATCACCGCATAGCCGGACTCGCCCCATTTCGCGTCGGGCATGCCCAGCACGGCCACTTCGGTCACCGCCGGGTGGGTGAGCAGGGCTTCTTCGATTTCCCGTGGATAGACGTTGGAGCCACCGGAGATGTACATGTCCGAAGCCCGGCCGGTGATGAACAGATAACCCTGTTCGTCCAGATGGCCGAGGTCGCCGGTATGGAACCAGCCGAACTTGAAGCAGCTCTCGTTGGCCTTGGGGTTGTTGTAGTAGCCGCTGAACACCGCCGGGCCGCGCACGCAGATTTCGCCGTCGACACCGGTGGCCAGTTCATTGCCGGCGTCATCGAGAATCGCCACCTGCATGCCGGTTCGCGGGTAGCCGCAGGTACCGACCTTGGCGTTCGGCGAGTCCTCGGTGTCGTGGCAATCGGCGGGCAACACGGTAATGTTGCCGGTCACTTCGCCCAGGCCGTAATACTGCACCAGAACCTTGCCCAGCTTGTTCAGGGCATGGCGCTGGTCGGCCTGGTACATCGGCGCGCCGGCGTAGATCAGATGGCGCAGGCTGCTGTGGTCGTAGCGGTCGACGGCGTCGCTTTCGGTGATCATCTTGACGATGGTCGGCACGGTGAACAGGTTGTCCACGCGATATTCCTGCACCAGGCGCCAGGCTTCGTCGCAGTCCAGTTTGTCGCTGGACGGCAGGATGCAGGCGGCGCCCCGGGCGACGTTCACCAGGGCATGAATACCGGCGCCATGGGACAGCGGGGCGAGCACCAGCGAGCGCGAGTGCTGGTTCAAACCGGGCATCAGGTCGGCGATGTGGTTGGTGATCACGAAGGCCATCTGGCCATGGGTCAGCACCCCGGCCTTGGGATGGCCGGTGGTGCCCGAGGTGTAGAAGAACCACAGCGGGTCGTGGTAATTCACTTCGGCCGGGCGGAAGGCGGCGTGCGAGGCGCGCCCCTCATCCAGCAATTGGTCGTAGCCCAGTTCGCCGTCGCGGGGTTGGCCGATGGCAATGACTTGCTGCAGGGTCGGCGATGCCTCGCGCACGGCGTCGACGTAATGTTCGAGGCCTTCGTCGTAGAGCATCGCCACCGCGCCGCTAGAGCTGCCCAGGTACGCCGCCTCGGACGGGGTGATCCGAACGTTGGTGGGCACCCACACCGCGCCGAGGCGAAAGGCGATCCAGGCGCTTTCGAACAACGGCAGGTTGTTGCGCGAGTGCACCAGCAGCTTGTCGCCTTTCTTGATGCCGCGCTCGCGCAAGGCGCTGGCCACGCTGTCGACCCGGGTAGAAATTTCCTTCCAGGAGTGCTCACGGCCACTGCGGATGAAACCCGGTGCATCCGGGTAGCGACGCGCGATCTGGTTGAGCAGTTCGCCCAGGTTCATGACGTTGTCGATGCCCATCATTGCACGGTCTCCAGAATGCTCACGTAGTTGGTCACTGCGGCGCCGCCCATGTTGAAGATCCCGGCGCGATCGGCCTTGGACAGTTGCATGTCGCCGGCCTGGCCGCTGAGTTGCATGGCCGCCATGACGTGCATCGACACGCCGGTGGCACCAATGGGATGGCCCTTGGACTTGAGGCCGCCCGACGGGTTGATCGGCAGGCGACCGTCCTTGCGGCTGATGCCCTCGGTGATGACGCGCGCGCCCTGGCCCCGTTCGGCCAGTCCCATCGCTTCGTATTCCAGCAACTCTGCGATGGTGAAGCAGTCGTGGGTCTCGACCAGCGACAGGTCGGCCAGGCTCAGTTGGGCGGTTTGCAGTGCCTGTTGCCAGGCGCGGGCGGCACCTTCGAAGAACGTCGGGTCGCGCCTGGACAGCGGCATGTAGTCGTTGACCTGGACAGCGGCACGGAAACGTACGGCGTGGCGGCGGTCGCCGACCAAATCATCGCGGCTGATCACCAGGGCGGCCGATCCGTCGGTCACCAACGAGCAGTCGGTGCGTTTCAGCGGTCCGGCCACGAAAGGGTTTTTTTCCGATGGGTTACGGCAGAAGTCATAACCGAAGTCGCGGCGCATGTGGGCGTACGGGTTCAGCACGCCATTGGCGTGGTTTTTGGCGGAAATCATCGCCAGGGCATCGGACTGGTCGCCGTAACGGTCGAAATAGGTTTGCGCAATGTTGCCGAAGACACCGGCAAAGCCACCTTCGATATTGGCTTCTTCCTTGGCATAGCAGCATTTGAGCAGGATCTTGCCGACCTCGGCGGTGGGCAGGGTGTTCATCTTCTCGAAACCCACCACCAGTGCGTGTTTGCTCTGGCCGCTGAGCACCGCCTGCAGGGCCGAATGGATCGCGGCCGAGCCGGTGGAGCAGGCGTTTTCCACGCGCATTGAAGGGGTGAAACGCAACGCTGGAATATGATTGGCCAGCAAGGCCGAAGGAAAATCCTGATACAGAAAGCCTGCGTTGAAATGGCCGACATGCACGGAGTCGATCTGCTCCGGCGCAATGGCTGCGTGTTCCAGTGCGCCGAGGGCGGCCTCGGCCATCATCTGCTCAGGATCGAGTTGGTCGAACTTGCCAAATGGCGAGTGGTACCAGCCAGTAATAATGGGCGATCGCATAAGATGTTCCTTGCGTTGATGTTGTTTGCAAGGGCGATAGCAAGAGCGGTGCCAAGGACTTGGGAGGGTGGCGCAGGCCAGGCGGAGCGGGGGGGCGAGCATCTGAGGTGCGCGGCAAGGTGCGCGCGATGGCGATTCAGATGTCGCCCGCGCAGGTCAGGGAGACACTTGCGGGAGACACCTGTCGCTCCAAACGAGGCTTGGCCAGTTTGTTTATCCGGCGCAGGCGCGAGCTGCGTCCCCCGTTCAAGCGACGTTGTCTTCGCGAGACACCAGAAGACAGGCCTGTTGCGCACTCTCAATGAACGGCGCGATGCACGGGTTGTGATTGTCGGCTTTCCACACTGCCACCACTTCGATCAGCGGCGCATCGCGCAGCGGCCGGAACGTGGTGGTGGCCAGGCGCATGTTGCGCATCGAGCGGGGCACGATAGCGATCCCCAGGCCTTCGCCCACCAGGTTGACGATGGTCTGCTGCATGTTGATTTCCAGACCGATGTTCGGGGTGACACCGTGCTGCAGGCAGTAGTTGAAAATCATGTCGTGCAACGCCGGGGCAATACGCCGTGGCACGATGATGAAGGTTTCCCCGGCCAGCTCGGTGGGGTCGATCAGCGGCTGCTCCAGCAGTCGATGACCCGGCGGCAGTACCACGGTCATTTCTTCCCGGTATAGGGTCACGGTCTCAAGCCCGCTGCAGTCCTGCGGACGGTACATGATCGCCACGTCCTTGTTGCCGTCACTGATGTCCTGGGCAAGGTCCAGGGGCAGGGTTTCGGTCAGCTTGAGCGTTACCTGCGGATACTGCGCGGCGTAGCGCCGGGTAATCACCGGGGTCACGCTGTAGGCCGTCGACATCATGAAACCCACCGACAATTCGCCCGCCGCACCCCGCGCAGCCGCCAGCGCGTTGCGCTTGGCCTGCTCGAACGCGGCGAACACCGTGGCGGTATCCAGGTAGAAGCGCTGGCCGGCCTCGGTCAGCTCGACCCGTCGACGTGAACGATCGAACAGCTTGACCCCCAGTTCTTCTTCCAGCAAAGCGATCTGCCGCGACAGCGGCGGCTGTGAGATATGCAGGCGTTCAGCGGCACGGCCGAAGTGCAGGGTTTCGGCAAGGGTACGGAAATATTGCAGGTGGCGAAGTTCGATCATGATGCTCTTAAAGGTATCAATAGATGATTTATTATGGATTGGAAAATATAAGTGTGCCTGCCTTATGGTAGTTCAACGCCATATCGACGGCTGCATCACAAGTGCGGTGAGTCGACATAGTCACGAGCTATAAATAATAAAAGGTGACGCTGATGCCTTCTGTACACGAACACCCTTCGTTTGCCCGAGCCCACACAACCTCCGCTTACCCAGAATGTGATATTGCCCACGACACTGACCCGCAAGTGCGTCAAGCTTTTCGCCGCGCATTGCGCTTGATGGAGCGGGGCATCGCCGTACTCATCCAGGGTGAGACCGGTACCGGTAAAGAGGTGCTGGCCCGTGCGCTGCACGAGCACAGTCAGCGCCACGCCGCGCAACTGGTCGCCCTCAATTGTGCGTCCATCCCCGAAACCCTGATCGAAAGCGAACTGTTCGGCTATTCCCGCGGTGCATTTTCCGGTGCCCTGCCGGGGGGCAAGAAAGGCAAAGTGGCGCAGGCCGACGGCGGCACCTTGTTTCTCGATGAAATCGGCGACATGCCATTCGAGCAGCAGACCCGCCTGTTACGCGTGATCGCCGAGCGCGAGGTCACCCCGCTGGGTGCCGAGCGCAGCGTGCCGGTGAACTTCGCGCTGATCTGTGCGACCCACCAATCCCTCATGCATCTGGTGGAAAACGGCAGCTTTCGCGAGGATCTGTTCTATCGCATTGCCACCGGTGTGGTGCAGTTGCCGCCGCTGCGCGAACGTACTGACCGTACCGAGTTGGTGTGCAGCATGGTCGCCACCGAACTGCCCGGCTGCGATCCGCGCCAGGTGATCGCCGCCGATGTCTGGCCCTTGCTACTCGGCCATTCGTGGCCGGGCAACCTGCGGCAGATGCGGGCGGTCATTCGTTATGCCTGCGCGGTGAAGGAGGGCGCGCGAGTGCAGCGCTGTGACCTGCCCGCTGATTTCCTCGCTCAGGCGGACGGTCAGCCGTCGCAGCCGGTCCGTGCGAGCGTGCAGAACGTCACGCCGATTCGCCAGAGCAGACCCACCGCGGCACCCGTGGATGAACGCGAGGACGTACTCGGTGTGCTCATCGAATGCCGCTGGAACATGACCGCCGCTGCCCGTGCGCTGGGGATCTGTCGGCCATCGCTGTATCGCGTGCTGCGGCGTCTGGATATTGCGCCGCTCAAGAACCAGTTGGCGCTGGGCGGCTACGCCCCTTCCTGACTGCTTCCACCGTCTGATTTTCATTGAAAAACCGGCCTTTTCCCTTTGATCGGGAAGGCCGACCTGCGTCTGGATCAAGGGATAACAATAATGAACGCCTCTGCCAATTTTGCGCCGATCAGTTTTTCTCTCGAAGGCCGTAACGCACTTGTCACCGGTGGCGCCCGCGGCATCGGCTATGCCATCGCCGTGGCCCTGGGGCAATGCGGTGCGCGGGTGGCGATTTGTGATCTCGACCATGCCGCCGCCGAACGCGCGGCGGCACAGTTGGGTGAGCTGGGTATCCATGCCATCGGCCTGGGGGGAGATGTTGCCGATGAGCAGCAGGTGGATGCCATGGTCAGCCTGGTTGGGCAGGCGTTGGGGAGCATCGATATCCTGGTCAACAATGCCGGTATCGTTTCCACCGCGCCGCTGCTGGAGGTGAGCGCGGCAGAATGGAAGCGCGTCATGGCGATCGACCTTAACAGTGTTTTCTACTGCGCCAAGGCGGTATTGCCGGGCATGATGACCCGCCGCTCGGGACGGATTATCAACATAGCCTCGGTCGCTGGAAAACGCGGTGGCGGCCTGTTGGGCAACAGTTGTTATGCCGCAGCCAAAGGCGGCGTGATTGCCTTGACCAAGGGGCTGGCGCGCGAAGCCGGACCGTTCAATATCACCGCCAACGCGGTGTCGCCGGCGTTGACCGATACCGACATGACCAGCACCCTGAGCTCCGAAGCGCGGGCACGAGTGTTGGTGGACATGCCGATGGGGCGCGCGGGAACACCGCGAGACATCGCCGCCGCGGTGTGTTTTCTGGCATCGGATGCGGCGAGTTTCGTGACGGGTGAAATCATGGATGTGGACGGCGGGTACATGCGTGATTGAGCAAGTGCACAGCGTCACCGTGGGGTAGGGCGCTTTCGCTACAGGATCATCGAAACCCTGTAGCGAGGGACTTCATTGTTGAGGGATCCACGCCAGAATAATCGACACCGTCAGCAACGAACATAACGTCGAAATCAGAATCGTGCGCGACATGGTGTTCGCCTCCCGACCAAACAATTCCGTCAGCATAAATGGCCCGTTGCCCACCGGTAATGCGCTTAACAGTAAAGCCGACCAGGCCCACATCGGCGGCAGCTCGAACACCCAGAACACCAATGCGCCCGTCACTGCCGGCTGCACGATCAACTTCATTGTGACCAGCATGCCCAACGTCTGGCCGTCGACTTTGTGCGAGTGGGTTGCGGCCAGAAACAAGCCAATGGAGACCAGTGCGCAGGGGCCCGCTGCCGCGCCGAGAAACTGAAACAACTGCTGCACCCCGGTGGGCAGCGCCACACCGCTCCACGCCACCAGGCAACCCAGCACCGGCGCCACCATGATCGGGTTGCGCAGCAACGAGCCGCCCACCTTGGCCAGCGTGCGGCCCAAGTGCTTTTCGCTCTGGCGAAACATCTCGATCATCACAATCGCCAGGGCGAACAGCAGGCAGGCGGTCATCAAGGTACCGATCACCGCGGGCGCAATGCCCGCCTCACCGAAGGTCAACAAGCATAGTGGAATACCCAGGAACCCGGAGTTGGGGTAGGCGGCTCCCAACGCATCGATGGTGGCGTCGATAAAGTGAGCCTTCTTGCGCAGGCGCAGCCACAAGGTGATCAGGAACACCACCGCCATGCCAAGGGCGAAAGCGGCAATAAAACCCAGGTCGAGTGTCTGCACGGAGGCCAGTCGGGACATCGACTCAAACAGCAGCGCTGGCAGCCCCAGATAGATGACGAAGCGATTGAGCTCGGTGGATGCGTTGGGCCCCAGGATGCCGCGACGGCGGCAGAAGAAGCCGACAAAAATCAGACTGAATACTGGAAAGGCAACATTGAAGATGGCGAGCATCGCCGCACGTGTCCTTACCGCCGCGGGGCGCACCACGGCAGATTGTGAAGAGAAAAAGGTGGTGCGACCGGATTCAGGCGCAGCGCAGGGTCAGACCGCCATCGACCACCAGATTGGTGCCGGTGATGTAACGCGCGGCATCGGAGGCCAAAAACAGCGCGGCGTGAGCCACGTCCCAGGCATCGCCCATAAAACCCATGGGGCATTGCGCGTGGCGGGTATCGAGCATGGCTTGAACCTCACCGCCGTAGGTTGCGGTAAGCGACGCGCTGACCATCGGCGTGTTCATGAAACCGGGCGACACGCAGTTGGCGCGGATGCCCAGCGGTGCGTACTGAACCGCAACGTTCTGGGTAAAGGCAATCATCGCCGCTTTGGTCGCCGAATAGCCGACATAGGGAAAACCCAGCCAGTGTGTTGCGGCAATCGAGGCGATGTTGACGATGGCGCCGCGTTTCTGTGCCTCCATCACCGGCAGGGCGTACTTGCAGGTCAGAAACAGGCTGGTCTGGTTGACGGCCAGCAAGCGGTTCCAGCTCTCTTCGCTGGCCTCCACCGGACCGCCGGTTTCGGCGATGCCGACGTTGTTGTGCAGCACGTCCAGGCGACCGAAATGGTCCTGCGCAGCCTCGACCATCCGGCGCATGTCGGCTGAGTTGGAGACATCTCCCGTGAACACTTCGCAGGTGCCGCCTTCTTCGCGAATGATGGCGCAAGTGGCCTCGGCCGATTGTGGATCACAGTCCACCGCCAGTAGCCTGGCGCCTTCGCGTGCATACAACACCGCCGCCGCCCGGCCATTGCTCCAGCCCTCGGCGATAGCGCCGGCGCCCGTGACTATTACAACTTTGTCGCGCATGGAATCGTTCATCGTTGTTGTCCTTTTTATGACGATGTCTACCCGCCGAACGCGGTTTGGCGGACAGCGGGGCTCAGGCTACGGCTTGTTGAAACTCGTCGAGGCAGGTGTCGTCGAGGGTCCGGATCGGTGTGAAGTCGCGATGAGCGATGTAGTCCGGGCGCTGGAATTTGCGGATGGCGTTCTCCACCGAGTTGGTGGTGACGTAAAGTGTGTTGCGGTCCCAGGGCGACAGATTGGGCGACGACGCATGCACCAGCGTGCTCTGGAAAATCAGTACTGTGCCGGCGACACCCTTGGGCGCAACGATTCCCCCTTGCTCAACCAGCTCCGAGACCTTGGCATTGTCCAGCGTCCACAATGGATAGCTCGTCGTGGTCAGGTCGTGGCTTGCGTCCAGGCGGCCCTCTTTGTGCGATCGAGGAATGAACATCAGCGGGCCGTTGAACTCGTTGACGTCATCCAGGAATATCGCCACGTTCATCGCCCGAGCCTCGGGCATGCCGTCATCCTGGTGCCAGGTGCCGAAATCCTGGTGCCATTGCCAGATATCGCCATTGAACGCAGCCTTGGCATTGATCTTGAACTGGTGCATGTACACCTCGCTGTTCAACAATTGCCGTGCGGGCTCGATCAAGCGTGGATGGCTTGCCACCCGGGCGAAGACTTCATCGAAGGTATGAGCGGCAAACACGGTTCGCACCACGCCGCTTTTTTCCTTGACCACTTCGTCGCGGTTCAACCGGTACAGTGCCGGAAGACGGGATTTCATCAGTGCGGCTTCCGCGGGTGAAAACAGGCTCGGCAGCAGGATGTAGCCTTCTTCGTCATAAGCCTTGATTTGTTCTTGTGTCAGCTTCATGAGTGTCTCCAGGGTTAAGTCGGCCGGTCAGGCCTGCTTCAGTTTTGTCGCGTGCTCCGTGCCCTCCAGAATCCGCGCCAGGTGTTCGGCGGCGCTTTCGGCGTGCTGTTGGGCCAGCCGCTCCGCCAGTTCTTCATTGCCGTCGAAAATGGCGCACAGGATGGCTTGATGCTCATCCCACACCCCTTCGAAGGTGCGTACGTCGTTTTGCAGAATCGAGCTCATGGTCCGGCGGATGTGGTGCCAGTGCAGGGCGGTGGTCTGGGCGATCACCGGGTTGCCGGACATTTCGTAAATGAATTGGTGGAACGCCATGTCGAGTCGGACCAGGGCGCTGGTGTCATTGGCCGCAGCGGCTGCCCGCCCCTTGCTGACCAGTTTGTCGGCAACCGCCTGGAGTTTCGTGGCGCCACCTTGCTGGACACGCCGTGCGGCGTTGCGCGCGGCGAGCGCGTCGAGTGCGGCGCGCACTTGATACAACTGCACCAGTTTCTGCGGGTCGAGTGGCGTGACGATCACACCCTTGCGGCCATGTTCTTCGATAAAACCTTCGCGTTTGAGAATCTGGAAAGCCTGCAGGATCGGCTGGCGTGAAACGCCCAGTTGCGCCGCGAGTCCCTCTTGGGTCACGCGCTCGTTAGGCTGCAGTTTGCCCTCGCAGATAGCGTCGAGAATGGCGTCGTATACCTGTTCGATCAGGTGCGCCGGGGTGTTGAGCTTCTGCATGATGCCGTCCTGTTTTCGTGTTCTGTATACAGACTACAAATCCGTCGCTATGCTGTCAATACACTCTTTTATCCATAAAAAAATCAAGTGGAGAGTCCCCATGACCGACATTTCACGTCGTCGATTTATCCAAATCGTGTCCCTTGCCTCAATGGCCTTGCTGGCCGCGGGGTCCGGCCTGTACAGCCCTGGCAGCCGCGCTGCAGAGTTCCGACTGAAGTTCGCCAACAATTTGCCCCTCAATCACCCGATGAGTGTCCGTGCTCGCGAAGCCAAGCGCATTGCCGAAGAGTCCCAGGGCAGTGTCGCCCTGCAAGTTTTTCCCATCAGCCAATTGGGCGGCGACACCGACATGCTCGCCCAGGCGCGTTCCGGGGCCATCGACTTTTATGCAGGCCCACCGGTCATTCTGGGCACCCTGATACCTTCCGCGCAGATCAGCGCAGTGGTCTTCGCGTTCCAGGATTACGATCAGGTGTGGGCTGCGATGGATGGCGAACTGGGCGCGCATATCCGCACCGAGATTGCCAAGAGCGAGGTGTTATTTGCGTTCGAAAAAATCTGGGACAACGGCTTTCGAGCCACGACCACCAGTAGCCGGCCAATTGCGATACCCGCTGATCTGGCGGGAATGAAACTACGAGTCCCGCCAAGCCCGATCATCATGTCGATATTCCGCATTCCGCATTCCGCATTCCGCATTCCGCTTTGCAGGCCCGTATTGACCTCCCGGATGAACGCGCCTCGGTTCGCCATCGAGACGATCAACGCAGGTGCATCTGACACCGCTGTCGAGATCGAGCGCATGAACGGTCGCCAGTTCGGCGAAATGCAGGAATGGTTGATGGTTGAAACCAGTGCGGTGGTCGCCGAATTTCTTGTTCCACACCACTTTGCCGGTGTTTTTGTCGAGGGCGACGAGCCGGGCATCGAGGGTGCCGAAGTAGATCTTGTCGCCGTAGATCGCCGCGCCCCGGTTGACCACGTCGCAGCATGGGCGAATGTTGTCGGGCAGGCGATGGTTGTAGGTCCAGAGGCGTTTGCCG
>NZ_JAAAMT010000044.1 GCF_009905435.1 Pseudomonas sp. R5(2019)
CCCTTTATCACTCAATCGCTCGCTCATGCTGGTCTCCTGTAAACGATGGGTTCACGCTATGCCGTGAAGGCGACGAAACGGCAACGGACCTTAGAGTTTAGGCTCTGGTTTTGGATGTATCCAGGGCTTGCTCGCCAATCAAATCGCGCAACCAGCCTACCGCCGGGTCCTAATGACTGCGTGGGTGCCAGGCCAGGAGGGGATGTCCTGAGCGAGCCCCTATAGATCAACCACGTCGATAATAGATGTGTAGATACCTATGCCCACATGGGACTGGCACCAGGCACGTGCTTTTCAGAGCTGCACCCGGCGGAGTCTGCCGCTCAACGGGACGACGTTGTTGTCTGGCGTGGGCAGTGGCCGGCCCGCTAATCCCATGCCTTCGCTCACCAGTACCGCATCCTGCAACAGGCACAGGTTGGAAGGGGTATCGAGGCCGCGGGCGAGCACGGCGACTTGGGCTGTTTGCAGGTTGCAGCTCAACAGTCTACCCGTGAATCGGGTAAAGCCGCCATGCAGCGGTTCGCCGTTCCACTCCGGTGGCAAGGGTTGCTGCAGGTGGCTGCACAGCTCCAGCACCAGCAGGTTACCGTTCGGGCGCAGCGCCAGCCCGGTGGGCAATTGCAGGCCGCGAATCACCACGTCGATCTGCCCGCTGGCCGGGTGAACCCGAATCACCTGGCCGGCCTTGTCGGCAAAGTCGATGCCCTTGCGGGCTGGGTCCCCATGCAGTTCTCCGGAGAACAGGCTGATCAGCACCGCGTCTGTCTCCGGTTCGTACACCAGGGTGACGGGGACGGCTTCCTGGCCCTGCTCCAGTTCGGGCAGTTGCACCAGCACGTGCTCATCCTGGCCGCTGCTGAACTCCACCAACTGGTTGGTATCGGGTTTGACCGCCAGCCAACTGCGGCGGGTCGGGTGGTAGCACAGCGCATTCAGATTGCCGCGACTATGGAACACCGGCTCGGGCGGGCTGCATTGCAGGTCCAGCAGTTTGGAACCTGCGACATAATCGGTCTGGCTGGCCAGGCAGCGCCCGTCACCGCAGGCGATGTCCGACAGGCCCATGATTTCATCACGCAGCATGCGCGCCTGCATGTTCATGGCGCGAAAACCTTGCGCGAGTAGTTCACCGGGCAGGTAGGCGCCAAGCCGGTGCGGGTCCGGTTGCAGTCGACTGACACGGCCACTGAAGGGCTGGTCCGGCAAGCCTGAGCCGGCCTCGGCCAGCAGCAGGCTGCCATCGGCTTGCAGGCACAGGCCGCGCGGGTTGAGCAGGCCTTCGGCGATAAGTGTGCTCGGGCGTAGGGTTTCGCTGGGGTGCGCAGGGATTTGAATAGGAACGGTCATCGGTCTCTCTCCATGGGCGAGGAATGGGCGCGACTACTGCGGCGGTTGCCACGGTTCGCCAGTGAGATAGGCCCGCAGCAGCGCCCGCTGACAAGGCGACATCGAGCGCACCACGGGCATGAACAGCGTGGTGCCTTTGTAGGCGTCCGAGGTGCGGGCGAGGATCGGGTTCTTCGCGGCCATGATTGCGTCGGGTTGATTCAGCGGGATGTAGCGCGACATGGCGGGGAAGGCCAGGTAGTGAAAGCGCAAGACGTTCGGGTACATCTGTTGCCAGGTGATGGTGGTGCCCTTGGGGATGCCGAAGTCGGTCTGGGCGTATTTGCGGAAGTTGGTGAAGAAGGCGCTGCCTGGAAAACCTTTTGCCGTGCAGGTCAGGGTGGCAAAACCCGCCTGGGCCGCACTGCCCGGTTTGAGGGTGACGGGGAAACTGACGGCGAGTTGGCCGGCGTTCACGGTCAGCGAGGTCGGAAAGTTGAGGAAGTCCCAGTATTGCTTGTTCTTGTATACCGCCGTATGGCTTGGTTTCAGGTCTATTTCAGTGGCGTTGGGCACCGGACCGCCCAGATACCTGACCTGCAGGGTGATCGACAGGCCCTTGGGGTAATCCTCCAGGTACACGTTGCGCTGATCGGCATACACCCGATAGGTCGATTCGGTCGCCTGAAGGGCGGTCCCGGCAACCTGGTTGGGGGCAGTGATGGCCAGCGGTGTGGTCTTCACGGCTTGCTGCTGGCTGGCACTCAAGGGCAGGTCGACGATGCCGCCGTACACGTAGTAGTTGACCAGGGGGCTGCTGGTCGGGTTGAGGGTGGTCAGCGCGGTGGTGCCGGCAGAAATAGTGACGGGACCATAATTCGCATTCGGCCCGATGGGGCTGGTGATGTCGTCCCTGACGGCCCGGAAGGTTTGCTTGGGAATGATGTTCACCATGTCGAGGCTCAGCAGTCCGCTGCTGCCCAGGGCTGCATAGGCGGCGTTGCCCGTGGCCGGGTTGACCAATTGCCGGCCCGGCTGGCAGCTCAGCGGCTCGCCGGCGAACGCCGGGGCCAGTGTGCCGATGACCCGGCCGATGCTCGGGTTGGGCGTGTATTTACCGGCGGTGTAATCGGCATCCAGTTGCGCGGTGGTCATCTGAGGGCACATCTCGAACATGACGAAACGCAGGACGATGCCCGTTGCCCCTGGGGCCTGGATGATCGATCGCAGGCCACTGCTGTTCTGGTTCCAACTGACGATGCTGCTCAGCGCAAAGGTCAGCTGAAACGTGCCGCTGGCGTGGAAGGAGCCCGGCGCGTCCATTTTTGCGGGCTCCAGCACGCGCCCCGTCACGTCGAAACTGCTGCACACGGTATTACAGCGAATCAGCAACTGGATGTTGTCGTTGCCGCCAATTTGCAGGCCGCCGACGAATATCTGGGTGGTCGTTGAGGCAGTGGGGTCCAGGTCTACCATCATCGGGCCGGAAACAGGCCCCTGGCCGGTCACCGGGTCCACTGAGCCAAGCAGGTAGACCGGCTGGCCGACCTGATCGCCCGTCGTGCTGATGCTGCCCGGATTGCCCTGGGAACTGATCAGGGCGTTCTGCATGTCCACCACATGCTGCCCATAGTGGTTCCAGCCGCCGGCGGTGTAGTAGTCGCTGGTGGGCGCATTGATCATGTTGTTCAACTGGTCGTCGGTGTAAGGCTGGGCACCCGGAGCCAGGGTCGAGGTGGTCAGGTCGAAGAGCGGCCAATCCAGTTTGCCACCGTACGGGATGGTAGGTGAGTTGTTCGGCAAGCTGACATCCGTGCGGATGCCACCCCAGAAATTCAGTCGTGGTCCGTTCAGGATGCTCATGATCTATTCCTTGTCCCTGGAGGGGTTGGCGACGGGTGCATTGGCGAATTTGAACAGGTAGGAGAAGTCCGACTTGTAGGGACTCTTCACCGGTGTCGCCATGGAGTGGCAACTCATGCAGCTGCTGTTGGGCTGGATGTAGCTCTCCATGGTCACGTTGGCCGAGAGCGACGGTGTCGGCTGGCCCAATGGATTGCTGGGGTTGTTCGGCATCAGCGGGCGCTGGGTGGTGATGAGCTGGTAATACTTCAACACGCTGCGTTGCAGCCCCGGGTCGGCGCGGTAGTTGGCGTTCACCCAGTTGGTGACATCGGCAATCGGGGTAACGCGGTTCAGCGGGTTTGGCGTCTGGAACGTGGTGCCGGGCTTGGGCACGCAGACCAGGTGTGCGCCCTGGGTCTGCCAGGCGCAGGGCGACTGATTCAGGGCAGCGGCGGGGGCGGCGGGGTTGAAGTAGGAATAGGCAGTGCCGGCTGCCGGCTGGTCGATCCACTGGCCGTTCACCTTCACCTTGGGCGGAACGTTTTCGACCTGCTCGAACGTCGACCAGATCCACTGTGGATACCCGTTCACCTTGGTGATGATATGCAGGCCGACCAGGCCCAGGTAAGCCTCGGTGACCCCAATGCGCTGGCCCTGGTCATTGAACTTGGCCACGCGCGCGAGCATGGTCAGGTAGTGGCTGGCGTTGTCACGGGGCGTGAGGATGCGCCAGCTGGATTTGACCTCGATGACCCCATTGGGGAAGTTGATAGTGTTGGCTTTGGAAACGACATTCGCGTTGTAGAAACTGTTGGTGACGATGTAGTTGTAGGAGGTCTGGTTGGCCGAGATGTCGTAGTAGGTCGGGTTACCGGCCTGGTCGATCAGCCAACCGCCGACGGCCTGGTCGATGGTATTCACCAGCGTGCTGTTCTTCAGCGCTGCGATGTTGATGATGCCCAGGCTTTTGGCGGTCAACGGGGTATTCCACGGGCCAGGGTTGGCCCCTTGCGGCAGAAAGATTTCCTCCACGGTCTTGTAGGTCTGCCACACGGTGTATCCGGGATCTCCTGGCTGTTTGCTGCAGTCGGGATTACCTCGTTGCCCGTCCTGGGCCGGCCAGTTCAAGGCGATAAACATCTGCCAGCTGTATTGATCGAACAGATCCTGGCTGGCCGTAGCGGCCGGCGCAGAGGTGGGGGGCTGACAATTCAAGTTGCTGGCCAGCGTCGACGGCATGGTCTGTTCCCGGGCCAGGGCCGGCAGGCTGGCCAGGCCCAGTAACATCACGCAGAGACAGAGTGTGGTTTTCATGGCGATCCTTCGTCGTTAGTCAGGGGTTGCGCTGCATGAGCTTGTTCCACTGCGCCTTGTGGCCGTTGCTCTGTGAAGCCGGCGGCTCGAACAATTGACAGGGCGGCGGATTCGACGGGCACATGGCGGCCACCTGTGCCCAGGTCTGGGTTGGGTCCGGTCTGGCGATGCGGAAGTTGGTGTAGTTCTGGCTGACGATCGGCGCGTTGGCTACGCGGGTGTCCCCCGAAAAAAAGAACGACTGGGGCGGCCGGTAGGGTGGTTGTCCCGACTGTTTTTTGTAAAAGGCATAGCCGAACAGGATGGGACCTTGGGGGGAATCGAGGTCCAGGGCGTAGGCCTGCACGCTGGCGCCGAGGTTTTTGCTGCGTTCGGCGCTGTAGGGCAGATGTTCGATGAAGTCTTGCCGTGGCGGATGGTTCATCGGTGAAAACATGCAGCAGGCCGGCATGTCCTTGGGGCGGTCTTGCGGGTAAGTCAGGAAGTACGCCTTGTTGCCCAGGGACACGAAGGAGCAGGTGTAGTTGTTGTCCTTGATCGGGAAGATCGGCAGACAGTACTTCTCATAGTGTTCCATCATGGCGCCGAAGCCGTCGCCATCCGCCGGGATATAGGTGGTGTCGTAGTAGCTAGTCCCGCGGGAGATGGTGTAGTCCGCCGGGGTGAGGGTGGTGGGTGGGTTGCTGTAGGGCGGCGGATTTTTCTCGTAGTTATGCGTCACCCGGTACAGGGTCCAGTCGCTGATCCAGTAGGCTGGGAAAAATGGATCGGAAGGATCGCTGGGCGCGCGTTTGGCGATGCAGTTACCGTTCTGTTCATTGCACCCCAGGGTGTTGTGCACCCCCATGGTGAAGTAGACGGCGCCGCTGTCATCCTGAGCGAAAAGGGACGGGCTGAGCAGCAGGGTCAGTAGCAACAGTCGGTTCATGCGGCTGGCTTTCATATGACACTCCTGTGTAGTGCCGGGTGACAGGCTCGTCACCCGGTGGTCCTGTTTGACGCTTACTTGTAGTCGCTCATGCTGAGCGGAAAGGGCGGGTAATTGCGTTTCAGCAGGGCCTGCGCCCAAAGCTCCAATACCGCGCGACGGCTTTGCGGCATATCCCGAGTAATGGGCATCGCCAGGGTGCTTTCTTCCTGATACGCCTTGCTGATCAACACAATCAGTTGGTCGACGGCGCCCTCTATCCGTTCCAGCGAATTGAGCGGCATGTACTTGCTCATGATCGGGTACAGGTAATAGAAGGGCTGCAGGATGCGTGGGTAGATAAAAGTCTCCCAGATCACGACGCCGGCGTCCTCGCGCTGATAAATGCGGTTCCATTCATTGACAAAGTCCTGCTGCATCTGCGGCTCCAGCGGCAGGATGCGCAGCGGTGCGAGGAAGTCGGTAAAGGCCTGGTTGAGCGGGAAACTGAAGGGAATGACGGGTGGCTGCTGACCTTCCTGCACGAAGAAACGCAAGGTCGGGAAGCCCGGCGCCTGTGCCTTGACGGTCAGCTTTGCGATGCCATGGGCGTCGGTCTGCACCTTTGTCAGGCTGTATTGCACGGTGCTGTTCAGGGAATCTTGCAGCATTCCTTGCATGGCAATCGGGTTGTCGAGCGACAGGCAGGGGCTCAAGGCGACAGAGGCGGGTGTCGGCAGGAATTGCTGGTAGGTCACCGGTACCAGTTGATCGGATGCCTCGGCGACCCGAGTCGCCATGAGCTGGCGGCCCGTGCCCTCGGTCACCTGACCGAGTAGCGCAGAAGCGCCGGTAAATTGCGGCAGGTTAGCGCTGTTGTTGCTGGGGTTTTCCGGGTCGTTGTTGAACAACGTAAAGTCGGCCGCGTTGCTGAACGTCAAGTAGTAATCGGTGGTGCACAGCATGTAGGCATTACCGTACTCCGCCACCCACAACACGGTGCCGGCCGGTGCCGGCAGGCCGTCGTATTGCACCATGATCTGCAGCGTCCTGGTGTCGCCCACGTCGATGAAGCTTGCGCTCTCGACCACTTCGGCGGTCCACATCTGCTGGGTCGCGGCCGGCAGGGTTGTGGCGCCCTGCAGTTGCAGCTCCAGCGAGCCTGTTTGCAGCTGTGTCTGTGCCTCGACGGTGAGTGGCAGGTCCAGGATGCCCGAGCGTTTGTCGAACGCCGCCTGTTGATAGTCGTCATAGCCAAAACTGGCCAGCGGGCTGAATTGCCCGCCCTGGCGTATGCCCACTTGGTAGTTTCCGGCCTGGTACTTTGCCGCCACCGGGATGTCGGCCGTCTTGTCGATCGGATAGAACGGAAAGGCGTTGGTCAGATCCAGCGACAAGGTATCGCCATGGGCCTGTGCCGAGATCACGCCGAGTTTCACCTGGGTCGATTTATCCGGCGTGGTCTTGTAAATGGGCACTGGGCTTGCCGGCACCAGGCGCCTGCCCGCCGGTGCGGTGGGAAATTCATCGTCAAACCACAGGCCCAAGGTGCCGACCGTACGGCTATAGGCCGGGTTGAAGAAAATATCGCCGACGTTGTCCAGCCCTTGGCGATACATCGCCTGCACCTTGGCCAGGGCCTCGGGGCTGGAGGTGTGGGTGTCGATGGGTGGGTAGTTATTGAAAATGCCGTTCTTGTCGTAGCACGTCAGGTAGGTGGAAAAGCGGAACATCAGCCCCTTGGCCTTTTGTTGTTCCATCTGCGCCTGCAGGTTTTGCAGCAAGGCCGAGTTGCCGACCACCCACGCCAGGTTTTCTTTCGGGAAGCAGGTCTGCCAAGTGGTGGTGACGTAGCTCAGGCCACCCAGGTTTGCCCAGTTGAAGTTCAGGAAGCGATCAAGCATGCGGTGATGGCGATTGAGCGTCAGGCCGCATTGGTGGTTGCCCAGTACCAGCTTGTCGAAGTACAGCGCGGTGAAGGTGTTCTGCCAGGGGCTCACGTCGACAAAGCGCGCCGGGCTGGGGCCGTTGCCGCCAAACGGATTGCCGAGCAACTGGAAGCTCTGGTTGATCAGCGCATCCTGGTCCACGTAGCCACCGTTCGGGAGTTCTCCGCCGATGATCACCGATTGGGTTTGGTTATAGCTGACGGTGCCGCAGGCGTTGTCACCAAACAGGTTCCATTCTCCGGGAATCATCGGCGTGGTCAGCTGCCCGGCATTGCCCGGCACTTGCAGGACGTAGTCGGGAATCTGGTTGACCGGCAGCGGGGTGATCGTCCAGGGCAGCAGTGTGCTCGCGGCATTCTCCGGAGTGATGTTGAAGGCCTTCAGGAACCGCCAGTTCATCTGCATCTTCACCGCATCGTAGAGCGGGTACATATCGTTGTTGTTGGCCGTCGGCGGGTTCCAGAACATATGGCCGTTGAGGTAGATGCGGGGGAAATTCAATACGCTCATGTCATGCTCCTTAGCGTTGCCACTGGGCGCGCTTCAGCGACCAGACAAAGTCCAGTTTGTGGTAACCGACAAAGTCGGTGGCCGGCAGTGGGGCGGTGGGGTACACAATGCCGCCCTGTTCTTTGAGGGCGAAATTGAAGTAGCCCTGCTTGGGTGAGTACGCGGCCGTACCGTGGCAGGCAAAACACGAGGACTCGCTCTGGAACGCTGATTCAAGCTGAGAGTTGGCGAGCAGTGTCGGCGTTGTCGTGGACTGGACGCCGATCAACTCGTACTGCGCCAACGCAGAATATTTGGCCTGGAAGCTCGTGTTCACCGGTTGTGCCGCCGGCGTCGGCCCGGTGCTGTTGGTCATCGGGGTGGGCGGGACCGCATTGGTCACGGTGTACTTGCTGTTATTGCGGTTTTCGAAGGTGGTCCAGACCCAGTCGGGGTTCAGCTTGTTGATCACATGCAAGCCGCTCAGCGCGGCATAGCCGACCAGGTACTGATTACCTTGCTGATAGTAGGTCTGGGCGATGTAGTAGCCATCGTTTGCCAATTGCTGCTGGTAGCTCGGGTTGTTGCCGATCCATAGCCAGGCGGCTTTCAATTCCCAGGCGCTGGAGGGGAAGGCCAGGTCGCTGGTCAGGTCGGCTTGGCCATTCACGTTGTAGACCTTTTTCTGCACGATGTAGTTGAACGTGTCCTGGCCCATCAACAGCTGGAAGCGCACCGGTTGGCCTTTCTGGGTCTTTGGCACCTGGCCGCCCATTTCCAGGAGTAGCCCGTCCACCTGTTGCGTGGCGTTGAGGTTGTGGAATGTGCGACTGACGTTCATGCCCAGTGTCTGGGCCTGCGCAAGCACAGCGGGTGGCAGAGGCACGCGCTGGGCGTACGGCAGGGGTTGAGCGCCGTTGCTCAGGTAGACCTGATCCGAAGGCTTCATGGTTTCCCAGACCCGGTCGGGACTTTGCGCGGCGGCGGGCTGATTCAGGCAGGCAAACCAGTTCCAGGCCAGGGTCTCGGGGCTCTGGGCAAACGCGGCCCGGGTCTTGTCGACGCTACCTCCAAACTGCAGGAAGTTGGTGCAGTCGAAGGTGTTGGTGTCCTGGGCCTGAGCCAACCCGGCCAGTGCACTTAGAACAGTTATAGAGAAGGCTCGCCGCATGGAAGCTCCTTGGCATTGGCCAGTTCGGTGTGTGGGTGCCCCAAGAAATGCTCCAGGAGCAGTTGCTTCACTGCCGTGGCCGCAAGGTGCTGCGGTAACGACAGATCACAATTGGTGATCAGCAGCGGGCCAGTTTGCTCACTGCTGGGCAGGCGGCCATGGCTGCCGCGGACCAGTCTGGTGTCCAGCGGAATCAAGTCCATGTAGTAGCGAAAGCCGAGCTTTTTCTGCAGCAGGCGGCGCGCCACTTTCAGTTTGGGGAAACGAATCGCCGGGTCGATAAACAGCTCCAGCGGGTCGTAGCCGGGCTTGCGATGGATGTCCACGGTGCGGGCAAAGTCGGGGGCCTTGCGGTCATCAAACCAGTAGTAGTAATCGAACCAATGACCCGCTGCCGCCACGGCCACCAACTCGCCGCTGCGCGGATGATCCAGCTGCCAGGCGCGTTGTTCGGCCTTATCCAGCACCTGCTCGATGCCGGGTTGGCGCTGCAACAACGCTTTGACGCAGGGGATGTCCTGCGCCTGCTTCACGTAGACATGGGCGATCTGATGATCAGCCACCGCAAAGGCCGCACTGGCGCCGGGGTCGAGCAATTCCCAGCTCAGCGATTGGCGCACCTGCAACAAGCCTTCCGCGCGCAATACGCGGTTGATGGACACCGATTGCTCGACGGCTTCGATCCCGTACTCGGACAGCAGCATCACCGCCGCACCTTGCGCCTCGGCGAAGGTCAGCAGACGGCCGACTTCGGTGTCGATGGCCCGCACCTCGTCGGCAATCGACGGATGATCGGGCCCCAGGCGCTGCAGGCTGTAGTCCAGATGGGGCAGATAGATCAATTGCAGGTCGGGTCGATCGAGCTGGAATTCGGCGATGGCGCAATCGACGATCCAGCGGCTCGACGCGATGCCGGCCGCCGGGCCCCAGAAACCCGGAAACGGGAACTCACCAATCTGCTGCTCGATCTGCTCGTGCAATGAGGGCGGTGACGAATACAGGCCGAATATCTTGCGGCCATCGGCTGGGTAGTGAGGGCGCGGGGTGATGGCGGCATCCACGTCCGCGTACATGTTGTACCACCAGAACAACTGGCTGCAGCGAAACCCCGGCAGTTCACGCTTGAGTGTCTGCCAGACCTTTTCACCCTGGATCAGTGCGTTGGGTTGCAGCCAGAAGCGGACTTCGGCCTGATCGCGAAAATACCAGCCATTGCCGACGATACCGTGCTCCGACGGTGGCGCACCGGTGAGGATCGAGGCCTGCACCGTTGAGGTGACGGCCGGGAATACCGGTTGCAGATTGGCCATATTTGCGGTTTTCAGCAGGGCATTGATGTGCGGCGTCGCCGCGCCCAACAGCGATGGCGTCAACCCGACCACATTGATCAGCAGCAGCGGCTGGCGCGGGTGATCAGAGGGCATGGGCGTACGCTCCATGCACTTGGGGTTGCAGCAAGTTCCGCTGCCGCAGTTGGTCTTCGACCCAGTGCAGTTCGGCGGCGATCCCCTGGAGTTGGGCGTGTTCGGTGGTAGGGCGCAGCTGGGCAGGCAGCACGCCCCAACTGTAGGTTTCCACTTCCAGCACCGGCCGAAAATCCCCATGACGGGCCAGATAGTCGAAGGTCTGCGCCAGGGCGATCTGACTGCCGCTGAGTTCGGGCAACAGCAGGTGTTCGCTGAACAGTGGAATGTGGAAATGAATCCTCAGCTCGCGGTATTGCCCCGGGTGCGTTGCGCAATCGACGAGTGCGGCGGGAAGGTCCGCCCAGGCCATCAAGCGGCCCTGTGTATCGCGCGCTTTCACCTGATGCAGGTAGGTGGTTTCAGCAAAGTTGCTCAGTGTCTCGAGAACGTGTTCGCGCCGGTGGTCGTCCTGAGGCGGCAGTCGACAAATCATTGCGTTGGACAGCTGAATTTTGCCGACGGGCACCTGTGCGTGCCGCAGCCTGTCCAGGGACTGATAGCAGTCCTCGAATATCACCGCCTGGTGGCACACATCAAAACACAGCGCCAGGTATTCATGGTTCGGGTCAGTGGCTTGCCTGCGGCGAAAGAAGGCGATGGCCTGGTCGGTGTTTTCCAGTACGCAGTCCGGCTCCATCTCCAGGCAGAACACGATTTTCTTGCCGGTTTCCCGGTGCAGCCTGGCCAGTGCGGCCGTGAGTTGGCTTAGGTGGTCGTCGGCGCGCTCCTGTAACGCCGGGGTCCAGGTGGCGGCATAGCCCAGCGGCACGCTGGAAATCACTCCCTGGCGGCAGTAGGGCGGCAACGCGTACGCCAGGATCCGCGCCAGATCCAGGCTGTACGCCAGCCGTTGCGGGTCGGCCCAATTGGGCAGATAGACTTCGGCTTTCACCGCGCCCTGATGAAATTCACCATAGGGAAAACCGTTCAGCGAGGTCAGCCGTAACCCGCTGCGCTGCAGCAGATCCAGGAACTGCGCACGTGCCGATACCTGCTGTAATTCGGCCGCGGCGCGGGCACAGATCCACAGGCCACTGTCCTGTTCGCCCAGCCCACGCAGGGTTCGCACGCCCTGGAAGTGCTGTTCAATGGAGGACCGTAACCCGGTCAGGTCACGGGTCGGGTGCACGTTGCTGCAATACCCGACCTGCGTGGCCGTCCACCCGATACCGGCACTCATTTGATCACCGGTTCCTGCCCGCGCAGGGCGGAGTTTTCCTGCCACTGCCGACGCTGGTCGATGGGCAGCGGTGTGCTGACCAGGGCTTTGTCCAGTTGGCCGCTCTGGGCAAAGAAGTCCACCGGGTTGTGGAACAGCACCTGTTCGACCTGGGCTTCGCTGAAGCCGGCTGCCAACATCGCCTGGCCGGTCTTGGGAACCTTGAGCGGGTCGCTGATGCCCCAGTCGGCGGCACTGTTGACCACCATTTTTTCGGTGCCGTACTCCTTGAGCAGGGCGACCATGCGCTGTTCCGACATTTTGGTGTTGGGGTAGATGGAGTGGCCGCGCCAACAGTCGCTGTCCAGCACCAGAGGCAGAGTCAGTTCATTGAGGTGGTCGATGATCACCAGATGCTCGGCAATCCCCACTTCGCGAATCACTGCCAGGGTGCGTTTGGTGCCGCCGATCTTGTCGCGGTGCGGGGTGTGCACCAGCACCGGCAAATTGAATTGCTTGGCCAGCTCCAGCTGAGCGGCGAGAAAGCGATCCTCCTCGGGAGTGATGTCGTCGTAGCCGATTTCGCCGACCGCCACGACGCCGTCTTTCACCAGATAGCGCGGCAGAATCTCCAGCACCTCATTGGCCACTGACAAGTCATTGGCCTCCTTGGGGTTGAGGCCGATGGTGCAGAAGTGATGGATGCCGAACATGCTGGCGCGAAAGCGCTCCCAGCCCAACAGGGTGTCGAAGTAGTCGATGAAACTGCCGACACTGGTCCTGGCCTGGCCCTGCCAGAAGGCCGGCTCGATAACCCCGGTGATGCCGGCGGCCGCCATGTTCTGGTAGTCATCGGTGGTGCGGCTGACCATATGAATATGCGGGTCGAAGTACTTGAGCATGGTGAATCCTCGTCAAAGGAAGGGAGCCGTTGAGCATCAGTTCGGTGAGGTACCGGCCAGGTGGTCACGCCATTCCGGCGGCAAGCGTTGCTGCTGACTCAGGCCGACCAGGCGCTGGTGTTGCGCCGGGCTGAGCAGGTTGAAGGCAATCACCCGGGGCAGCCCGGCGGACACCATTCGTTCGGCCGCGAGCTGCTCGTCCAGCAGGTCGAGGGCCAGTTGGTTGAGGGTGACGCTTTTTCGTTGCGTCAGGCCGATCAGGCGTCGTACGTCGAGCCCCATGCCCAGTGCCTTTAGCACCAGTTGGTGGAAGGCCCGTTCAGTGTAGTGACGTGACGGGTAGGGGGTGTCGAGGGCGAGGGCGGCAAACACCTGGCTGTTACTGGTACGCCCGGCCTGCAACGCCAGTTCCACGCACAGCCCACGGCTATCGAGCCAGTCGAGGGCTTTCAGGGTGGCGGTCTTTTCCTGATCGTCGCCCCACAGAAACAGCTGGCGCAGCAAGTGCAGTTGCCCGACCAGGGGGTGTTGCTCCAGTACCTGAGCCAGCAACAACGCCCGCGCCAGTTGGACGTGGCTCCAGCCGCCACTGTTGGGCAGTGCATGCTCCTGGAGGTTGCGCTTGCACTGGCTGCTCAAGAGCGCCGCGGTATTGGCGTCCGGGTGTTGGGCAAGCCGCTCCTGTACCTGGCGCCACCACTGCAGCTCGGCGTCATCGAGCTGTTGGGTCAAGGCCTGGCGTTGTTCGGCGAGGCAGTCGTGGCGCATTTCGAGGGCCGCCGATGGCGGCGCAGTGACGTCCATTTTCATGTGGGTTTGATCCAGCGCTGAAAGTGTGGGAGCAGGAAAAACACCAGAACACATAACAGGCTGCCCAAAGGCTGGTTGGCCACGGCCAGCACCAGGGCATCGAACAGTGGCAGGGCCGCCAGGCCGGCACCGATAAAGGCGCGGACCTGCCGTTGCTGCGGGTTGGCCAGGTTGTGCCAGTAGTGCCAGCCCAACCAGCCAAGCCAGAGCAGCAGCACCGGCCAAAACCAGAAGTTGTTGGAATAGATCGTCAGGGCCAGCGGGCTCAGCATCAGGATCAGGGGGAGACGGCTGAGCAACTGGTTGTGGTGTTCCTGGCGGGCCAGGTAGGTCAGGCCGCTGATGTAGACGCCCAGCAAAATGGCGCAGAGCCAGATCGGCTCCGGTGGCACCGCCAGGCTGGCCGCCGCAGTGAGATAGAGAGCCGAGCGGCAGGCGCCCATCAGCCAAACGCTGTGGGCGTATTTCTTGTGCAGCAGGTTGTAGCCGAGGATGCAGCCCACCAGCAGAGTGACGCTGCCCAGCAGCCAACGCGGCTGATCGATCAGCCGGCTCAGGCCCAGCACCGAGGCCGCGGCCATCATCAGCAACAGCACAGTGGTGAGGCCCACCTGCTGTCGGCTAACCAAGCCCAGGATGATGGGGCGAGGGTTATGGTGTTGTTGGTCCCAGTCGGCGTCCAGCAGATCGTTCAACAACATGCCGGCCAGATACAGCAGCGAAAGTGTGGCCAGCAGCAGGATCCACACCAGAGACGACGGCGGCGCCAGGGCACAGGCGCTGCTGGACAGCAGGGCGGCGGCCAGGGTGTTGGTCCACACCGTGGGCAGATTGGACACCCGGCCCAGGGTCATCCAGGTCTTCAGGTTCAGCGGTGTCTGGCTCATTGCGCGCAGCCCTCGCTCAGGGTGAGCGCTATACCGCTGCGGGTGGACAGCCGCTGTAGCGCCTCCTCCATCCGCGCGCTATCGATTTCATGCAGGTCTACCGACTCACCGATCCGGCTGAGCATGGGGATGGAGAGTTGCCCGCCCAAGTGCTGGCGGAATTCCTCCAGCCCGAGCAACAGCTGTGAGCGCCCCTGTGCATCTTTCAAGGTCAGTTCCGGCGGGCACAGGTTGAAACCGAGCTTGAGCAACAGGCACAGAACACGTTCAGTGTCGGCATCGCTCAACAGCCCAAGGGCATTGGCATAGAGTCCATCCAGGGCCATGCCTACCGCCACGGCTTCGCCATGGCGCAGCCGGTGGTGACTGAGATTTTCCAGTTTGTGCGCGGCCCAGTGCCCGTAATCCAGTGGCCGCCCGTTACCGCGTTCGAAGGGGTCTCCGGCACCGGTGATGTGCCCCAGGTGCAGTTCGGCGCAGCGGCGAATGGCATAGCGGCTGGCCGGGTGATCGAAGTGGGCGAGGGCGTCGGCCTGTTGCTCCATCCATTGGAAGAATGCCTGGTCCTTGATCAGCGCCACCTTTACCGCCTCGGCCAGCCCGGCGATCTGGTCGCGGCGAGTCAGGCTGGTCAACAGCTGGAAGTCATTGATCACCGCAGTGGCGGGGTAGAAGGCCCCAAGCAGGTTCTTCTGGCCGAAGGCATTGATGCCGTTTTTCACACCGATGCCAGCGTCGTTCTGGGCCAGCACCGTGCTCGGGATGCGGATCAGGCGAATGCCGCGGTGGAAGGTGGCGCAGGCGTAGCCCACCGAATCCAGCACCGCGCCACCACCCAGGGCCAGGACATAGCAATGCCGGTCCAGCCCATGTTGCAGCATGTCGGTGTACAGCTGCTGCAACACCTGTGAATCCTTGCTCAGTTCACCGGCCGGAACCGCAATCGGCGCAGCCTGCAAATGCAGATCCGCAGCATGGGCAGCAAAGTAGGCATCGATCTGTTCCAACAGTTGTGGGGCACTTTGCAACAGTTGTTCATCGGCGAACACTAGTACAGTCACCGGGCCTATGTGCTGGGCGGTGAGCAGGCGGTGCAGACAGGGATTGAGCGGATCGAACAGATGATCGGTGAACACCACCGGGTAGTCGTAACTGACCTCGAAGCGCCCGTGCAGTGGTTGCTCCGCGCCGTGCCTGCGCAAGGTCTTGAACAGGCTGTTCCCGGCGATAAACAGCCCGGGCAGCACCATGCTGGCGAGGATGGTCACCAGCAGCGCGTTCTGCTCGACGAGGAAGGTGCCGATGACGCAGTAGGCCAGTGCCAGGCCGGCATTGGCCAGGGTGGTGACCAGTACAAACGCGCGCAGCGGATAACGTTGCATACCGGCGGCCACCACTGAGGTTTCCGCCAATACCGGCACGCCGCGCAGGCAGATCAACGACAGCGTGCCCAGCCGATACGCCAGCTGCCCCGGCTGGCGCTTATGCAGGCCGAGGCGGCCGGACAGCAGGCGAAAATAGCCGGCCCCCAGTGCATAACCCAACCCGGCACCCAGGCACAGGCCAATGAAAATCACCAGGTAACCGCCGAGACTGCCAAGCATGGCCACGGCCAGCAGCGCTACCATGCTCGAAGGCACAGGTAGCACTACGTCCAGCGCCAGCAGGGCGGTCAGCAGCAGCGCCAAGTTGAGTTTCTGGGTGGGGGTCGAAGGCAGATACAGGTTGAGATGGGTCAGGAAGTCCTGGATCTGTTGTTCGAACAACAGGAAGCTGGCGATCACCAGGCCTGAGAAGCACAACAATGACAGCCAAAAATGTTCGGCTGGCCCTCTATGCGAGAACGCACGATACCAACGGCTGCGCTTCATCAAGCATCCCTCTTGATTGTTATGACTTATTTCCGTTTCAGTAATTAAAAGCAGCGTCTGGTTTTTTTTAGAAAAATAGACTCCCCCGCCTGAATGGCTGGTTTTATGTGCGGTTGATTACGCTTGCAAAGATAGTCATGACCTTAGGCGGTTGTGGTGTTTTTTCAAGCTTGCCTGATGGCGAAGTTTGTGATGAGTTGCATGGTTTTTATAGTGCGATGAAGGGGTCATGCCGAGATAAGGGGGAAATTCACTCATTTGGTCTGTAACTACTTGTCGGGATTGAACATTCCGGAGACAACTCAATAGGCGCCCTATCCGCAGTCGAAAATTATGTCGGGTATGCGGCGGCGGTGGCCAATGAATCGTAGCGATAAAATTAAAACTAACGGTTAATAAGGGCCCAGAACATCCGTACCAGGGTGGCATACCCAGGAGGGTTGAGGTGTTGGCTGATTACCTGGTGGGCTGGGGTTCCAGCGCAGTACCCAGGCATTGGAGAAACTCTAGCGCCGGGCAATCAGGTGATCGATCGAAAGCACGCCTGGCCCACGGGCCATCAGATAGAGCAGCACCGCCGCCCAGGTACCGTGGGTAGGGTAGGCGTCGGGGTACACGAATGTCTGAATGACCAGGGTCATCCCCAGCAACGCCAGCGCAGAGAAACGGGTGGCGAAGCCGACCAGAATCAGGAGCGGAAAAAAGTGTTCGGCAAAGGCTGCCATGGGCGCCGCCACTTCAGGTGCAAGCAACGGCACCGGGTATTCGCTTCGAAACAAGGGAATGGTCGAGTCGGCCAGGTGCGGCATGCCCAGCTCGAAGTTGCCGGAGATCAGATCGACTGCGAAGCCTTCGACTTTGGTTTGCCCGGATTTCCAGAACACCGCCGCAATCGAGAAGCGCGCGATGAATGCGATCAGGCTGTGGGGAATGGCTTCGAACAACGCAATGGCGCGCTCTACCAGGCGAACGGGGAGACTGCGGGTACCCTTGTAAGTGTTCATGCTCAGCCCTTTTACTGTGTGTGCAGTTGAGTGATGGCGGCTTTGCCGATCAGCAGGGCCAGGCAGTGGCCCAGATCGAAGTCGACACTGGCTTGCAAGCCCTGGCCGGCTGCCTGGCCAAGGGGCAGGCCGCTTTGCAGTGCCTGGATGAACGCGCAGGTTCCAGGATCAAGTGCCAGGAGTTCGACCTCCAGGCCACAGCGCAGTACCAGGGCGCGCTCGGGGAGCCAGGGATCGACCGTCTCGATCTCCCCGTCATATTGATGGGCCTGCCAGAGCGAACAAATGGCAAAGTCGGACACCAGAATCGAGAGGCTCGGGTGCAGGCTCAGGCGCAGCTCGACCAGACGTTCCGGTTGCGCCAATAGCTCGGCAATCGCTGCATGGCCGACGGCGTTGCTGTCGGCGGCGTGGTAGGCGCGTATGCGCAGCCGCTCCAGGCGCGCGACGTCGGCGAGGTAGGGCAGGCTGGCAGCCGGTTCAAAGCTTTCGATAAAGGCGGCGAAGTCCTCACCATATTCCACCAGCAGGCGCGAGCGAGGTGGATGGGACTGCACGTAGGCCAGGCCCATGGCGTTGAAGAAGGCTTCGCCCACCAGTTGCAGCACCACCGGGTAGCTGTCGGCCAGCGCGCCCCGCAATGAGCTGATGACGTTGTTGCGGTAGACCGCGAATCGACTGTCAGGCGCCGGGCTGCTGAACAGATCGGTCGGGGCGGTGCGCCCAAGGTCGAACAGGACCGCGGCGAAATCGGCGTGAGAGCTCATGGCTGAACCTCGCAGGCCATGATCAACTCTTCAGCCATTCGGGCTTCGGCCAACAACTGCGGCAAGGGTGGCAGGTCGTTGTCGCGCTCGATCAGCGTCGGGATCGGCCCGATGCGCTGGAGCAATTGGCGGTAGAGCGCCCACACGGCGTCATCGATGGGGGCCGAGTGGCTGTCGATCAGCAGGCGCTGACCCATGCCGTCGGCATCTTCGCTGAAGCCTGCCAGGTGAACCAGTTCCACGGCGTGCAGGGGCAGGGCGGACAGGTACGCCAGTGGATCGCGGCCATGATTGATGCACGAGACATACACATTGTTGACGTCGAGCAGCAGGCTGCAACCGGTCCGCTGCACGATTTCGCTGATGAAATCCGTTTCATCCAGGGTCGAGGCCTTGAACTCCAGGTAAGTGGCCGGATTCTCCAGCAACAAGGGGCGCCCCAGTGCTTCCTGAACCTGATCCACATGGACGCAGACACGGTCCAGCGTCGGCCGGTCGTAGGCCAGCGGCAGTAGATCGTTGAGGAACAGCGGGCCGTGGCTGGACCAGGCCAGGTGTTCGGAGAATGCTTGCGGTGGATGCCTTTCGAACAGAGTTTTCAGGCGCTGCAGATGGTCGCCGTCCAGCGGAGTTTCAGCGCCGATGGACAAGCCGACCCCGTGGATCGAAAGCGGATACTTTTCGTGAAGCAAACCGAGGTAGTGGTGAAAAGGCCCACCCTCGACCATGTAGTTCTCGGCATGGATTTCAAGAAAACCAATGTCCGGATGGTCTTCGAGCAGACCGCGAAAGTACTCGGGTTTCAGCCCCAGCCCGGCTCGGGCTGGTAGCTGACAGACGGCCTGAGCGGCTCGATGCACGGTGGTGTTGGCTGGAGTGGTCATGATCGAGGCTCAGGCTGGTCGATAGGTTGGGAGTCAGGACTTTGCCTTGAAGGCCTGGAGTTGACCGAAGCCGGTAGGCGAAGTGGAGCTGGCGGTTTTTTCGCAGGTGCCTTTAGGGACCAGCTTCCAGGAGTTGGCTTGATGGTCCATTTTCGAAGTGCCGGCACAGGTGGTGCCTGCGCCCGCTGCGCAGTCGTTCTTACCCTTCATGGCGACGCCGTAGCATTTTTCCATGTCGCCGGCGGCATGGGCGGCGGGGATCATGCTCAGGCTGAGGGCCGAGCCCAGAGCCAGTGCCAGAGTGGCGGCGGAGAGGGACAGGCCCAGGGTGCTTTGGTTGTTCATGGTGATGCTCCGGTGGTTGAGTGTGGGATTGGCGCTACACAGGGGGAATGTGTTGCTTGCCTGTACCAGTAGAGACTACTCGGGGGCGGGTGTTATAGGGAGGGGCAAAAAACGGCCCAAACAGGTCGTGTGAAAACTATTTGAGTGCCAAGCGATGATCAAATAATGATCAAGTTTGGCGCTCCCTCGCTCTTTCTGAGCAAGCCTGCTCCGAATCCGGCACCCTGCCTGCTTGAGCTGTGCTGTGTCGATCGCAAGTGTACGTAGCCGTTTCCCCGTGCCGCGAAAATGGCATTGGCTACTGCCTGATGCAAGCCTATTGGTTCGCCAGGCCGGTGCCCGAGCAGCTGCTAGACTGGCTGCATGCCTGTGACACCGTCTTGACCTCATGATCAGCCGCACGCACCTCAAGGCTTCGTTCATGCACTCTGCCGCGCAACTGGTAACCACGCTCGTACTTGCCGCAGGCCTGTTGGGCTGCAGCGAATCACCACGTCCCGACCTGAAACGGCTCTACCAACTCAGCAACCCCCAGGCCGAAACCGCGCCGGTCATCTTGATTCCAGGGGCCTTCGGCACGCGCCTGCGCGACCGGGTCAGCGGTGAAGGAATCTGGCCGGGGTCCTGGTGGCGCATTCTGTTCTCGTCCTATCCGGAACTGGCCCTCGACATCGATCCGCAAACGAATAGGCCGTTCCCCTCGAGACTGGAACCCTCGGGCATTGCCGAGCAGGCGCTACGGCGCGACTTTTACCGCCCGATCCTGCAAACGTTGACGCAATTCGGTGGCTATGTGCGCGCCCAGCCCGGGACGCCGGCGCGCAAGGGCGAGCGCCGCTACTACGTCCTGTCCTACGACTGGCGCCAGGACACCTTGCACAGTGTGCAAGAACTCGATCGGCTGATCGAGGCGGTGCGTCGTGACTACGCCGATCCTGCGCTACGGGTCGACCTCGTAGCGCACAGCATGGGTGGCCTTATCGCACGTTACTACCTGCGCTTTGGCACCCGCGACGTGCTGGACGGCGAGCCTCACCAGGTGACCATGGACGGTGCGCCGCAGGTGCGCAATCTGGTGTTGCTGGGCACACCCAATGGGGGATCGGTCAGCTCGTTGCACGCCTTCATCGGTGGCGAAAAGGTCGGTTTGGGGCGTATTTCACCACGCACGCTGGCCACCTTTCCCAGCGGCTACCAGCTGTTTCCCCACCCGCTCAACACCTGGCTGGTGGACATCGAAGGTAATCCGCGCCACGACGACTTGTTCGACCCCAAGACCTGGCAGAGCATGGCCTGGTCAATCTACGCACCCAGCCTGGCCGCCGCTGTCGACGCACCGGTGATGCAACGCTATTTCGCCTATAACCTGGAGCGCGCACGTCGTTTGGCTTGGATGCTCTCCGTGGCCGAGCCGGTATCGCCGATCCGCTACGTGCTGTTTGGTGGCGGCTGCCACATGACCCCTGCACGGCTCCTGGTGGAACAGCGCGATGGGCGCGACACGGTACGCCTCACGCCAGCGGACATTGCTGCACCCCGGCCCGGTGTGCCCTACGACGAGCTGATGTTCGAGCCAGGTGATGGACGCGTCACCAAGCCGTCGCTGCTGGCACGCGAGACGCTGGACCCAGGCGTACCACAGAATGAGGACAGCTTTCTGCCGGTCGCTTATGCGTTTTTCCTGTGCGAGAACCACACTGACCTGACCAGCAACATCAATTTTCAGGACAACCTGCTCAATGTGCTCCTGTCGAACCAACCCCGGCCCTGAAGTCAGCTCCGTAGGGGGGAAATCGACTTTCATTTCCACCCTTCACCGCCCAGTCGGGGCACCAATGGTGGACCGATACAGCATGGTCCACCCCGAAGCCTGCGCGTGCCGGGCCGCCTCGTTCAGACGAGCCCGGGCTGGTGCGTGCAGGCGTTCAGGTCTTCGAGGAAAGCCTGCAGGATCGGTGGTGGCGATACACCGCGTCGGGTGATGACATTGAAAGGTGAGGTCAGGTCCAGTGTGCTGGCGCCCAGGCGGCGCATTTCTCTGGTCTTGACCCACTGCTCGGCGAAGTGCACGGGCAGGAAGCCGATGTAGGCGCCGGAAATGATCAGGATCGCCGCCGCCTCGATGTTCTCTACGGTAGCGGCGGCCTTGGTGATGCCCAGTTGCTCCAGGTCGTACTGGTGCATGTAGCCGCGTACGACGATACGGCAGTCGCGGACTTCATCGAGCAGGCGACTGTTCGCCGCCTTGCTGGCGTACAGCGGATGACGGCGGCCACAGTAGAGCCCCAGGGCTTCGTCGTAGAGGGGCAGGTAGGACAGCCCCGGTACGTGCAGGGGAAAGTGGCCGATGGCCAGGTGCAGTCGACCGTCCAGCACGCGCTCTTCCAGTTCCGCCGGGGCGCCGATGTAGATATGCAGGTGGGCGTCATGCCCGCGCGAGACAAAACGCTGGGTGGTGCGCGGCAGCGGCGAACCGGAGTCGGTCAGGGTGGAGTCGATGATGCCGAGGTTGAGCTTGCCACTGATGTGCTGCTTGAGCACGTCGGCGTCCATGCAGAAGCTCTCCACGGCGCTGAGCAGGCGCAGGGTGGCCTCATGGATGGCCACGCCTTGCTCGGTAAGGCGAAAACCGCTGCGCCCGCGCTGGCAGAGCTTGACCCCGAGGCGGGTTTCCAGGTGAGTCATCTGTTCGCTGATGGTCGACTGACCCGCGTTCAGTGCGGCTTGCGCTGCGGAAAAGCCACCGCACCGGACGATGGTGGTAAATACTCTGAGGAGCTTCAGATCGACATCGTGGAGCTGGATCACCGTGGCCTCCCGGCCGGGCGTCACATCGCCAAGGCTGATATGAACGTCCGGGCATTGTTTTTTTTCCAAGCTAACCATGCGCGTGTGATCACTGCAATGCCTGGCGTTGGTAAATGCCTTCGGCGGCGGTGGCGGTTTCTCATTGGTAACTGACACTCAGGTGGATACTTCGGATCCTGCGATGTATGCATCTGCACTTGCGCATTTTTCCATGTACGGCCTGCCGCCATAGTGGCTGCAACGGTGGTCGAGCTGTCGCCCCGTCTCCTGACCAGAACAATAAGTGGAGAAACCTGAACATGGCAAAGCACGGTTATGAATCCGGCCGCCTGAACCTGCCTTTCGTGGGGCATTGCACCTTCGCCAAGTCGCCCATCTGCACCGACTGGGCGGCCATCGACGCCGATGTGGCGATCCTCGGCGCGCCCAATGACATGGGCACCCAATGGCGCTCTGGTGCGCGCTTCGGACCGCGAGGCATTCGCGAGGCATCGACCCTGTTCTCCTTCGGCCACGCCGGCGCCTACGACTTCGAGGATGACGCCACTTACCTGACCGATGACCAGCTGCGCATGGTCGATGTCGGCGATGCCGATATCGTCCACACTGACATGGCCACCAGCAACGCCAACATCGAGTCGGCCGTGCGCCAGATCCTCGCGGCGGGCGCCATGCCGGTGGTACTGGGCGGTGACCACTCGATCCATGCGCCGGTGATCAAGGCCTTCGAAGGTCGCGGGCCGATCCATATCGTGCATTTCGACGCCCACCTGGACTTCGTCGACGAGCGCCATGGCGTGCGCTACGGCCACGGCAGCCCGCTGCGTCGTGCCTCGGAGCTGGACCACATCGTCGGCATGACCCAGATGGGCATCCGCAACGTGTCCTCCTCCAACCGCGACGACTACGATGCCGCCCGCGAGGCCGGCTCGCAGATCCTCTCGGTACGCGACGTGCGCCGCCTGGGCTGCGAGGGCGTGCTGGCGAAGATCCCTGAGGGTCGCGACTACTACATCACCATCGACATCGACGGGTTCGACCCGTCCATCGCCCCGGGCACCGGTACACCGAGCCATGGCGGATTCCTTTACTACGAAGTGCTGGAGATCATCCAGGCGCTGGCCCGGCGCAGCCAGGGCCGGATCGTCGGTATGGACCTGGTGGAAGTGGCCCCGGCCTACGATCCGGCAGGCGTTACCTCGATCCTCGCCGCGCAACTGCTGATGAACAGCATCGGTTTCATCTTTCACGCGCGCGCCAACGCTCGCTGATCCGGAGACTCCACAGTGGACAACAAGGTAAAAGCCTACCTGCAGGCCTTCGGTGTTTCCGAGGCCACCCAGCGTTTTCTTTCCAAGCCCCAGCGCATGTTCATCGGTGGTACCTGGCTGGAGGCCAGTGACGGCGTCAGCGCCGAGGTCATCGAACCCTCCACCGAGGGCGTGCTGACGCGCATCCCGATGGGGACCAGCGAGGACCTGGACCGTGCGGTGCGTGCCGCCCGCGAGCAGTTCGATGGCGGTCCCTGGAGCCAGCTCAAGCCCCTGGAACGCGAGCGCCTGATCCATCGTCTGGCCGACCTGATCGAAGCCAATGCCGACGAGCTGGCGCAGATCGAGTCCATCGACATGGGCAAGTCGGTCGCCCAGGCTCGTGCCGTGGATATCCAGGGCACCGTCGATACGTTGCGCTATTTCGCCGGCTGGGCCAGCAAGATCCACGGCCGCACCGTCGAGCCTTCGCTGCCGGGCAACTACCTGGCCTACACCCGCAAGGAAGCGGTGGGTGTGGTGGGGGCCATCGTGCCCTGGAACTTCCCGCTGCAGACCATGGCCTGGAAGCTCGGCGCGGCACTGGCGACCGGCTGCACCGTGGTGGTCAAGCCGGCGGAGCTGACCTCGCTGTCAGCCCTGCGCTTTGCCGAGCTGGTGCAGGAGTCGGGCATCCCTGACGGCGTGCTGAACATCGTCACCGGGCGCGGCAGCGTGGTGGGCACGGCGATGTCCAGCCACCCGGGCATCGACAAGCTGAGCTTCACCGGTTCCACGCCGGTGGGTTGTTCGGTGGGCAAGGCGGCGATGGACCAGATGAAGCGCCTGACCCTCGAGCTGGGCGGCAAGTCGCCGGTGATCGTGTTCGCCGACGCCGATATCGAGGCGGCGGCCGTGGCGGTCGCCAACGGTGTGTTCTTCAACTCGGGACAGGTCTGCGATGCCGGTACCCGCGCCTATGTCGAGCGCAGTATCTACCCCGCATTCCTCGAGGCGCTGGCCAGGTACACCGCAACCTTGAAGATCGCCCCGGGCCTGGATCCGGACTGTTTCATCAGCCCCATGGTGTCGCGCCAGCAACAGCAGCGTGTACTGGATTACATCGCCCTGGGCAAGGCCGAAGGGGCACAGGTGTACTACGGCGGCGAGCCGGTCGAGGGCCCGGGCTTCTTCGTGCAGCCAACGATCTTCGCTAACTGCAACAACGACATGCGCATCGTCTGCGAGGAGATTTTCGGCCCGGTGCTGGTGACCATGCCCTTCGACACCCAGGAGCAGGCGCTGGCCCTGGCCAACGACTCGGCATTCGGCCTGGCGGCGGCGATCTACTCCAATGACCTGGGCAAGGTCCACGGGCTGATTCCGCGCTTGCGCGCCGGCACCGTCTACGTCAATGCCCACAGCACCCTGGACCCGTCCATGCCGTTCGGCGGCTACAAGCAATCGGGCTACGGCAAGGACATGGGCGCTGAACAACTGGAGTTCCTGCTGGAGACCAAGGCGGTCTGGATCACCTTGCCCTGAGGAACAGGGCAAACCTGCGTCGCTGACGGTTGGCGGGCGGCGCAGGTTTTTCACATGCATCGTATTTCAAGAACAAGAACCTATCGAGGTGATGCCCATGAACAGCCAAGTGGATGTAGAGCGTGCGCAAGACCTGGACAGGCGCATACGCGCCTATGAAGAGCTGGAGAGCAGGGCGGACTGGCCCGGCGCATTGAGCGCTGGCGATTTTGTCGCGCTGACCCTGCTGACGTTGGTGATGGTTGCCGGGGCTTACTTCCTGGGAGGTCATCCATGAGCCAGTCCAGAGAGCAGGAATTTCGCCTGAGCGCCGAACGTGGCGATACCCCGTTGCTGCCCAACGAGCGGGTGTGGGGCTTCTGGGGCTTTGCCTATGCCAACTCGGCGTTGGCAGTAGCCACCTGGGTGTTCCTGATCGGCGGCGCCACTGCGCTGTTCGTCGGGCCTCTGCAAGGTATCAGCGCAATCGTCATCGGTAACATCATCGGCGTGATTCTCGCCGCGTCGTCCACTTGCCTGCCGTGCGGCAAGTACGGTGTTGAGCAATTCACTTACCTGCGCAGCATGTTCGGCCTCAACGGCAGCCGCCTGGTCTATGTGCTGTCGGTGGTGGTGCTGACCATGGGCTGGCTGGCGGTGCTGGGGCTGATGTGCGGGCGGGCGCTGGACAACCTGGAAACCCTGGTGCAGCACAGCCAACCCGACGGCGACGGCTGGCTGGTGACGGCGGGCGCCTTGCTGGCCATCGTCCTCGCGGCGCTGGTGGCCATGCGCGGGCCGGACATGATCCGGCGGTTGAGTGCGGTGATCGCGCCCAGCCTGATCCTGATCATGCTGGCACTGATGTACTTCATTTCTCAGCGCTTCAGCTTCGCCGAACTGCTGGCCATGCCGCCGTTGCAGCCGCCCTTTGCCGATCAGCGCATCAACTTCATGATTGCCGTGGAAATCAATATCGCCGCCGGTTTCTCCTGGTGGCCCTACATCGGCAACCTGTCGCGCCTGTGCAGCAACCAGCGGACGGCCTTCTGGCCTAACCTTGTGGGCATCTTCGGCGCCGCCGCGCTGGGCGAGTCGGTCAGCCTGTTCGCCGCCACCACCCTGGGCAGCAGCGATCCTACCACCTGGATGCGTCTGGCCGGTGGCGTGGGGTTCGGCGTGGTGGCGTTGAGCTTCCTGGCGCTGGCCAACCTGACCGGCATGGTCAACATCCTCTACACCGCCGTCATCGGCCTGCGTCAACTGGCCGGGGAGCGTTTGCGCAGCGTGGGCTGGGGGATATTGATCGGGCTGTTCTGCGTGATTCCGGTGATCATCGTGCTGTGCTTCCCGGGTATCTACGATGGCTTCTTCATCTTCCTGGTATGGACGTCTGCACTGAACAGCGCCCTGGCCGGCATCGGCATCGCCGATTACTTCTTCCTGCGCAAGCAGCGCCTGAACCTGCGCCATCTGTATGCCGAACAAAGCGGGTCGCCCTTGCGCTTCTGCAAAGGCTTCAACCCCATCGCGCTGGTGGCGCTGGTGGCGGGCTTCGCCATCTACGTGGTGGTCTTCAACCCGCAGACCCTGGCCCATACCGACTTCTTCACCTTCGCCACCGCCTCCCTGCCGTCCTGCGTGCTGGCCGGGCTGGTCCACTACGGCCTGACCCGACTGCTGGCGGCGCGCCTGGGCTGGGGCGGCTACCCAAAGAATAAAGAACGCAACATCGAGGCCACGGGCCTGCGAGCACAGGACTAGAACAATGAACAAGCGATACGACTACATCATCATCGGTGCAGGCTCTGCCGGCTGCGTCCTGGCCAACCGCCTGACCGAAGATGCCGGTACCTCGGTGCTGGTCCTGGAGTTCGGCGGCAGCGACCGCAGTGTACTGATCCAGATGCCCAGCGCGTTCTCGTTGCCGATGAACACCAAGAAGTACAACTGGCGCTATGAGACGGTCGCCGAGCCGCACCTGGACAACCGGCGCCTGCACTGCCCGCGGGGCAAGGTGCTCGGCGGTTCGTCCTCGATCAACGGCCTGGTCTATATCCGTGGCCATGCCTGCGACTTTGACGAATGGGAAAGCCTGGGTGCGAAGAACTGGAGCTATCGCAATTGCCTGCCGTACTTCAAGCGCGCCGAGAACTACAAGTTCGGTGGCGATGACTACCGCGGTGGTGCTGGGCCGCTGTCTACCAACAACGGCAACAACATGCAGAACCCGTTGTACGGCGCCTGGGTGGAAGCCGGCGCCGAGGCTGGCTACATCAAGACTGACGACTGCAACGGCTACATGCAGGAAGGCTTCGGCGCCATGCACATGACAGTGAAGGACGGCGTGCGCTGGTCCACCGCCAATGCCTACCTGCGCCCGGCCATGACCCGGCCGAACCTGACGGTCGTCACCCATGCCATGACCCGGCGCATCCTGCTCGATGGCAAGCGGGCGGTGGGTGTGGAGTACGACGAGGGCGGCCAGACCCACAAGGTCTATTGCAACCGCGAGGTGCTGGTATCGTCTGGCCCGATCGGCTCGCCGCACCTGTTGCAGCGTTCGGGCATCGGCCCCGAGGCGGTACTGAAAAAGGCCGGTATCGAGGTGCGTCATCACCTGCCGGGGGTGGGCGAGAACCTTCAGGACCATTCGGAAATCTACATCCAGTACGCCTGCAAGGAGCCGGTGACGCTCAACGGCAAGATGAGCCTGCTGGGCAAGGCGATGATCGGCCTGCGCTGGCTGCTGTTCAAGGATGGCCTGGGCGCCAGCAACCACTTCGAGGCCGGTGGCTTCATTCGCTCGTCCAAGGGGCTGCGCTGGCCGGACATCCAGTTCCACTTCCTGCCGGCGGCCATGCGCTACGACGGCGACAAACCGTTCAAGGGCCATGGCTTCATGGTGCTCACCGGGCCGAACAAGCCCAAGAGCCGAGGCCATGTGTGGGCGCTGTCGGCCGACCCGTACCAGCATCCGGAAATCCGCTTCAACTACCTGGAGAGCGAAGAGGACCGCGAGGGCTTCCGCCGCTGTGTGCGCCTGACCCGGGAAATCATCGCCCAGCCGGCCATGGACCGCTTCCGTGGCGAGGAGCTGGCACCCGGGCCGCAGGTGCAGACCGACGAGCAGATCGACGCCTTCGTGCGCGCCAACATGGAAAGCACCATGCACCCCTGTGGCTCCTGCCGCATGGGCGAGGACGACATGGCGGTGGTCGACTCCTCGCTGCGCGTGCGTGGCCTGCAGGGGCTACGGGTGATCGACTCTTCGGTGTTCCCCAGCGAGCCCAACGGCAACCTCAACGCGCCGACCATCATGCTCGCCGAGCGGGCCGCGGACCTGGTGCGTGGGCGTGAGCCGCTGGCCCCGACCGATATACCGGTCGGCCTGGTCGGTAGCTGGGAAGCAGAACAGCGCAGCCGCGCGCCGGTGCGTAAGGTACGCGCCTGACGTTGGGTAGAAGCGGGTTTGCCCCGCGATGCGATGTTGTCTGACAGCTCGCAATCGCGGGGCAAGCCCGCTCCCACACACCCGGACTGAATGCGTTCCATTGGAGCGAAACCGCTACAGCGGGCCCGAGAGCAGGGGTTACGACGCTTTAGCGCCGGTGGGCAGCCTGATTAGCGACTTTTTATGGAGTGACTTCATTACACCTAATAAATACAACACTGCATAAAACAACGCTTTTTCGCTTGGCATAGACCTTGCTATTTCATTGGCACTCAGCCGCACTGGCTGAGGTGTTTGAACTTGTGACGTTATAAAAACAATTAAACCAGCAAGGTAAAGCCTAATGAAAAACTCGACGCTGGGTCCGCCTGACAGCGAAGCGCACGAACTCCAACGTAATCTTTCCAACCGCCATATTCAGTTGATCGCCATCGGTGGCGCCATCGGCACCGGCCTGTTCATGGGCTCTGGCAAGACCATCAGCCTGGCGGGGCCCTCGATCATATTTGTCTACATGGTCATCGGTTTCATGCTGTTCTTTGTCATGCGGGCAATGGGCGAGTTACTGTTGTCCAACCTCAAGTACAAATCGTTCATCGATTTCTCCGCTGATCTGCTGGGACCCTGGGCAGGGTTTTTCACCGGCTGGACCTATTGGTTCTGCTGGATAGTGACCGGCATTGCCGATGTTATTGCTATCTCCGCCTACTCACAGTTCTGGTTCCCGGATATCCCGCAATGGTTACCGGCACTCAGTTGTGTGGGTCTGTTGCTTTCGCTCAACCTGCTGACCGTCAAGATGTTCGGTGAACTGGAGTTCTGGTTCGCCATGATCAAGATCGTGGCCATTTGCGCCTTGGTCTGCACCGGCCTTTACATGGTGGTCACGGCCTATCAGTCGCCTGCTGGCAATGTCGCGTCGCTGGCCAACCTGTGGAATGACGGCGGCATGTTTCCCCATGGCGCCATGGGCTTCTTCGCCGGTTTCCAGATTGCGATCTTTGCCTTTGCCGGGATTGAGCTGGTGGGTACCACGGCCGCAGAAACCAAGAACCCCGAGCGCAACCTGCCAAGGGCGATCAATTCGATTCCGCTGCGCATCATCGTTTTCTATGTGTTCGCGTTGGTCGCGATCATGGCCGTTACGCCGTGGCGTGATGTCGTTGCCAACAAGAGCCCCTTTGTCGAGCTGTTCGTCCTGGCCGGTCTGCCGGCGGCTGCCGGGATCATCAACTTCGTGGTCCTCACCTCTGCCGCTTCTTCTGCAAACAGTGGCGTCTTTTCCACCAGCCGCATGCTCTACGGCCTGGCCGTGGATGGCGATGCGCCTGGCAAGTTCAAGGCGTTGTCCAGCCGCGCAGTGCCCTCCAATGGTCTGATCTTCTCCTGTGTTTGCCTGTCGGCGGGGGCACTGGTGATCTACCTGGTGCCTAACATGCTCGATGCCTTCACCCTGATCACCACGGTGTCGGCGATCCTGTTCATGTGCGTCTGGTCGATGATCCTGCTGTCGTACCTGGCGTATCGCAAGCAGCGTGACCACCTGCATCGCGCCTCGAAATACCGGATGCCGGGCGGCATCTTCATGAGCTGGGCCTGCCTGGTGTTCTTCGTGGCCATGCTTGCCTTGCTGGCGCTGGAAGAAGACACCCGCAAAGCGCTGGTCTTCGTGCCGGTCTGGTTCGTAATCCTCGGCCTGGCTTATCGATCGATGCGCCAGAAAAAGTCGGAGGGCGTGCGGTTGTCCTACGACGTGGATTGATAGCCACATTCACGCTTTTACTCGGGGGGACGGCACAAGGGGGCCGTCCCCCTGTCGTCTTTGCACAACCGGGGAGTCGTCATGCGCATCCACGTCACCTTCATCGACCGCGTCGGCATCACCCAGGAGATCCTGGCACTGCTGGGGGCGCGCAACCTCAACCTGGACGCGGTGGAAATGATTCCACCCAACGTCTATATCGACGCCCCGGCGCTGTCACAGGCCGTGCTGGACGAGCTCTACGATGCCCTGTTGCGGGTGATCGGCGTGCAGGCGGTCGAGCTGGTCGACTTCCTGCCCGGTCATCGCCGGCGCCTGCAACTGGAGGCGCTGCTGGCGGCGATGAGCGACCCGGTGTTGGCGGTGGACCCTTGCGGCCATGTGCTGCTGGCCAACCCCACCCTGGTCAGTCTGGTCGGGCGCGAGCCGGCCGGTGAACCGCTGTCGCGCCTGTTCGCCGAGCCGGACCTGGCCCAGACCCTGATCGACAAGGGCTTTCGCCTGCCCATGTGCGAGGTGAGCTTCCAGGGCCAGGCCCTGTTGCTGGAAGCCACGCCCATCAGCGGCGGGGCCGATGCCCTGGTGGGCGGCCTGCTGACCCTCTACCCGCCAAGCCGCATCGGCGAGCGCCTGGCTTCGTTGCTGCATGACCACACCGAGGGGCTGGATGCGCTGCTGGGTGACTCGACGGCGCTCAAGGACCTCAAGGCGCGCCTGCACAAAGTGGCGAGCCTCGAGGCGCCGCTGCTGATCCAGGGCGAAACCGGCACGGGCAAGGAGCTGGTGGCCCGTGCCTGCCATGCACTCAGTGCCCGGCGTGATGCGTCCTTCCTGGCACTCAACTGCGCGGCACTGCCCGAGAGCCTGGCCGAGAGCGAGTTGTTCGGCTACGCGGCCGGGGCCTTTACCGGCGCCCAGCGCGGTGGCAAGCCGGGCCTGCTGGAACTGGCCGACGGCGGGACGGTGTTCCTCGACGAAGTGGGTGAGATGTCGCCGTACCTGCAGGCCAAGCTGTTGCGCTTTCTCAATGACGGCAGCTTTCGCCGGGTCGGCGGCGGCGGTGAGGTGCGGGTGAATGTGCGGGTGGTCTGTGCTACCCACCGCAATCTGGAAGGCATGGTGGTCGAAGGCAGCTTTCGCGAGGACCTCTATTACCGCCTCAACGTGCTCAACCTGAAGGTGCCGCCGCTGCGCGAGCGCGGCAAGGACATCCTCCTGCTGGCCGAGCATTTCCTGCGCCAGGCCTGCGCGCAGATACAGCGCTCGCCGTGTCGGCTGGCCCTGGCCACCCATCCGCTGCTGCTGGGCAATCGCTGGGCGGGCAACGTGCGCCAGTTGCAGAACGTGATCTTCCGGGCTGCGGCCATCAGCGAAGGGGAGGTGATCGACTGCGGCGACCTGGAACTGGCCGGCACCGCCTTGAACAGCCAGCAGCCCGAAGCGCAGGAAGTCATCAGCCTGGAAGCGGCCGTGCAGGGGTTTGAAAAGTCCCTGCTGGAGACGATGTATGCGGTCTATCCCTCCACCCGGCAACTGGCGGTGCGCCTGCAGACCTCACACACGGCCATCGGCCAGCGCTTGCGCAAATACGGCATCGCCAGCCGGGCCTCGTAGTCGCCTGGTTCGAATACGCTCCGCTGGAGTGATTGCGCTCCAGTCGGGCGCGAGCCGCGCGTTCATTGGCCCGTCCTGCCAGTGGTGGCTGCCGGGCTCACGCAGCGGAGCGATTTCGCTCCAGTACAGAGGCTTGAGATTGACGGGGTATTTCATGTAACTCATTGAAATATATGATTTTTAATAACTTGGCATTGCCCTTGCTCTTGTATCCATCAGTCCTGCATCGGGACCCACCTGATAACAAGAGAGGAAGATTCATGAGCACTCTGCGTTTTACTCCCGAACACGAATGGCTGCGTCTGGAAGCGACTGGCGAGCTGACCGTCGGCATCACCACCTACGCCCAGGAGGCCCTGGGTGACGTGGTGTTCGTGCAGTTGCCGGAGCCGGGCGAGTACGGGGAGGGCAATGAGGTCGCGGTGCTGGAATCGGTGAAGGCCGCCAGCAACATCAGCATGCCCCTGAACGGTAAAGTGGTGGCGGTCAACCAGGCCCTGGCTGACGACCCCGAACTGGTCAACGCCTCGCCGATGCAAGACGGCTGGTTTTTCCGCATCCAGGTGGCCAACCTTGCCGACCTCGACACCTTGATGGATCAGGACGGCTACGACCGCTTCCTGGCCGACAACGCCTGAATCAGGGGGCCGACATGACCAATGCATCCATCCCACTGACAACAGACAACGAGTTCATCGCCCGTCACATCGGCCCGCGCGAGGACGACATCGACGCGATGCTGGCGCTGATCGGCCATGACACCCTCGACGGCCTGATCGACAGCGTCATTCCTGACAGCATCAAGGGCACCAGCGTGCTAGAGCTGTGCAAAGGGCAGGGCGAGGCCGAGGCGCTGGCCTCGCTCAAGGCCATCGCCGCGAAGAACCAGCTATTTCGAACCCACATCGGCCAGGGTTATTACCCTTGCCATACACCAACGCCGATCCTGCGCAACCTGTTGGAGAACCCGGCCTGGTACACCGCGTACACGCCGTACCAGCCGGAGATCTCCCAGGGCCGCCTGGAAGCACTGCTGAATTTCCAGACCCTGGTCAGCGACCTCACCGGCATGGAAATCGCCAACGCTTCCTTGCTCGATGAAGCCACCGCCGCCGCCGAGGCCATGACCTTCTGCAAACGCCTGGCGAAGAACAAGGCCCCGGCATTTTTCGCCTCACGCCATTGCCACCCGCAGACCCTCGACATATTGCGTACTCGGGCCCAGCCACTGGGCATCGAAGTGGTCATCGGTGATGAAGCGGCACTGGAAAACCAGAGCCTCGACGGTTACTTCGGCCTGCTGCTGCAATACCCGGCCAGCACCGGAGCAATCGCCGACCACCGCACGTTGGTGCAACGCGCCCATGCCGCCGGCACGCTGGTGGCCGTATCCGCCGACCTGCTGGCCCTGACCTTGCTGACCCCACCGGGTGAATTCGGTGCCGACGTGGTGATCGGCAGCGCCCAGCGCTTCGGCGTGCCGCTGGGCTTCGGTGGTCCGCACGCTGCGTACTTTGCCACCCGCGATGCCTTCAAGCGCGACATGCCCGGCCGCCTGGTCGGCGTGTCCATCGACCGCTTCGGCAAGCCGGCCCTGCGCCTGGCCATGCAGACCCGCGAGCAACACATCCGTCGCGAGAAGGCCACCAGCAACATTTGCACCGCGCAGGTGCTGCTGGCCAACATCGCCAGTATGTACGCGGTCTACCATGGTCCGGAGGGCCTGGCGCAGATCGCCTGGCGCGTGCATCGGTTGACTGCGATTCTGGTGCGGGGACTGCAGCAACTCGGGCATCAGGTCGAACAGCAGCACTTCTTCGACACCGTCAGCGTGGTGACCGCACGCCCTGTGGCCGAAGTGCTGGCCGCTGCCAACGCCGCACAGCTGAACCTGCGGCTGATCGACGAGCAGCGGGTCGGCCTGTCGCTGGATGAAACCTGCGAGCAGGCTAGTGTCGAGGCTCTCTGGCAGGTGTTCGCCGCACCCGCCCAGGCGCTTCCGGACTTCACCGCCCTGGCCGTCGACAGTGGTGATTGCCTGCCGTTGCCGCTGCTGCGCGAGACACCGTTCCTGCAGCACCAGGTGTTCAACCGCTACCATTCGGAAACCGAACTGATGCGCTACCTGCGGCGCCTGGCCGACAAGGACCTGGCCCTGGACCGCACCATGATCGCGCTGGGCTCGTGCACCATGAAGCTCAACGCCGCCAGTGAGATGATCCCGATTACTTGGCCCGAATTCGGCGCCCTGCACCCGTTCGCCCCGGCCGAGCAGTCGCTGGGTTACCGTCAGCTGACTGATGAACTGGAGGCCATGCTCTGCGCGGCCACCGGCTATGACGCCATGTCCCTGCAGCCCAATGCCGGCTCCCAGGGCGAGTACGCAGGCCTCCTGGCCATCCGCGCCTACCACGCCAGCCGTGGCGAGGCGGGGCGCGATGTCTGCCTGATTCCGTCGTCGGCACATGGCACTAACCCGGCCACGGCGCAGATGGCCGGCATGCGTGTGGTGGTGGTCAACTGCGACGAGCGCGGCAACGTCGATGTGGCCGACCTGCAGCGCAAGGCCGAGCAGCACAAGGAACAACTGGCCGCGCTGATGATCACCTATCCCTCGACCCATGGCGTGTTCGAGGAAGGCATCACCCGCATCTGCGACATCATTCATGACTACGGCGGCCAGGTGTACCTGGACGGCGCCAACATGAACGCGATGGTCGGCCTCTGCGCCCCAGGCAAGTTCGGTGGCGACGTGTCGCACCTGAACCTGCACAAGACCTTCTGTATCCCTCACGGCGGTGGCGGCCCCGGCGTCGGTCCGATCGGCGTCAAAGCGCATCTGGCGCCGTTCCTGCCCGGTCACGGTCACATGGAGAACAAGCAGGGCGCGGTCAGCGCGGCGCCTTATGGCAGCGCGAGCATCCTGCCGATCACCTGGATGTACATCCGCATGATGGGTGGGGAAGGGCTCAAGCGTGCGTCGCAGCTGGCGATCCTGAGTGCCAACTACATTGCCCGGCGTCTGGAGGAGCACTACCCGGTGCTTTATACCGGTGAGAACGGCCTGGTCGCCCATGAGTGCATTCTCGACCTGCGCCCGCTCAAGGACAGCAGCGGCATCAGCGTCGAGGACGTGGCCAAACGCCTGATCGACTTCGGCTTCCACGCCCCGACCATGTCCTTCCCGGTGGCCGGTACCCTGATGGTCGAGCCGACCGAGAGCGAGTCCAAGGAGGAACTGGACCGCTTCTGCGACGCGATGATCTGCATCCGCGAGGAAATCCGGGCGGTGGAAAACGGCACCCTGGACAAGCTCGACAACCCGCTGAAGAACGCACCGCATACCGCCAGCGAGCTGGTGGGCGAATGGCTTCATCGCTATGGCCGGGAGCTGGCGGTGTACCCGCTGCAAGCGCTGCGCGAGAGCAAGTACTGGCCGCCGGTGGGGCGCGTGGACAACGTCTACGGTGACCGCAACCTGGCCTGTGCCTGCCCGCCCATGTCGATCTACCAAGACGCCTGATCGCATAGGCCCGGACCCGCTCCGGGCCTTACCTGCCACCTGAACAAAAAGGAAGCACAAGCATGTTCCATAAAAGCCTGACCCTGTCCGATTTCGACCCTGCACTGTCCGCCGCCATCCGCCGCGAGGTACAACGCCAGGAAGACCATATCGAGCTGATCGCCTCGGAAAACTACACCAGCCCGCAGGTGATGCAGGCCCAGGGCACCGAACTGACCAACAAGTACGCCGAAGGTTACCCGGGCAAGCGCTACTACGGCGGTTGCGAGCACGTCGATGTGGTCGAGCAACTGGCCATTGACCGTGCCAAGCAACTGTTCGGCGCAGGCTATGCCAACGTCCAGCCGCACTCCGGCTCCCAGGCCAACGCAGCGGTCTATCTGGCCTTGCTGCAGGCCGGCGACACCATCCTCGGCATGAGCCTGGCCCATGGCGGTCACCTCACTCACGGTGCCAAGGTCAGTTCCTCCGGCAAACTGTACAACGCCGTGCAGTACGGCATCGACGCCAACGGCCTGATCGATTACGACGAAGTCGAGCGTCTGGCCGTCGAACACAAGCCGAAGATGATCGTTGCCGGGTTCTCGGCCTACTCGAAAACCCTCGACTTCCCACGTTTTCGCCAGATCGCCGACAAGGTCGGTGCCTACCTGTTCGTCGACATGGCCCACGTCGCCGGCCTGGTTGCGGCGGGCCTGTACCCCAATCCGCTGCCGCACGCCGATGTGGTCACCACCACCACCCACAAGACCCTGCGCGGGCCACGTGGCGGCTTGATCCTGGCCAAGGCCGATCCGGAGCTGGAGAAGAAACTCAATTCGGCGGTGTTCCCGGGCGGGCAGGGCGGGCCGCTGATGCACGTGATCGCTGCCAAGGCGGTGTGCTTCAAGGAAGCCCTGGAACCTGGCTTCAAGGACTACCAGTACCAGGTCATCAAGAACGCACAGGCCATGGCGGAGATCTTCAAGCAGCGCGGTTTTGACGTGGTCTCCGGCGGCACCGACAACCACCTGTTCCTGGTCAGCCTGATCCGCCAGGGCATCACCGGCAAGGACGCCGACGCCGCGCTGGGCCGTGCGCACATCACGGTGAACAAGAACGCCGTGCCTAACGACCCGCAGTCGCCGTTCGTGACCTCGGGCCTGCGCATCGGTACCCCGGCGGTGACTACCCGTGGCTTCCAGGTGCCGGAATGCCGCGCCCTGGCGACCTGGATCTGCGACATCCTCGAGCACCTCGGCGATGCCGACGTCGAGGCCCAGGTGGCTCACCAGGTGGCTGAGCTGTGCAAGCTGTTCCCGGTTTATCCGGCCTGACCCTTGGGTACGATGGCGGAGGCCTGTATGTCACTGAGTGTTTTTGATCTGTTCAAGGTGGGCATTGGCCCATCCAGCTCCCACACGGTTGGGCCGATGCGCGCGGCGGCGCGCTTTGTCATAGGGCTCAGGGCACAGGGTTTGCTGGCCCAGGTGCAAAGCGTGCGCGCTGAGCTGTATGGCTCGCTCGGCGCCACCGGCAAGGGCCACGGTAGCGACAAGGCGGTGCTGCTTGGGCTTGAAGGTGAGCACCCAGATACGGTCGAGACCTCCATGGTGGCCGACCGCTTGGGGATGATCCGGCAAAGCGGGACGTTGTCGCTGCTGGGTGAGAAGCGCATCCGCTTCGTCGAGAAAGAGCACTTGGCGATGATCCGCAAGCCCTTGCCCTATCACCCCAACGGCATGATCTTGCGCGCCTTCGACGGGGCCGGTCTGCAGCTGTGCAGTCGCGAGTATTACTCGGTGGGGGGCGGCTTCGTGGTGGACGAGGCGGCGGTCGGCGTCGATCGCATCGTCGAGGACCGCACACCGTTGCGTTTTCCCTTTCTGACCGGGCGCGAGCTGTTGGCGCAATGCGCCGAGCACGGGCTCTCGATCAGTCAGTTGATGGCCGAGAACGAGACCGCCTGGCGCAGCCCGGAACAGACGCGCCAGGGCCTGCTGCACATCTGGCAGGTGATGCAGGACTGCGTCAAGGCCGGTTGCCGCACCGAAGGGATCATGCCCGGCGGACTCAAGGTCAAGCGGCGTGCCGCGGCCTTGCACCGTCAGTTGAGCAGCAGCCCCGAAGCCTGCCTTCGGGACAGCCTCTCGGTGCTCGACTGGGTCAACCTCTACGCTCTGGCGGTGAACGAGGAGAACGCCAGTGGTGGGCGGGTGGTCACCGCGCCCACCAATGGCGCGGCCGGCATTATCCCGGCGGTGCTGCATTACTACACACGCTTCGTGCCGGGGGCCGACGAGGACGGGGTGGTGCGCTTTCTTCTCACCGCCGCCGCCATTGGCATCCTGTACAAGGAAAACGCCTCGATCTCCGGCGCCGAAGTCGGCTGCCAGGGCGAGGTCGGCGTGGCCTGTTCAATGGCGGCCGGGGCTTTGTGCGAAGTGCTCGGCGGCACCGTGCAGCAAGTGGAGAACGCCGCCGAAATCGGCATGGAGCACAACCTCGGGCTGACCTGCGACCCGATTGGCGGGCTGGTCCAGGTACCCTGCATCGAGCGCAACGCCATGGGCTCGGTCAAGGCCATCAACGCCGCGCGCATGGCTTTGCGTGGCGACGGGCAGCACTTCGTGTCCCTCGACAAGGTGATCCGCACCATGCGCCAGACCGGCGCCGATATGAAAAGCAAATACAAAGAGACTGCCCGCGGCGGGCTGGCGGTCAATATCATCGAATGCTAGGAGTCACCCATGTCCATAGAACAACTACAACAAACCCCGTTGCACGCCCTGCACCTGGAACTGGGCGCGCGCATGGTGCCATTCGCCGGTTACGCCATGCCGGTCCAGTACCCGCTGGGTGTCCTCAAGGAACACCTGCACACCCGTGAGCAAGCCGGTCTGTTCGACGTCTCGCACATGGGCCAGATCCGCCTGCGCGGCGCCGGTGCTGCCAAGGCGCTGGAAGCGCTGGTGCCGGTCGACATCCTCGACCTGCCGGTGGGCATGCAGCGCTATGCCCTGTTCACCAACGATGACGGTGGCATCCTCGACGACCTGATGGTCGCCAACCTGGGCAACGACGAGCTGTTCCTGGTGGTCAACGCCGCCTGCAAGGAACAGGACCTGACCCACCTGCGGCAGCACCTGGAAGGGCAGTGCGACGTCGAGTCGCTGTTCGACAGCCGCGCCTTGCTTGCCCTGCAGGGGCCGGCGGCGGCGAAGGTGCTTGTCCGCCTGGCGCCTCAGGTGAGCAGCATGACCTTCATGCAGTTCGCCAGTGTGCGGTTGCTGGGTGTCGACTGCTACGTCAGCCGTTCGGGTTACACCGGTGAGGATGGTTACGAAATTTCCGTGCCGGTGCAGGCGGCGCAAACGCTCGCCCGTGCGCTGCTGGCCGAGCCCGAGGTCGAGGCCATTGGCCTGGGCGCCCGTGACTCGTTGCGTCTGGAGGCCGGGCTGTGCCTGTACGGCCATGACATGGAGCAACGCACCACGCCGATCGAGGCCAGCCTGACTTGGGCGATCTCCAAGGCGCGGCGTGCCGATGGCGAGCGTGCCGGCGGGTTCCCCGGTGCCGGGCGCATCTTCGCCCAGCAGCGCGAGGGTGTGGCCAGCAAGCGTGTGGGCCTGTTGCCCAAGGAACGGGTGCCGGTGCGCGAAGGTGCACTGATCGTCGATGCGCAAGAGCAGGTGATCGGTCGTGTCACCAGCGGTGGGTTCGGCCCAAGCCTGGGCGGGCCGCTGGCGATGGGATATGTGCAGAGCGAGCATTCGGCGCTGGAGACGGAAGTCTTCGCCCAGGTACGCGGCAAGCTGGTGCCGATGCTGGTGGTCCGCACACCGTTCGTGGCCCAACGTTATTACCGTGGCTGAAGACCTGACTGGCGGAGCATGAGCATGAACGAAACCCTGTCTGTCGTCACGCGCCCGCAGCCCCTGCAGGCCGGGGTGAAACTGCGCGGCGCCGAGAAGGTGGCGCGAATTCCGGTGAAGATCCTGCCCACCGAAGAAGTGCCACGCAAGCCTGACTGGATCCGCGTGGAGATTCCAACCTCGCCGGAGGTGGCGCGGGTCAAGGCACTGCTGCGCAAGCACAAACTGCACAGCGTCTGCGAAGAGGCGTCCTGCCCGAACCTGGGCGAGTGTTTCTCCGGTGGCACGGCGACCTTCATGATCATGGGCGACATCTGCACCCGGCGTTGCCCATTCTGCGACGTCGGCCATGGCCGGCCCAAACCGCTGGACGTCGATGAGCCGAAGAACCTGGCCATCGCCATCGCCGACCTGCGCCTGAAGTACGTGGTCATCACTTCGGTGGACCGCGACGACCTGCGCGACGGCGGCGCCCAGCACTTCGTCGACTGCCTGCGCGAAATCCGCAAGCTGTCGCCGGGCATCCAGCTGGAAACCCTGGTGCCGGATTACCGGGGGCGCATGGACGTGGCCCTGGCCATCACCGAACAGGAACCGCCGAATGTGTTCAACCATAACCTGGAAACCGTGCCGCGCTTGTACAAGGCGGCACGGCCGGGCTCGGACTTCGAGTGGTCGCTGGATCTGCTGGAGAACTTCAAGCAACGTGTACCCGGGGTGCCGACCAAGTCCGGGCTGATGCTCGGCTTGGGCGAGACCGATGAGGAAGTGATCGAGGTGATGCTGCGCATGCGCGAGCATCAGGTCGACATGCTGACCCTGGGGCAGTATTTGCAACCTTCGCGCAGCCACCTGTCAGTGCAACGTTTCGTGCATCCGGACACCTTCGCCTGGTTTGCTGATCAAGCCTTGGCGATGGGGTTCAGAAACGTGGCGTCCGGGCCGCTGGTGCGTTCGTCTTACCATGCGGACCAACAAGCTGTGCAGGCGGCCCGATAGGCGCGGTCCTTGAGTCGATTGCAGCACACGCATGACCACCCAGCTCCCGCACGCGGGTTCTTGCCGGCAGCTAGGTGCTAACCCGGCGTATGAGCCCCGTCAGGCGAACAATGTCGATTAGTCAGCGATGGTCCCGCGTACCCAGCCGCTGAGCGGACTGAGCTGGCGAGTGAGATCGGGCAGTTGCTGCCGCATCAGTGGGGGCTCTACTGCTTCTTGGAATACGAATCGCTGGTGTGGGAGCGGAGCGTTGCTTCAGCCGGTCAAAGGCTGTCAGGGTCGCCGAAGAACATTTGGACTTGGCTCTAGGGCGGCGGTTTCAGGATGGAATTTTGACGCTATGCCCCCAATTTTGCCCCCGGTCGCGGCGGGGGCGCGGGCGATCTCGATTGGCGATTGTTGACTTGAAGCGGGGTAGTCTTGGCTGGCTTTCAGTGTACCTCAAACGGCCAGGAGGACGAAGGTTCCGCATCGGGCTCAGAGTGAGCCAGCCAAGTTTGCCGAGGTACTTGCCAGGACAGGGCCGGCGCATCAGCGGAGCGGTAAGTGCTTATGATGAGGCGGGGGCTTGAGGTGTTTCTCGGCTCGATCGAGATCTGCTTGAGCCGCAACACACGGCCCACAGAGGAAATTCATCAAGTGGGGGCGATGGAAGATTGCAAGTTCGAATCTCCACGCTTCCGCCGCCAATTTTCATCAAAGCCCTGATTTTTCGGGGATCTTTTGTTTTGTCTGATTCCAGCCCATACCCCAGTCCATAATTCGGACGCTGGCTTCCTTTAAGCGTCGTTGGAACTTTCCACCGAACGGACACCTTGTTATTCCGTGTGGCGCCTTGAAATGGGTGCTGGTGCATCGACCACCGTATCTATATCTAACTCAATGCAATCCAGTAGGCATCACTGGTCTCATGAGGTCCATTTTACTTGTTACCGCGTATTCGGATACCAGTTACTGTCGCCTGCAGCAATTTCGCTCGGGCTATATCCGTACCGGGTATGAGTACAGCTTTCAGCTCGGCGTAACCTCAGGAGCGGATGTCCTGAATCATGGGCGCTAAGCCGTCGAGGGTTAGATGTTGGTGGCAGCTACATCGTGGTGCCTTGGAGAGAGCGATCAAGTCGTCCGCGCAGCAACAGTACGTCGTAGAGTTCTGTCTCTCAGGCCTCGCTGGAGAGCGCCTGGTTGAAGACAGGGTGATTGGCCAGCGTTCCCTTGGTGGCGTGAAGCTACGAACTGTGGGCTCCTGGCTGAGGGCAAAATGCCATGCTGCAGTGATACAATCCCGCAGCTAGCGAATTGGACACATGGCGCCCCTGCAGCAGGATTCGCTTTCACAGCAGAGATCAAGTCATGCGCGACTGAGTGCTGCTACACACTTCGAGTAAGGAAGATCGATGTACGTAGGTTTCGAGCTGAACGATTACGAACCCCTTCGCAAGGTTTCTTTTCTGGAGACCTACGATTTCAAAGAGCAGTCGAAAGGTACCTTTGACAGGCTATCTGAGTACATGGTGGGCAAATTCAAAGGCAAGGATGTCATTGATGCCGAGCAGCTTGCTGACCATTTATTCCCTGCCAAGAAGGCCCATGTGTTCCTTTCCCATTCGCACCAGGATGCTGACCAAGCGATCGAATTGGCGATTGCTCTGAGGGATAAAGGGCTAGAGGTCTTTGTCGACTCCTGCGTGTGGGGTTACTTCCATGACCTGCTTGACGCCTTGAACGGGGTTTACGCCGATCCTCAGAGAAGTGCCGAAGGTGGGGTCGTCTACGACTACAGAAAGGCTACCGACCTGACCGCAGGTGTGCACATGATGCTCGTTGGGGCCCTTCAAGCCATGATTGACCGGTCGGAGCTGTTCGTTTTTCTCAATACCAGCAACTCGATCCCACTCAACAATTTTGCCGGGGTGGATCGAACCTTTTCCCCGTGGATCTATTCCGAGCTGCAGTTCAGTGCAAACGCTCGTAGCCAGCTTCCGATGCGAAAGCGCTTGATCATGGATTCGGTGTCGATCGAAGAGCGGCGTCAGTTCAAAGCAATTGCCAGCACTGAGGCGTTGTTGTCGTTCAAGGCCTTCAACAAGCACCTGCCCAAGGTCAACGGTGGCGAACTGAAGACATGGTTCAGCGGGACGGGCACGCTGGGGCTTCGGGCACTCGATAGCATGTATAACAATTCGGATATCCCGGAGAGTTTCCTGAGGCTGCGCCAAGCGCTGGAGAGGCGCGAGCAACTGGGTGCGTAACTGCCCCCGTCAACGACCGCGAGTGATGCTTCAAGAGCTCAAGCATGGGCTTGTCGGGGCTTTGCTCGTTGGTTAGGCTCGACTCTTTTCAAGGAGAAGAGAGTATGCGGACGAGTCGGAGGATCACGCGGGCTTATTGTGTCGAACTCAAAGACGTGGTCACCATTCCGGCTGCCCGTCGGGCCTTTTTCCAGATGCCCGAACCACGAAGTCGCTTCCTTTTTCTCTGCTCTTCAGAGTGCTGTCGACAGCTATCGACACCACCTCAAATCACTGGGGTCAATTACCACATCCACGTGAGCGAGGATGGTCGGGTTGACGACTCGATTTGCCGACGTCCACATTTCAAAGAAAACAACCGTTACGAGCATCATACGGACTGTGAGTGGGTGGAGGATGATGGGGAGGCAGATGCCACACCCCGGCAAGGTGAAACTGCCGCCGACGCAAAGGCGCGCGTGGCGAAGCGGTCATTGAAAGCAATCGTCGACATCTTTGATCCTGGCCAGGATGACGAAGAGGTGATGCCCAAGACAACCGGCGATGGAGCTCATCCACCTCGGCAGGTAAGTGAGGGTAGGGCTCGTGGGAACTCGAAGTCATCAGGTGGAGCGGGTGGACGGCGCGAGAGCAAAGTGAAATCCAAAGACCTGGAAGCGCTTGTCGACCATTACTGCGAAGCCCGTGATAGCTTCGATTTGGAGACGTTCAAACGGATTATGCTTGAGGTCAAGGGGCGTGGGGTCATCAGCCTGCGTTCGTATTTCCTTCCCAGCGAGTATGCCAAGACGGGGGTAGGCGGGCATGTGTATTGGGGGCGGGGCTACCTACTGCCTAGGAACGGCGACGGCCTAGAGCTCCAGCTGTTCAACAAAACGCAGAACAAGTCGGCCACCATTACGGTGCCTCCGGAGGTCGTTAAGACAGCCAAGTCCCAGTCGTATATCGAGCAAATTTTGTCGGAGCATCACCAGTTCAAGCATTTTACGTTCTACGTGCTTGGCGTCTTCACTCCGGTGCAGGAAAAGGAGGGGATGACTGTGGAGCTCAAGGATCTGCGTCGCCTGGTGATCCGGCGTGGCCCATTGAGATAGAGGATACGTTTCCCATTTCATGGAGCAGGGCGCGCTGTAACGCGCCCGGGCTCATACTGAAATCAGCTCACAACGTGGAGCCGATCCAATATCGTGAACACCATATTCAATAGTTCGGTCTGGCCCTGGTCAGTTTTGAGGAGATCTGGGTTAAAAAGCGCCTTCAATTCCTTGTCGCTGGGCCGCTGCGCATTGGCACCTTTGAAGGGCATGCTCGAGCCTTTGAGTAGGTCATGAATGATTACCGCAGCGCCGCCGGTGGCCGCGATCGGCAGCAGGTATGCACCACTTTTCTTCGCGATCTCGAATTCCTCGAGGACACCCTTGGCGATCTCTGGTTTTTCCTTCCCGTCTTCGACCTTCATGCCACCAACGAATACAACCGCTCCGGCATGTTTGGCCAGCTCAGTCCGCAGTGCTGTCCACTCTTCCCGGTCTGGCTGCTGCCCTTCAAGAGGTTGAGGGAAGGGGCGGGCGGTAAGCCGTCGATCGATATCCCATTCAGCGCCTTTGCGAAGCGCTGAAACGAACCCTTGCAATGACGCAGAACCCACTAAAACCCCTGCACCCGTGACTAGGTCGCGATCAGTGTCAGCGATGCGCTTACCCAACTTCTCAGCGAACTGGTAGATCCTGGGCGCTTCATCAGATTGGACGTTCAAAGGCCAGCTACCACTCACCCAGATCCGCTTAGCGGCGAGCCGACGCTCGATCTCTTTAAGCAGCTCTGGAATTTCGTCGTAGCGCTCGACCTCTACGGCCTTAAGCCCATACCGTTGCAGATCTTTAGCCCACAGCCGGTGTTGAGTCAGGCGGGCTTCATAGGTCTTCTTATTGGTGAAGTCTGATCGCTGAGGCGGTCGTACGATGGCGAAGTGCTCGGGAGGGGCATCGATGAAGCTTTCGCGGATCAACGACAGTACATGCTTGATGTTTGGATCGGTGAAGCTGATGCCGATGAACAGCATCGACATCCCCGTGAGGTGGGCTTGGAACAGCGGAAGAAACTGCCCGCGACGGCTGCGGTAAAGTTCGTAGTCATCTGTCGAAATGACGATTTCATCGATCGAGTTCACGCAGCCGTGCATTTTGTAGAGTCGGGTAGCGCCTCGCATCGGAACCCGGCGAGCGAGGGCAGGGCCGCTGGCAATGGACTGATACGGTCGATGGATCTCGTCGAATGCGCGCTCGATCAGCAGATCGTAGTTCGTCGTCCAGATATGGCGAACGGGCAATCTGGCCAGAATCTCAACAGAGGGCGGGATCGGCTTCTGGGGTTTGATCTCTTTCAGGATGACGTCCCGCACTCGGGATGCGCTGCCGGTCTCCCTGATTGACCATTGAGCCAATGCAGTAAGGTCTTGGACGTCGTTCGAGTTGACGCCGAGCTCCTCCCCAATCTCCTTGAGCAGGGTCGCCCAGGAAGGATATCCGGCGGCCATGGATACGCCGGCGCCGACGAATACAGCAGCTGTCCCGTCATTGAGCGCTTTAGGAAACTCCTTCAAAAAATGCGTCCGTAACGACTTGCTCATCTCAATCCTTAAAGCTCAAACAAAGAAAGGGAGGTCAACCAGGCTCAGGCTTATGATCAGGCGATGGCGTTGCGCTTGCGAATAGCCGCCTCAATCCAGCTGTCCATGTTTGCGTGGATATTGCCGTAGACCAACTTACTGTCGAGACCCATGGGGGTGATCAGATCGACAAAGTTAGATAGCTTTTTGCCCCGGAAGTCGATCATGTCGAACGGGTTAGGGCCGAGCCTCGAGGTTCTGCTGTTTTCGTCGAGCAATTTATCGATGCGGATACCGAACACAGCCTTGCCAGCATTCCACCCCTTGATGATCTCTTTGAGCACCCAGGGACGCAGTGCGGTTTCGGAGCCGACAAGGACAATGACGCAGCTTTTGCCCTTCATGTTTTCGTCAATCCAAGCTTCGATTGACGCGGCGCCTTTTCGCTTGACCTCTTCCCACTCGTTGGGACGGCAGACGGCTTGTCCGTTAAGGGCGCCCATTTGGCGGATCTGGTTGGTACGCCAGAAATCGTTGTCGAAGTGAAAGCTGAAGAACACATTCCTTGCCATTTCACATCCCTCGCGGTCAGGTAAGCTGGGGAATTTACCCCGCCGCTCCGATACTGGCAATTGGGCATTTCTGCCCGTTTATGGCTGCCATGGTACGGGCGATTCACTGCTTTGATCTAGGTCATTCAATCCGTCCCGGGAGGAGGAATCTGGTCGAACAGTGATGGACGCAATGTCTTTTCGCGTGCACAGTCCGATGCGGTTGAGCGCATATTCACTGGACGGCAAGGATATAGAGCATGGCTTTTTTCACGAAAGATGAGGCGCGCGCCGCAGCGAAGCGGGCTCAGGGCCACCGGAGCATCAAAGCCGTCATCACCGAGTCGATGGAGTCGTACAAGACGGCCACCACCTTCGACATTTTCCTGTCTCACTCCATCGGTGATAAGGAGTTGGTACTTGGCATCAAGGTGCTGCTGGAGGACATGGGCAAACAGGTGTATGTGGACTGGGTGGAGGATCCGGAGCTTGATCGCGGCAACGTGACCAAGGAAACGGCAGCCCGTCTACGGATCCGCATGGTGCAGTCTGAAAGTCTGCTGTACGTGGCCACAGACAACGCGAGCAACTCCAAGTGGATGCCTTGGGAGCTTGGCTATTTCGATGGTTTGAAGCGTGACAAAGTTCGAATCCTGCCCGTGGTGGAAAGGGCTAATGAACGCTTTGAGGGTCAGGAGTATCTGGGTTTGTACCCTGCCGTGTCGAAGGAAGATCTGGAAGACCTTCCAGATGCTGCGAATCGTCTGCGCGGTATGAAACCACGGCAACCGTTCAACCCGCTTCCGTTTGGGGGGATTGGCAAGCCTCGCTTCTGACACGAGGAAATGTCCATGCCAATTACCGTGCGCGTGCTTCCTAGATGGATATTCGAAAAGCCTGAGTTGCTTTAACTAGGAAAGCAGCCCGGCTGCCAATATGCGAGGTGGGCTGTTCTCGGAAGCTCGCGAGCTATTTGAACTGGTGCCGGTGGTGCGGGCAAAGCCGTTTCTTGCCCACCTTGATCCTGCATTTGCAGAGGGTTTGACGCTTAAAAAGATAACCGACACAACAATCGTTTCGTACAGAGAGCTTCGAAAGGATTTGCTCGCTATACGTGAGCGGGGTTGGTCCGTCGGTGATGGAGAATGCGTTTTAGGGGCGTTTGGTATTGGCGTTCCCTTTTTCATTGATGGGAAAATTGTTGGGGTCTATATCTGCGACCATTCCTCAATATCGAAAACAAGATTGCGATGTGTCTACTTTTGTGGAGCAAATGAAGTTGGCCTCGGATCGGATAGGCCGGCTGCTTTTCCTCGGAGTTTATAAAGTTTAACTATTTCTTGGGTAGTGACTTTGAGTTTAAGGCGATTTGTATCAATTTGTTTTGGGTCGCTAATTAATTGGCTTCAATTGTTTGAATGCTTTATTAGTTGCGGCAAAAGTTCCGCGCAAGTAGACTTTAGTCGCGCAGCGGTGCGCAAAATAACCGCGTAGCGTCATTTAGCGATCCGGGTATGGTGCTGCGCGAAGTTCTTAAGCGTAGCGTGCTCACTTTAGCGTTTTTGCAGGGACTTCATCGAATGCGTAAGAAGTTTTCGCCAGAGATTGAGATTTTCATCAAGCGTTACGTGAAAGACCTCAACGAAGGGGTTGCAGCCGTCTTTGCCGGCGCAGGACTGTCCCGCAACAGCGGGTTTGTTAACTGGTCGGAACTGATGAGAGAGGTCGCAGAAGAGGTTGGGTTGTCGGTCGATAAGGAGCGTGACCTGGTTGCCTTGGCGCAGTTTCACGTAAACGCCCGCAACGGTGCTGGGGGTCTTGCACGTCGCATCATTGAAGAGTTTTCGGAGCAGGCGGAACCAAGCCCGTCGCACGACATCCTAGCTCGCCTGCCGATCCGCACCTACTGGACTACCAATTACGACTCGCTGATTGAAGATTCGCTAAAAAAACACCAGCGCCTGCCGGACGTGAAGCACCAGGTGGACGACTTATTGTCCACCCGCCCCAAACGCGATGCCGTGGTGTACAAGATGCACGGGGACGCGTTGTCGCCAACGAAAGCGATCCTCTACAAATCTCAGTACGAGCAGTACTACAAGACCCATGAGGCCTTTGTCACAGCGCTCAGCGGTGACCTGATTTCCAAGACCTTCTTGTTCATTGGTTTCAGTTTCACCGACCCGAATCTCGATTACGTCCTGAGCCGCTTGCATGTGCCTCAACACGCTCGTCGCGAACATTACTGCTTTCTGCGCCGCGAACCCGCAGTACCGCAGAAGGACGAGGATGAGGAAGCCGTCCGATACCGCCAGCGCAAGCAGGAGTTGCACGTTCAGGACTTGAGCCGTTTCGGTATCCAGGCACTGCTCGTCAAGGAGTACGAGGACATCCCTGAGATTTTGCGCGCAATTGAAGAGCGCTTCTTGAAGAAGACCGTGTTCATCTCTGGTAGCGCTGAAGAATATGGCGACTGGGAGAAGGGCAAGGCACTCGATTTTATCCATGACTTGTCGTCGAGCCTGGTGCGGGCAGGGTATCGCGTGGTCAATGGCTTTGGATGGGGTGTTGGTAGCGCTGTCATTAACGGTGCGCTGGAAGCGATCTACGCACAGCCCGACAAGCTTTCCGAAGACCAGCTGGTAATGCGTCCTTTCCCGCAGACTGCCTCGAATGGTCAAGATCTGCAGGTGCTTTGGGCCCAGTACCGTGAGCGGATGATTGGACTGTCTGGCATCGCCCTGTTCCTGTTTGGCAATAAGGTGGAAAAAGGCCAGTTGGTAGAAGCTGGTGGGGTACAGAAAGAATTCGATATCGCGGTGCGTCAGGGTGTAGTCCCAGTACCGATTGCGGCGACAGGCTTCATGGCTGAAAAACTTTCCCAGGCAGTGATCGCCGACCCAGGCCAGTTCGCACCTGACGATCATTGGTTGGGTGATAAGTTGCAGCGGATCTCCACCGATCCGGCAGACGCCAAGCACATCGTCAAAGATGTATTGGCCATCATCAAGCAGTTGGAAGGAGCGTAACTTGGCTAAGCGTAACGTGTTTTACAGCTTTCACTTCGACAAGGATGTTTTCCGGGTTCAGCAAGTCCGAAACATGGGTGTGCTGGTTGGCGATGACCCTGTCAGCCCCAATACTTGGGAAGAAATCAAGCGTACCGAGCAGGGCGTGAAAGACTGGATCAACGAGAACCTCAAGCGTAAAACCTGCCTGGTGGTACTGATTGGTGAGGACACTGCCAATCGTAAATGGGTGAAGTACGAGATCAAGCGTGCCTGCGAGCTCGGCATTCCTGTCGTAGGTGTGCGCATTCACAATGTGAAATGTGTCAACGCCGGTTACGGCAAGAAAGGGCCCGATCCTTTCGCAGGGTTGGATCTGAAGTGGACGGATGGCACTACCTATTCTCCAACCGTCTACAACCCAGATCCCGATGGTGCTTATAAAGACATCAATGAAAACCTCGCTTCCTGGATCGAAACCGCCATTCTTGAGGTGAAGTAGGTCGATATCGCAGGATGAGCAGTTCTCAACCTCGCCATCCAGACGCCCAAACGGTTGCATTTCGTTTGGGCGCTTATCCATGACACAGTAGCGAAAGATGCCAAGAAATATCACCCGAGACGAGCTGAAAAACATTTCGGCTCAGTCCACACGTTCCCAACCCATGTTCAAGGCCAACGCCAGTGCCCAGAACATGACGTTTCTTTGTAAGGGGTCGGCGAACACACCTTCCCGCCTCCACCGCTGAGGGCCATGGTGTCCACCTAATTTAAGTGGACACCATTTCTGGCCCCAACAAGCGGATTCCCCATGCAGCCACAGCGCCGTACCTAC
>NZ_JAAAMT010000045.1 GCF_009905435.1 Pseudomonas sp. R5(2019)
CCCCAATGCCAGTCAGTTAAGGCGCAGAGCATGTGGGAGCGGATTTATCCGCGAATGTAGGCGCCGCGCAATGCCTGATAAACCGCGGTGTTTTCATTCGCGGATAAATCCGCTCCCACAGGGTTTGTGTCGCTCAATTCTTAACTGACCGGCATTGGGGCTTGCCCGCGATGAGGCCCTGGAGTTTTAAACAAATCGACAGGCGGTTTTCTCTGCAAGCCTCGATAATCGCTTCAAGTGACCCCGCTGAATCGATTTATTCCCGCCACCATGTTCTGAGCCAATCACATCCCTCTGCCTGATTGAAGGAATCATCGGCAGTCCATTTGCGACGTCGTAATGAGGGGTATATACAGGAGGACAACCTCCCTTCGCTGTCTCTGCCTGAGGAAGTGAACCATGATGTGCCTGGGTCTTTCTTCGCTGGAACTTCGCAATATCATCGAATGCGGATTTCTACCGCGTCACTGCACCTGTGAGGTCGCCCCGGATGAGACCCTCACCGTCGTGATCTCGGACCCTGTTACCAACCACGTCCAGTTACGGGTAGAAGGGATTTCCACCGACCGCCTGGCCAGCAGTCGCGACATTTCCGACTTGATTGCCGAATTGCGCGTGCGCCTCGAACATCCGCAGCGTGCTCCCCTGCGTGCCGTTACGCACTGAGTGCCCCCGTCACTCAAGATATTGTCCACTTGTTCAACAAATTATTCTGCCCCGGTAGGTGGGACGGAATAATTTGTGTTTAACTTCTGCTCCCTTACAAAACCTTTCACAAGGATTTCGTTCATGGCTCAAGTGACTCTTAAAGGCAATCCGGTTCAGGTCAATGGTCAACTGCCACAGGCAGGCGCCCAGGCCCCTGCGTTCTCGCTGGTCGGCGCTGGCCTGGCTGACGTGACGCTGAAGAGTTTTGCCGGCAAGCGCAAAGTGCTGAACATCTTCCCAAGCGTGGACACCCCGACCTGCGCCACTTCGGTGCGCAAGTTCAACGCCCAGGCCAACGAGCTGAACAACACTGTTGTGCTGTGCATCTCGGCTGACCTGCCGTTCGCCCAGGCGCGCTTCTGCGGCGCTGAAGGCCTGGAAAACGTCCAGAATCTGTCCACCCTGCGTGGCCGTGAGTTCATCGAAAACTACGGCGTTGCCATTGCCGATGGCCCACTGGCCGGCCTGACCGCTCGCGCCGTTGTGGTTCTGGACGAGAACGACAAAGTCCTGCACAGCGAACTGGTCAAGGAAATCGCTGAAGAGCCGAACTACGACGCGGCCCTTGCTGTCCTGAAATAAGGCGTCGACAGCGGCCAATGCCGGTAGGAGCAGGGCTCGCCCGCGATGAAGGCGCCGCGGTTTTTCAGGAGAATTGCGTCATCGTTCATCGCGGGCGAGCCGGAACGCCGGACCGCCTGCTCCTACCAGAACGGTGTCGCTCAATCCTTGAGTGAGATGTGATACAAGTTGTGGCGGCCTGGCCTTGTCCAGGCCGTTTTCGTTTGTAGTTCAGACGCTTGGCTTGCGTCAGCGATAGGTAAATTGCCGGTAAAGGCGCTTTGCTAATTCCTCGGCCACTGCTTATCTTTCAGCCTCCCCCAGTAGAAGCTCTCGCGCACAATGGTTGACCACTCCATGCATTCGTCCGGTTCCCGCACATTTCCTCGCTGGCTGTTCGGCCTGCTGATCCTGCTGATCGTTGCCGCCCTGTGCTGGTGGCTGTGGCCTGCGTCCACGGCGCACAAGGCCGGCGGGCCAAACGGGCAAAGCGGGCAAGGCGGGCTGAGCGGGCCAGGAAGAGGCGGCGCGGGCGGCGGTGGTCGCCCGGGCTTCGGCGCCTTTGCCGGTGCTGTTCCGGTGCGCGTAGCACCGGCGACCCTGGGGGATTTCCCGGTCTACTACAAGGCGCTCGGCACGGTGACGGCCACCAACACCGTGAACGTGCGCAGCCGGGTAGCGGGGGAGTTGGTCAAGGTCGCCTTCCAGGAAGGGCAGATGGTCAAGGCTGGGGACCTTCTGGTCGAGATCGACCCGCGCAGCTATCAGATCGCCCTGCAACAGGCCGAAGGCACGCTGCTGCAAAATCAGGCGCAGCTGAAAAACGCCCAGCTGGACCTGGAGCGCTATCGCGGTCTGTACGCCGAAGACAGCATCGCCAAGCAGACCCTCGACACCCAGGCGGCCCTGGTCAGCCAGTATCAAGGCACGATCAAGACCAACCAGGCCGCGGTAGGGGATGCCAGGCTGAACCTGGAGTTCACCAGGATCCGCGCACCGATCACCGGCCGTGTCGGCCTGCGTCAACTGGACGTCGGCAACCTGGTGGCCGCCAACGACGCTACCGCACTGGCGGTGATCACTCAGGTCCAGCCGATTACGGTCAGCTTTACCTTGCCTGAAGCCAGCCTGACCCCGGTGCTGGCGCGCTTTCGCAGCGGCGCGAGCCTGCCGGTGGAGGCCTGGGATCGCAGCGACCTGAAGCAGCAGGCCAGCGGCGTACTGCGCAGCATCGACAACCAGATCGATATCACCACCGGTACGCTGAAATTCAAGGCACGCTTCGAGAACAAGGACGAAGCGCTGTTCCCCAACCAGTTCGTCAACGTCAAGCTGCTGGCCGACACCCTCAAGGGTGTGGTGCTGGCACCGTCGGCGGCCATTCAGTTTGGCACCAATGGCACCTTCGCTTACGTCTTGGACGGTGACAAGAAGGTCAAGATCCGCACCCTGAAAGTGGGTGCCAGCAATGGCACCAACACCGTCGTGACCGAAGGCCTGGCTGCGGGGGACCGGGTGGTGCTGGAGGGCACTGACCGGTTACGCGACGGCAGTGAAGTGGAAGTCGTCAAAGACAGTTCCGAAGTGCCCACCACCCCCGGCCAGCACCTGCAGGGGCAGGGTGATTCGGCAGCGGTGAGCAAGAAGGACAAGGCGGGCGCATGAATCTCTCGCGGCTGTTCATCCTCCGTCCGGTAGCGACCACACTCAGCATGCTGGCCATTGTCCTGGCCGGCCTGATTGCCTACCGCCTGTTGCCGGTATCGGCCTTGCCCCAGGTCGACTATCCGACCATCCGGGTCATGACCCTTTATCCCGGCGCCAGCCCGGAAGTGATGACCAGCGCCGTCACGGCACCGCTTGAGCGCCAGTTCGGGCAGATGCCCGGCCTGACCCAGATGGCGTCCACCAGTTCCGGTGGCGCCTCGGTGCTGACCCTGCGCTTCAACCTCGACATCAATATGGACGTGGCCGAGCAGCAGGTGCAGGCCGCCATCAACGCCGCCACCAACCTGTTGCCCAGCGATTTGCCGGCGCCTCCGGTGTACAACAAGGTCAACCCGGCCGATACCCCGGTGCTCACTGTTGCCATCAGCTCCAAAACCATGCCGCTGCCCAAGCTCAACGATCTGGTCGACACGCGCATGGCGCAGAAGATCGCCCAGATCAGCGGCGTCGGCATGGTCAGCATTGCCGGCGGCCAACGCCAGGCCGTGCGGATCAAGGTCAACCCTGACGCGCTGGCGGCCAATGGCCTCAATCTGGCCGATGTGCGCACGCTGATCGGCGCGTCCAACGTCAATCAGCCCAAGGGTAACTTCGACGGCCCGACCCGGGTCTCGATGCTCGATGCCAACGACCAGCTGCGTTCCCCCGAGGAATACGCCAACCTGATCCTGGCCTACAACAATGGCGCGCCGCTGCGCCTCAAGGACGTCGCCGAAATCGTCGATGGCGCGGAAAACGAGCGTCTGGCGGCCTGGGCCAACCAGAATCAGGCGGTGCTGCTCAATATTCAGCGTCAGCCCGGGGCCAACGTCATCGAAGTGGTCGACCGCATCCAGGCGCTGCTGCCGTCGATCACCGACAACCTGCCTGCCGGGCTGGATGTGATGGTCCTGACTGACCGCACCCAGACCATTCGCGCCTCGATCAAGGACGTGCAGCACGAGCTGCTGATCGCCATCGCCCTGGTGGTGATGGTCACCTTCCTGTTCTTGCGCCGGGTCAGTGCAACCCTCATCCCGTCCATTGCCGTGCCGCTGTCGTTGATCGGCACCTTCGGGGTGATGTACCTGGCCGGCTTCTCGCTCAACAACCTGACATTGATGGCGCTGACCATTGCCACCGGCTTCGTGGTCGATGATGCCATCGTGATGCTGGAGAACATTTCCCGCCATATCGAAGAGGGCGAAACGCCGATGCAGGCGGCCCTCAAGGGCGCCCGGCAGATCGGCTTCACCCTGATCTCGCTGACCTTCTCGCTGATCGCGGTGTTGATCCCGCTGCTGTTCATGGCTGACGTGGTCGGCCGGCTGTTCCGCGAATTCGCCATTACCCTGGCGGTGGCGATCCTGATTTCCCTGGTGGTCTCGCTGACCCTGACGCCAATGATGTGCGCGCGCCTGCTCAAGCGCGAACCCAAGGTACACGAGCAGGGCCGTTTCTACCGGGCCAGCGGCGCCTGGATCGACTGGATGATCGAGGCCTACGGGCGCAAGTTGCAGTGGGTGCTCAAGCACCAGCCGTTGACCCTGCTGGTGGCGGTTGCGACCCTGGGGCTGACCGTCTTCCTTTATATGGCGGTGCCCAAGGGTTTCTTCCCGGTGCAGGACACCGGGGTGATCCAGGGCATCTCCGAGGCGCCGCAATCGGTGTCGTTCGCGGCCATGAGCGAGCGCCAACAGGAACTGGCCAGGGTCATTCTCCAGGACCCGGCTGTGGTCAGCCTGTCGTCCTATATCGGTGTGGACGGCGACAACGCCACGCTGAACAGCGGGCGCCTGTTGATCAACCTCAAGCCCCATGCCGAGCGTGACCTGACGGCCGCCCAGGTGATTGCCCGCCTGCAGCCGCAGGTCGACACGCTGGTCGGTGTGCGGCTGTTCATGCAACCGGTGCAGGACCTGACCATCGAAGACCGGGTCAGCCGCACCCAGTACCAGTTCAGCCTGTCTTCGCCGGACGCCGACCTGCTCGCCCAATGGAGCGGCAAGCTGGCCGATGCCCTGGCCCAGCGCCCGGAACTCACCGACGTTGCCAGCGACCTGCAGGACAAGGGCCTGCAGGTGTACCTGGCGATTGACCGCGACGCCGCCAGCCGGCTGGGCGTCAACGTGGCGGACATTACCAACGCCTTGTATGACGCCTTCGGCCAGCGGCAGATTTCCACCATCTACACCCAGGCCAGCCAGTACCGCGTGGTGCTGCAGGCCGCGGCGGCAGCCGATATCGGCCCGCAGGCGCTGGAGCAGATCCACGTCAAGACCACCGACGGCGCGCAGGTGCGGTTGTCGAGCCTGGCACGCATCGAGCAACGCCAGGCGCAATTGGCGATCGCCCATATCGGCCAGTTCCCGGCGGTGATGATGTCCTTCAACCTGGCGCCCGGCGTTGCGCTGGGGCAGGCGGTCGAGGTCATCGAGCAGGTCCAGCAGGACATCGGCATGCCGGTCGGCGTACAGACCCGCTTCCAGGGCGCCGCCGAAGCCTTCCAGGCCTCGCTGTCGAGCACCTTGCTGCTGATCCTGGCGGCGGTGGTGACCATGTACATCGTGCTGGGCGTGCTCTACGAGAGCTATATCCACCCGATCACCATTCTCTCGACCTTGCCTTCGGCTGCCGTCGGCGCCTTGCTGGCCTTGCTGATCAGTGGCAACGACCTGGGCATGATCGCGATCATCGGCATCATCCTGCTGATCGGTATCGTCAAGAAAAACGCCATCATGATGATCGACTTTGCCCTGGAGGCGGAGCGCAACCGTGGGCTGGACCCGCAAACCGCCATCTATGAAGCGGCGCTGCTGCGCTTCCGGCCGATCCTGATGACCACCCTGGCGGCGTTGTTCGGGGCCGTGCCATTGATGCTCGCCACCGGCTCCGGCGCCGAACTGCGTCAGCCTCTGGGCCTGGTGATGGTCGGCGGGCTGCTGCTCAGCCAGGTGCTGACGCTGTTCACCACGCCAGTCATCTACCTGTACTTTGACCGGCTCGGGCGGCGCTGGCGGCGTGGTCCCCAGAGCAACGAACAGGCGTCGGCATGAACCTCTCCGGCCCGTTTATCCGTCGCCCGGTGGCGACCATGCTGCTGAGCCTGGCGATTCTGTTGCTGGGCGGGATGAGCTTCAACCTGCTGCCGGTGGCGCCTCTGCCGCAGATGGACTTCCCGGTGATCGTGGTCTCGGCCAACCTGCCCGGCGCCAGCCCCGAGGTCATGGCCTCCAGCGTGGCCACGCCGCTGGAGCGCTCGTTCGGCAGCATTGCCGGGATCAACACCATGAGCAGCCGCTCCAGCCAGGGCTCGACGCGGGTGATCCTGCAGTTCGACCTGGACCGGGACATCAATGGCGCCGCCCGCGAGGTCCAGGCCGCCATCAACGCCTCGCGCAATCTGCTGCCCAGCGGTATGCGCAGCATGCCCACCTACAAAAGGATCAACCCGTCCCAGGCACCGATCATGGTGCTGTCGCTGACCTCCGATGTGTTGCAGAAGGGCCAGCTCTATGACCTGGCGTCGACCATCCTGTCCCAGAGCCTGTCGCAGGTGCCGGGTGTCGGCGAAGTGCAGATCGGCGGCAGTTCGCTGCCGGCGGTGCGCATCGAACTGGAACCCCAGCTGTTGAACCAGTACGGCGTGTCGCTCGATGAAGTGCGCACGACCATCGCCAATGCCAACGTGCGCCGGCCCAAAGGCTTTGTCGAAGACGCCGGGCGCAGCTGGCAGGTGCAGGCCAACGACCAGCTGGAAAAGGCCAAGGACTACGAACCGCTGGTGATTCGCTACACAGACGGTTCGGTGTTGCGCCTGAGCCATGTGGCCAAGGTCACCGACGCCGTGGAAGACCGCTACAACGCCGGATTCTTCAATGATCAGGAAGCGGTGTTGCTGGTGGTCAACCGCCAGACCGGCGCCAACATCATCGAGACGGTGGCGCAAATCAAGGCGCAGCTGCCGGCCCTTGAGGCGGTGCTGCCGGCCAGCGTCAAGCTGGACGTGGCCATGGATCGCTCGCCGGTGATCAAGGCCACGCTGCACGAGGCCGAACAGACCCTGCTGATTGCCGTGGCGCTGGTGATTCTCGTCGTGTTTCTGTTTCTGGGTAACTTCCGCGCTTCGTTGATTCCGACCCTGGCGGTTCCGGTGTCGCTGGTCGGCACCTTCGCAGTGATGTACCTGTGCGGGTTTTCCCTGAACAACCTGTCGCTGATGGCCCTGATCCTGGCCACGGGCCTTGTGGTCGACGATGCCATCGTGGTGCTGGAGAATATCACCCGGCATATCGACGAGGGCGTCGAGCCGATGCGAGCTGCCTACCTGGGGGCCAGGGAAGTCGGCTTCACGCTGCTGTCGATGAACGTCTCGCTGGTGGCGGTGTTTATTTCGATCCTGTTCATGGGCGGCATCGTCGAAATCCTGTTTCGCGAGTTCTCCATCACCCTGACGGTGGCGATCATCGTCTCGCTGGTGGTGTCCCTGACGTTGACCCCGATGCTCTGCGCGCGCTGGCTCAAGCCCCATGTGCCCGGCACCGAGAATCGTCTGCAACGCTGGAGCCGTGGCCTCAACGAGCGAATGATGGCGGTGTATGACCGCAGCCTCGGTTGGGTCTTGAAGCACCCGCGCCTGACCCTGGCCAGCCTGTTGATCACCATCGCGGTCAACATTGCCCTGTATGTGGTGGTGCCCAAGACCTTCCTGCCGCAGCAGGACACCGGCCAGTTGATGGGCTTTGCCCGGGGGGACGACGGCCTGTCGTTCTCGGTGATGCAACCGAAAATGGAAATCTACCGCCGCGCGATCCTCGAGGATCCGGCGGTCGAAAGCGTGGCCGGATTCATTGGTGGCAACAGCGGCATCAACAACGCGCTGATCCTGGTGCGCCTCAAGCCCATCAAGGAGCGCAAGGACTCGGCGCAGAAGGTGATCGAGCGCCTGCGCAAGTCGATGCCCAAGGTGCCGGGCGGGCGCCTGTTCCTGATGGCCGACCAGGACCTGCAGTTCGGCGGCGGGCGTGAGCAGAGCACCGCGCAGTTCCAGTACATCCTGCAAAGCGGCGACTTGTCCGCGCTCAGGCTCTGGTACCCGAAAGTGGTCGCCGCGCTCAAGGCCCTGCCCGAACTGACGGCCATCGATGCCCGTGAAGGCGGCGGCACCCAGCAAGTGACCCTGGTGGTGGACCGCGATCAGGCCAAGCGCCTGGGCATCGACATGAACATGGTCACTACCGTGCTCAACAATGCCTACAGCCAGCGGCAGATCTCGACCATCTATGACAGCCTCAACCAGTACCGGGTGGTCATGGAGATCAACCCCAAATACGCCAGGGACCCGCAAACCCTGGAGCAAGTGCAGGTGATCACCGCCGATGGCGCACGGGTGCCGTTGTCCAGCTTTGCCCACTACGAGAACAGCCTGGCCAACGACCGCGTCAGCCACGAAGGCCAGTTCGCCTCGGAAAGTATCTTCTTCGACCTGGCCGAAGGCGCCAGCCTGGACAAGGCCATGGTCGCGGTGGAGCGGGCCGTCGCCCAGGTCGGCTTGCCGGAGGAGGTGATTGCCAAGGTCGCCGGCACCAGCGATGCCTTCGCCGCCAGCCAGAAGAGTCAGCCGTTCATGATTCTCGGTGCATTGCTGGTGGTGTACCTGGTGCTGGGCATTCTCTATGAAAGCTATATTCACCCGCTGACTATCCTGTCGACCTTGCCGTCCGCAGGCGTTGGCGCCTTGCTGACCATTTATGCGCTGGGCGGCGAGTTCAGCCTGATTTCGTTGCTGGGCCTGTTCCTGCTGATCGGGGTGGTCAAGAAGAACGCGATTCTGATGATCGACCTGGCGCTGCAACTGGAACGCCATAATGGCCTGACGCCGCTGGAATCGATCCGCCAGGCGTGCCTGCTGCGCCTGCGGCCGATCCTGATGACCACGCTGGCGGCAATCCTGGGTGCCTTGCCGCTGTTGCTCAGCAGCGCCGAAGGGGCCGAGATGCGCAAGCCGCTGGGCCTGACCATTATCGGCGGGCTGGTCTTCAGCCAGGTCCTGACCCTTTACACCACCCCCGTTGTGTACCTCTACCTCGACCGCCTGCGCCATCGCTTCAACCACTGGCGCGGCGTGCGTACCGATGCTTCCCTGGATACCCCGCTATGACCGAACGTCTGCCTTCTGTTGCCAGCCAGCCCCTGCAGCGCCTGATCTGCGCCCCAGGCTCGCGCCTGTTGAGCCTGAGCCTCAGCCTGTTGATGCTCAGCGCCTGCGCCATCGGCCCGGATTATCAGCGGCCCGAAGTCTCGACGCCGGCTCAGTTCAAGCAGGCCGATGGCTGGCGCCAGGCACAGCCCGCCGATGCCCTGGCCCGTGGCGCCTGGTGGGAGTTGTACGGTGATGCACAGCTCAATGACCTGGTCGAGCAACTCAACCGGTCCAACCAGACCGTCGCCCAATCCGAAGCGCAGTACCGCCAGGCCCAGGCGCTGGTGCGCAGCGCTCGTGCGGCGTTCTGGCCGACCGTGGACCTGAGCGCCGGTAAAACCCGCTCCAGCCAAGGCACCGGCAGCAGCAGTTCAAGCCTGACCAGCTCCAGCAGCGGCATCCGCAACACCTACAGCACCCAGTTGGGCGTCAGCTGGGAAGCCGATATATGGGGCAAGCTGCGCCGTGGACTCGAGGCCGACAAGGCCAGTGCCCAGGCCAGCCTCGCTGACCTGGCCGCGGTGCGCTTGAGCCTGCAGTCGGAACTGGTGCAGAACTACCTGCAACTGCGGGTGATCGACGAGCAGAAGCGCCTGCTCGAAGCCACCGTCGAGGCCTACCAGCGCTCCCTGACCATGACCCAGAACCAGTACCGCGCCGGTGTTTCCGGCAAGGACGCGGTCGCCCAGGCGCAAACCCAACTCAAGAGCACCCAGGGCGACCTGATTGATCTGGTCTGGCAGAGGGCGCAACTGGAAAACGCCATCGCGGTGTTGCTCGGCAAGGCCCCCGCCGACTTCAGCCTGGCGGTGCGCGACGACATCCCGGTCTTGCCGCAGATCCCGCTGTCGCTGCCTTCGCACTTGCTGGAGCGGCGACCGGACATTGCCGCCGCCGAGCGTTCGGTGATGGCGGCCAACGCCGACATCGGCGTGGCCAGGACGGCCTACTTCCCGGACCTGAGCCTGAGCCTGAGCGGTGGCTACAGCAGCAGCACCTTCCAGAACCTGATCAGCCTGCCGAACCGCTTCTGGTCGGTCGGCCCCCAACTGGCAATGACCCTGTTCGACGGCGGCCAGCGCTCGGCCGAGGTCGAGCGCACCGAGGCGGCCTATGACCAGACCGTCGCCCAGTACCGCCAGACCGTCCTGGATGGGTTCCGTGAAGTCGAGGACTACCTGGTGCAGCTCAAGGTCTATGAGCAAGAAGCCGGTGTGCGCCAGGAAGCCCTGGACTCGGCCCGTGAATCCCTGCGCCTGACCAACAACCAGTACAAGGCCGGATTGATTGCCTACCTGGACGTGGTCAATGTGCAGACCACAGCGCTGTCGAACGAGCGCACTGTGTTGAATTTGCTGCAGGGGCGGTTGATTGCCAGCGTGCAGCTGATCGCGGCGCTGGGGGGCGGTTGGGACGCTGAGGCGGCGTTTGCGCAACAAGAGTGATTGGCGGTGAGGAGAGGGCCGTACCACCCATAATCGCCAAATGAGATTTACGTGCGTTTCCTGAAGGCTTGAGTACAATCACCGGTTTTTAACTCGGGCATGGAATGCCGTTCGATGTAATCGTCGTGGTACGTCACATGCTCATTGGCAGCTACTCTCCCTCCCTGGTTTTCATCTCCTTGTGCGTGGCCATCCTGGCCTCGTACACAGCCCTCGATCTCAGTGGGCGCATCGCCACCGCCGGCGGCCGCGCTGTCCATTTGTGGACGGCCATTGTCGCGCTGGGGCAGGCACTGGGCTTGCGCATCGTCGCCGAAGGGGTCGAGACGGACCGGCAGCAATGTTTCCTGACCGAGCTTGGGTGTGATTCCTTGCAGGGGTATTTGCTGGGGCATCCGTTGCCGGCGGGGAGTTTCATGGAGCGGATTCGTCAGGCCGAGCGGGTGTCGGCCTGAGGGTGCGCCCACCGCTGGCAACGTGGTGACCACTGAGCACATGAGTGCGCAGCTGGTTGCAGAACACCAGGAGTTGGTTCCGGGGCTGACGGCCTTTTAGATACACGAGGGGAGTACTGTGGATAGGGATGCACTTGAACAGAACCAGATACCGATCTATTTCGTCGCGGTCATAGGCGCTGCAATCGGTGGGTTGATGGTTCCTTCTGCCGCGCAGGGCCTGAATGCGCTGGTGACCCCGACTATTGCCGTGCTGATGTACGCGATGTTCCTACAAATTCCCTTTCTCGACCTGCGCGAAGGCCTCAGCAACAAACGCTTCATGTCAGCCCTGCTTATCGCCAACTTCGTACTGATTCCACTGTTGGTATGGGGGCTCACCAGAGGTCTCACGGATCACCCGGCAATCCTTGTCGGTGCTCTCCTGGTACTGCTGACTCCGTGTATCGATTACGTCGTGGTCTTTACGCACATTGGCAGGGGCGATTCTCGCGGGATTCTTGCGGCAACACCGATTCTGTTGCTGCTTCAGCTTGTGCTGCTACCCGTGTACCTGGCCTTTATGCTGGGTGGACAGTCCGAAGTCGTCATCTCGGTAGGCCCTTTTGTCGAAGCTTTTCTCGTGCTGATTGTCGCGCCTTTGTTGTTGGCCGTGGTGACAGCAGCTCTGGCCAAAAAGTCGAACGTCGTCGGCGGTTGGAATGCCGCCTGGGCCTGGCTGCCTGTCCCGGCAATGGCAGCGGTTCTGATCGCGGTGGTTGGTTCTCAAATCTCCTCGGTGGTTCGTGACATCGACAAGCTTGCTCCGGTCATCCCTGTGTACATCGGCTTCATGCTTTTGGCTCCGCTGATGGGGGCGTTGGCTTCGAGAGCTTTCAAGCTGCCGTCGTCGACTGCCAGGGCGGTCACGTTCAGCTCATCAACGCGTAATTCTCTGGTGGTTCTCCCGCTGGCTCTGGCTTTGCCTGAAGAAGTTCGAGGGCTTGCGGCCGCCGCGGTGATCACCCAAACGCTGGTCGAGTTGATGGGTGAGCTAATCTACATCCGCGCAATACCCGCTCTTGTTTGGCGGAATCAAGACATGAATTGCAACGTCAGGTGCAGAAGGTAATGCCCCTGTGGCGTGCAGTCCTGGTTCAGCAGCAGGAAGTGGATTTCGCACCCTGTGGTACCTGGCGCCTGCACCTCACTGCTCCAGCAGTGGTCATCGACGACCTGAATCTGCAGCTTCAGCAGGTCCTCAAAAGAGGGTGTGGCAAGCTTGACCCCGCTGCGTAGCGTGGGTCGAGGCGCGCTCACGACCTCTGGGTCGTCGAAATGGATGGCGTTCAGGCAAACGATGTGTTCACCGCGCAATGCTACCGGCGCCGCGCGTAGGTAGATCTGGTCACCTGGCTGGGCCGCCAGCGCGAAGGGCTGTTGGGCGGGGCCCTGCCACTGTTCCGGGCGGGTCGCCTGCAGGAACAGATAGTCAGCATCGAGCGAGGTCGGGGCCTCTTCCGAGAGGCTAGGGTTTGTGTGATCACTGATGATGCGTTCGGCATCGATGATGAAAAGGATGTGTCTGTCGAGGGCTTTTGCGGACACGATGGGTCTCCTTGCTTTGGGCCTGCTGTGCAGGCCTTCGCGACTGAAGCCGCTCCTGCAAGAGGTTTGTCAGCAGTTTAAAACGCCCCTTGTTTCAAGGGGCGCTTGTTCAACAGTGATGCCTTAGTTGTGGATCGAAATGAACGGGTCCCATGAGAAGAAACCGCAAGGCTTGCAATCGCGATCCACGATCATGAAATTGAAGTGGTAGGTGACTCGGCCGACGGACAGTGTTTCCGACGACCAATAGTAGTTATCGACTTTCTGGCAGGTAGGCACCGAAGGGTTACTGGGGTTGGGAAGGGCGTAGGAGGCCGTGGCCTTGCGTGGGGTGGGGGTGGAGATCAGTTCATTGCCCACATTGCCGATGAATCGGTAGAAAATGACGGACTTCTCGAAGCCAAAGGACAGGCTGGTTTCCCGCCAGCGAATCAAATCCCCCACCTGGGCCTTGAGGTCCAACTCGCCGCCTGCCTGACCGGACACGACGTTGTCCTGATTGGTGATCATGTAAACGTGCTTCCAGTCAATCAGGGTCGGTGCGTCGGGGTTCTTGCTGGGGTTCGGGTATTTTTGCAGGATGGTTTCGGTATCCATGCAGACAGACACATCAATGACTCGTGACATGATTCAACGTCCTTTTTATCAGTTTGGTCGGTGGTTTCGAGGTCCTGAACACAGGATCCACAATGCCTTCCAGAACGGTGCATCCCTACGTCATCAGTGTTGCTTCTGGTACTTCGCTCCTCGTCCTGAGTGGCAGCTGCCGGATCCGTTCAGCAGCTCGCCAGACGAGCCTAGCGCGCGATGAAGCAGTGTCAATTTCACGCGCTGGCAGCGTGACCAGAGTGAGAACTCCAGCAAGTTTTTTGTCGCTTGTGCGGGCCTCATCGCTAGCAAGCTCTGCTCCCACGCCCATCTCCAGTCCTGCCGAAATTGCGCGTGGTACTTTTGATCTAGATGTAGGAGCCGAGCTTGCTCGCGATGAACGATGACGCGCAATACCTGTAAAACCGCGGCGTCCTTATCGCGAGCAAGCTCGGCTCCTACATAAAAAAATTGCAGTCAGCCATAGAATCTCCCACATCAGCGCCAGCGCGACAGGGCGCGCAAGCCTAGCAGCGTCAACAGAAACACCCCCACCCCCGACAACCCCCCAATCGCATAAGCCCCCGCACTCGCAGCCAGCAGTGCCACTGGCTGCTGCCAGCGCGGCGGCCGGCGCTGCAGGACGCACCAGTAGTACGGATCACCTTCGACCACTTCCTTGTGCAGCAGCGGGTAGCGAAATTGCAGGCGGTCAGCGAGTTGGTGGCAGGCGGCCCAGTCTTCACTGCCGAAGTAGCGGGTCAGCAGCGCGCGCTGTTCATCGTTCATCGGCTCGAACAGCAAGCGCGCTGCGCGCCCGGCCGGGGTGTCGGCCGCCAGTCGGCCCAGGCGTCGTTGCTCGTCAAGAAAGGCCTGGCTCTGGCTGCGTTCCAGCAAGCCGTTCCAGTGTGGCGGCGGGCGGCTTTGAGGGTCGTTCCAGCCTTGCAGGCGGCTGATGGCGTCGAACAGCTCCCGAGACCAGAATTCGCTGTGCAGCAGCACCTTTGCCAGGCTGGCATCGAACCACTCGCGGCGGCTTCGCGATTGCAGCCAGAGTGCTTGATCCAGTTGGTGGTAGACCTGCAGAAAAGCCTGGGGCTGGTTGTGGCACAAGGCGTTTTCCAGTGCGCGTTCGCTGTGTGCTTGAAGGTGGCTGAGCAAGCGCTCAAGGTCCGGCACTGGCAGGTCAGTGCGCTGCCACGGGGTCAGCCAACTGAAACGAATCAAGCCCCATTCGGCCAGGCGATGGGCGTGGTGGGTAGGGGCCAGGCAGGTGCGCAGCAACGCCGCTTCGAATTCAGCTTCGCAGTAGCGAGCCTGTGCCTGGCTCAAGCGTTGGTCGAGGTCCTCGGCGGTGGCGTCTTCCAGCAGACGGGCGGCCAGCAGCTGGGCCGGGGAGGGCTGTTCAGGGGCCGGATCGCTGGTGGCGGGCAGTGACGGGTCGAGCGGTGTGCGCCGGTCGCTCAGCGCCAAGGCCTCTTCATAGGCCTGGCGCAACGACTGGAAACCCTGCGGGTCGGTGTCCGGGCGGCAGCCTTTGAGCAGGCTGGCGTAGCGACGCTTGATCGTGCGCGGGTCGGCATCGGTCGGCAAGCCCAGCAGCGTCCAGCAACTCATGGCGGATTACTCAAGGCCAGCCCCCTTGCTCCAGCGCTTCCAGGCGGGCATTGAGTTGCTGACGCAGGTCCTTGATCTGCTGTTCATCCTGGCTGTCGAGCACCTGCTCGAAGTGCGAGGTCATCAAATCAATGCGTTCGCGCAGTGTGCCAAGGCTTGCCTGGTAAAGGTGCTCCAGGCGGGCGATCAGTAGGGTGTTGGCCTGTTGCTCGCGCGGGTGGATTTTCAGCGCGGCGAGGGCTTCAAGGCGTTGTTCAACTTCGTCAGCGGTGAGTACGCCGGGGTTGTTCTGGATCACCAGGCGACGCTTTTCGCCCAACAGCGGGCAGTCGACTTCGGCCTCCAGCAAACCGTTGTGGTCGTAGCTGAAGCGCACTTGCAGGCTGATTTCTCCGGCCGGGCGCGGGGGGACCTCGATGCACACTTCGCCCAGGTAAATGTTCTCGCACACCCAGCGGCTTTCGCCCTGATAGACCTTGAGTAAAACCTCGGTCTGTTGATCGTGCAGGGTCATCACCCGCCGGACCCTGCTGACCGGCACGACACTGTTGCGCTCGATGATCGGCAGAAAATGCCCGGGCTCGACCCGGGTGCCGAGGTTGATCGAGGTTTCAATGCCCAGGGAGTACGGGCAGACATCGGTCATCACCACTTCGTCCAGCGCAGCGTCATGGCTGGCCAGCGCCGCTTGCACGGCGGCGCCGAGGGCCACGGCGTGATCCGGGTCGAGGCGCAGCGAGGGGAGGCGACTGAACAGCCCGGCCACCAGTTTGCGCACTTGTGGCATGCGCGTCGCGCCGCCGACCAGCAACACATCGTCGAGTTCGGCCGGGCGAATGCGCGCATCCGCAAGCGCCGTCTCGATAGGGGTGCGCAGGCGCGCGAGCAGGGGGGCATAGAGGGCTGGCAATTCCTCCTGATGGAAATCCCTGCGCCACTGCTGATCGTCATGACAGAGGCTGAAGGTCACGCACACCTGCTGCCCCAGGGCGTGACGTACCCGTTCAGCCTCGCGGCGCAGGCGGGCTGCCACCCGCGGTTCGGCCAAATCCGGCAGCGGTGGGTCGGCGTTCTGAGCGGCGATAAAAGCCTGGACCAGCAGCGTGTCGAAATCCTCGCCGCCGAGAAAGTTGTCACCGGCGCTGGCGCGCACTTCCATCACCCCGTCGAACAGCTCAAGCACCGACACATCAAAGGTGCCGCCACCGAGGTCAAACACCAGAAAGCAGGCGTCGCCCGCTTGCGGTTGCAGGCCATGGGCGAGGGCGGCGGCGGTCGGCTCGTTGACCAGCCGCAGCACCTTGAGCCCCGCCAGCTCGCCTGCGATCCGCGTAGCCTTGCGCTGGGCATCGCTGAAATAGGCCGGTACGCTGATGACTGCGGCACTGACCGGCTCGCCGAACTGGCGCTCGGCGTCCTCGCGCAAGCTGCGCAACACCAGCGCCGACAGCTCCTCGGCGCGCCATGCCTGCTCGCCCAGGCGTATCGCGCGAGCGCTGCCCATGGCGCGCTTGAACAGCGCCGCGGTCAGCTGAGGATGGGTTTGCAGGCGCTCGCGGGCAGCCCGCCCGACCATCACTCGGCCTTCATCGTCCAGCCCCACCACGCTGGGCGTCAGGAAGTCACCCAAGGCATTGGCGACCAGCTGCGGGGCACCCTCGCGCCAAGCGGCAATCAGGCTGTGAGTGGTACCGAGGTCGATGCCGACAATCATGCTGGCTCCAGGTCCGGATGACGCTCTGAGCATAGGACAGGATCAGCGGGCGCCGATACGCCCCCCGGCGCGGGATGTCGTGCTCGGGCATGGGGCTGGCGTTTTATCGACAGCAACCTAAGATGGCCGACACGAAACACCGAACAGGATGCATGCCACGCCATGGCGGAAAAAGACACGATTTCCATTCAACTGGTTCGCGAAGCCTTGCTGCAAAGTTGCCCACCGGGCGCGGCGACCACCGAAGCGCTGGTGCAAGTGGGCATCGACCCGGCGCTGCTCGAGCAGCCCCAGGCGCGGGTGCCGGCGCTGGCCTATGCGCGGCTGTGGCGGTTGCTGGCGCGCCAGCTCGATGATGAGTTTTTCGGCATGGACCCGCGCCGCCTGAAGTCCGGCAGCCTGGCCTTCCTCTGCCGCGCGGCGATGGCCCAGCCCAGCCTGGCCGCGGGGTTGGCCATGGTGCTGGAGTTTCTGTCGTTGATGTTCGAGCACCTGCAGGCTGACCTCGGGCGCCAGCAAAGCCTGGCCGAAGTGGTGCTGCGCGAGCAGGAGCGGCCGCCCCGGCGGGCGTTCTGCTATTTCACTTACTGGATGCTGGTGCATGGCGTTACCTGCTGGCTGGCCGGTCGGCGTATACCGATTCTGGCCATCGAGCTGCGTTGCGCCGAACCGGCCTTCTGCGACGATTACCGGGTGATGTTTTCCGAAAACCTGCGCTTTGGCCGTGCCCGTACCCGGATGATCTTCGCCGCGGACTGTCTGGACTTGCCCATTCGTCGCAGCGAGCAGGAGTTGCAGCGCTTTCTGGCCCAGGCGCCCGCCAATATCCTGGTCAAGTACCGCGATCAGGACAGCCTCGCCTGGCGGATCAGGAACGACCTGCGGCAACTGCCTGCCAGCGAGTGGCCGGAAACCGAAGCCCTGGCTCGCGATCTGTGCATTTCGGCGTCCACCCTGCGTCGGCGCCTGGCCGATGAGGGCCAGACCTATCAGGGCCTCAAGGATGCCGTGCGCAAGGAGTTGGCCGTGCATTGGCTGGCCGAGGCGCACATCAGTTTTGCCGAGATCGCCACGCGCCTGGGCTTTGCCGACACCAGTTCGTTCTATAAGGCGTTTCGCAAGTGGACGGGCACCAATCCTGGCCATTACCGCAGCCTGATTCTGTCCCAGGACGGGTCATAACCTTGTAAGGGCCAGGCGTTGCAGGGGCACTTCATCCTCGGGTTTTCTCCAAGGATGAGTGCCCGCAATGAGACAGGACAACACAAAACCCACGCAGACCGCACACGAACGCTTCCACGACCGCATGATCGAACAGGCCCTGCCGGCCTGGCTGAGCAAAGCCACGCCCGCGCAGGTCGACACCTTGCGCCAGAGCATGCAGGCCAGCCTCAACGCCCAGCGAGCGCTTCGCACGCTGTTGGCAAACCTCAAACCGATGGACTCGTTTTGTGCGCCGTTGCTCCAGGAGGCCTTGTTTACCCGTCTGGGTGATGGACTGGACAGCGATACGGACAGGTTCATCGCTACCCGCAAAGAGCCGGTGCTGACCTCGGTCCCGATCGGCGTGCCAGTGACGGATATCGTCGAAACGCGGATGAGTCTGTTCGAAGCCGCATTGCACAACTTCAGCCCGGATCAAACCACTTCCGAAGGCTTGATCGCAGGCACGCGGCTCATGACCTCCCGCGTCGATCCGCCGACAGCCCTCGATTTTATTGCCTGCTGCCGGGCCACGGATCTGGGGGGCGCCTACCAGGTTCATCTGAAGTCGGTGCTCAAGCCTGCCGATGAAATCGGCGATACAGATGGCCGAGCGGCACAGCGCGTGATATCGACCTTTGCCTCGAGTGCGTGCGAGGCGATGTACGTCGATGCACAGCTCGCGCTCCTGAAGGGTGACCTGAGCGGTCACGATTTTCATGTAGTGGAGCAGGCCTGCACGTTTAAACCCCTGAAAGAACCGTCAGGTACCGCGGTCCAGGCACATCGATTGAAGCTGCTTGGGGTCCAGATGAGCGATATCGTCGTGTTTGATCTGGCCGATGGCCGCGTTATTGCCTGTTTGCCGGGAAATCCTGGCAGGGCGGTGCAAGCCTTCGCTTCGCTGCGCGGGTTTGCCAATGCCCTGGAGCACCGCCTTCGCGATCCGCAATACCAAGGGTTTTTCAGCCGATACGTCCCCCGTACGGGGTATTCCCGGTTTTTTGGCACCCTGCGGGGGCGTTTTGACACGACCACGGCATTGGCCAACGTTGGCCTGGATGAGCGCTTGCTGACCCTGGACAGCCCTCTGTTCGACAGCTTGGCCCGCGAGCGAATCAACCGGATTCTTGAGGATGCAGCCGTGGTGGCGGTGCCCACCGCCACCCTCGACCGCAAGGCCGCCCTTGAGCACGCCCGGTGCATGAAGGCAGAAGGCTTGACCCTGCTCAATCTGGCGGGCTTGTTTGTGCCGGGGCTGGGTGAGGTCATGCTCGGCGTCGCCGTTTTTCAGCTGATGGGGGAGGTGTACCACGGCGTCAAGGATTGGCACGACGGCGATATCGATGAGGCTCTGGGGCATTTGTTCAACGTGGCGGCCAACGTCGCGCTGATGGGTGCCACGGTGGCGGGAGTGGTCGCCATTCGGACGGCGTTCGCGCGTTCGACCTATGTCGACAGTCTGTTGCCCGCGGACATGGAAGATGGCCGGACCAAACTCTGGAACCTGGATCTGACACCTTGGCAGCAGGCGCTGCCAGGCCCTCTGATGGCGGACGCCACGGGCATGTACCGGGTCGGGGCGCTGCGTTGGGTGAACATCGACGGTGGTTTCTACCCGGTGCGGGCAATCCTGGGCTCCGACCGCTGGCAACTGCCGCCGGCCAATGGCTTGGCGCCCATGTTGGCCCATAACGGCGCGGGTGCCTGGCGAATTCTGGCCGAGGATCCGTTGCAATGGAGCAATCCCCACTACCTGTTCCGCCGACTGGGTGAAGCCTATGCGCACTTCGACGGGCTCAGTATCGACCGAATCCTGGAAGTGACCGGTATCGACACGGCGCGGCTGCGTCAATGGCATGTAGAAAGCGTGCCCGCCGATGCCAATCTGCAAGATACCTGCACGCGCTTCGCGCTCGATGCCCGCATCGAGCGTTTTGTGCGGCGCCTGGAAGCGGGAGATCTTCCGGCCCGTGGCAGCGACGAACTGTTCGAGCCACTGATGGATGCGCTGCCGGACGCGTCCGCCCAGGAGCTTGCCCAGGCCATCCGCGCGCAACGCCCTGCCTTGTTCGAGACCGGTTACCAGCAAACCCAGGTCAGCGACGATGCACGCGTCCTGTTGTTACGCCGGGATTTCGCCTCGCTGACGCTGGCCGCTTGCCGAGAGCTTATTGCTGCCCATGCTGCGGAGTCTGCACAGATGTCAGCGCAGGGGCGGATCCCGCTGCGGATGGCAGAATTGGCCCGCGCTCACATTCGTGAAACCAGGATCACCCGAGCGCTGGAAGGGCGTTATCTGCACACCCGCTTTACCGGCATGCTTCCCGCCGCCAGTGCCATCGATCGCGATCAAGTGCCGGCATTACTGGGGTTACCCAACACCGAACTGCGGGTCAGGTGGCCAACGCGCTTGCCCAGTGGCAGGTGGGGCTACCCGCTCAGCGGTCGAGGTGAAGGCATGCCGCGCTCCTTGGCCAACCGCGTCCGGGAGATCTACCCCGGCCTGAGTGACGATGAGGTTGATGTGTGGGTTTCACAGTCCCTGGATGAGGAGGGCCTGGACGCGAGGCTTGCGACCTTGCGCGAACACTTTCGGCTGCTGGATGGCGCATTGCACGGGTGGGTTCTTGAAGTGTCTGGATCTCAGGTGTTGCAACGACAACTGCGACGGCAGGTAGCCCGCACCATCGAAGATGCATGGCGCCGCCGGAGCACGCGGGTATTCGATGTAACGGGGGGATTGCTGGGTTACCGCCTGAACATTTCAAACGTTGAGCCAGGCGGCTTGCCGTCACTGCCGATGTCCATCACCTTTACGCACATCTGTGAGCTGCTGATATCCAATATGGGGCTGGCGGAAATACCTGACAGCTTTATCCGCAGCTTCACCCAACTGCGCATGCTGGAACTCCCCGGAAATCGATTGCGTCGACTGCCTGCTCACCTTGACCGTTGCTCTGCGCTGACCACGCTGGATCTGCATGACAACTTCATCACTCTCGATTTGCAGCAAAGTGCAATGCTCGGCCGATTGACCTCCCTGGAGACGCTGGATCTGTCGGGTAATCCCATTGGTCCTTCCCTTGACCTGCGCCCCCTGACACGGCTGAACGACCTGTACCTGCGCCGCACCCTGATCGACCGACTGCCCACAGGGCTGCTTGAGCAGCCATTGCTGGTACTGGCGGATCTGCGTGATAACCAGATCACGCAGTTACCCGAGCGTTACTTTCTTGCCCCCCGATGGGTTCGCCGCGCAATCGTGCTGGACAACAATCCGCTGGAGGCCACCATCGAGCAGCGTATGAATGATCTGATGGAGGAGCCGCTTATTTCCATGGTGATTGCGCAAAGCTCCACCGAACTCTCCAACGCCCGCCTTGGTTGGCTGGCGCGCAGCGATTCGCAAGAGTTGGCCGAGCGTAAGCTGACTTGGGACCTGCTCCAGGCTGAAAGCGGGTCGACTGCGTTTTTCTCCCTGTTGATCGAGTTGCAGGGCGCTGCGGATTTCACGCGTCACCGTACTGACCTGACCCGGCGTGTCTTCGGCTTGCTCGAAGCGATGCGGCTGAATGCCGGCCTGCGCAGCGAAATGTTCGAACAAGCGGCGGCGCCGCGCACCTGCCACGACAGTGTGGCGTTGATCTTCAGCGGCCTGGAGGTCCGGCGCCAGGTCTGGCTGGCGCAGGCGTCAGCCGAGCAGGGCGGGCAAGGGGTGGCGCTGTTGCAGCTGGCCAGGCGCTTGTTTCGTCTGGATGAGGTCGAACGCATAGCGGCGGCGGATGTGTTGGCGCGACAGGAGGTGGGCCTTTCTCCCGATGAGATCGAGGTCAGCCTGGCCTATCGAATCGGGCTTCGCGAGCCGCTGGATTTGCCTGGTCAGCCGCTCAGCATGCTCTTCAACGAGATTGCCGGGGTGTCTGCAGAGCAACTGAGCAATGCCCGACGGCAAGTCATCGCGGCTGAGCGCACCGACCAACTGATGACATCCATCAGCCAGCGAGATTTCTGGGTCGACTACCTGCAGGCCCGCCATCGGGAGACCTTCGAGGCCACCGATGCGCCGTTTCACGATCAAGCAGCGATGCTGATGGAAAATCAGACGACATTGGCCGATAGCGACTACCAGGCCCAAATGAATGCCATCGCCGATCATCGGCGCGCAGCGCGCGAGGCGCTGATCCTGCGCTTGACGCACAAGGCCTTGAGCGCGGCTGTTGGCTGAGCCGGCGAGCGCCCGGCCTTGGCTTCAGATCAATCCCCCAGTAGGAGCCGAGCTTGCTCGCGATGAAGGCACCGCGGTATTCCAGACCGACCGAGTCGCCTTGATCGCGGGCAAGCCTTGCTCCCACACCCATCTCCATTCACACCGATATTGAGCGGGGCTTTTGTAGGAGCCGAGCTTGCTCGCGATGAAGGCACCGCGGTATTCCAGACCAACCGAGTCGCCTTGATCGCGGGCAAGCCTTGCTCCACACCCATCTCCATTCACACCGATATTGAGCGGGGGCTTTTGTAGGAGCCGAGCTTGCTCGCGATGAAGGCACCGCAGTTGCCACACTGGCCCCACACTCAATCGCATCGGCACGACGCCGATCCCCATGGCCAAACCAGTCACTCACATTGACAGCTTTGACCATTGCCCACGCGCCCCTCTAGCGCGACTATCTTCAGAACTTTCGTTGCCTCCAGACAATAACAAAACGAGGATTCTGACGATGCGCGATTACGCGACGGTGATGGCTGAGTACGACTACGCGAAAACCCTCCAGGCCACGCTCAGCGGTACGCTTTCTGCCCTCAATGCCTGTGTCGAGTGTTGCGACCGGCACGCCGGCAGTGACCGCACGGCGCTGTACTGGGAGGGCCGCGATGGCAGCAGTGCGCGCTACAGTTTCAGCCAATTGCAAACCGAGGCCGCACGTTTTGGCAACCTGCTCAAGGCGCGTGGCATCGGCCCGGGGGACCGGGTGGCCGGCTTGCTGCCGCGCACGGTCGAATTGCTGATTGCCGTGCTCGGCACCTGGCGCGTCGGGGCGGTCTATCAGCCCCTGTTCACGGCCTTCGGGCCCAAGGCCATCGAGCACCGAGTCGGTGCCTCGGGGGCCAGACTGGTGGTCACCGATAGCGCGAACCGACCCAAGCTCGACGAGGTTCAAGGCTGCCCGGCCATCCTCACTGTCGCTGCCGACCCTGCGTCGACCGATGCCGACTTCTGGAAAACCCTTCAACAGTGCAGCCCTGACTGCGACCCGGTCCTGCTCGAGGGCGAATCACCGTTCCTGCTGATGTTTACCTCTGGCACCACGGGCCCGGCCAAGCCGCTGGAAGTGCCGTTGCGCGCCATCGCCGCCTTTGAAGGCTATATGCGCGATGCCATCGACCTGCGCCCTGAAGACAACTTTTGGAACCTCGCCGACCCGGGCTGGGCCTACGGCCTGTACTACGCGGTCACCGGGCCGCTGGCGCTCGGCCACGCCACCACGTTTTTCGACGGCCCGTTCAGCGTCGACAGCACCCGGCGGATCATCCAGAAGTACGCCATCACCAATCTTGCCGGTTCTCCCACGGCCTATCGGATGCTGATTGCTGCCGGCGATGCCTTCAGCGCTGGCCTCAAGGGGCAACTGAGGGCCGTCAGCAGCGCGGGTGAGCCGCTCAACCCTGAAGTGATCCGCTGGTTCGCCCGCGAGCTGGACGTGACCATCCACGACCACTACGGCCAGACCGAAACCGGCATGCTGCTGTGCAATCACCATGGCCTGGCGCATCCGGTGCACCTGGGCGCCGCCGGCTTTGCCTCGCCGGGGCACCGGATCGTGGTGCTCGATGAACACAACAACGAGTTGCCCGCCGGGCAACCCGGCATTCTGGCGGTCGACCGCGAGCAATCGCCGATGTGCTGGTTCAAGGGCTACCACGGCTTTGCCACCAAGGCCTTCGTCGGCAAGTACTACTTGAGCGGCGACACCGTGGAGCTGAACGCCGATGGCAGCATCAGTTTTGTCGGCCGCTCCGATGACGTGATCACCACCTCCGGCTACCGGGTCGGGCCGTTTGACGTAGAGAGCGCGCTGATCGAGCACCCGGCCGTGGTCGAGGCGGCGGTGATCGGCAAGCCCGACCCCGAGCGCACCGAGCTGGTGAAGGCCTTCGTGGTCCTCGCCCAGGGCTTTGACGCCAGCCCGCAGCTGGCCGAAACCCTGCGCCTGCATGTGCGCCAGCGCCTGGCGGCGCATGCTTATCCTCGAGAAATCGAATTTGTCACCGAGTTGCCCAAGACCCCGAGCGGCAAGCTGCAACGGTTCATTTTGCGCAACCAGGAAATCGCCAAACTACAGGCTGCAGGCACACCCACCGCCAGCGCCTGAACCCAAGGAAAACTGCAATGCACATAGCCAATAAGGTCTTTATCGTCACCGGCGCGGCCTCGGGCCTGGGCGCTGCCACGGCGCAGATGCTGATCGAGGCCGGCGCCCGGGTGATGCTGGTCGACCTCAATGCCCAGGCGGTCGCCGACAAGGCCGTGGCCCTGGGTGCCAACGCTCGTCATGCGGTCGCCGACATCAGCCAGGAAGCGGCCGCCCAGGCCGCCGTGGCTGCCACTGTCGAGGCGTTCGGCGGCCTGCATGGGCTGGTCAACTGCGCGGGCGTTGTGGGCGCCGAGAAGATTCTTGGCAAGAACGGCCCGCACGCGCTGGACAGCTTCAGTCGGGTCATTAACATCAACCTGATCGGCAGTTTCAATATGCTGCGCCTGGCTTCGGCAGCGATTGCCGAGGGCCCGGCGGGCGAGGGCGGCGAGCGCGGGGTAATCATCAACACCGCCTCGATCGCTGCGTATGACGGCCAGATCGGCCAGGCCGCTTACGCCGCCTCCAAGGGCGCGATTGCCAGCCTGACCCTGCCCGCCGCACGGGAACTGGCGCGCTTCGGTATTCGGGTGATGACCATCGCCCCCGGCATTTTCGAAACACCGATGATGGCCGGCATGACCCAGGAAGTCCGCGACTCGCTGGCCGCCGGCGTGCCGTTCCCGCCGCGCCTGGGCTCGCCCACTGAATTTGCCGCGCTGGCCCGTCACATCATTGAAAACAGCATGCTCAACGGCGAGGTGATCCGTCTCGACGGCGCCTTGCGCATGGCTGCCAAATAATCAAGGAGTCACGTCATGACACTCGCCAATGATCCGATCGTAATCGTCAGCGCCGTGCGTACGCCCATGGGCGGTTTGCAGGGCGACTTCAAAAGCCTCAGCGCGCCGCAACTGGGCGCCGCGGCCATCAAGGCGGCCGTCGAGCGCGCCGGTGTGGCGGCGGGCAGCGTCGACCAGGTGCTGTTCGGCTGCGTGCTGTCGGCCGGCATCGGCCAGGCTCCCGCCCGCCAGGCCGCGCTCGGCGCCGGCCTGGACAAGGCCACCACCTGCACCACCTTGAACAAGATGTGCGGCTCCGGCATGCAGGCGGCGATCATGGGCCATGACCTGCTGCTGGCCGGCAGTGCCGAGGTGGTGGTGGCCGGCGGCATGGAAAGCATGTCCAACGCCCCGTACCTGCTGGAGCGGGCCCGCAGTGGCTATCGCATGGGCCACGGCAAGATCACCGACCATATGTTCTTCGACGGCCTGGAAGACGCCTATGACAAGGGTCGTCTGATGGGCACCTTCGCCGAAGATTGCGCCCAGGACCACGGCTTTTCCCGCGAAGTGCAGGACGCTTTTGCCATCGAATCGCTGACCCGTGCCCAGCAAGCGATCAAGGACGGCAGCTTCAAGGCCGAAATCGTTCCGGTGCCGGTGACCGTTGGCAAGGAACTGCGCCTGATCAGCGACGACGAACAACCGCCGAAGGCCCGCCTGGACAAGATCACCCAGCTCAAGCCAGCGTTTCGCGATGGCGGCACGGTGACGGCGGCCAACTCAAGCTCGATCTCCGACGGCGCCGCGGCACTGGTGCTGATGCGCCGCTCCGAAGCGCAGAAGCGCGGGCTCAAGCCACTGGCGGTGATTCATGGCCATGCGGCCTTTGCCGACACGCCGGGCCTGTTCCCGGTGGCACCGGTGGGCGCCATCGAAAAACTCATGAAGCGCACCGGCTGGCGACTGGATGAAGTCGACCTGTTCGAAATCAACGAGGCTTTTGCGGTGGTGACGCTGGTGACCATGGCCAAGCTGGAACTGCCACACCAGAAGGTCAATATCCACGGTGGCGCCTGCGCCCTGGGCCACCCGATCGGTGCCTCGGGCGCGCGGATTCTGGTCACGCTGCTCTCGGCCTTGCGCCAGAAAGGCCTCAAGCGCGGCGTGGCAGCGATCTGCATCGGCGGCGGCGAAGCCACGGCGATGGCCATCGAATGCCTGGAGTGAGGTGAGCCATGTTAGTCAACGATGAGCAACAACAGATCGCCGACGCGGCGCGCCAATTCAGCCAGGAGCGCTTGCGCCCGTTTGCCGCCGAGTGGGATCGGGAGCACCGCTTCCCCCGCGAGGCGATCACCGAGATGGCCGAACTGGGCTTTTTCGGCATGCTGGTGCCGGAGCAGTGGGGCGGTTGCGACACCGGTTATCTGGCTTACGCCATGGCCCTGGAAGAAATCGCCGCGGGCGACGGTGCCTGCTCGACCATCATGAGCGTGCACAACTCGGTCGGCTGCGTGCCGATTCTGAAGTTCGGCAACGATGAACAGAAACGCCAGTTTCTCGAACCGCTGGCCAGCGGCAGCATGCTCGGCGCTTTCGCCCTGACCGAGCCCCAGGCCGGTTCCGATGCCAGCAGCCTGAAAACCCGGGCCCGGCGCGACGGTGACCACTACGTGCTGAACGGCTGCAAGCAGTTCATCACCTCCGGTCAGAACGCGGGCCTGGTGATCGTCTTTGCGGTCACTGACCCGGCCGCCGGAAAACGCGGTATTTCAGCCTTTCTGGTGCCCACCGAGAGCCCCGGCTACAAGGTTGCGCGCATCGAAGACAAGCTCGGCCAACATGCCTCCGACACCTGCCAGATACTCTTTGAGGAGCTGCGCATTCCGGTCGCCAACCGGCTGGGTGAGGAGGGCGAGGGTTACAAGATCGCCCTGGCCAACCTCGAAGGCGGGCGCATCGGCATCGCCGCGCAATCGGTGGGCATGGCCCGCGCTGCGTTCGAAGCCGCCCGCGACTATGCGCGCGAGCGCGAAAGCTTCGGCAAGGCACTGGTCGATCACCAGGCTGTCGCCTTCAGGCTGGCCGACATGGCCACCCAGATCGCGGTAGCCCGACAAATGGTGCACTATGCGGCCAGCCTGCGGGATGCCGGCCGCCCGGCACTGGTGGAAGCCTCGATGGCCAAGCTGTTCGCCTCGGAAATGGCGGAGAAAGTCTGTTCCCAGGCCTTGCAGACGCTGGGCGGATATGGCTATCTCAACGACTTTCCGCTGGAGCGGATCTACCGCGACGTCCGGGTTTGCCAGATTTACGAGGGCACCAGCGATATTCAGCGCATGGTCATTGCGCGCAATCTTTGAAGGGAGAAAGCTTCGATGTCGTATGAAACGATTTTGCTTGAGGTTCGTGGCCGCGTGGGGCTGATCACCCTCAACCGGCCGCAGGCGCTCAACGCCCTCAACGCGCAGATCATTAGCGAGCTGAACCAGGCCCTCGATACTCTGGAAGCCGACAGCACTATTGGCTGCATCGTCCTGACCGGTTCCGCCAAGGCGTTTGCCGCCGGTGCCGATATCAAGGAAATGGCCGAACTGACCTACCCGCAAATCTACCTGGACGACCTGTTTACCGACAGCGACCGGGTCGCCAACCGTCGCAAGCCGATCATCGCGGCAGTGTCCGGTTTTGCCTTGGGTGGCGGCTGCGAGCTGGCACTGATGTGCGACTTCATCCTGGCGGCCGACAACGCCAGGTTCGGCCAGCCTGAAATCAACCTGGGCGTGCTGCCAGGCATGGGCGGCACCCAGCGCCTGACCCGCGCGGTGGGCAAGGCCAAGGCCATGGAACTGTGCCTGACCGGCCGGTTGATGGACGCCGAAGAAGCCGAACGCGCTGGCGTGGTGGCCCGCATCGTGCCGCAGGCCGATCTGCTGGAAGAGGCGCTGAAGGTAGCCGACAAAATCGCCAGCAAATCCCTGCCGGTGGCCATGATGGTCAAGGAAAGCGTCAATCGCGCATTTGAAGTCAGCCTGTCGGAAGGTGTGCGTTTTGAACGTCGGGTGTTCCATGCCGCGTTTGCCATGCAAGACCAGAAGGAAGGCATGGCGGCGTTTATCGCCAAGCGCGAGGCCAAGTTCGAGAATCGCTAAATGGCTTCTGTAGGAGCCGGGCTCGCCCTAATGCCAGTCGCTTAAGGAACTGAACTCCGCAGCTTATGTAGGAGCGGCGGTCCGGCGTCCCGGCCTGGCCGCGATGGGCTGCGAAGCGGCCCCGGCGATTCTGAAATCACCTGCACTCGCTGGCTGAATCGCAGATGCCAATGGCCTCAGGGGCCGCTGCGCGGCCCATCGCGGCCAGGTCCGCTCCTACATGGATTTCGGCGGATCATCCCTTAGCCGCCCGGCTGCATAAAAGTGTGAGCACCCCGTCACACTTTTTCGATATACCTTCTATGCTCATTTGTTCCATTCGCGTCTTTACCGGGGGATCGTCGCTGGGCGGATCGAATGACTCCGCTTTTTTTCCAGGGACCTGTGTTGGGGCTAAATCCATCTGAACTTTTGCCGCTGCCACTGGCTCGGAACTTAAGCAGGGGCGCCGGCTTTAACGGTGCTGATCGAACCTGGCCAAATCCAGCCAAACCAGCGTCCACGGGGCGTAAGGAGCGATGCTCGATGACGGTAGATGAGCCTTTCGAAGCGGGCCAGACGGCCCACGCCAACGACAGCGCAACCCAGGTGCTGGGTATCTCCCAGGCCTTGTTGATGCCGCGCCTGGTGATCGAAAACACCATGCCGGTGCTTGAAGGCGGGCTGTTTGCCGCCAAGGCGATCATCGGTCAACCGATCACGGTGGACAGCAAGATTTTTGCCGATGGCCACGACAAACTGGCCGCGATCCTGCGCTGGCGCCCGGTGCACAGCGAGCACTGGCAAAGCGTGCCGATGGTCGATCTGGGCAACGACAGTTGGCAGGCACAGTTTTGCGCCCCGACCGTGGGCCGCTATGTGTTCTGCATTGAAGCCTGGATCGACCCGTATGCGACCTACCGTTATGAGCTCGAAAAAAAGCATATGGCCGGCGTGCCGGTCGGTCTCGAACTCGAGGAGGGGCGTCGTCATCTGTTGCAAAGTGCCAAGCGCAGCAACGCCGGTCTTCAGCGGCAACTGCAGCACCTGCACGACGAACTGTTGACCCTGGAGCAGGACGATCAGGTTGGTCTATTGCTCAGTCCCGACACAGCGCAGCTGATGGGGTTGGCCGACCACCGCGCCTATTTAAGCCGCAGCCACGAATTCCCGCTGGAAGTGGAACGCGAGCGCGCCCAGTTCGCCAGTTGGTATGAGCTGTTCCCGCGCTCGATCACCGATGACGCGTCCGTCCATGGCACCTTCGACAACGTCCATAGCCGCCTGGCGATGATCCGTGACATGGGCTTTGACGTACTGTATTTCACCCCTATCCACCCCATCGGCCTGGCGTACCGTAAAGGGCCGAACAATGCCTTGCAGGCCGGTCCCGACGACCCCGGCAGCCCGTACGCCATTGGCGGTGCCGAAGGTGGCCACGACGCCATCCACCCGCAGCTGGGCAGCCTCGAGGACTTTCGCCGGCTGGTGGCCGCGGCCGCCGAACACGGGCTGGAAATCGCCCTGGATTTCGCCATCCAGTGCTCCCAGGACCACCCTTGGCTGAAAGAGCATCCGGGTTGGTTCTCCTGGCGCCCTGACGGCACCATTCGCTATGCGGAAAATCCACCGAAAAAATACCAGGACATCGTCAGCGTCGACTTCTACGCCGCCGACGCGGTTCCCAGCCTCTGGCTGGCGCTGCGCGACATCGTCCGTGGCTGGGTCGAGGAGGGCGTGAAGACCTTTCGCGTCGATAACCCGCACACCAAGCCGCTGCCGTTCTGGCAATGGCTGATCGAAGACATTCGCAACCAGTACCCCGATGTCATCTTCCTCGCCGAAGCCTTTACCAAGCCGGCGATGATGGCGCGGCTGGGCAAGGTCGGCTATTCCCAGAGCTACACCTATTTCACCTGGCGCAACACCAAGGCCGAGCTGCAAAGCTATTTCACAGAGTTGAACCAGCCGCCGTGGTCGCACTGTTACCGGCCGAACTTTTTCGTCAACACCCCGGACATCAACCCGTTCTTCCTGCATGAATCCGGAAGGCCGGGCTTTTTGATCCGTGCGGCACTGGCGACCATGGGCTCGGGGTTGTGGGGCATGTATTCGGGCTTTGAGTTGTGTGAATCGGCGGCGGTGCCGGGCAAAGAGGAGTACCTGGACTCGGAAAAATACGAGATCCGCCCGCGGGACTTCACGCAATCGGGCAACATCATCGCCGAGATCGCCCAGCTCAACCGCATCCGCCGCCTCAACCCGGCGCTGCAAACCCATCTGGGGCTGGCGTTCTATCACTGCTGGAACGACAACATCCTGTATTTCGGCAAACGCACCGCAGATCGCGGCAATTTCATTCTGGTGGCGGTCAGCCTCGACCCGCACAACGCCCAGGAGGCGCATTTCGAACTGCCGCTCTGGGAGCTGGGGCTGGACGACGACGCCGACACCACTGGGGAAGACCTGATGACCGGCCACCGCTGGACCTGGCATGGCAAGACTCAATGGATGCGCCTCGAACCCTGGCTCCTGCCGTTCGGTATCTGGCGCATCGAGAAAGCCCTCTAGGAAGCCTTCAGGAGGGAATGGACATGGCCAGGAAAAACCGTCCGGCGGCGTTTATCGATGACCCACTCTGGTACAAGGACGCAATCATTTACCAGGTGCATGTGAAGTCGTTTTTTGATTCCAACAACGATGGTATCGGCGACTTTCCCGGCCTGATCGCCAAGCTCGACTACATCGCCGACCTGGGTGTGAACACCGTCTGGCTACTGCCGTTCTACCCCTCGCCACGGCGCGATGACGGCTATGACATCGCTGAATACAAGGCCGTCAGCCCGGATTACGGCACCCTGGCCGATGTAAAGCGCTTTATTAACGAGGCGCACCAGCGCGGGTTACGGGTCATCACGGAGCTGGTGATTAACCACACCTCAGATCAACACTCCTGGTTCCAGCGCGCCCGACACGCCAAGCCGGGCTCCAGGGCCCGGGACTTTTATGTCTGGTCCGATGACGACCAGAAATACAGCGGCACCCGGATCATCTTCCTGGATACCGAAAAGTCCAATTGGACCTGGGACCCGGTGGCCGGTCAGTATTTCTGGCACCGGTTTTACTCCCATCAACCGGACCTGAACTTCGACAACCCGCAAGTCATGAAGGCGGTGATCGGCGTCATGCGCTATTGGCTCGACATGGGCATCGACGGCTTGCGCCTGGATGCCATCCCGTACCTGATCGAGCGCGATGGCACCCACAATGAAAACCTCCCCCAGACCCACCAGGTGCTCAAGCAGATTCGCGCCGAGATCGACGCGAACTACCCCGACCGCATGTTGCTGGCCGAGGCCAACCAATGGCCGGAGGACACCCAGCTGTATTTTGGCGATGGCAACGGCTTGGCCGGTGATGAGTGCCACATGGCCTTTCACTTCCCGCTGATGCCGCGCATGTACATGGCGCTGGCCCAGGAAGACCGCTTTCCGATCACCGATATTCTGCGCCAGACCCCAGAGATCCCGCCCAACTGCCAATGGGCGATTTTTTTGCGCAACCACGATGAGCTGACGCTGGAAATGGTCACCGACCGCGAGCGCGACTACCTGTGGAATCACTACGCGGCGGACCGGCGGGCACGCATCAACCTGGGCATCCGTCGTCGCCTGGCGCCGCTGCTGGAGCGCGACCGGCGGCGCATCGAGTTGCTCAACAGCCTGCTGTTATCGATGCCCGGTACGCCGACCCTGTATTACGGCGATGAAATCGGCATGGGTGACAACATCTACCTGGGCGATCGCGACGGGGTGCGCACGCCCATGCAGTGGTCCATTGACCGCAATGGCGGGTTCTCCCGGGCAGACCCGGCGAGCCTGGTGTTGCCGCCGATCATGGACCCGCAATACGGCTATCAATCGGTCAATGTCGAAACCCAGGCCAGCGACCCCCACTCGTTGCTCAACTGGACCCGCCGCTTGCTGGCGGTGCGCAAACAGCAACAGGCATTCGGGCGCGGTAGCCTGAAGATGCTCTCGCCGGCCAACCGGCGAATCCTGGCCTACCTGCGCGAACACGCGGCGGCCGACGGCTCGGTGGAGACCGTGCTCTGCGTGGCCAACGTCTCGCGCGCCGCCCAGGCGGCCGAGCTGGACCTGTCGCAATACGCCGGCCGAGTGCCGGTGGAGATGCTGGGCGGCAGTGCGTTTCCGCCGATCGGCCATTTACCGTTCCTGCTGACCCTGCCACCTTACGGCTTTTATTGGTTCCTGCTGGCCTCGGCCACGCAGATGCCCAGTTGGCATGTGGTGCCCGCGCAAAGCCTGCCGGAGTTCACCACCCTGGTGGTGAAAAAACGCATGGAAGAGCTGCTCGAGTCGCCTGCCCGCGATGTGCTGGAAACCCAGGTCTTGCCGCAGTACCTGCCCAAACGCCGCTGGTTCGGGGGCAAGGACGCCGGGATCGAAGCGGTTCGGCTGGCCTATGGCGTGCGTTTTGGCACACAGGCGGCCCCCGTACTGTTCAGCGAAATCGAAGTGGATAGCGGCAGCCAGACCAGCCGCTATCAATTGCCGTTCGGGCTGCTGGCCGAAGACCAGATCAACAGCGCGCTGCCCCAGCAGCTGGCGCTTTCGCGAGTGCGACGCGGCGGGCAGGTTGGCCTGATCACCGATGCGTTTACCCTGGAAACCTTTATTCGCGCTGTGTTGGCAGGCCTCAACCAAGGCATCCGCCTGCCGCTCGATGGCGAGGGCGAGCTGCGCTTTGAAGGCAGTGAATGGCTGGCGCGCCTGGGTCTTGGAGACGACGCCGAGGTGCGTTATCTGTCGGCCGAGCAATCCAACAGTTCGGTGGTGGTCGGTAAAAATCTGGTGCTGAAGATGATCCGGCGCGTCAGTGGCGGCATTCACCCCGAGCTCGAAATGGGGGCGTACCTGACCGCTGCCGGCTTTGCCAATATTTCACCGCTGCTGGGGTTCGTCAGCCGGGTCGACCCACAGGGCCAGCCGCACTTGCTGATGATCGCCCAAGGCTACTTGAGCAATCAGGGCGATGCCTGGGACTGGACCCAGAACAGCCTTGAACGCGCCACCCGTGACGAATTGGAACCGGCGCACTCGGCCCAGGAGCAACACTCCAACGCCCTGGCGGAACTGGCCAGTTTCGCCGGTCTGCTGGGCCAGCGCCTGGGCGAAATGCACCTGCTGCTGGCGGTCGGCAGTGACAACCCGGATTTCAGCCCGCGGCACAGCACGGCCGAGGATGCACAACAATGGAGCGCGAGCATCAATGCGCAAGTCGAGCGAGCACTGCAATTGCTCGCCGCGCACCGCAATGCACTGGAAGAGGACGAACAAGGGCTGGTCGATGACCTGCTGCGTCAGCGCGATGAGCTGCTCAGCCATATCGAAGACCTGTGCCGGCGCTCGATGGGTGGCTTGATCATGCGGGTCCATGGCGACCTGCACCTGGGCCAGGTTCTGGTGGTCCAGGGCGATGCTTACCTGATCGATTTCGAGGGCGAGCCGGCCCGCCCGCTCGAGGAGCGGCGCGGCAAATACAGCCCGTACAAAGACGTCAGCGGGGTGCTGCGCTCGTTCGATTACGCCGCCGCGATGGCGCTGCGCAACGCCCAGAGCGTCGACCCGACCGTCGAAGCCAGGCAGGCGCGCCAACGCATTACCCGGCGTTACCTGCATGTTTCGCGGCATGCCTTTATCGAGGCCTACGGGCTGGCCACGGCGAGCCTCGGGCACGCCTGGGCCGATGTCGATGGCGAGAGTGCCGCCCTTGAATTGTTCAGCCTGGAAAAGGCTGCCTACGAAATAATTTACGAAGCCGAGAATCGGCCGAGCTGGCTGGCCGTGCCTTTGCATGGCCTTTATGGGTTGTTGAGTACGTGGGGAGAGCAGTAGATGAACGCGCACAAGGAACAAGGCATGAGTCGTAGCTGGGCAGTACCTCATCAGCGTGATATCGACGCGCTGGTGCGAGCGGAACATCATGACCCGTTTTCAATACTCGGCCCGCACAGTGATGGGGCCGATGGGCAATATATCCGGGCATTCTTGCCCAATGCCCTGAGTGTGCAGGTGCTTGCCCGCGATGGCCAGCCGCTTGGCGCCCTGGAACAGGGCGAAGTGCCTGGCTTGTTCATTGGCCAATTCGACCACGCCCAGCCGTATTTGTTGAAGACCCAGTGGGCCGGTGGCGAGCAGATCAGCGAAGACCCTTACAGCTTTGGCAAGTTGTTGGGCGACATGGACCTTTACCTGTTTTCCGAAGGCAATCACCGTGACCTGAGCGCAGCCTTTGGCGCCCAGGTGATGCAGGTGGACGGCGTCGACGGCGTGCGCTTTGCGGTCTGGGCGCCGAATGCCCGGCGGGTGTCGGTGGTCGGCGACTTCAACGCCTGGGACGGACGCCGCCACCCCATGCGCTTGCGTCACGCCTCGGGTGTGTGGGAAATCTTCATCCCACGGCTTGCGCCCGGCGAGGCCTACAAATACGAAATCCTGGGCAGCCATGAGATCCTGCCGCTCAAGGCCGACCCGATCGCCCTGGCCACGCAGATGCCGCCGGAAACCGCGTCGGTGGTGGCCAAGCCCTTGCAGTTCGACTGGCAGGATCAGGACTGGCTGCAAACCCGTGGCGATCGTCACCGGGGCAATGCGCCGCTGTCGATTTACGAGCTGCATGTGGGCTCATGGCACTGCGAGACTGACGATGTGGGCGAGGTGGTGCGCTCGTTCAACTGGCGTGAACTGGCCGAACGCCTGGTCCCCTATGTGCAGCAGCTGGGCTTCACCCACGTCGAATTGATGCCGATCATGGAGCACCCGTTTGGTGGCTCCTGGGGCTATCAGCCGTTGTCGCAGTTCGCCCCCAGCGCGCGTTACGGTTCGGCCGAGGATTTTGCCTTCTTCGTCAATGCCTGCCACTTGGGCGGCATCGGCGTGATCCTGGACTGGGTACCGGCTCACTTCCCCAGCGACACCCATGGCCTGGCCCAGTTCGACGGTACCTCGCTCTACGAATACGGCAACCCGCAGGAAGGCTTCCACCAGGACTGGGACACCCTGATTTACAACCTGGGCCGCACTGAAGTGCACGGTTTCATGCTGGCCTCGGGGCTGCACTGGCTCAAGCATTTCCATGTCGACGGGCTGCGTGTCGACGCGGTTGCCTCGATGCTCTATCGCGACTACTCGCGCAAGGCCGGCGAGTGGGTACCGAACCGCCATGGCGGCCGCGAGAACCTTGAGGCCATCGATTTTCTGCGCCACTTGAACGATGTGGTAGCGCTCGAAGCGCCGGGTGCGATGGTGATTGCCGAGGAGTCGACCGCCTGGCCCGGCGTCAGCCAGCCGACTCAGCAGGGCGGCCTGGGCTTCTCGTACAAATGGAACATGGGCTGGATGCACGACACCCTGCATTACATCCAGCACGACCCGATCCACCGTGCCCACCATCACAACGAGATGAGCTTCGGGCTGATCTACGCCTATTCCGAGCATTTCATCCTGCCGATTTCCCACGATGAAGTGGTGCACGGCAAGCATTCGCTGATCGACAAGATGCCCGGTGACCGCTGGCAGAAGTTTGCCAACCTGCGCGCCTACCTGACCTTTATGTGGGCGCACCCGGGCAAGAAGTTGTTGTTCATGGGCTGCGAGTTCGGCCAATGGCGAGAGTGGAACCACGACAGCGAGCTGGACTGGTACCTGCTGCAATACCCTGAACACCTTGGGGTGCAAAAGCTGGTTGGCGACCTGAACCGCGTCTACCGCGACCTGCCGGCCCTGCATGAGCAGGACTGCGTGCCCCAGGGCTTCCAGTGGCTGATCGGCGACGATGCCCACAACAGCGTCTTCGCCTGGCTGCGCTGGAGTTCGAGCGGCGAGCCGCTGCTGGTGGTGGCCAACTTCACCCCGGTGCCGCGCGAGGCCTACCGCATTGGCGTGCCATTCGCCGAGCGTTGGAGCGAGGTGCTCAACAGCGATGCGCAGGTGTATGCCGGCAGTAACTTCGGCAACCTGGGCAGCGTGGAGACTGAAGCGATTCCGAGCCATGGGCAGCCGCTGTCGCTGTCGTTGCGCCTGCCGCCATTGGGGGTGTTGATTCTCAAGCCGCAGTAACGGGCCTGCTGTGCAGGCCTAAGATTGATGACAAACCCCCTGTAGGAGCAAGGCTTGCCTGCGATGCAGGCGCCACTGTGTTCCTGACACAACGCGGCGCCTGCATCGCAGGCAAGCCTTGCCCCTACAGTCGAATCCAGCAGGTAGATTTGGGATTGTCAGCCGCGAAGCACCTACCACCTGACCCGCATCCCGATATTGCCGATCATCCCATTCAAGTCATCGTCATCGATGTTACTGCTGTAATCGGCACTGACGAACACGCTCACCTTCTGATTCACCCGCGCCACCAACCCCAAACCCAACTCCACGGTGGTGGCGTTGCGGCCGCTGCTGATTTTGTCGACCTGGCCCAGGCTCAGGGTGTCGCCACCGGAAAAGTCGTGCCAGACGTTGGTCCGTACATAGGGTTCCAACGGCATGCCGCTGACCCTATAGCGCCCGGACAGGCGTGCACCGATCCGGCCAGTCCAGGTCGGCATCGAATCGTAGGCCTGCAGGGTCGCGGCCTGGTCCTGGGCACCGGGGAAGAACTGCTGGTTGATCACTTGCGCTTGCGGTTCAATCACCCAGTTTTTCGACAGCGTGATCGGATAGCCGCCCTCCAACGACAAGGTCAGGGCATGGCCATTGCCGTCGAGGCGGCTGCCGTCGTCGGCGCGGCCAATGCTGTCAAAACGGGTACCCATGGCCACCGCATCCAGGTGCCAGCCCTGGGTATGGGCCATGGTCCAATACACCCCAAGGCTCTGGCCTTCAAGGCTCACCGCGCCCTTGTTGTCGTTGCCCCGTGGGCTCATGCCATCCAGGCCGCTCTGCATGCGGTTATGACCGACGAAGAAGCCGGCGCGGTGGGTGTTGCCATCGGTGCTTTCACGCACGATCAGGTCAGGGCTGATCTGCACGTTGGCGTTGGTGTTGGTGAAGCGTGTTTCCAAGGGTGTGGCGGTCCGGGCCTGGCCGATTCCGGGGAAGTACTGGCTCCAGGTGCTGGCGATATCATCGTTATGACGCTCCAGATTTCGATCGGCCAACCGTTCCTGCAACGAACCCAGGGTATTGACTGCCAGGCCGGCCGCGGTGGGCGGCTGCAAGGTGAGCAAGGGCATGGCCTGCGTGCTGGCAAAGTACGAGTCGTCGTCCTCAAGACTGAATGCGCGGGATTCCACAGGGGTCGCGAGCAGCACCGACGTGGAAATCGCTAAGAAAACATAATCCAGGCCCATTGGGTTCGATGGTTTTCTCATGGCGGATCTCCTCTCTTGACTACCAAAGGTCTGGCCAAGAGTCACGCCGGCTGCAATCTGAAAAAAACAGGGGGCGGCCGAAGCCAGCAAGCCAAACCCAGGCCCGCGCAAGAAGCGCGAGCTAGAGGCCTGGCAAGTTCTCTTTCGAGTGGTTGTGCACCTTGTAGCTAAGGAGACGCCGGGGGTTGCGTCAAGAATATGAATCCTGCCGTTAGCTGGCTATTCATGGGTCACAAACCGTTGAATATCTTGAATAAAAAACGCGAGATAGCCCCCATCAGAATTTAAACCCTGCTAGCTATGCCGAATCATTGCTAAAGATGCACTTCTACCGCCAACGGCAGATGATCGGAGAGGTGCGTCCAGGGTTTGCTGCCGAGGATTTGCGGCTCGTGGCTGCGGGCATTGCGCAGGTAAATGCGATCCAGGCGCAGCAATGGGAAGCGGGCCGGGTAAGTTTTGGCCAGAAGGCCGTGGTGATGTTCAAAGGCTTCATGAAGGTCTGAACACTTGGCCATTTGCGCATTGCCGCGCAGCTGCCAATCGTTGAAGTCACCGGCGATGATTACCGGCGCGGTGTCCGGCAGAGACTCCAGCAAGCGCCGCAACAAACCCAACTGCAACTGACGGTGGCTTTCAAGCAGCGACAGGTGCACGCAGATCGCATGCACCTCGTGGTGCCCGGGCACCTGCAGTACACAGTGCAGCAGGCCACGGCGTTCGGGGCCGGTAATGGACACATCGAGGTTGCGATGGCGCACGATGGGGTATTTGGAGAGCAACGCATTGCCATGATGCCCTTTGGGGTATACGGCGTTGCGTCCGTACGCGAAGTCGCTCCACATGCTGTCGGCGAGAAATTCGTACTGCGAGGTGGGCGGCCAGTTGCTGAATTTTGAGGCGTGGCGTTCATGATCGCCCAGCACCTCCTGCAGAAACACCAGGTCGGCGCGGGTACTGCGCACCGCCTCGCGCAGCTCCGGCAAGATGAAGCGCCGGTTGAAGGCGGTGAAGCCTTTGTGAGTATTGACGGTCAGCACTCGCAGGCGCTGCACGGCGGGTTGAGCGGTGAAGGGGGGCGGTTTGACAGCTTCGTCCAGCGGGTCGAAAGACACGGTCGTTCCTTGAAGACGCGGTACCTACTACTGCGACTGTCAAAGGCCCCCACAGTTCCGGCCATGGCTTACGCGCTGGGTTCCTGCTCGCGCAACGTGTCGTCGTTCGCCTCGATGGCGCCAGGTTTTGCCTTGAGTTTAAGCTCGCTGACAATCACCGCCGCCACGATCAACGCGCCACCCAACAGCGCAATCCCCGGTAGCCGCTCGCCGGCCATGCGCCCGAAGATACCGGCCCAAACGGGTTCACCGGCATAGATCAAGGTGGCACGGGTCGGCGAGACCGATTTCTGCGCCCAATTCATCGCCACCTGAATCACCGCGCTCATGGCGCCCAGGCCAATGGCACTGGACACCAGCAGCCAGGAAAAGTCTGGCAGCGCCTCCTGGGTCGGCACCACCATCATGAACGCCAGCACCGAGGCGGTGGCCAGTTGCACCACGGTGACGCGGCGCACATCGACCTGGCCGGCATACCGGCTGATCAGAATGATCTCGGCGGCGATCGCCACGGCACTGACGACGGTGGCGATTTCACCGGAACTCAGGTGAATGGAAGTCCCTTCAGGGCCGGCCAGCAGCATCAAGCCGGCAAAGGCCAGCGCAATGCCGAGGCTCGGCATCAACCCCGGCCGACGACCCAGCACCAGCCACTGCAACAGCGGCACAAAGGGCACGTAAAGGGCGGTGATAAAGGCCGACTGGCTGCTGCTGATGGTCTGCAGGCCCATGGTCTGCAAGCCGTAGCCGAGCATGATCGAAGCGCCGATCAAAACGCCCGCCTTGAGTTCGGTCAGGGTCAGCCCCGGCAATGAGCGCATGAAGACCAGGCCGACAAACAAGGCCGCGGCGCCGAAACGCAGGCCGACGAAAAACATCGGGCCGCTGACGGTCATGACGTTATGCACCAGCAGAAAGGTGCCGCCCCAGAGGATGGTGATCAGCACCAATACCAGCTCGGCTTTGCTCAAGCGGAAGGAGGGCGACAGGCGCCGGGAGTTCTCGGAAATCATGACCTTGCACACGGAAGAGGGGCGACGCACAATGCGACAAAGTGGGCAGTATACTGCGCAAACCCATTATGTGAGCAATATAGTGCACAAAGATTCCAATCCAAGAGCTTCGGTGCTGCAACACGTCAGCCAGAATGTCCGTCGCCTCCGCCAGGCCGCCGAATTGAGCCAGAGCGCACTGTCGGAAAAATCCAGCGTCAGCCGGCGCATGCTGGTGGCCATCGAAGCCGGTGAAAAGAACGTCAGCCTGACCACCCTGGACCGGGTGGCCGAAGCGCTGGGCGTGGCCTTCAGCGATCTGATCCGCGCCCCCGACAGCCGTGGCTCTGGCCGTATCAACGAACTGGTATGGACGGGCGAACACCCTGGCAGCAAGGGCATCTTGTTGGCCAGCGCCACGGCGACCCGCGAAGTGGAACTGTGGGAGTGGCGCCTGGAACCGGGCGAGGTCTACCAATCGGAAGCCGATGCCGATGGCTGGAGCGAACAGGTCTACGTCATCGAAGGCTGCCTGACCTTGCTGATCACCGATCAGCAGCATCGCCTGGGGCCGGGGGAGTTTTACATGTACGCCAGCAACTGCGCGCACGGCTACCGAAACGACGGCGATGTGGCGACACGCTTTGTGCGCAACCTGATGATTTGAGCACTCCTACTTTAGTGTCGGTCAGTTAATCGGGTGACCGGCTTGCGTCTATCATCACTTCCGTTCCCGACACGAGAGCCTTCCATGCCCGACGCAGACATCCTTATCATCGGTGGCGGCCTGAGCGGCACGCTGTTGGCCATGCAGCTGCTGCGGCTGCCGGGAAAGCGGCGCGTGCTGGTGATCGAGCCGCGCAGCGAGCTTGGCCGCGGCGAGGCCTACAGCGCCACCGAGCGCAAGCACACCCTCAATGCCAACGCGGCGCGCATGAGCGTCGACCCCGACAACCCCGATGATCTGACCCTGTGGCTGCAGGCCTATCTGGCCGCTGGTGGCTGGCCCGAGGCCGACCGCCTGCATCTGCCGGTGGCCGAACTGTTCCCCCCGCGTGGCATCTTCGGCCTGTATGTGCAGCAGCGGCTGGCCGAAGCCCAGGCGTTGAACCCGGGCTCAAGCGTGACCCATGTGCAAGCTGAGGCCGTGGATGTACAGCCAGGCGATGCCGGCGCCCAGGTGCTGCTCAGCGACGGGCGCCTGCTCAGCGGCCGGTTCGTGGTGCTGGCCACCGGTGTGTACGCGGCGTCGCGCACCGCCCAGCGCGAGACGGGCGAGCTGAATGCCGCGGCCGTCGACCCCTGGGATGTGACGGCGATGCGCGCGCTCGACCCGCACGGCCGGGTGCTGATCATCGGCGCCGGCCTGACCATGGTCGATGCGCTGGTGTCGTTGCAACTGGCCGGGCACCGGGGGCCAATCGACGTGCTCTCACGCCATGGCCTGCTGCCTCACGTGCGCCGCCAACCCCCGGGCTGGCCGGATTTTCTGGCGGCCGATACTGGCCTGCGCAGCCCCCTGCAACTGTCGCGGGCCTTGCGCGCCGAATGCCGCAAGGCCGCCGAGCGGGGCATCGACTGGCAGGCGCCGCTGGACACCGTCCGGGTGCATATCGGCAGGCTCTGGAGCCAGGCCAGCGAGGTCCAACGCCGCCAGTTTGTGCGCCATCTTCGGCCCTGGTGGGAAAGCCATCATCACCGCTCGCCACCCCAGGGCGCGGTGTTGATCGAGCGTTTGCTGGACGAAGGCCGTCTGCGCATTCGTGCCGCCACGCTGCAAGGGCTTGAGGCCGTGGGCGAGGGCATGGTGAGCATTCGCGTGCGCTTTCGCGGGCAGGCGCATTCGACGCGGCTGGAGGCGGCGGCGCTGATCAACTCGACCGGGATTCAGTACGACTGGCGCAAAGTGGACAAATCCTTGCCGCAAAAGCTGTTCGAACGCGGGCTGGTACAAGCCGGGCCGTTGGCACTGGGCATCGCGGCCGCGCCCGATGGCGCGGTGCTGGGCGCTGACGGTGAGCGCTCGGATTATCTGTTCAGCCTTGGCCCGCCGTTGCGCGGCCAGTGGTGGGAAAGCACGGCCGTGACCGATGTGGCGCTACAGGCCAAGGCGCTGGCCCAGCGTTTGGTGTGACCCCAATCGCGGGCAAGCCTCGCTCCCACATCTAGGATTCGCGCAAACTCGGTAGGAGCCGGGCTTGCCCGCGAAGCTTTTGAGCGCCTACCTAGCAGTTCTGCTAGGTAGGCAAGCGGGTTGTTCTGGGGGATTCTTGAGCCGTTCCGTCAACGTGGATCGGGAGTGATCTCAATGGATGCAAGGCAGAGTAAAAGCAGTGCGGTGACGTTGCTGGCGACCGATCAGCAGCGGTCGGTGTTGCAGGCACAAGGGCGCCCGCGCACGGTTTATACGGCGTATGGGTTTCGTGCGTCGGGGAGTGGGCTGGGGTTTAACGGTCATTTACCTGAAGCGAGGACCGAGAGTTATCTGTTGGGTAACGGTTATCGGACGTTTAATCCGGTGTTGATGAGGTTTAATAGTCCGGACAGTTGGAGCCCGTTTGGGAATGGAGGATTGAGTTGCTATGCCTATTGTGGAGGAGATCCTATAAATAATATCGACCCTTCGGGGCATTCTTTTTTTAGTGCTTTGGCGCGTATTTTCAGGACTGTATTTCCGAAACCTGTCCGGTCTTCCCTCGTTCCTGATGAGGCGCCGCGTTTACTACCAATTAAAACTTCTGTATTGGAGGCGCCGTATTTAAGGGACCCAGCAGCGGTCAAGGCCGCACGACTGATGAAGAAAAATTATACGGGTACCTCAGCTGAGTTTACTAACTCGATGATGTCTATACCCGTTAGGCGATCTGCTCAAGGTCCGGGTCGGTGGGTGCCACCAACCCCTGAACAGTACGCACTTGGTGGTAGGGATACATGGGTGCCGGATGTTAGTAAAGTCAGGGAGCCGAATGTTATAAATTGAGCCCCTTATGATTCACCGGGACATCGTCAATGGTAATGCATTGCTAGAATGTCCAGCCGTTCGCTTGAACTCCAGAACCAAGCGGTCGGTTCATTCTTAACTGTCTGGACAACGCTTTCCCCCTCCATATTGTTGTCCTGAAAGTTCTCAAAATACTGGCGCGGTCGCCGAGGCCGTGCCGGTCTAGAACAACCCCATCTGCCGATCAATCAACCGACCAAAATCATCCCCCACAAACGGCAGAATCGCATCCGCCACCGGCTGCAGTTGCCGGGTCAGATAATGTTCATAATCAATCGCCGAGTGCCGGGTCTCCAGCGGTTCGGGGCCGGCCACGGTGATCACGTAGCTGATCCAGCCGCCGTTCTGATACTGCCGCGGGCGGCCCTGGCGGTCGTTGAAATCGTCGGCCATGCGCGCGGCGCGTACATGCGGGGGTACGTTGCGCTGGTAATCGTCGAGCCGCCGGCGCAGGCGTTTGCGGTAGATCAGGGCCTCGTCCAGTTCGCCGGCCAGGGTGCGGCGCACGTAGTCGCGGATATAGTCCTGGTAGGGCTGGCGCAGGAAGATGCGCTGATAGAGTTCCTGCTGAAACTCGCGGGCCAGCGGCGACCAGTCGGTGCGCACAGTTTCAAGGCCCTTGAAGACCATTTCCTGCTGGCCATCGGCGCGGGTGACCAGGCCTGCATAGCGCTTCTTGCTGCCCTCTTCGGCGCCGCGAATGGTTGGCATCAGAAAGCGGCTGTAATGGGTTTCGTACTGCAGTTCCAGGGCGCAGTCCAGGTCCAGCGTTTCGCGCAGGTGCTCGCGCCACCACTGGTTGACGTGTTGCACCAGCGACCGGCCGATCGCGTCGGCTTCGGTTTCGGTGTGCGGGCCTTTGAGCCAGACGAAGGTGGAGTCAGTGTCGCCATAGATCACCGAGTAGCCCTGGGCTTCGATCAGCTCACGAGTCTTGCGCATGATCTCGTGGCCGCGCAGGGTGATGGAGGAGGCCAGGCGCGGGTCGAAGAAGCGGCAGCCGCTGGAGCCGAGCACCCCGTAGAAGGCGTTCATGATGATCTTCAGCGCCTGGGACAACGGCTGATTGTGCTCGCGCTTGGCCGTCTCGCGGCCCTGCCAGACCCGCTCGACAATCGCCGGCAGGCAATGCTTGCTGCGCGAAAAACGTGCACCGCGAAAGCCCGGCACCGACTCTTCGGCCGAGGGGTGCTGCAAACCTTCCACCAACCCCAGCGGGTCGATCAGGAAGGTACGGATGATCGACGGATAGAGGCTCTTGTAATCCAGCACCAGCACCGACTCATACAGGCCGGGTCGAGAATCCATCACGAACCCGCCGGGGCTCGCCTCGGGTTGCAAGGTGCCGAGATTCGGTGCCACAAAACCCTGGCGGTGCATCAGCGGCATGTACAAATGGCAGAAGGCGGCCACCGAACCGCCGCTGCGGTCCGCCGGCAGGCCAGTGACACTGGCGCGTTCGAGCAGGAAGGTCAGTAGCTGGGTCTTGGCGAAAATCCGCGTGACCAGCTCGCAGTCCTTGAGGTTGTAGCGCGCGAGCGCCGGCTTGTCCTCGGCGAACATGCGGTTGATTTCGTCCATGCGCTGGTAGGGCGTGTCGATCGACTTGCCTTCGCCCAGCAGCGTCTGCGCGACATTTTCCAGGCTGAAGGAGGGGAAGTTCCAGGTCGCCGAGCGCAGCCCTTCGATCCCGTCAATGATCAATCGTCCGGCCGCTGCGGCGAAGTAGTGGGTGCGGCTGCCATGTTCGCGCCAGCCCATCACATCGCCACCCCGGCCCAGCACCAGTGGCACGTTAAGACGTTGGGCATGTTCGTGGAGGATGCGCAGGTCGAACTGCACCAGGTTCCAGCCGATGATCGCGTCCGGGTCATGACGGGCCAGCCATTGGTTCAGGCGTTCGAGCAGTTGCCCACGGGTGTCGCAGTATTCGAGGTCAAAGTCGACGCCGCTGGCATCGCCGTTGGCCGGACCGAGCATGTACACCTGGCGCTGGCCACAGCCCTCCAGAGCGATGGAATACAAATCGCCCTGGGCGGTGGTTTCGATGTCCAGCGACACCAGCTTGAGCGGCGGGCGATAACCTTCTGCAGGCTTGAGCTGGGCATTCGTCAGGCTGCCATCGGCCTGGGGCGTGCCGCCAAAGCAGACCGGTGCAGTGATAAAACGCTCCATCAGGTAGCGTTCGGGCGGGCGGATATCGGCTTCGTAGACCTCGACGCCGGCGGCCTTCAGGCGCTTTTCCAGGTTCATCAACTGGCGGTGCTGCTGGCAATACAGCCCCAGCACCGGCCGTCGCTGAAAATCGCGCAGGCCCAGCGGGCGCAGCTCTGCACCGCGCTCGCCACGCAGCACGGCCTCGCCCTGCGGGCGCTGTTCGGCGGGAATGAAGGCAACGGAAGGTTGCAGGGGCACACGCACATGCCGCGGGCCGTCGTCGGTCGCGAGCCAGAAGCTGACGTGCGTACCCTCGGGAGTATCGTGCCAGTGGCGGGTCAGGACGAAGCCCTGTTGTACATCCACCGTGGTGGCCTCGAAGCGGGAAGATGTCGAGGATTGTACAGGGCCTTGAGATATTTCGCGGGCAAGCCCGCGGATAGGGCCCTCAAGCCTTACACGTCGATGACCCAACTTGCATCAAACCCGCTGTCCTCTCCGGGATAAGCCCCAGGATTAGCCACCACCCGGCACCTGCCGATCCGGTAGTCCATGCGCTCATGCACATGCCCATGAATCCATAAATCCGCCTGCGCCACCAGCGCTTCCAGGTTCGATGCAAAGGCCGGCGACAGGGCATCGCCCTCAAACTGCTCAGGTATCGACCGGGTACTGGGTGCGTGGTGGGTGATGACCACCGTTGGCCCTGTAAAGGGGGCGGTCAGTTGCCGTGCGAGCCATTCTTTGGAAGCTTTGAACAACTGCTGGCTGAGCGCTGGGCTATAGGGCTCATCGCCATAAGTCACACAGTGAAAATCCGGCATAAGGCGCAAGGCCTTGGAGAGTGCCGGCTCGATGCCTTCCTCGCCATAAAGGCCGAAGTCAGTCCACAAGGTGGCGCCCAGAAAACGTACCTCGCCAAGCACCAGCGCATCGTTTTCCAAAAAGTGAATCCCCAGCGCTTGCGCAGTCTCGCGCATCGCCTGGGTCAACTCCGGCAGATCGCCGTCGTAGAACTCATGGTTGCCCGCCACATAAATGATGGGTGTGTCGGCAAACTCGTCGCGGGCCCAGTGCAGGCCTTCAAGTTGGGTATGGATATCACCCGCCAACACCACCACGTCGGTGTCGACCTTGGGCAGCGGCCGCCGACCGTTGTAATGCTCGTGGTGGAGGTCGGAAAGAATACGCAGGCGCATGTCTGGGCTCGAACCTGAAAGAGAAGGTGTTTGCAGCGTAGCAAGATTCTATTGCGATTTAGAACAGCGCAGTTGCCGTTATGCTGTTCGCAATCTGTTGAAAAAGGCTCCGTCATATGAACCCTCGGGAGTGTTGTGCCAGTGGCGGGTCAGGACGAAGCCCTTTTGTACATCCACCGTGGTCACCTCGAAGCGGGAAGATGTCGAGATTGTACGGGGCCATGAGATTTTTCGCGGGCAAGCCCGTTTCCAATTAAAAGCCCACTCTCAAGATAAGTAAGGGCTTCTGTGGGAACGGGCTTGCCCGCGAAGCTTTTGAGGCCAGCCTGGCCGCTGGTTTCTACACTGAATCCGACCCATCCAAAAGTGCTTCGACCAAGGCCTGAGCGACTTCAATGGCATGCAGTGCAGCCCAGTGCATGCCTTTTTCAGACTTGGGCGTCTGTCGGCATAGTTCGTTGGCGGTCGCATGGGCGGATTGCAGATACAACGAAACATGTACCAAGACATCTTCCGCCGGTACATGGCTTCGGACGCTAAAGAGATGCTTGTCACCACTGCCAAGTAAACAGAAAGGGGCGCTGGCCGTTTTGCGCACAGTGCCGGGTACGAACACATCGCCTTCTGGTGTTGGCTTGACCACGGCATCGTCTATGCCATCGCGCAGCGCTTCAACGAGCACTTTCGCCGCATCCAGTGCCCACAAGGTCGCCCAATGCAGGCCGTTATCACCGCAGGTGATGTTCACATAGATGTGATGAGATGCTTGATAGGCGGATTGCAAATGTTGAGCGACATGTCGTAATGCATCTTCGGCGGGTATCCCGGCTGACACATTGAAGAGAGCTTCATGAGCATCGTTACAGGAACAAAAGGGGGTTAGGGCGGTTTGAATGATGGTGCTGGGGCGAAGCGGTGGCGGGTCTGGAACAATCTTCATCATGATGAAACTCCCGAAGTGATGAAGCGGCCACCTATCGCTACCAAACGAAAAGGGTGGCGGCTATACGCAGGTTGGTAGACCGGGACTCCAGGAACCCAGCGCACCCGAGGGCGCCCTGCGTACAGCTGCCATGACGCTCATCAAAGGGCACAAAATGACTGCCTGCCGATGGGAAATGACCGCTTGCGCGCCTGGAAAATCTTCGGGCTACCAAACCCGATCACTGAACATTCAGCGACCGAAAAAGCGTAAGGGCATGACTTCCAGGGGACAAGTTCGCGGGTGCCGACAGGGTGTGTAGGGTATTTCCTGGATCTTGGTTGTTGCTAGAGATTGATGTCAGTAACTGGGTGGAAAAGGTGCTGATGTTTGTAGGAATATCGCTTGTCCAGTAGAGCAGAGGCTATTGGGACGCTGGGCCGTCGCGATGGCGTCAGAGCAGGCCCCCGAAATCTGCCCGAGGTAGACGCAGTTTTTGACAGTAGATGCTGGAACCGCGTCGGTACCATCGCGGGAATCCTTACGCTAGTCAGTTAAGGTCCGGAACCTGTAGGAGGGGCCCCAAAATCATCAACCGCGCAGCCCAGGCACTGAAACAGGCCGCTTCAAATGCGCGCAATGAAAAAGGCTTCGTCGGCGCCAGCCATCGGGCACGGTTGTCACGGATGGATACCAGTTGCGCGATCAAAGCCACCGCCCATCAACTGGCCCGCCTGATCTACGCGATGCTGACCAAAGGCCAGGCTTATGTTGAACAGGGCATGGAAGCTTTTGAAGCCAGAAGCCAAGAGCGTCAACTCCGCGCCTTGCTGCGCAAGGCACGGAAGCTGGGCATGGAACTTAGAAGCTTTTGAGCGCTATTTACAAGAATTTGAGGGCCTACCTAGCAGTTCTGCTAGGTAGGCAAGCGGGTTGTTCTGGAGGATTCTTGAGCCGTTCCGTCAACGTGGATCGGGAGTCATCTCAATGGATTCAAGACAGGGTAAAAGCAGTGCGGTGATGTTGCTGGCGACTGATCAGGAGCGGTCGGTGTTGCGTAGGAGGGGAGGCTATACTCCTTATGGTTTTCAATCATCGTCGGGTGGTTTGGCATTTACGGGTGAGTGGCTTGAAATCCATACGGGTAGTTATTTGTTGGGGAATGGGTATCGGGCGTTTAATCCGGTGTTGATGAGGTTTGGAGGTCCCGATAGTTGGAGCCCGTTTGGGAAGGGGGGGATTAATTGCTATGCATATTGCGGTGGTGATCCTGTCAATAGGGTGGATCCTTCGGGACATAAAAATATCTTTCGCCGACTCTTCATGAGGTTGACCTCTAACAGGAAGGGGACGAAAAAATGGGGGGGCGAAGCGCGGTCGGAAAAAACAATGGAAGATCGAGTGCGCAAAACGATACATACGGTCGAGGTGAAGGATGGCGATAATCGAACGCTTGAAACGAGGGCACAGGATAAATTTATTGTGGATGGGAATAATCCAGATGTTAAATTTTGGCGGGATAAAATCGCAGATCTGTATCCTAGGCGCGAATACTTAGAAGGAGATCCTAAGTATTCAAGGCTGCAAGCTAAGTATCTTGACTCGTATACCAGTCACCTCGAACAAGCAAAAAAAAGAGCAATGATTCTAAATCCTGATCGGCCTGATAATTTTCCCGGGTGGGATAAACGTCCGGTTGCACAGACTTATACATATCAGTATATGGTCAGAGGATGGGGTGATGAGTGGAGAGTCGCTCGTTATCATACGGAATCAACCTACCATCCACGCTAGTGTCCTGTCTCCGAAATAAGTTTCTAGTCTGACTTTCCCCAATGCCAGTCAGTTAAGGCGCAGTACATGTGGGAGCGGATTTATCCGCGAATGAACGATGACGAGCAATGCCTGAAAAACGCGGTGTCCTCATTCGCGGGCAAGCCCCAATTCCAGTCAGTTAAGGCGAGATCCATGTGGGAGCGGATTTATCCGCGAATGAAGACGACGCGCAATGCATGAAAAACCGCGGTGCCTTCATTCGCGGATAAAT
>NZ_JAAAMT010000046.1 GCF_009905435.1 Pseudomonas sp. R5(2019)
GCCCAGCGGTTTCCAAAACGGTGCTCAAATCCTGTGCAACAGACATAAAAAATCCGGAATCCTTATCGGACTCCGGATTCTCCAGCTGTTCAAGGATTAGTCAACAATCCTTAAGTGAACAGCATTGGCGCAATGCGCGGCTTTTGAAGTTGGTGTCGACAAAAGTATACCCCTGGCATCGGCCTGGTCGGCGTGGCGAGGTTGTTAGATGTACTGTTGACCAGTAAGTCATGTTCTATCCACATTACGACGAGATTAAACTATTTGCATGGCCGTCCTACAGAAAAACGTGAACAATATGTGATAGTTGAATTTAACGTCCTACGAATAAATCAAAGTTACCTACAGGGAAAGTAGATTTTCCATTCATGTTTTGAAGCCAGAAAGCGTTGCTTGCTTGTTGTAATGCTTTCGGCCAATTGATATTTCTATCCATCTCGCAAACATCCTGCGAGACAGGGGTTAGTTTCTCGCTGAGCCCTGAAAATACTAAAGGAGATACAAAATGGGAAGCAAACGTACTGAAATCAACATGCTCGACATTTTTCGCAACCTGAGCGACTACAAGGTCAACTTCCTGGCCAGTGAATCCAGCTTCTTCAGTCAATTTGACGCCTGATAGTAGCCGGAGCTATACCGCCTGAGGGCAAGGGCCCACCCTCAGGCTTTCATGATTGAAAAGGAAATCAACATGACAGAACGTGAATTTCAGCGGCACGATTCGTTGAAAAAGATTATCTATTGCATAGAATCGCTCGGGCTGCGTTATGCCATACATCAGCAAGATCCGTTAGGTTTGGTTGCCTCTGCGACACTTGTTGACATTAACGACAACATCGTTTCCAGCGGTGCGGGTAAGGGTGAAGACTGTGAGGTTGGTGCACTTGCAGAAAGCCTTGAGCACTACATTATGCTGAACTCCACCGACGAGCAAATCGACCTTGCTACGTGCAATGACATTCTGATGCAAGGCCATATAGTAGCAGACGAAATAATCGGAAATTTGCCAGCTACGGAGCTGCGCATACCCTGCATCAAACTGGAAGGCCTTCATTCAAATACGTCCGTGTATGTTCCTGCAGCCATCGTGTCGACCAACGAGGATTCGCTCCAAAAAACTTTGGATTGTCCATTTACTGGTTTTTTAGCTCGTTATTCGACCAACTCAGGTACTGCATTTGGATGCAGTTTCAACGAAGCCATACTCCATGGCCTGAACGAGGTGATTGAACGGCACATGCTATCCGTATTGTATATGCAGCTGTGCAATCAACATGTTCCCGTACTTATCCACAAGCCCTCTCCCTCACTAATGAAGGCTGTATTACGGGAAATTCCAACCGCCGCACCCCATGTCAAAAGTATGCGCGTCCTACTCAGCAAGACCACTGCCGGTGTATTCTTCTCGGTCGCAACTCCTATCAAATCCAATTCTAAATTCATCCTCCACCCTATCGGCTCGGGTTGCTCGGTGTCAGCGGTGATCGCAGTAAAAAGATCAATAACTGAACTGTTACAGGCAATGGCTTTGTATGACGAATCCGAAGCAGAGTCGGATGGGTTGGCTTATGACCTATTGGACGCTAACCCTACGTTTCGCTCGCTCATAAGCTTGAACGCGATCCGGACAGACTCTCTACCATGCCTGAGACTTTCACCAGACATAGCGCTTTGCGTTGAGGAGCAGATCAAACTCATCACCACCCGGCTGAAACATACGGGTTATCGCCAGTTTTATCGCGTCTTGAAACAGTTCAGCAATGGCTGTTTTGTGACGCAAGTCTATATACCGGGTATGGAGCGGTTTAACATTATTAGAGCAGGGTCGCCCGTCGCCCCCCAGCATATTCTCCGCAGCTCTCGCACTCCCGCATGTAGTCGACAGGGACACCAGGACGAATAAAGGCAATGAAAGATTTCATCAAAAAATCAATCTCTGACCACCCGCTGCTTTTCACAGGAACCTTTATAGCGGTCATAGTCTTGAAGGTCTCGATACTGGTGCCCGCATTTATACTGGGTGCCATTATCGACAATTTGGCTGTCGACCAAGGGGCGCGCGACAATCTCATCATTTATTTACTGGCGGGATATGCTGGCGTGACGCTGATGCAAGCATTCATCAACCCGCTTCAGACTTACTGCCTGACTCGTCTGGTCCAACAGACAGTAAAAGAGAGATCTGTTGAATGGACCGCCGCGATACTGGCAAAGGAATTCGAACATTTCTCAAGCATGAGTATTGGGCAGTTGATAAAGTCCACCGATCGGGGGATCACGGCACATGAAAAAATACTGAGTTTTTTTGTAACCGCTGGGCTACCGCTACTCATAGAAATTGCTATTGTCACCCTACTCTTCATCCATTTCGGCGGTGTGACGTTGTTCGCTTTGTTGCTGATAGCGTCGGCTGTCTATCTGCTCTGTTGTCATCGCCTTATCCTGTGGCGCACCCAGCACATCAATGCTGTGAACGATAGCGAAGACCAGGTCTCTGGTCTGTTGTTCAGCACGCTGCGCGCGGCCTCTTCCATAAAGTTAGAAGGAGTTGAGGATCACGCTCTCAAACCTCTTGATACCGCCTTCGAACGCTACGCGCGTGCTGCCACAACAGTCGCCAGCTCTGCTGCCGCACTCGGCTCGGCAAAAATACTGTTCGTCGGTCTGTCGACATGCGGACTTCTCATTTGGGGAGTTCAAGGTCAACAGGCCCCAGAGCCCGCCATCACGATCGGTGCGCTGGTTGCCATCAGTTCCATTGCTGCGGGATTTCTGACGAACATATCAGGGCTCGCTGAGGCCTATCGCTCAGCCCACCAATTTCTCGCCGACAAAGTGAAGCTGCAGCAAACCCTTGATTTGCCGAATTTTGAGTGCGCAGGGCGAACAGTCGACCCTCCCTTGCGTTCGCGGTCTTCTTTAAAGCTATCCAGTTGCGCCGTGCCGGGAAGGCAATTGACGATGGACCAACCGCTGTCTTTCTACTCAGACCAGAGCGTTGCCATTACAGGGCCGAGCGGCGGGGGGAAATCCACACTGCTGGAGCTGTTGGCTGGAATACAACGAGACTATCGTCAGTACCTCAATCTGGACGGTATTCGTGTAGAGGATATCCGAGGGAGTTCCCAGCTCCGAGCACTTAGGTATTGCCCCCAAAGCCCTTCATTTTTGCCAGGAGATATGAATTCCGGAGTCATTTATGGACACCCGATAGATCCACACCTATGGGTTAAGACAAAAAGCCTATTGTTAGGGTCTTTGATCGACCACCTTGATTTAAATGAAGGTGCGACCAATATTTCCGGCGGTCAAGCCAAGCGATTGAGCTTGTTAAGGCTGATTAATCGGCCGGGAACTTTTAATTTTTTCGATGAGCCGACCGCTTCTTTGGACCGAGAACTATCTATCGCGGTATGGAACACGCTGTTTGAGGTCTTTTGCCATCGTGGATTAGTCTGCGTTACTCATGATGTTGAGGCTCTTCGCTTATTTGATCGCGTTATCGTGTTGGAGGAAGGAAGGATTGTGGCAGACGGGCCTTGGGAAGTGCTTAAGAGCAGGGATGATCTGCAACATGTATTGGCTGACGCTGGGGGGCGCAGATCGCGTTGAGGGTTTTTCGCCTGCGAAATTGCGGCATAAACCTCATCACCTTAGCCAACGCATCACGTTTGCTGCCCAAGGTTTTAGCCGCAGTTGGCCAGCCAGTTTGCGGATCAGCGCCTTGTAGCCACCGGAGAGGGGGCGCCTGAGTGGCTGGAGATTCAGCACTGTACTCAATCCGTACCCTTGGAGCGTAGGGCTGTACCGACAGGGACCAACCCAAAAACGCAAAAGCCGCGCATCAGCGCGGCTTTTGAAGGTGGTGGGCCCAGCAGGACTCGAACCTGCGACCAAGGGATTATGAGTCCCCTGCTCTAACCAACTGAGCTATAGGCCCCCAGTAGGTCGCGGATTATAACGATGGTTTCTCAGCAGTGCTATCCGAAAAATCGGAAAGAGTTGTCTGAAGGAAGGTTGCGGCGAATTCTCCAGGGGGTAACGGCAGGCTGACGATGTAGCCCTGGATCTGTTCGCAGCCCTCGTAAGCCAGGAATTGCTGCTGGGCCTGGGTCTCGACGCCTTCGGCAATCACGGTCAGTTGCATGCTGCGCCCCAGGGCAATGATCGCGCGGACGATGGCGACGTCATGGGGGTCGTCGGGCAGGCCGCGGACGAAGGATTGGTCGATCTTGAGAGTGTCCAGGGGCAAGCGTTTGAGGTAACTGAGGGAGGAATACCCGGTGCCGAAGTCATCGATGGCCAGTTGCAGACCCAGGCGTTTGAGTTGGTGCAGGACGGCCAGGGCCTCTTCGGCCTGACTCATGATGAAGTTTTCGGTGATCTCCAGTTGCAGACAGTCAGGCTGCAGGTGCAGCGAGCGCAACAGGCCATCGATGCGCCGAACCAGGTTCGGTTGGCGTAACTGGGCACCGGCCAGGTTGACCGACAGTGGGCCGAAGGGTTTATAGGCGCGGTTCCAGTCACGCATTTGTTTGCAGGCATGTTCGAGCACCCATTCCCCCAATTGCAGAATCATGCCATTTTCTTCGGCCAGCGGGATGAAGTGCTCGGGTGGAACCTCGCCGAAAGTGGGGTGGTGCCAGCGGATCAGGGCTTCGGCGCCAACCAGGCTTTGGGTCTTGAGGCTGAACTTGGGTTGGTAGCACAGGCTCAGTTCATCGCGCTCGATGGCCCGGCGCAGCTCGTGCTCCAGCGCCACGCGCTGGCTGGCCTGGGCGGTGAGATCGCGGGTATAGGACTCGACCCGATTGCGGCCTTTGGCCTTGGAGCAATACATGGCGGCGTCGGCGTTTTTGATCAGGCTGGCGACGTCTGTGCCGTCCTGGGGGAACAGGCTGGAGCCGATGCTGGCGCTGGTGAAGAACTCGTGCTCGCCGGCCTGGAACGGTGCGGTGAAGCAGGCCAGCAGTTTGTTGGCGATATATTCGGCGTCGCTGGCCTGCTGCAGGCCGGGGAGCAAGATGATGAATTCGTCGCCGCCCAGCCGCGCGACAGTGTCGATGTCGCGCACCTGATCTTTCAGGCGGTGGGCGATACCTTTAAGCAGCAGGTCGCCGACCGGGTGGCCGAGGCTGTCGTTGATATGCTTGAAACGGTCCAGGTCCAGAAACAAGACCGCGCCCTGGCCATTGGCTTCGTGTTGGTTAGTGAGCGCCGCTTGTAGCCGCGTTTCAAACAGCGCGCGGTTGGGCAGGCCGGTCAAGGGGTCGTGGTGGGCCTGGTAATCGAGTTTGGCCTGGGCATGCTTGAGGCTGGAAATATCGGCAAACACCGCCACGAAGTGGGTGATGACCCGCTCACTGTTACGCACCGCGCTGATGGTCAGCCAACTGGGATACAGCTCGCCGTTCTTGCGCCGGTTGAAGATTTCCCCCTGCCAGTGGCCTTCGGCCGTGAGTTGATGCCACAAGGCCACGTAGAAGGCGCTGTCGTGCTGTCCGGACGCCAGCAAACGTGGGGTCTGGCCCAGGGCTTCGGCTTCGCTGTAGCCGGTGATTTCACTGAAGGCACGGTTGACCGCCGTAATGCGTTGTGTGGTGTCAGTGATCAGTACGCCTTCAGCAGTGCTCTCGAACACGGTGGCGGCCAATTGCAGTTTTTCCTGCATCAGGTGGCGTTCGGTAATGTCGCGGGCGATGGTCAGCATGCAATCCTCGCCACCGATCGGCAGCGGGCGCGCGGACATTTCGCAGAGTCGGACCTGCCCGTCCGCGCGGCGAATGTGGCAGGTGAAATCGCGCACGAACCCGTCCCGATGGAGCAGCTCCAACAGCCGCTTGCGCTCGTTCAGGTCGACCCACATGCCCAGGTCCAGGGACGAGTGATCGATCGATATGCTGCTGGAGTAGCCGGTCAGGCGGCTGAACCCTTCGTTGACCTCAATCAGCAAGCCATCGCTCTGTCGCGACAGCAGCAGGCCGTCCGGCGAAGCGTGGAAGGCCTTGGCAAACTTCTCCTCGGAAATTTGCAACTGCTGCTGGGTTTCCTTGAGTTGCGAGATGTCGCGCACTACGACCACCAGAGCGGGGGTGGTGTCGAGTTTGAAGGGTTCGGCAGAGATGAGGCCGGTGAATACCTGCCCGTTATGGCGGCGAAAGGGCATCTCCAGGTTGCGGATACTGCCGGCCTGGAGCCGCTGCAGCAGGTTTGGGCCGATGCCGTTGATACCCCAGATATTGAGATCGGTGGCGGCCTTGCCGATGACATCCACGGCGCGCAAACCGATTTGTTCTTCAAAGGCCGAGTTGACCTCCAGCAAGTAACCGTCGCTGAGCCGGGCAATCAACAGGATATCCGGGCACTGTTTGAACACCGAGGCGAATTTCTGCTCGGAGAGGCGCAGGGCTTCTTCGGTTTTTTTGGTTTCGCTGATGTCGATCATCAGCCCGCGCATCACAGGCTGATGCCCCTGCTCGATCATGCTGACGATATCGCGCACCCACAAGCAGCGACCGTCGGCTGCGATAACCCGGTAATCCAGGCTGTGATCGCGACAGGCCTGGGTTTCACTGTTGCAGAAGGCCTGGGCCCAGGCGGCATCGTCCGGGTGCAGGATGCTGAGCCAGAAGCCGGGCTTGCGCCAGTGATTGACCGGGTAGCCGAGCAGGTCTTCGGCCTGGGGGGAGACGTAGCTGTAGGTAAAATCGTCGACGTTGGCTTCCCAGGCAATCGCGGAGAGGCTTTCGACCAGCCCGCGATAGTGATACTCACTGCTGCGCAACTCCTGTTCGAGCGAGATACGCCGGGAAATTTCCGAGCTGAGTCGGCGATTGATCCGGATAACGCCGCCGAGAAAGGCCACGAGCAAAATCAGACCGGGCAGGCCATACAGCAGCAGGTCATACCAGAAGGTGCGATGGTCAAGCACCTTGCCCACCCAACGCTCCTGGATATTGCTGACTTCTGCCGGGCTCATGTCGGCCAGCACTTTGTCGAGAATGCCGATCAGGATCTTGTTGTTCTGCGGCACCGCCATTGCCAGTTGATAGCGGTAGGGCGTTTCGCCACTCACATACAGGCCTTCAAGCTTGAGCTGGCGCAGGCTCCAGACGCTGGAAGCCAGATCGCCCACCACGGCATCGACTTTATCTGTCGCCAGGGCCTGCAAGGCCGAGCTGACGTTAGGCAGCGCCACCAGATTCAGGTCGGGATGGTGAGTGCGCAGCAATTCGTGGGGAGCATAGTTTTCCACCACGGCGACCTTGAGCCCATACAGGTCCTTGAGGTTGTGCGGTTGATGGCCACCCTTGTGGGCGAGGATGACGATCGGGAAATCCAGGTAGGGGCGGGTGAACGACAGAAAATTTTGCCGTTCAGGTGTCGACATGATTCCCGGCAGCAAGTCCAGGCGTGCGTTACGCGCTTCTTCCAGCGCGGCCGTCCAACTGATCGGCTCGATCGGCTTGAGATTGACCCCCAGCCGCTCACGGATCAAGGCCATGTAATCGGCGGCCAGGCCCTGGTAGCGCCCTTCAACATCCCGGTACTCGAAGGGCGGCCACGACGCATTCACGCCAAGGCGCAGTTCCGGGTGAGCAGCAAGCCAGGCGTGCTCCTCGTCCGTCAGGGACAGTGCGTGGGTGGTTGCAGTCCATGCAAGCAAAGACAGCAACAGAAGGGCCCGCAGGTTGGGCATGGCGGCCTCGTTGCTCCAGCAAATTGATTCGAGTGTAGACGTGCTGGCGTGGCGGCGGGAGAGTTGCGGGTCTTAATTCTTCACAAGTATTTTGGCTCTGTTTCAGCGGCCCTGAAACGCAGAACCCCCGGCATGGCCGGGGGTTCTGGTGTATCACTCGTCGAGGAAGGAGCGCAGGTGCTCGCTTCTCGTCGGGTGGCGCAGCTTGCGCAGCGCCTTGGCTTCAATCTGACGGATCCGCTCACGGGTTACGTCAAACTGTTTGCCGACCTCTTCGAGGGTGTGATCGGTGTTCATGTCGATACCGAAACGCATCCGCAAGACCTTTGCCTCACGAGCGGTCAGCCCGGAAAGCACGTCACGCGTGGCTTCCTTGAGGCTTTCTACCGTGGCGACATCGATTGGCGACTGCATGGTCGAGTCTTCGATGAAGTCACCCAGATGCGAATCTTCGTCATCACCGATCGGGGTTTCCATGGAGATCGGCTCTTTAGCGATCTTGAGTACCTTGCGGATCTTGTCCTCAGGCATCTCCATGCGCTCGCCCAGCTCTTCCGGCGTCGGCTCACGCCCCATTTCCTGCAACATCTGGCGGGAGATACGGTTGAGCTTGTTGATCGTCTCGATCATGTGCACCGGAATACGGATGGTGCGTGCCTGGTCCGCGATGGACCGGGTGATCGCCTGACGAATCCACCAGGTGGCGTAGGTCGAGAACTTGTAACCGCGACGGTATTCGAACTTGTCCACCGCTTTCATCAAGCCGATGTTGCCTTCCTGGATCAGGTCGAGGAATTGCAGGCCACGGTTGGTGTACTTCTTGGCGATGGAGATCACCAGACGCAAGTTTGCTTCAACCATTTCCTTCTTCGCGCGGCGGGCCTTGGCCTCACCGATCGACAGGCGACGGTTGATGTCCTTGATCTCGGCGATCGTCAGACCGGTTTCATCCTGCAGTGCGATCAGTTTCTGCTGGCAGCGAACGATGTCGGCATCCAGGCGGCCCAGAGCTTCAGCCCACTTGGTGCTGCGCTTGGAGAGGTCACCACTCCAGGTCACGTCGACTTCGTTGCTCGGGAACAGACGCAGGAAGTCGGCGCGCGGCATGCGTGCATCACGAACGCACAGCTGCATGATCGCCCGCTCTTGAGCGCGCAGGCGCTCCAGGGCGCTGCGAACGCGCTCGACCAGCGCTTCGAACTGCTTGGGAACCAGCTTGATCGGCATGAACAGTTCGGCGAGCAGCAGCATCTCGGCGATGCCTTGCTTGCTGGCGCGACCGTGCTTCTTGAGAACCTTGCTGGTGGCTTCAAGTTGCTCGGCGACTGCACCGAAGCGCTGCGCTGCGATGACCGGGTCCGGACCGCTTTCGGCCTCTTCCTCGTCATCGCTGTCGCTTTCTTCGTCGTCGTCGTCCTTTTCTTCGGCGACGGCCGTCTTGGTATCGATGGGCGGTGGCACTTCGGCCGGCGGCGCAATGCCGTCGTCCGGATCGATGTAACCGCTGAGGACGTCGGACAGCCGACCGCCTTCGCTGGTGACGCGATCGTATTCGCTGAGGATGTGCTCGACCGTGCCAGGGAAGTGCGCGACTGCGCTCATCACTTCACGGATGCCTTCCTCGATGCGTTTGGCGATTTCGATCTCGCCTTCGCGGGTCAGCAACTCCACCGTACCCATTTCACGCATGTACATGCGTACCGGGTCGGTTGTGCGGCCGATGTCGGTTTCCACGGCCGCCAACGCTGCCGCCGCTTCTTCTGCGGCTGCTTCGTCGGTATCGGCTTCGGCCAACAAAAGGGCATCCGCATCCGGAGCACTCTCGAATACGTTGATCCCCATGTCGTTGATCATGCGGATGATGTCTTCCACCTGTTCCGGATCTGAAATATCCTCCGGCAGGTGGTCGTTGACCTCCGCGTAAGTCAGGTAACCCTGCTCACGACCACGGGCGATCAACTCTTTGATGCGAGACTGCTGTTGCGCTTTTCCGGACATAACACCCTATCCACTGAAGGTCTTGGCGGGCAAAAAAACAAGCCGAGGATTATACCCGAGCATGGACCTCACGCGCCAGTTGAGGTCGGGGTTTGTGCGGGAACATTCCTACTAAGCAGGTCGCGCAGCTGATTTTTTTCCTCTGCGCTCAGTTCACTTTGACGTGCTTTCCTGAGCAGATGTTCCAGGCTTCGCTCGCGTTGGCGGGCGGACAAGCTAGTTATAGTGTCGAAAAACTGTTGTTCAAGGTTGTCGGCATCGATCAGCCATTCCTTTTCTGCCAGTGCGCGCAACAAACGACCCTGTTCGGTGCCGTGCCAACGCGCAATCAATTGTAAAGAGCGTAGCCCAGGATTCTTCTGCAGGGCTTCGAGCAGTGCGACCAGCAGCTGGGCGTAGACATGGTCTTCGTCGGCAAAATGGCTGGCACCTTCGACCTTGCCGGCCAGTTGCGGGTGGTGCAGCAAGGTGCGCAGCGCGCTCAGGGTCGGCGGCTCTACGCTGGTCGGAACCCTGGGGGCGCGAGGCTGGAAATCCTGGCGCTTGCCGTTGCGGTCCCATGGCTTGCCCTTTTTATCCCAGGGCTTGCCTTCCCACTTCTTCTGGCCACCGTTGTGCTTGGGAGTCCATTCCTGCTGGGCAGGCTGGAAAGCGTCATGGTGGTGATAATCGCTGTAGTCAGGGGTGAAATCCGGAACAGCGTTGTAGTCGATGGACGGGTCATAACTGGGCGGCGCTTCAGTCGGTGCCGACTGCGCCAGCTGATTCATGTCATCAAGGCTCAGCCCGGTGATTTCCTTGAGCCGGTTGCGCATCAACGTCCGCAGGTTTGCCCCTGGGACTTTGTCGATCAACGGTGCTGCCAGCGTGGCCATATGGGCCTTGCCTTCCAGCGAGCGCGGGTCGGCTTCTTCAGTCAACTGCTGGAAGAAGTAGTCTGCCAGCGGCTGCGCATGCTGGTTGATGCGGGCGCGGAAGGCATCGGTGCCTTCGGCGCGAATCAGGGTGTCCGGGTCCTCGCCTTCGGGCAGAAACAGGAACCGCGCCTTGCGACCGTCCTGCAAGCTCGAAAGCGCAGCCTCCAGTGCGCGCCATGCCGCGTTGCGGCCAGCCTGGTCGCCGTCAAAACAGAACAACACGCTGGGCACGACCCGGAACAGGCGCTTGAGGTGTTCTTCGCTGGTGGCGGTGCCGAGCGTGGCCACGGCATTGCGCAAGCCTTGTTGGGCCAGGGCGATGACGTCCATATAGCCTTCAACCACGATGATCTCATCGAGGTTGCGGTTGAATTTGCGCGCTTCGAACAGGCCGTACAGCTCCTGGCCCTTGTGGAACACCGGGGTTTCCGGCGAGTTCAGGTACTTGGGCTTGTCATCGCCCAGCACCCGGCCGCCGAAGGCGATCACCCGGCCACGGCTGTCGCGGATCGGGAACATGACCCGGTCACGGAAGCGGTCGTAGCGCTTGCCCGACTCGGCGTTCTCGATCAGCAGGCCGGCATCGATCATCGCCTTTTGCTGCAGGGTATCACTGCTCAAGTGTTTGAACAGGTTGTCCCAGCCAGGTGGGGCAAAACCCAGGCCGAAATCCCGGGCAATTTCCCCCGAGAGCCCGCGGCCCTTGAGGTACTCGACGGCAGACTTGCGGGTCGGGTGGCTCTTGAGTGCCTGGCGATAAAACTCGGCGGCGGCCTCAAGCAGCGGGTAGAGCGGTGAATCTGTCGGTTGCCGTGGCTTGTGGCTGCGCCCGCCTTCTTCGCGGGGGACTTCCATGCCGGCGGCCTTGGCGAGCTCCTCGACCGCCTGGGGGAAATCCAGGTTGTCGTGGTCCATGATGAAGCCCAGCGCGTTACCGCCTGCGCCGCAGCCGAAGCAATAATAGAACTGCTTGTCGGGGCTGACGCTGAAAGAAGGCGTTTTTTCTTTATGAAACGGGCAGCAGGCGGTGTAGTTCTTCCCGGCTTTTTTCAGCTGCAAGCGGGACGTCACCACATCGACAATGTCGGTGCGGTTCAGGAGGTCGTCGATAAAACCTTGGGGAATCAGCCCGGCCATGGTGCTCTCATCATCAGGCGACAACGCTGTGGCGGTGGGGGCCGACAACGCATTGGATTCAAGTGTATCGCTAATGCGATAGCAACGACGTCGCATCCGAGGTCAGCCGGGGCTGATGTCGAATGAGAAAAAAGACTATGGGGTTACCTGAACCTTCCGAAGGGAAGGTAAGGGTGTGCTCGTCTGTAGCCGGTGAAGGCTCGTCAGTGTCGACGCGCACCTGGCAAAGATGCCAGTTCTGACGTTTGGGCAGGCTTGTTTCGAAATGCCGAGGCGTTCGAAACATCCTCTTGCCAAAAGGCATGAGGTTGAAACTTCAGCTGCAACTGCCGGCAGCCCGGCTTTTAAGGCCGGGCAAGGCAGAAGCTTGCGACAGACGTCTGTAAATTAATACAGACGAACGGCGCGGCGCTGTTCGCGCTGAACTTTCTTGGCGTGACGTTTGACAGCGGCTGCTGCCTTGCGCTTACGCTCAGAAGTCGGCTTCTCGTAAAATTCGCGGCTACGAACTTCAGCCAGAACACCGGCTTTTTCGCAGGAGCGCTTGAAACGACGCAGAGCTACGTCGAAGGGTTCGTTCTCTTTAACTTTGACGGCTGGCATCCAGAGCTACCTTCATTCATTACCGGGATCAACGTTCTCCTGGCAATTGTGTGTGCTGGAGTACGTCGGTTTTTAAGGGTTGCGGATGTTAACCCCTAGGCGGCAGGAATGCAAAGCCTCTGATCGAAAACCGCTGGTCGGCTCGGTACGCGACGACTATTATTCGCGCCTTCTAATTGAGCCTCGACAAGGCGTAGACCCATGTTAGTACTGGGATTGGAAACATCCTGCGATGAAACCGGCGTCGCTTTATACGACAGCGAACGCGGCCTGCTGGCTGATGCATTATTCAGCCAGATCGACCTGCACCGCGTCTATGGCGGCGTGGTTCCGGAGCTTGCCTCGCGTGATCACGTCAAACGCATGCTGCCCTTGATCCGCCAAGTGTTGGCTGAGGCCGACTGTGCAGCCACCGAGATTGACGCCATTGCCTATACCGCCGGCCCCGGTCTGGTGGGCGCTTTGCTGGTGGGCGCTTCCTGCGCCCAGGCACTGGCGTTTGCCTGGGACGTTCCGGCGCTGGGTGTGCACCACATGGAAGGCCATCTGTTGGCGCCGATGCTGGAAGAGCAGCCGCCCGAATTTCCGTTCGTCGCTTTGTTGGTTTCCGGTGGCCACACGCAACTGGTACGCGTCGATGGCATCGGGCAATACCAGTTGCTGGGCGAAACCCTGGACGATGCCGCAGGTGAAGCCTTCGACAAGACCGCCAAGCTGATTGGCCTCAACTACCCCGGCGGGCCTGAAATCGCTCGCTTGGCCACTCAGGGTGTGCCAGGGCGTTTCGTGTTCCCGCGGCCCATGACCGATCGCCCCGGTCTGGACCTGAGCTTCAGCGGCCTGAAAACCTTTGCCCTCAATACCTGGCAGCAGTGCAAGGACGCTGGAGACGATGGAGAGCAAACCCGTTGCGACATCTCGCTGGCCTTCCAGCAGGCGGTGGTGGAGACTCTGACCATCAAGTGCCGTCGCGCCCTCAAGCAGACCGGGCTCAAGCGCCTGGTGATCGCTGGAGGCGTCAGTGCCAACAAGGCGCTGCGTGAGTCTCTGGAAAAAATGCTCGGCGAGTTCAAGGGCAATGTCTATTACGCCCGCCCGGAGTTTTGCACCGACAATGGCGCGATGATTGCCTTTGCTGGTTGCCAGCGTCTCAAGGCAGGCCAGCACGAAAGCCTGGCGATCAGCGTGCAGGCCCGCTGGCCAATGGAGCAGCTGTCGGCCTTGTAACTTGAGCGCGGTTCATGGGCTGGATTCAGAAATGCCGTTCGCGTCCGGCAAAAAGGTCGCGTAGATTGCCGCGATGACGCCAGACGATGAGCACCGTCAATGCGCTCATCGCCAGCAACGCTTCAGGCTGTTGCCAGGCGAACAGCGGCAAGGTGAGGGGGGTTGCGATCAGCGCTGCGAGCGAACTGGTACGGGTCAGGCGAAACACCAGCAGCCAGGCGCCAACCGCCAGTAACGCGGCCGGCGGGTAGAGCCCCAGCAGGACGCCGGCGGCAGTGGCGACACCCTTGCCACCACGGAAGCAAAAGTAGACCGGAAACAGGTGGCCGAGTACCGCGAACACGCCGATCCAGGCTTGTTGCTGCAGGGAAAGCCCGGCCATGATGGCGATGAGGATGGGCAACACGCCCTTGCAGAGGTCGCCAAGCAGGGTAAGGGTGGCCAGTTTCCTACCGGCCAGACGCAGCATGTTGGTTGCACCCGCATTCCCGGAGCCACTCATGCGAGGGTCGGGACTGCCGGTCAGGCGGCTGAGGACGATGGCAAAGGACAGCGAGCCGAGCAGGTAGGCGAACATCGCCAGCAACCAAAACATGCTAACTATTCCGGGCAAGGACGCCCCTGATTCTAACGGCGCAATGCGCCCTTGTCGTGCTGCGGAGAGAAGTGCTTGGACAGAGTGTTTATCGAGGGGCTTGAGGTCGACACCGTGATCGGTGCCTACGACTGGGAGCGCGGGATTCGGCAATGCCTGCGGCTGGACCTGAGTTTTGCCTGGGACAACCGTCCGGCTGCGGCCGGCGACGACCTGACCCTGGCGCTCGACTATGCCAGCGTTTCCAGTCGGATTCTGGCGTTTGCCGAGAGCGCCCAGTACGAGCTGGTCGAGACTTTTGCCGAGCGCCTGGTCGAGGCCCTGATGAGCGAGTTCCAGATCCCATGGGTGCGCCTGAAGCTGACCAAGCCCGGCGCGGTGCCGGCTGCCAAGGGTGGCGTAGGCGTGGAGATCGAGCGCGGATGTCTCTGACCAGGGTTTATCTTGGGCTCGGCAGCAATATCGAGCGCGACACACACCTGTGTGCCGGGCTTGATGCGTTGGCCGGGTTCCTCGAGGACATGCACTGCTCGCCGGTGTTCGAGAGCCAGCCGGTGGGGATCAAGAGTGGCCCGTTCCTGAACCTGGTGGTATCGGGATTGACTGCATTGCCACTGATGGAGCTGGACCGCCGGTTGAAGTTCATCGAAGCCGACAACGGTCGCTACGCCCCGGAGCGCAAGGGGCTGCCGCTGGATATCGATGTCTTGCTGTATGCCGAGCAGGTTGGCAACTTCGATGGGCTGGTGCTGCCGCGCGCCGAGATCCTGAAGAATGCGTTTGTGTTGTGGCCGTTGTCGCTCATTGCCTCCGACAGGGTGCATCCGGGTGTCGGCAAGACATTCCGCCAACTGTGGAGTGAGGCCGAGATCGATCAGGTGCTGGCGCCGTTCGCCTTTGAGTGGCGCGGCCAGCAACTGACACCTGTAGGAGCCGAGCTTGCTCGCGATGAGCGGTGACGCGTAATTCCTGAAACACTGCGGCGTCCTCTTCGCGGGTAAATCCGGCTCCTGCATCGGGTGCATAATGTCAGTACCTTTCCTTGTAGGACTGCAGCGCCTTGAGGCGTTCCAGTTGCAAGGCCTCACCCAGCGCCTTACCTTGCAGGCCGCGCTCTACCAGTGGCGGCACAGCCACCGCCAGAGCCACTTTGGCTGCGCCGCGCAGATACTCGGCCTGTGGATAATCCCGATCCTCGAGCCCGGTGTGTCCGCGCGCGTCCATCTCGCACGCCGCCAGGAAGTCATGGAAGCGTTGTGGACGACGGTAAACGTCAAAACTTTGCAGCAGCTCAAGCAGGGTTGAAGCCTTCAGCTCCAATGCCAGATGACCATGGGTGTGATATTCACCGACGAGCAGCGCAAGCTCCTGGCAATCCCTGGGTACCTTGAAGCGCTCGTTTATCGCCTTGATCAGATTCAGGCCACGGCGTTTATGGGCAATGTGCCTTGGCCATAGCCCTGGGGGCGTCAGATCCTTGCCCAGGTCGTGGGTCAGGCAGGCCCAGCGCACGGTGAGCGGCAGTTGGTGGCGGGCAGCCTGTTGCAGTACCGCGAGGATGTGCGCACCGGTATCCACTTCCGGATAATGAGCTTCGGGCTGGGGTACGCCGAACAAAACATCGACCTCGGGCATCAGCTCCTTGAGCGCACCACAGTCGCGCAGCACCTGAATAAACACGTCGGGACGATCTTCCATCAGCGCGCGGGAAATTTCCTTCCAGCTACGTTCAGCGGTCAGGGCTTGCAGTTCACCGGACTCGCTTAATTGGCGCATCAGTTCCAGTGTTTCCGGCGCGACGGTGAAACCGAGCCCCGCATAACGGGCGGCAAAGCGAGCCACGCGCAAAACGCGCAGAGGGTCTTCGGCAAACGCTGGGGATACATGGCGAAGCAGGCGTGCCTTTAGGTCGTCCTGGCCGTGATAGGGGTCGGTGATCTGCCCGTGATCATCCTCTGCCATGGCGTTGATGGTCAGGTCGCGGCGAATCAGGTCTTCTTCGAGGGTGACGTCGGGGCTTGCGTGAAATACGAAGCCGCCATACCCGTGGCCACTTTTACGTTCGGTGCGGGCAAGCGCATATTCTTCGCCCGTGCTCGGGTGGAGAAACACCGGGAAATCGGCACCGACCGGGCGAAAGCCCTGGGCCTGCATCTGTTCGACCGTGGCCCCCACTACCACCCGATCGATATCGGTGACCGGTAGGCCGAGCAGTCGATCGCGGACCGCGCCGCCGACTTTATAAATCTGCATGTAACACCTCCATTGACGCAACAGGATACCTGTAACGCGTCAATGGAGGCAGGTCATGGCTTAGAGGTGCACCACGGTGAGATCGAGGCGGCCATAGTCGCCTTCGCCGTGGTCAGCCTTTGGGGGGACATGATGCGTTCTCATCACTTGGTCCCCCTGCAGCGTTTCAAGGTGAATATCGAAGCCCCAGAGGCGGTGCAGATGCTTGAGCACCTCCTCGGTAGACTCGCCCAAGGGTTTACGATCGTGTTGCTGGTGACGCAAGGTCAGGGAGCGATCGCCGCGACGGTCAATGCTCCAGATCTGCACGTTCGGCTCACGATTACCCAGGTTGTACTGGGCCGCCAGGGTTTCGCGAATCGTCCGATAGCCCGATTCGTCGTGGATCGCTGGCACCAGCAGGTCGTCGCGCTGATCGTCATCCAGGATGCTGAAAAGCTTGAGGTCGCGAATCACCTTCGGTGACAGGTACTGCAGGATAAAGCTCTCATCCTTGAAGCTGCTCATCGCAAACTTGATCGTCGATAACCAGTCACTGCCGGCGATATCCGGGAACCAGCGGCGATCCTCTTCGGTTGGCTCTTCACAGATCCGACGGATGTCCCGGTACATGGAAAAACCCAGGGTATAAGGGTTGATGCCACTGTAATAGGGGCTATCGAAGCCGGGTTGATAGATCACACTGGTGTGTGATTGCAGAAACTCCATCATAAAGCCGTCGGTGACCAGGCCTTCATCGTAAAGGTCGTTCATCAACGTGTAGTGCCAGAACGTGGCCCAGCCTTCGTTCATCACTTGGGTCTGGCGTTGTGGATAAAAGTATTGGGCGATCTTGCGCACGATCCGCACGACCTCGCGCTGCCAGGGCTCCAGCAGCGGCGCGTGTTTTTCGATGAAATAGAGGATGTTTTCCTGGGGTTCGGCCGGGAAACGCGCATTGTCACGCTCGCTGCCTTTGCCCGCGCCTTTGGGGATGGTGCGCCACAGGTCGTTGATCTGCTTTTGCAGGTGTTCTTCACGGTCTTTCTGGCGTCGGCGTTCTTCCTCGGCAGAAATAGGGTAGGGCCGTTTGTAGCGGTCTACGCCGTAGTTCATCAGGGCATGGCAGGAATCGAGCAGGTCTTCCACCGCATCGATGCCATGGCGCTCCTCGCACTGGGAGATGTACTGCTTGGCGAACACCAGGTAATCGATGATGGAGCTGGCGTCGGTCCAGGTGCGAAACAGGTAATTGCCCTTGAAGAAGCTGTTGTGCCCGTAGCAGGCATGAGCCACCACCAATGCTTGCATGCAGATGGTATTTTCTTCCATCAGGTAGGCAATGCACGGGTCGGAGTTGATCACAATTTCGTACGCCAGACCCATCTGGCCACGACTGTAGGATTTTTCAGTGCTCAGAAAGTGTTTGCCGTAGGACCAGTGGTGATAGCCCAAGGGCATGCCCACCGACGCGTAGGCATCCATCATCTGTTCGGCGGTGATGACCTCTATCTGGTTTGGATAGGTATCGAGCGCATAGCGATCTGCGAGGCGGCTGATCTCCCTGTCATAGGCCTGTATGAGTTCGAAGGTCCACTCCGAACCCGTGGAAATGGGTTGGCGCTTGTGCTGCTCTCTGGCGGTCATGTGGCTAACCTGCGCTGGAAGAGTTCACGGAAGACCGGATAAATATCACCGGCCGTTACCAATTGCTGCTGCGCGAACGTGTCGACAAAGGCTTCGCCGATGCGCTCGTATTCGAACCATAGCGCCTGATGTTCGCGTGGGGTGATCTCCACGTAAGTGTAGTACTGGACGAACGGCATGATTTGCTTGGACAGGATCTCCCGGCAGATCGGTGAGTCGTCGTTCCAGTTGTCGCCGTCGGAAGCCTGGGCCGCGTAGATGTTCCATTCGTGGGTCGGGTAGCGTTCGGCCATGATCTCCTGCATCAGCTTGAGGGCGCTGGAGACGATGGTGCCACCGGTTTCCCGGGAATAGAAAAACTCTTCTTCGTCCACTTCGCGCGCACTGGTGTGGTGGCGAATGAAAACCACCTCGATACGGTCGTAGTTACGCTTGAGGAACAGGTACAAAAGGATGAAGAAGCGCTTGGCGATGTCCTTGGTGGCTTGGGTCATCGACCCGGATACGTCCATCAGGCAGAACATCACCGCTTTGGAGCTGGGGTTGGGTTGCTTGATCAGCAGGTTGTACTTGAGGTCGAAGGTGTCGAGAAACGGCACGCGATAGATCCGCGCCCGCAACCGCTCGATTTCTGCCTCCAGTTCCTGAATATCGCCGAAGTTGTCCGGCTCTTCGCGTTTCAGGCGTTCCAGTTCTTCCTGCGCCAGGCGCAATTTGCCCCGGCTGCTGCCAGACAGCGCGATGCGCCGGGCGTGGGCCGAGCGCAAGGTGCGGATGATGTTGATCCGGGACGGGTTGCCTTCGTTGCTGATCCCGGCGCGCACGGTCTTGAAGGTGTCGGTGCCGGTCAGGTTACGCTTGACCAGGTTGGGCAATTCCAGGTCCTCGAACATGAATTCGAGAAACTCTTCCTGAGTGATCTGGAAGACGAATTCGTCCATCCCTTCACCCGAGTTACCTGCCTTGCCGGGGCCACGACCGCCGCCACCGCCCGGTGGCCGTGCGATATGTTCGCCAGCGGTGAATTCCTTGTTGCCGGGGTGCACGACGGTTTGCTTGCCCCCACGGCCATGGTGAAGCACCGGCTCGTCGATATCGCGGCCGGGAATGCTGATCTGCTCGCCATGTTCCATGTCGGTGATGGAACGGCGACTTACTGCTTCTTCAACAGCTTTCTTGATGTGATCACGGTAGCGCCGCAGGAAACGCTGGCGGTTTACCGTGCTCTTGTTCTTGCCATTGAGACGTCGGTCGATCACATAGCTCATGACTGCTCCTTAGAAGCTGTCTTGAAAAAGGGTCGAACGGGCCGATGCCGGGCAGGATGGACCCGGGTGCCCAGGCCAGGGCTCCCCGAATCACGTGTGCATCGCCAAAGCCTCGCCGCCGCTTTTTTCAAACACCTCCCTTGAGCCTGTTTAGCAGAAATTGCTGTCACAGGCTCCGGGCTAACGACAACCGGTTCTTCCGGTAGCGGTTTACTGGGATTTTCTGACCCGCAGGTACCATTCCGAAAGTAGACGGACTTGCTTGTCTGTGTAGCCTCGTTCCACCATCCGCGTGACGAAGTCGTTGTGTTTTTGCTGGTCCTCTTTGCTGGCCTTGGCATTGAAGCTGATGACCGGGAGCAGATCCTCGGTGTTCGAGAACATTTTCTTCTCAATGACCACCCGCAGTTTTTCGTAGCTGAGCCAGGTCGGGTTCTTGCCATTGTTGTTGGCACGGGCCCGCAGGACAAAGTTGACGATTTCATTGCGGAAGTCTTTCGGGTTGCTGATCCCGGCCGGCTTCTCGATTTTTTCCAGCTCTTCGTTGAGCGCAATGCGGTTGAGGATTTCGCCGGTTTCCGGATCGCGGTACTCCTGGTCCTGGATCCAGAAATCGGCGTACAGCACGTAGCGGTCGAAAATGTTCTGACCGTATTCGCTGTAAGACTCCAGGTAAGCCGTCTGGATTTCCTTGCCGATGAATTCGATGTAGCGCGGCGCCAGGTATTCCTTCAGGTAGCGCAGGTAACGTTCGCGCATTTCGGCCGGGAATTGCTCCTGTTCGATCTGCTGTTCGAGCACGTACAGCAAGTGAACCGGGTTGGCAGCGATTTCATGCGGGTCGAAGTTGAAGACCTTGGACAGGATCTTGAACGCGAACCGGGTCGACAGGCCATTCATGCCTTCATCGACGCCCGCGCTGTCGCGGTATTCCTGGATCGACTTGGCCTTTGGATCGGTGTCTTTGAGGTTTTCCCCGTCGTAGACGCGCATCTTGGAGTAGATGTTGGAGTTTTCCGGCTCCTTGAGACGCGACAGTACGGTGAACTGGGCCAGCATCTTGAGTGTGTCGGGTGCGCAGTGGGCCTTGGCGAGGGAGCTGTTGAACAGCAGCTTGTCGTAGATCTTGACCTCATCGCTGACGCGCAGGCAGTACGGCACCTTGACGATGTAGATCCGGTCGATGAACGCCTCGTTGTTCTTGTTGTTGCGGAAACTGTGCCATTCCGATTCGTTGGAGTGGGCCAGCAGGATCCCGGTGAAGGGAATCGCACCGAGACCTTCGGTACTGTTGTAGTTGCCTTCCTGGGTCGCGGTCAGCAACGGGTGCAGGACCTTGATCGGGGCCTTGAACATTTCGACGAATTCCATCAGGCCCTGGTTGGACCGGCAGAGAGCGCCCGAGTAGCTGTAGGCGTCGGCGTCGTTTTGCGGGAACTCTTCGAGCTTGCGGATATCGACCTTACCGACCAGAGCTGAAATGTCCTGGTTGTTTTCATCGCCTGGCTCGGTCTTGGCCACGGCGATCTGATTGAGGATCGAAGGGTAGAGCTTGACCACGCGGAACTGGCTGATGTCTCCCCCGAACTCGGCCAGTCGCTTGGTGGCCCAAGGCGACATGATGGTATTGAGGTAACGCCGTGGAATCCCGAAGTCCTCTTCGAGAATCGCGCCATCTTCTGTGGCATTGAACAGCCCCAAGGGTGATTCGAAAACCGGAGAGCCTTTGATGGCGTAGAAGGGAATCTTCTCCATCAATTGTTTCAGCTTCTCGGCCAGGGACGACTTACCACCCCCTACCGGGCCCAGCAGGTACAGAATTTGTTTCTTCTCCTCCAGGCCTTGGGCGGCATGGCGGAAGTAGGAAACGATCTGGTCGATGCATTCCTCCATCCCATGGAAATCCTCGAACGCCGGATAGCGCCGGATGACCTTGTTGGAGAAGATGCGCGACAGTCTGGAATTGGTGGACGTGTCGAGCAACTCCGGTTCGCCGATCGCCATCAGCAGGCGCTCTGCCGCAGAGACATAGGCGCTGCGATCCTTTTTGCAGAGTTCCAGATACTCGTGCAGCGATAGCTCTTCCTGACGAGTGGATTCGAAACGTTGTTGGAAGTGGCTAAAAATACTCATGACGTCACCTCGCTCGATACGTGGAGCCGACGCCGGATCAGCAGTTGATGCTGGCATACAACCAGAAAACTGGCTGCTGTTAACCCCCCAGAACACCTAAAAGTCCTACCGATGACCCGCACGCCGGTGTACCGGCTCTCCCCTTTTTGGATGGCCTGGGCTTAAGGATAGTTGGTTATCCGAGAGGTCAAGGCAAGTAGGGCGTTAGTTTCACCCGTACCGTTCGTCAGGAAGGGCGCAAGCCCGCGTATCTCGCGGGCTTGGCGATATGAAATTTTTTATTCGGGGGTGCTTTCGGCCGTTTCGGCAGGGTAAACCGTGCGCCACAATTCAAAGCCGCCATCGAGGCTGTAGACGTCCGAAAAGCCTTGGCTGACCAGGTAGGCCGCCGCGCTTTGGCTGGAGTTTCCGTGGTAGCAGACCACTACCAGAGGCGCGTCCAGATCGGCCTTGGCAATGAAGTCGTGCAACGAGTGATTGTCCAGATGCCGGGATCCGCTGATGTGCTTGCTCGCGTAAGTCTGCGGGTCGCGAATATCGACCACGACGGCACCTTGTTCGCGCAGGCGCTGGGCCTGCTCTGGCGGGATGCGTTTGAATTCGGTCATGAAGGGGGATCCTGTTGGGGCTGACGGAACATTCTAGCTTGTTGCGCGCAGTGCTGCCGCCGGCGCTACATGACCGCCTTCACTGCAGTCGCAGGCATGCCGCTCACCGGTGTCGACATTGAGCAGTGTCATGGCGCCGCCCCATACGCAACCGGTGTCCAGGGCAAAAATGCCAGGCTCGTTGCTCTGGCCTTCCAGGGCCGCCCAGTGCCCGAAGATAATCTTCAGCCCGCGGGTCTTGCGCTGCTTGTGCTGGAACCAGGGTGCATAGCCTGGAGGGGCCATGTCGGCGCCTTCCTTGCCTTTGAGATCGAGCTTTCCATCGGCGGTACAGAAGCGCATGCGGGTGAAGTAGTTGGTGATTACGCGCAGGCGAGTCACGCCCTTGAGGTTCTTGTCCCACTTGCTCGGCTCGTTGCCGTACATGCCGTCCAGATAGGGCTTGAGGCGGTTGTCATCGCGCAGCACCTCTTCGACTTCATTCGCATGGCGCAGGGCCTTGGAGAGGCTCCACTGGGGCGGGATGCCGGCGTGCACCAGGGCAACCTGGCGTTGCTCGTCAAAATGCATCAGCTTTTGCTGGCGGAGCCAGTCGAGCAGATCCTTGGCATCGGGGGCCTGGAGGATCTCGCGCAAGGTATCGGCTTTTTTCAGGCGTTCGATGTTGTGATGGGCGGCCAGCAGGTGCAGGTCATGATTGCCCAGCACGCAGACCAGCGAGTCGCGCATCTGGTACAGAAAGCGCAGCGTTGCCAGGGACTCCGGGCCCCTGTTGACCAGGTCGCCGACCAACCACAAGCGATCGCTGGCCGGATTGAACCGAACACGCTCAAGCAGGCACTTCAACGGTTGCAGGCAGCCCTGTAGATCACCGACTGCGTACACCGCCATCAGTGCAGGGCTCCAGGCACGGCCAGTCGGAAGGGGGCGATGATGGCGTCGAAGTGTTTGCCGTCTTCGGCCAGCATCTGGTAGCTGCCCTGCATGTTGCCGACGCGGGTCGTCATCACTGTACCGCTGCTGTAGGTGTGGCTCTTGCCCGCATCGATCAGCGGCTGCTGGCCGATGACGCCGGCACCGCGGACCTCTTCGACATGGCCGTCACCGTCGGTGATTACCCAATGTCGCGACAGCAGCTTGGCCGCGAGCTGGCCGTTGTTGGTCACGGTCACGGTGTAGGCGAAGGCAAAGCGATTGTCTTCGGGCTGCGATTGTTCTGCCAGGTAGCGAGTGACGACGCTGACGTCGATCTGATAACGGGGATCTGACATTCAAGAGGCCTTTCAAGCGAACGCGGGTCAATGACCGGTGGGGTCAGTCTAGTTGATTGGCTCGAGGCGGGTGAGGGCGGTGTGCCGATCACCCGGTTCGGGCGTGCTACTTCAGTTGGTGTGGGTCTGTTCAGCCAGCTTGTCGGCCAGACGGACGAAGGCGGCCAGGTCCAGTTGCTCCGGACGCAGGCTGCCGTCTACGCCGGCCGCTTCGATGGCGCTGTTGTCGAGCAGGGCCTTGAGGGTGTTGCGCAAGGTCTTGCGGCGCTGGTTGAACGCTTCGCGAACGATGCGTTCAAGCAGGTGATGGTCCTTGGCGGGATGTGGCAGCACCTCGTGCGGGACCAGCCGAACGATCGCCGAATCCACCTTGGGCGGCGGGTTGAACGCGCCCGGGCCGACGTTGAACAGGTGTTCTACGCGGCAGTGGTACTGAACCATGATCGACAGCCGGCCCCAGTCACCACCGCCAGGCCCTGCGGCCAGGCGCTCGACCACTTCCTTTTGCAGCATGAAGTGCATGTCGCGGATCAGGTGGGCGTTGTCCAGCAGGTGAAATATCAGCGGCGTCGAGATGTTGTAGGGCAGGTTGCCGACCACCCGCAGCGTGCCGGGCTCGGCACCCAGGGTGGTGAAGTCGAACTTCAGGGCATCACCCTGGTGCAGGCGGAAATTGTCTTTGCCGGCGAACTGTTGGTTCAGGATCGGTACCAGGTCCTTGTCCAGCTCCACCACGTCCAGCTGCGCACCGCTGCCCAGCAGGCCTTCGGTGAGCGCGCCCTGGCCCGGGCCGATTTCCAGCATGCGGTCACCCGGGCGGGCATGGATGGAGCGCAGGATACGGTCGATGACGCCGGCGTCGTGCAGGAAGTTCTGGCCGAAGCGCTTGCGCGCCCGGTGTTGGTAAGGCTGGTTCATAGTCGGGTCTCGGCCATCTGATAGGCGGTTTCCAGTGCGACCTGCAGGCTGCCGGTGTCGATCTTGCCGGTGCCGGCCAGATCCAGTGCGGTGCCGTGGTCGACGGAAGTACGGATGATGGGCAGGCCCAGGGTCACATTGACCGCAGCGCCGAAGCCCTTGTACTTGAGCACGGGCAAGCCTTGGTCATGGTACATCGCCAGCACTGCATCGCAGTGCTCCAGATATTTGGGGGTAAACAGGGTGTCGGCGGGCAGCGGGCCGCGAAGGTCGATGCCTTCGCCACGCAAGCGCTCCAGCGCCGGCTCAATGATGTCGATTTCTTCGCGGCCCAGATGACCGCCTTCACCGGCATGCGGGTTGAGACCGCACACCAGGATTCGCGGCTGGGCAATGCCGAATTTGTGCTTCAGGTCGGCGTGCAGGATACGGGTCACCCGTTCCAGTAGCTCAGGGGTGATGGCGTCGGCCACTTCGCGCAGGGGCAGGTGAGTGGTCGCCAGCGCCACCCGAAGGTTGCCGGTGGCCAGCATCATCACGACCTGCTCGGTTTCGGTCAGCTCCGCCAGAAACTCGGTATGACCGGAAAACGCCACCCCGCCTTCGTTGATCACGCCCTTGTGCACAGGGGCTGTGATCATCCCGGCGAAATGCCCATCCAGGCAGCCCTGGCCCGCACGCGTCAGGGTTTCGAGGACGAAGGCGGCGTTAGACTTGTCCAACTGGCCTGTGACCACTGGAGCGCCCAAGGGGGTGTCCCACACATACAGGCTACCCGCCTCTGCGGGTGTGTTGGGGAACGCATCGGGCGTGACCGGAACGAGGGTGACAGCCACCCCCAGCTCGGTGGCCCGCTCGGCGAGCAGGTCACGGCTGGTGATGGCGATCAGGGGGTGAGGCTGGTGTTGCGAGGCGATCAGCAGACACAGGTCAGGACCGATGCCCGCCGGTTCGCCGGGTGTGAGGGCAAAGCGCGTGGGGGTCACAGCTTGATTTCCACGTAGGCCTCGTCACGGATTTGACGGAGCCAGGTTTGCAGTTCTTCGTCGTATTTGCGGTTACGCAATACCGACATGGCTTGCTGCTCGCGGGCCTGGTCGGTGCTGTCGGTGGCGCGACGGCCAAGGACTTCCAGCACGTGCCAGCCGTAAGGGCTCTTGAACGGCTTGGACAGTTCGCCCTGAGGCGTCCTGGCCATGACTTCGCGGAACTCGGGCACCAGGGCGTTCGGGTCGATCCAGTTCAGGTCGCCACCGTTGAGTGCCGAACCTGGGTCTTCCGAGAAGCTTTTGGCCAGCGTGGCAAAATCTTCGCCTGACGTGATGCGTTCGTAGAGACGCTCGGCCAGCAGCTTGGTTTCCGCTTCGCTGCGGATTTCGCTTGGCTTGATCAGGATGTGACGCACATGGATTTCGTCGCGCATCTGAGCGCCGGCACCGCGTTTTTCCAGCAGCTTGAGGATGATGAAACCACCCGGGGTGCGAACGGGTTGCATCACGTCGCCCACTGCCAGCGAGGCGAGCTCGCGGTCGAACGGTGGAGGCAGCTGGGCCGCTTTACGCCAGCCCATCTCGCCACCTTCCAGTGCGTTGTCGCTGGCTGACTGGGAGATAGCCATTTGCGCGAAGTCGGCACCTTGCTTGAGCTGCTTGTAGACCGTTTCAGCCTTGCGGGCCGCGGTCTGGATTGCGTCGGAGTTGGCGCTTTCCGGGGTCGGGATCAGGATGTTGGCCAGGCGGAACTCTTCAGAGAGCTGCATCTTGCCCGCGTCGGAGGCGAGAAAGTTCTTCACTTCCTGCTCGGACACCTGGATACGCTCGGCCACGCGACGCTGACGAACACGGCTGATGATCATTTCCCGACGGACCTGATCACGTGCATCGTTGTACGACAGGCCATCACGGGCCAGGGCGGCCTGGAACTGTGCCACGGTCATGTTATTGCGCTGGGCTATGGTGCCGATGGCCTGGTTCAGTTCCTCGTCGGTGATGCGAATGCCCGAACGCTCGCCAATCTGCAGTTGCAGGCTCTCGATGATCAGGCGTTCGAGTACCTGCTGCTCCAGCGCGCCAACCGGAGGCTGGCCTGCACCCCGTTTGGCGATGGTTTGCTGAACTTCATGGACGCGTTGGTCCAGTTGGCTCTTCATGACGACGTCGTTATCGACGATGGCCACTATCTTGTTCAGGGACTGCACCTCGGCATGTGCCGCGGAACCCATCAACAGCGCGCCCAACATCAGCGGGCGCAGACAATCAGTAAGCTTGATCTTCACGTTTGCGATAACCTTGAATGCCTTGGTCGAGGAAGCCCTCGACCTTGTTGCCCGTAATGCCACCAAGGCCTTTGAGCACGATTTGCAGGAAGATGCCGTGGTCGCCTTTCTCGTTCTGCGGTGCGAATTGACTGAACTCGTCATAGTCGACCCAGTAACGGTTGATCAGGCGCAGCTTCCAGCAGCAGCTGTCGTATTCGAAGCCACCAAAGGCTTCCAGGGTGCGGTTGCGGTTGTAGTCATGCTGCCAGCGAGCAATGGCGTTCCACTGCGGGACGATCGGCCAGATGACCGAGAAGTCATGCTGTTCGATCTTGTAGTAGTCCTTGATGTAGTTCGGATCACCCGGCGTGCCGTAGTCGCCGCCACCCACCGACCATCTACCGGTCGTGGAGTCGTAACGGACCAGGTCGTTGCGGTAGCGATAGCCGAGGTTGATGACCTTGTTCGGGTTGTCTTCAGGCTGGTAGTGGAACATCGCGCTGCCCGAACGGGTGCTGCGGCTGTCCGGGTCCCAGTTGAAGTCCGAACTCAGGCGCCAGTCGCGGTTGAAGCGATATTCATATTCCAGTGCGTACGGCGACACATTGGCCTGGGCATCGGCGCGGGTGAGGTAGTCGATGCCTGGCAGTTGGACCTTGCGATCCTGGAAGTACACGGCCTGGCCGATGCTGAAGCGTTGACGCTCGAAGCCGTTGTCCTCGATCCAGCGGTTGGTCACGCCCAGCGACAATTTGTTTTCGTCACCGATGCGGTCGGAGCCATAGAAGCGGTTTTCACGGAACAGCGACGAGTAGTTGAAGGTCGACTCGGAGGTATCGAAGATCGGGATATCGGTCTGATCTTCATACGGGACATAGAGGTAGAACAGGCGCGGTTCCAGGGTCTGGCGATAGTTATTGCCGAACCATTGGGTGTTGCGGTCGAAATACAGGCCGCTGTCGATGCTGTAGACCGGGACACCACGGTTTTGACTGCTGCTGAACTGCTCATCAGCCAGCAAGGTGTTTTGGCCCGTTTGATCGAGATCCAGGTCGTAGTTGGTGAAACCGTATTTGATCGACGGTTTCAGGAAGCCAAAGGTCCATTCCAGTGGCAGGCTGACTCTTGGTTCGAGATTGGTTCTGTTGCCGTTAGCGCGCGCCAGCCCCGTCACGTTGTTGTCGAGGCGGGATTCCGCGATGCCCTGGTCGTTGATGTAGTCGCCGGTACGCAGGTCGCGGTCAAAACGTACGAATTCGGTGTTGTAGCTGAACTCCAGGCCACCCGGATGAACCGGCAGCGCACCGTTGAAGGTGATTTGCGGCAGACGGTCATACGGGGTGATCTGAGAAACCGTGGCCAGTTTCAGCGACTGTACGTTCAGGCGAGCAACATAAGAATCACCACGGTAGCTGACAGCACCTTGCTGGTTGATGTAATCGCTGGTGTCGACACCAATCTGATCGGTCTTCAAGTCCTGGAAGTAGTACGGATCGCTGATGTCGGTGTAATCAACTTCAGTGAGGACACGCGAGTCCAGGCCGCCCTTGTGTTGCCAGTTGAGCATCCAGCGCTGCTTGTCGTAATCGGACTGCAGTTCGCGCGAGTCGTCTTCATCGTTCAGGTACGCGCCGCCGAACTGGCCTTCGCTGCTCGGGGTCAGGTAGCGGAACTCGCCTTCCATCAACAGGCCGCGCTTGGCCATGTAGTGCGGAAACAACGTGGCGTCATAGTTCGGCGCCAGGTTGAAGTAGTACGGCGTGGTCAACGCAAAGCCGGTGTCACTGCTGGTGCTGATGGACGGCGGCAGGAAACCGGACTGACGACGGTCGTCGATCGGGAAGTAGATGTACGGGGTGTAGAAGATCGGAATGTTCTTCACCCGTAGTGTTGCGTTGGTTGCGGTACCGAAGCCGGTCGCCGGGTTCAAGGTGATGTTGTTGCCCTTGAGCTGCCAGGCGTTGCTGTTCGGCTCGCACGTGGTGTACGTACCATCCTTGAGGCGGATGATGGCGTTTTCAGCACGCTTGGCGTAAAGCGCGCTGCCGCGAGTATTGGACTTGTGCAGCACGTATTCGGCGTTGTCGATCTTCGCCTCGCCGGTATCGAGCTGGATTTCGGCATGGTCGCCGACCACCAGTGCGCCGTTGTCGCGCAGCTTGACGTTGCCATTGAGCTCGCCACGGTTTTCGGCCTGGTGCAGGCTGGCCTCGTCGGCCTCCACCTGCATGCTGCCCTGGCGCATGACCACATCACCGGCGAGCGTGGCAACTTGCTGCTCTTGCTCGTAGCGCGAAGCCTTGGCACCGATAAAGGTCGGGGCTTCGTCTTTCGGCGTTTTGTCGGTCATGCCCGGGCGGATCGGCTCGACGTAGGCTCCGGCGCAGTAAGGCGCGGTTTCGGCCAGCTGGGCAGGTGTGAGTTTGTCGCGCGCGACCCAGTCCAGGTGGCTATAGTCTGCGCTGCGAGCTTTCAGGGCGCGGCCTTTGCTTTCGGTGACCAGTACCGGGGTCGGGCCTTTTTCCTCGGCAACGGCCTCGCCAGCGCTCTGCTCAGCGGATTCGCTGGCGGAACTGACGGGGCTTTCGGTCTGCACAGGTCGAGGAGGCAATACGGCATTGCTGGATTTGGGCTTGCAGTCCCAGGCACCGGAAGCAGAGACTTGGCAGTCAAACTGATCCGCGGCAACCACGAATGGTACAGCTAGAGGTTGCATCGCCAGCAAACCGCCAGTGACCAGCAACGGGAATTTTTTACGAAACGCGGGGGATTTCAATGCCATCTTGTTAGTCCGGGCTTCCTGCGTGCCATCTGCCCGCGTGTGGGGCCGCACGCCTCTCGATGGTCTGAAAAAGATGCTGGATAATAAAGCATGACCCGCTTGACGGCTAGCGCCGTCGGAGACCCTTGTAATGCCTGAACACGATGTACGTTTGCAACACCTCGAAGTATGGCTCGGAGAACAATTGGCCGAGCTCTACCTGATCAACGGCTGGGGTGCGGTTCCCGCGGCAACCCTGACCGCCGCCAGCAGTGACGCGAGCTTTCGCCGTTACTTCCGTTGGCAGGGTGAAGGCCGCAGCTTTATCGTCATGGATGCGCCACCACCGCAGGAAAACTGCAAGCCTTTCGTGGATATCGACCGTTTGCTGGCGACTGCCGGCGTCAACGTGCCGGTCATTCATGCCCAGGATCTTGAACGCGGGTTCCTGTTGCTGAACGATTTGGGCAATCAGACCTACCTTGATGTCATCAATGCCGAGAATGCCGATGCGCTGTTCGATGACGCCATCGAGGCGCTGCTGGCGTTCCAGCAGCTGCCGATGGATGCGCCGTTGCCCAGCTACGATGTGGCCTTGTTGCGCCGTGAACTGGAGCTGTTCCCGGAGTGGTACGTGCGCCAGCACCTGGGCCATGGTTTCGACGCCACCCAGCAAGCCCTGTGGCAGCGCGTCAGCGACCTGTTGATCGACAGCGCCCTGGCTCAGCCCAAGGTGCTGGTGCACCGCGACTACATGCCGCGCAACTTGATGCTCAGCGAGCCCAACCCCGGTGTGCTGGATTTCCAGGATGCGGTGTATGGCCCGGTCACTTACGACATCACTTGCCTGTTCAAGGATGCCTTCCTCAGTTGGCCTGAAGGGCGCGTGCGCGCCTGGCTCCAGCGCTACTGGAATGAGGCTCGTGACCGGGATATTCCAGTCCAGCCTGACTTCGAAGACTTCCGTCGCGCCAGTGACCTGATGGGCGTACAGCGCCACTTGAAGGTGATCGGGATCTTCGCGCGCATCTGCCACCGTGACGGCAAGCCGCGCTACCTGAGCGATGTGCCGCGCTTCTTTGCTTACATAGAGACTGTGGTCGCCTGCCGCCCGGAACTGGCCGAACTGGGCAAACTGATCGCCAGCCTGAATGTAGCCACAGAGGCCTCGTCATGAAGGCCATGATTCTGGCCGCCGGTAAAGGCGAACGGATGCGCCCCTTGACCCTGCATACCCCCAAGCCATTGGTACCGGTGGCCGGCGTGCCGTTGATCGAGTATCACCTGCGCGCACTGGCGGCCGCCGGGTTTCATGACATCGTGATCAATCACGCCTGGCTTGGGCAGCAGATCGAAGACCATTTGGGCGACGGTGCGCAATTTGGCCTGAGCATCCAGTACTCGGCCGAAGGCGAGCCGCTGGAAACCGGCGGTGGCATCTTCAAGGCGCTGCCACTGCTGGGCGATGAGCCGTTTTTGATCGTTAACGGCGATGTCTGGACCGATTACGACTTCCGTGCCCTGCGCAAGCCACTGGCAGGTCACGCGCACCTGGTGCTGGTGAACAATCCGGTGCACCACCCGGCCGGTGACTTTGCCCTGGTCGATGGGCAGGTACGGGACGACGGTGAAGACCCAAAGCTGACCTACAGCGGCATTGCCGTGCTGGATCCGGCATTGTTCGATGGCGCAGGTTCGGGGGCCTTCAAGCTGGCACCGCTGCTCCGTAGGGCGATGGCACAGGGGCGGGTCACGGGTGAGCGATTCGGCGGCCGCTGGGTCGATGTCGGCACCCATGAGCGTCTGGCCGAGGTCGAATACTTGCTGGCCGAGCAACGCTGAATGCTGTGGCCTGTCACCCTGATCGGCGCGGCAGCCGGGTTTGCGATTGCGAGCATTCCCGGTACGTTGCTGGGGGCCTTGTTGGGGCAGGCGATGGATCGCCAACTTCGCGTGCAGGACTGGCCTGACCTGCTCGAGCGGCTCAGCGGCCGCTCGGCGCTGCGCGATGACGAAGTGCTGTTTGTATTGCTTGGGCGGTTGGCCAAGAGTTCAGGCCGGGTCGTCGATGGCCATATTCAGCAGGCCCAGCTGGAAATGCGTCGGTTGGGGCTGGAAGGCGGATCACGCAAACGGGCGATCACCGCGTTCAATCGCGGCAAGGCCGGACGTGATCGCTTGCGCGGGCACCTTCTGCGTCTGAGCCGTCAACCCAATACGGCAGAAGGCCTGCTGCGGGCGTGCTGGCGGATGATCTGGGCGGACGGTCGAGCCACTCGGGAGGAGCGCGAGCTGATTGTGCAGTGGGGCAAATGGCTGGGTTGGGGCCAGGTCCGGGTGCAGGGGTTGTCGCTGGAGTACGAACCGCAGAAAGCCGTGCCCGCCGGGCGCGGCACCCACTACCAGGATGCCTTGCGCCTGCTGGGCGTGGCGGCCAATACGGAGCCGGCGCAAATCAAGCGCGCATACCGGCGTCTGCTCAGCCGCCATCATCCGGACAAACTGACCGGCAATGGGGCGACACCGGCTCAGGTGCGCGAGGCCACCGAGCGCACCCGCGATCTGCATCAGGCCTATGCGCTGGTTCGCCAGCGCCGGGATTTCTAAGTATTGGATCAGCTGTCGGCGGGTGCCACCCAGCCCCGGACGCGGCGCACCAGCTGGTCCTGCTCGGCGGCCTGGTTGCCGGGCAGGGTGTTCAGTTTGATCTGGCGATAGCCGCTGTCCTTCTGCCGCTTGCTGGCTTGCAACCGCTCAAGCGCTGCCTTGGCGGCCTGTGGGGTGCCGGCGTAGAGCACATCGACGGTCGGGATTTTCAGGCTGGCGATCAGATCATCCAGGCGTTGATTGGCGATCGCCGGTGTCTGCGCGGCCACCATCACCAGTTTTTGCACCTGTGCTGGCTGACGCTGCTGCACATAGAGTGCGGTCCAGTAAGCGCCGCTGCCGTGTCCAAGCAGAATGATGCTGCGCACCTTTTGCTGCTGGGCATAGGCAATGCCGGCATCGATCCGTGCGAAGATCCGCTGCGCATCTTCATTGCCCAGATCGGTGATCGTGTCCTGGGCCGGGCTGGTTTCGGCAGCATCCGATTCGGCGGCAGTGGCTTGTTCAATGTTGGTGACGGTATCGGCGGGGGTCGCAGGTGTGCTCTGCTCGACGCGCGCGACCGTGGGTTCGACCCGCGATTGGGCAGCGCTGCTGAGCAGGTCCGGCAGGGTCAGGCTGAGGCTGTGCCAGCCGGCGTCGGGCAGTTTGCGCCGAAGCGGGCCGATTGCCTGGGGCCAGTCGGCGCTCTCCCCGGTGCCCGGGACAATCACCACCGCACCCTGTGGGTCACTGCTGTTGGCCGGTTTGAAGAGCGCGAGGAAGTTATCGCTGCCCGCCTGCAGGGTTTGCTGTTCCTGACCAGGCAATTGCCGTTCCAGCGCCACGGCGTCTTCCTGGCTACGCTCGGGCAGTGGCTGGCGCTCGGTGGGTGTCTGTTCGGAGGGAGCGGTGTCTGCGCTGTCGGCCGCCATGACCTGGGCGGCACAAGGTAGTATCAGTGCAAGGCACATCGCCATGAGCGGTGTGCGGTAGGTGTGCAACATTGGAAAACCCAGGCCGGAAATAATACCGGCAGCCTAATAGTATTTGTCAGGGACAGCCATGGCCTGCAATAGCTGCGATCTTCATTGATGAGACACAAGATGATGCGTTTGTGCTGCCTGTGGGTTATCGGCTGGTTGTGTTTTCCCTTGATTGCCTGGGCGGATGAAGCTGCTTCCGGCGCTGTTGTCCGGCTCGATCCGGCCCAGCAGCAATGGCTGCAGGAGCATCGGAACATACGGGTTGGCCTGGTCCTGCAAGCACCCTATGCGCAGTTTGACCGGCGCCTGCAGCAGCTGTCGGGGCCCAATGTCGAGTTGATCGAGTGGATCGCCAGATTGCTGCGCCTGGAGCTGACCTGGCGTAACTTCCCCGACCAGGAGACGCTGGAGAAAGCCTTGCGCGCCGGCGAGATCGATATGGCCCCGGGCATGACCCAGACGCCTGCAGGCCTGCGTTTGTGGTTGTTCTCCGATCCCTATATGCGGGTGCCGCAACTGGTCGTGGGCCCGCGCATCAGCGCCGTGGCAGTCGACCTGGAAAAGCTCGACAGCCGCGACCGGGTTGCCGTGCGCATGCCAAGCCCGGTAGCTGACTACCTGCGCAGCACGTATCCGAATCTGAACCTGCAAGGCGTACCGATGGAGCGCCAGGCCCTGCAATTGCTGCTCAGCGATCAGGCCCGGTATGCGGTCATCGATGAGGCTCAGTTGAGCCGCTTGTCGCGCGAGGCGGAATTTTCCGACCTGGTGGTGGTGGGTGATATCGGCTTGCCACAGTTATTGCGCGTTGCTTCACGGCGGGATTGGCCACAGTTGGCCGAGATCATCGAACAAGCGTTGCTGGCCGTTCCGGCTAAGGACCTGGAGAAGCTTCACGAGCGCTGGCTGCAACCCCGATACCCGCGGTTGACCGACTCCACGCGGTTCTGGCAGAACCTCTGCCTGGTGCTCGGCGGGCTGTTGTTTGCGAGCGCCGTCGTGGTGATGTTGTTGCGTCGGCAAAAGCGTGGGCTGGAGCAGCGCTTGCTGGGCGCGCGCGAGGACCTGGCGCGCCATCGCGCCAGTGAAGAAGCGCTGCGCCTGGCCCAGTTCTCGATCGACCAGAGCACCGTGGGCATTCTCTGGGTCAATTGGGACAGCCATGTGCGCTACGCCAACCGTGCGGCCGAAGCCATGCTCGGCTACTTGCCCGGTGCAGTCGTTGACCGGCCCTTGATCGATTTCGACCCGACCCTGCACATGGATCGCTGGTTGAGCCTGTGGCGGCGGGCGCGCTCGAGCGATGACCTGTTGCCGACCTTCGAAACCAATTGCGTGCGGGCCGATGGCAGCGTGTTGCCGGCTGACGTGTCGCTGAGTTTTCTGCGCTTTCGCGATGCCGAATACCTGGTGGTGTTTCTGACCGATGTCACCGAGCGCCGTCGTGCGCTGGCGGCCCTGCAGGAAAGCGAAGCGCGCTTGCAGGGCATCGCTGCCAACGTGCCGGGGTTGGTATTTCGCCTGGAGCGGTTGCGCCCCGGGGCCGAACTTGAATTTGCCTACATCAGCGAGGGCAGCGAGGCGCTGGTCGGATACTCTCCGGCCACCTTGCGCCATCCGGACATGGGCTTGCGCAGCCTCGTCCATCCGGACGACCGCGCCGCTTATCACCGTACCCAGGATCAAGCCCTGGACACCGACAGCGACTGGTCGTGGCAGGGCCGGATCCTGACCCGCCAGGGCGAAGAACGGTGGGCGGATATCAAGGCCATCACCCGTGGACTGGGCGAGGGAAGGGTGGTCTGGGATGGCATTGTCTGGGACATCAGTGAAAGCAAGCGCATCGAACATGAACTGGCCAGCTCCCAGGAGCAACTGCGTGAGCTGTCGGCGCACCTGGAGAGCGTTCGCGAAGAAGAAAAGGCCCGTATCGCCCGGGAAGTTCATGACGAGCTGGGGCAGATGCTCACCGTACTCAAGCTGGAAACCTCCATGTGCGAACTGGCCTACGCCCACCTCGACCCGGGCCTGAACGAACGGCTGAACAGCATGAAGCGCCTGATCGCCCAGCTGTTCCAGCTGATCCGCGACGTGGCCACGGCCTTGCGCCCGCCGATCCTGGACGCGGGGATCGGGTCGGCCATCGAGTGGCAGGCGCGGCGGTTTGAAGCTCGCACGCATATCCCCTGCCTGGTGCAGGTGCCGGATAATTTGCCAGCCTTGAGTGATGCCAAGGCGATCGGCCTGTTCCGGATCCTGCAGGAGGCGCTGACCAATGTAATGCGCCATGCCCAGGCGCATACTGTGCACATCAGCCTGAAACTGGATGGCTCGATGCTCTGTCTCACCATCAGTGACGACGGCTGCGGCTTTGCGGCGTCCACAAGCCGGCCCACCTCCTTTGGCCTGGTCGGCATGCGCGAGCGGGTATTGATGCTGGGCGGCAGCCTTGAGCTCGACAGCGAGCCGGGAGAAGGTACAACCTTGAGCGTAAGCATCCCTTTTGATGCAGGAGAACGGCAGTGATTCGGGTACTGGTAGCGGAAGATCACACCATCGTTCGGGAAGGCATCAAGCAGCTGATCGGGCTGGCCAAGGACCTGCTCGTGGTCGGTGAAGCCGGCAATGGCGAACAGCTGCTCGAGGCCCTGCGGCACACGCCCTGTGAAGTGGTGCTGCTGGACATCTCGATGCCTGGCGTCAATGGCCTGGAGGCTATACCCAGGATTCGGGCGTTGAATAACCCGCCGGCGATTCTGGTGCTGTCGATGCACGACGAAGCCCAGATGGCCGCCCGCGCCTTGAAAATCGGCGCCGCAGGTTATGCGACCAAAGACAGCGATCCAGCCTTGCTGCTGACCGCGATCCGCCGGGTCGGCAATGGCGGGCGCTATATCGACCCGGAACTGGCTGACCGGATGGTCTTCGAAGTCGGCCTGACCGACGCCCGGCCTTTGCACTCGCTGCTTTCCGAGCGGGAGTTCTCGGTCTTCGAGCGTCTGGCGCAGGGCGCCAACGTCAACGATATTGCCCAACAGCTGGCGCTGAGCAACAAGACCATCAGCACCCACAAGGCTCGCCTGATGCAGAAACTCAACGTCAACTCACTGGCTGAACTGGTCAAGTACGCCATGGAGCACAAGCTGGTGTAAGCCAGCCCTGTTCTAAAAACGACGTCTCCACCCGTTTCGCATAACCCTGTGGGAGCGGCTTCAGCCGCGAAAGGCTGGATGTGATCTACCTGACACACCACAAGCGCCATTTCCGCACGTTGGACGCTATCCAAAAAACGCCATCTCTGTAGGGCAATCCCTACCCCGTTGCTTCCAAGACGCTGATATCAATCTCTCTTGCCCCCCGATTTGCGCCTGCTGCAGCCTTCACTAGGCTTGATCCACGGCAGTCATCCAATAAAAGGTGTGGGTATGAGCGAGGTGAATTCGAGCGCTGGGGCAGGTGAGGTTCTGGTCAGCTTTCGTGGCGTGCAAAAAAGCTACGACGGTGAAAACCTGATCGTCAAAGACCTTAACCTGGAAATTCGCAAAGGCGAGTTTCTCACCTTGCTTGGGCCTTCGGGTTCCGGCAAGACCACCAGCCTGATGATGCTGGCCGGGTTCGAAACCCCGACCGCTGGCGAAATCAAGCTGGCCGGCAAAGCCATCAACAACGTGCCACCGCACAAGCGCGACATCGGCATGGTGTTTCAGAACTACGCCTTGTTCCCCCACATGACCGTGGCCGAGAACCTGGCCTTTCCGCTGACCGTGCGCGGCTTGAGCAAGACCGACGTCAGCGAGCGGGTCAAAAAGGTGTTGAACATGGTTCAGCTCGACGCCTTTGCCCTGCGTTACCCGGCGCAATTGTCCGGTGGCCAGCAGCAGCGGGTGGCCTTGGCCCGGGCGCTGGTGTTCGAGCCTCAGCTGGTGCTGATGGACGAACCCCTGGGCGCACTGGACAAGCAACTGCGCGAACACATGCAGATGGAAATCAAGCACCTGCACCAGCGCCTCGGCCTGACCGTGGTGTATGTGACTCACGATCAGGGCGAAGCCCTGACCATGTCCGACCGCGTGGCGGTGTTCCACCAGGGCGAAATCCAGCAGATTGCCGACCCGCGCACCCTCTACGAAGAGCCCAAGAACACTTTCGTCGCCAACTTTATCGGTGAAAACAACCGCATCAGCGGACAGTTGCTCAGCCAGAACGGTGACCAATGCGTGATTGCCTTGCCGCGTGGCGAGAAGGTCCAGGCGCTGGCCGTCAACGTTGGCCAGCCGGGTGAGCCGGTGACCCTGTCGATTCGCCCTGAGCGCATACGCCTCAATGGCCATAGCGAAAACTGCGCCAACCGGTTCTCCGGGCGCGTCGCCGAATTCATTTACCTGGGTGATCACGTGCGGGTGCGCCTGGAGGTTTGCGGCAAAACCGACTTCTTCGTCAAACAGCCAATCGCCGAACTCGACCCGGCCCTGGCCGTGGGCGATGTGGTGCCGCTTGGCTGGCAGGTCGAGCACGCGCGGGCGCTCGACCCGTTGGAAGTCAACTGAAGGACTGCTTCACCAACCCTGCACTGTGGAGAGAATAATAAATGCTCAAACACTTGAAATTCACAGCCCTGACATTGGGCTTGCTGGGCGCGGCCCAGGCGATGGCGGCAACCGATCTGACCGTGGTGTCTTTCGGCGGCGCCAACAAGGCGGCGCAGGTCAAGGCCTTCTATGAGCCGTGGGAAAAAGCCGGCAATGGCAAGATCGTCGCCGGTGAGTACAACGGCGAAATGGCCAAGGTCAAAGCCATGGTCGATACCAAGAGCGTGTCCTGGAACCTGGTAGAGGTCGAATCCCCGGAATTGGCGCGCGGTTGTGACGAGGGCATGTTCGAAGAGCTCGACCCGGCTCTGTTCGGCAAGGAAGAAGACTACATCAAAGGCGCCATCCAGCCGTGTGGCGTCGGCTTCTTTGTGTGGTCGACCGTACTGGCCTACAACGCCGACAAACTGAAAGCCGCACCCACCAGCTGGGCCGATTTCTGGGACACCAAGCAGTTCCCGGGCAAACGTGGCCTGCGCAAGGGCGCCAAGTACACCCTCGAATTCGCCCTCATGGCCGACGGCGTCGCGCCTAAAGACGTTTACAAAGTGCTGGCCACCAAAGAAGGCCAGGACCGTGCTTTCAAGAAACTCGACGAGCTCAAGCCCAGCATCCAGTGGTGGGAAGCCGGTGCTCAGCCACCGCAGTACCTGGCCTCGGGCGACGTAGTGATGAGCTCCGCCTATAACGGCCGGATCGCCGCGGTACAAAAAGAAAGCAACCTGAAAGTAGTCTGGAACGGCGGCATCTACGACTTCGACGCCTGGGCCATTCCAAAGGGTGCCAAAGACGTTGAGGCGGCGAAGAAATTCATCGCCTTCACCGTTCAGCCCGAGCAGCAGAAAACCTACTCGCAGAACATCGCCTACGGGCCGGCCAACACCCAGGCAGTGCCACTGCTGGACAAGGCCATCCTCCAGGACATGCCGACCACGCCGGAAAACATCGCCAACCAGGTGCAAATTGATGTGGCCTTCTGGGCCGACAACAGCGAGCAACTGGAGCAACGTTTCAACGCTTGGGCTGCCAAGTAACAGTGTCGTTGAAGCGTCACCCGCGGGGTGACGCTTCCCTCGTAGAAGATTTCGGAGTTCGCTATGGCCATCGCAGTGCCTATGAAACAGGACGCCAGCCCCAACCTGAAGCAGCGTCTGGCTCGTGCCGAGCGGGTCAACCGCTGGAAGGCCCAGGCCCTGATCGCGCCGCTGGTGCTGTTTCTGCTGTTGGTCTTTTTGGTGCCGATCGTTGCGCTGCTCTACAAAAGCGTTGGCAACCCGGAAGTGGTCAATGGGCTGCCGCGTACTGTTGAAGCCGTGGCCGCCTGGGATGGCAAAAGCCTGCCCGATGAGCAGGTGTACAAGGCCTTGAGTGAAGACCTGGCCGAGTCCCGCAAAAATCAAAGCCTGGGCGATTTGTCCAAGCGTCTGAACATGGAACTGGCCGGCTACCGCAGCCTGCTGGCAAAAACCGCTCGTGCCTTGCCGTTCAAGACCGAGCCGGCCTCTTATAAAGAAGCCCTGCAAAATCTCGACGAGCGCTGGGGCGACCCGGCCTATTGGCAGACGATCCGGCGCAACACCAGCAGCGTGACCCCTTACTACCTGTTGGCCGCCGTCGACCACCGTATCGATGACCTGGGCGAACTGGCACCTGCCACCCCCGATCAGGCCATCTACCTGGACATCTTCGCCCGTACTTTCTGGATGGGCCTGGTGATCACCGCCATCTGTCTGGTGCTGGCCTACCCACTGGCCTACCTGTTGGCGAACTTGCCGGCTCGTCAAAGCAACCTGCTGATGATTCTGGTGCTGCTGCCGTTCTGGACCTCGATTCTGGTCCGAGTCGCCGCCTGGATCGTGCTCTTGCAGTCCGGTGGCTTGATCAACAGTGCACTGATGGCCATGGGTATTATCGATAAACCGCTGGAACTGGTGTTCAACCGGGTCGGGGTTTACATCTCGATGGTGCACATCATGCTGCCGTTCATGATTCTGCCGATCTACAGCGTGATGAAAGGGATCTCGCCAACCTATATGCGTGCAGCGATCTCGCTGGGTTGCCATCCGTTTGCCAGCTTCTGGCGTGTGTATTTCCCGCAGACCTATGCAGGCGTAGGGGCCGGTTGCCTGTTGGTGTTCATCCTGGCCATCGGTTACTACATCACCCCGGCCTTGCTCGGCAGCCCGAACGATCAAATGGTCAGCTACTTCGTTGCGTTCTACACCAACACCAGCATCAACTGGGGTATGGCCACGGCGCTGGGCGGGCTGTTGCTGCTCGCCACCGTGATCCTGTACCTGATCTATAGCTGGCTGGTCGGCGCCAGCCGCCTGCGCCTGAGCTGAGGAGAATCAAAATGTTGAGCCCTTACATTTCGCCCGTGGAACGGGTCTGGTTCTATACCTTGCGCATACTCTGCGGGCTGGTGCTGTTGTTCCTGATTCTGCCGGTGCTGGTCATTGTGCCGCTGTCGTTCAACTCCGGCAGCTTTCTGGTCTACCCGCTGCAAGGCTTCTCGCTGCACTGGTATCAGGATTTCTTCGGTTCGGCCGAATGGATGCGCGCACTGAAAAACAGCATCATTGTGGCGCCGGCCGCCACCGTACTGGCCATGGTCTTTGGCACCCTGGCCTCGATCGGCCTGACCCGCGGTGATTTCCCCGGCAAGTCGTTGGTGATGGCGCTGGTGATTTCACCGATGGTCGTGCCGGTGGTGATTATCGGTGTGGCCAGCTACCTGTTCTTTGCCCCGCTGGGCATGGGTAACAGCTACATCTCGCTTATCCTGGTGCACGCCGTGCTCGGTGTACCTTTTGTGATCATCACCGTGTCGGCCACGCTGCAGGGCTTCAACCAGAATCTGGTGCGAGCGGCGGCCAGTCTTGGCGCCTCGCCGCTCACCACCTTCCGCCGCGTGACCTTGCCGTTGATTGCGCCGGGGGTGATTTCCGGGGCCCTGTTTGCCTTTGCGACCTCGTTCGATGAAGTAGTGGTCACGCTGTTCCTGGCCGGCCCCGAGCAAGCCACGTTGCCACGGCAAATGTTCAGCGGGATTCGCGAGAACCTGAGCCCGACCATCGCCGCAGCCGCGACCCTGCTGATTGCCTTCTCGGTGGTGCTGCTGCTGACCCTGGAGTGGCTGCGCGGTCGCAGCGAGAAGCTGCGCACGCAGGTGGCATAAGGCGTCGATTGCCTTGAGCGCCAGGCGGGCCGTGACCGTCGTCAGCTTTGGCGATGGTCACGGCCCGCAACGCTTTGGCTGAGGTACAATGCGCGCCATCGTGATTCAGCCAAAACAGGTTCGCCATGCAGCCCTTCGCTATTGCTCCGTCCATTCTGTCCGCGGATTTCGCTCGCCTGGGCGAAGAAGTCGACAATGTCCTTGCCGCTGGCGCCGACATCGTTCACTTCGATGTCATGGACAACCACTATGTGCCTAACCTGACCATCGGCCCGATGGTCTGCACGGCACTGCGCAAATACGGCATTACCGCACCCATCGACGCGCACCTGATGGTTTCGCCGGTTGACCGCATCATCGGCGACTTTATCGAAGCTGGCGCCACCTACATCACCTTTCATCCGGAAACCACGTTGCACGTGGACCGTTCGCTGCAGTTGATCCGCGACGGCGGTTGCAAGGCCGGCCTGGTATTCAACCCGGCAACGCCGCTGGATGCGCTCAAATACGTCATGGACAAGGTCGACATGATCTTGCTGATGAGCGTCAACCCAGGCTTTGGTGGGCAGAAGTTCATCCCCGGCACCCTCGACAAGCTGCGCGAAGCCCGGGCCTTGATCGACGCTTCGGGCCGCGACATTCGTCTGGAAATCGACGGCGGCGTCAACGTCAACAATATCCGTGAAATCGCCGAAGCCGGCGCCGACACCTTTGTGGCCGGTTCCGCGATTTTCAACACCCCGGACTACCGCGAAGTGATTGAGAAAATGCGTGCCGAACTGGCGCTGGCACGGCCATGAGTGGCTTCGAGCAGCTGTTCCCGGGAAGTTTGCCTAGGCTGGTGATGTTCGACCTGGACGGTACGTTGGTCGATTCAGTCCCAGACCTTGCCGCCGCGGTGGAGAAAATGCTGCTCGCCCTGGGCCGCGCCCCGGTCGGCATCGACGCGGTGCGGCTCTGGATCGGCAACGGCGCCCGGGTTCTGGTGCGTCGTGCGCTGGCCAATGACCTGGATCATGCCGACATCGGCGAGGCCGAGACCGAGCAGGCGCTGGCGCTCTTCATGGATTCCTACGCCGACAGCCATGACCTCACCGAGGTCTATCCCGGCGTACGAGACACCTTGAAATGGTTGCACAAGCAAGGCGTCGAAATGGCCCTGATCACCAACAAGCCTGAGCGCTTCGTCGCGCCCTTGCTCGACGAGCTCAAGCTTGGCCGCTATTTCCGCTGGATTATCGGCGGCGATACCCTGCCGCAGCAAAAGCCTGATCCTGCAGCCTTGCTGTTTGTGATGAAAATGGCCGGGGTAGAGCCTCGGCAGGCCTTGTTCGTCGGCGATTCGCGCAACGACGTGCTGGCGGCAAAAGCCGCCGGCGTGGCCTGTGTGGCGCTGACCTACGGCTACAACCACGGTCGCCCGATCAGCGAGGAGTCGCCTGCGTTGGTCATAGACGACCTGCGCGTATTGCTCCCCGGTTGCTTAGATGCAGCCACTGGGATAACGTTGGCGGACGTTGAAGCCCCCCCTCAAAGAGATTCCATCGTGGTGGTCACTCGCAAACTCTGGATGAAAGTCATCAAGGCCCTGGCCCGTTGGCGTTGGCGCGCCTGATTACTTTCTGGCCGGCTTGTCCGGCGCGTTTGCATACCTGACCGTTTTTACCTCATGCCACGAGGCTGATCATGACCCGCGAAGAATTCCTGCGTTTGGCCGCTGCCGGCTATAACCGCATTCCCCTTGCCCGCGAAACCCTGGCCGACTTCGACACCCCGCTGTCGATCTACCTGAAACTGGCCGATGCGCCCAACTCCTACCTGCTGGAGTCGGTGCAGGGTGGCGAGAAATGGGGTCGCTATTCGATCATTGGCCTGCCATGCCGCACAGTGATGCGCGTTCACGACCATCAGGTGGTCGTGACCCAGGACGGCAACGAGGTCGAACGTCACGACGTTGAAGACCCACTGGATTTCGTCGAGACCTTCAAAAACCGCTACAAGGTACCGACCATCGCCGGTTTGCCGCGTTTCGACGGTGGCCTGGTCGGCTACTTCGGCTACGACTGCGTGCGTTACGTTGAAAAGCGCCTGGGCAAATGCCCGAACCCGGATCCGCTGGGCGTGCCGGATATCCTGCTGATGGTGTCGGACGCTGTGGTGGTGTTCGACAACCTCGCCGGCAAGATGCACGCGATCGTGCTGGTCGACCCGGCCAACGAAGGCGCCTACGAGCAAGGCCTGGTCCAACTCGAAGGGCTGATGGAAAAACTTCGCCAGCCGATCACCCCGCGCCGCGGCCTGGACCTGGCCCGTCAACAAGCCGCCGAGCCGGTGTTCCGCTCCAGCTTCACCCAGTCTGACTATGAGCAGGCCGTCGACACCATCAAGGAGTACATCCTGGCGGGCGACTGCATGCAAGTGGTGCCATCGCAGCGCATGTCGATCGACTTCAAGGCCGCGCCCATCGACCTTTACCGCGCGTTGCGCTGCTTTAACCCGACGCCTTACATGTACTTCTTCAATTTCGGCGACTTCCATGTCGTTGGCAGTTCGCCGGAAGTCCTGGTGCGGGTTGAAGACAATCTGATCACCGTCCGCCCGATCGCCGGCACTCGCCCACGCGGTGCGACCGAAGAAGCTGACCTCGCGCTGGAAGAAGACCTGCTGTCGGACAGCAAGGAAATTGCCGAACACCTGATGCTGATCGACCTGGGCCGCAACGACACCGGTCGCGTGTCGGAAATCGGCTCGGTCAAGGTCACCGAGCAAATGGTCATCGAACGTTATTCCAACGTCATGCATATCGTGTCCAACGTCACCGGCCAGCTCAAGCAAGGCCTGACGGCAATGGACGCTCTGCGTGCCATCCTGCCGGCCGGCACCTTGTCGGGGGCGCCGAAGATCCGTGCCATGGAAATCATCGATGAGCTGGAGCCGGTCAAGCGCGGCGTGTATGGCGGCGCAGTCGGTTACCTGGCCTGGAATGGCAACATGGACACCGCCATTGCCATTCGCACCGCGGTGATCAAGGACGGTGAACTGCACGTACAGGCCGGGGGCGGTATCGTTGCCGATTCCGTGCCGCTGTTGGAGTGGGAGGAGACGCTGAACAAGCGCCGCGCGATGTTCCGCGCCGTTGCGCTCGCCGAACAAACCCCCGCGTCCGACGCCTGAGGAACAGACCATGCTGTTGATGATCGACAACTACGATTCTTTTACCTACAACGTCGTCCAGTACTTCGGCGAGTTGGGGGCGGACGTCAAAGTGATCCGCAATGACGAAATGACCATCGCCCAGATCGAGGCGCTGAATCCTGCACGCATCGTCGTTTCGCCAGGCCCGTGCACACCGACCGAAGCCGGTGTGTCGCTGGAGGTGATCAGGCACTTCGCCGGCAAGCTGCCGATTCTGGGCGTTTGCCTGGGGCACCAATCCATCGGCCAGGCCTTCGGCGGTGATGTGGTTCGCGCCCGCCAGGCCATGCATGGCAAGATTAGCCCGGTCGTTCATGAAGACCAGGGCGTGTTCGAAGGCCTTAATCACCCGCTCACCGTGACTCGCTATCACTCGCTGGTGGTCAAGCGCGAAACCCTGCCCGAGTGCCTGGAAGTAACTGCCTGGACTGCGCTGGAAGACGGCTCGGTCGACGAAATCATGGGCCTGCGGCACAAAACCCTGAACATCGAAGGGGTGCAATTTCACCCTGAATCGATTCTCACCGAGCAAGGCCACGAGTTGTTCGCCAACTTCCTCAAGCAGACCGGCGGCAGCCGCTAAGGATCGGATCATGGATATCAAGAGCGCGCTGAACCGTATTGTCAGCCAGCTGGACCTGAGCACCGAAGAAATGCGCGACGTCATGCGCGAAATCATGACCGGCCAATGCACTGAAGCCCAGATTGGCGCTTTCATGATGGGCATGCGCATGAAAAGCGAGAGCATCGACGAGATCGTCGGCGCGGTCTCGGCCATGCGCGAGCTGGCCGACAAGGTCGAGCTGCAGAACCTGGATGGTGTTGTCGATGTGGTCGGGACTGGCGGCGATGGCGCCAATATTTTCAACGTCTCCACCGCCTCGGCCTTCGTGGTCTCGGCGGCGGGCTGCACCGTGGCCAAGCATGGCAACCGGGCGGTGTCGGGCAAGAGTGGCAGCGCGGACCTGCTTGAGGCCGCCGGTATCTACCTGAACCTGACGCCGGTACAGGTTGCACGCTGTATCGAGAGCGTCGGCATCGGTTTCATGTTTGCCCAGGCGCACCACGGCGCCATGAAGCATGCAGCCGGTCCGCGCCGTGATCTGGGCCTGCGGACCTTGTTCAATATGCTCGGCCCGCTTACGAATCCGGCCGGGGTTCGTCATCAGGTCGTCGGCGTGTTCAACCAGGCCCTGTGCCGGCCGCTGGCCGAAGTGCTGCTGCGTCTGGGCAGCAAGCATGTACTGGTGGTGCATTCGCAGGATGGCCTGGATGAATTCAGCCTCGCAGCCCCCACTTTTGTGGCGGAACTAAAAGACGGCCAGATCACCGAATACTGGGTGCAGCCAGAAGACCTGGGCATCAAGAGCCAGAGCCTCTACGGCTTGGTGGTTGATAGCCCGGCTGCCTCGCTGGAATTGATCCGCGACGCCCTGGGGCGACGCAAGACTGAACATGGCCAGAAGGCCGCGGAAATGATCGTGCTCAATGCCGGTGCCGCGCTGTATGCGGCTGACCATGCATCGAGCCTCAGGGAAGGTGTGGCTCTGGCCCACGACGCCTTGCACACCGGCCTGGCCCGGGAAAAGCTCGAAGAGCTGGGTGCCTTTACCGCGGTGTTCAAGCAGGAGAATGAAGGATGAGTGTACCGACGGTTCTGGAGAACATTCTTGCCCGCAAGGCCGAGGAAGTAGCCGAGCGGCGAGCCAAGGTCAGTCTGCTGGAGCTTGAGCGTCTGGCAGCTCAGGCCGACGCGCCCCGTGGCTTCGCCCAGGCGCTGATCGACCAGGCGGCGCGCAAGCAACCGGCTATCATTGCCGAGATCAAGAAGGCTTCGCCGAGCAAGGGCGTGATTCGCGAACATTTCATCCCTGATGAAATCGCCGTGAGCTACGAAAAGGGCGGTGCGACCTGCCTGTCGGTGTTGACCGATATCGATTATTTCCAGGGTGCTGACCTCTACCTGCAGCAGGCGCGCTCCGCGTGCAGGTTGCCGGTCATCCGCAAGGATTTCATGATCGACCCATACCAGGTCGTCGAGGCCCGGGCATTGGGCGCCGATTGTGTGCTGTTGATTGTCTCCGCCCTGGATGACGTGAAAATGGCCGAACTGGCGTCGGTGGCCAAGGGCGTCGGCTTGGATGTGCTGGTTGAAGTGCATGATGGCGATGAGCTGGAGCGTGCGTTGAAAATCCTCGATACGCCGTTGGTGGGGATCAACAACCGCAACCTGCACACCTTCGAGGTGAGCCTGGAAACCACGCTGGACCTGCTGCCCCGCGTACCGCGTGATCGGTTGGTCATTACCGAGAGCGGTATCCTCAACCGTGCCGATGTCGAGTTGATGGAAATCAACGAAGTGTATTCGTTCCTGGTCGGTGAAGCCTTCATGCGTGCCGAAGACCCAGGGCTTGAGCTACAGCGGCTGTTCTTCCCGGAGCGCGCCGCGGCTATCACCGTTTCACCTTTGGACTGATCCACTGAAAAGCCGGCGATGCCGGCTTTTTTGCATCGATAAGGTTGCTGATATGACGTTTGAACCTGTTGCCTTGACCGTCGAAGCCGGTCTGCATGCCGAACAGGATTTGCTGGCTGCCGTGTGTGCGGGCGAGCAATCCCATGGCTTGCTGTGCTGGCAGCCGACGGATCGTGCGCTGGTGATGCCTCGGCGCATGAGCCGGTTGGCTGATTTCGAAGAGGCCTGCGGTGAGCTGGCAATTTCCGGCTGGCCAGTGCTGTTGCGTGAAACCGGTGGCGAGCCGGTGCCCCAATCACCTGCCGTGCTGAACCTCGCATTGGTGTACGCCGCGCCGCGCAGCGAAGGTGACCATGGCCGGATCGAAGCTGCCTACGAGCGACTTTGCCAACCCTTGTGTGGTCTGTTGAGCGAGTGGGGCGGTGAGGCGGGTGTCGGTGCGATCGAGGGCGCATTCTGTGACGGTCGCTATAACGTCAATTTGAATGGCCGAAAACTCGTCGGTACGGCCCAGCGCTGGCGCCAGGGCATGGGTAGCAAGCGTCCAGTGGTGTTGGTGCACGGTGCCTTGCTGCTGGATAACGAGCGTGAGTCGATGGTCTTTGCGGTCAATCAGTTCAATGAAATCTGCAATCTTGAGCAACGCTGCCGTGCCGAGAGCCACATCGCGCTGCATGAAGTATTTCCCCAGGCGCCCTTGATCGAGCACCTGCTTCAGGTATACCGGGAAACACTCGACGCCATCCCTGTCGACGCTTAACGCGTCCCGAAGACCACCATGGTCTTGCCTTTGACGTGAACCAGGCTGCGTTCTTCCAGGTCCTTGAGGACGCGGCCAACCATCTCACGTGAACAACCGACGATCCGGCCAATCTCCTGGCGGGTGATCTTGATCTGCATGCCATCAGGGTGGGTCATGGCATCGGGTTGCTTGCACAACTCGAGCAGGCAGCGGGCAACCCGTCCGGTGACATCGAAAAAGGCCAGGTCACCGACCTTGCGGGTGGTATTGCGCAGGCGTTGAGCCATCTGGCTGCCCAGGGCATACAGTATTTCCGGCTCCTGTTCGGCCAGTTCGCGGAATTTGGCGTAGGTAATCTCGGCAACTTCGCATTCGGACTTGGCGCGAACCCAGGCGCTGCGCTGCTGTTCCTGACCGGCCGGCTCGAACAGGCCCAGTTCCCCGAAGAAATCCCCAGCGTTGAGGTAGGCAATGATCATCTCGTGGCCGTCATCATCCTCGATCAGGATAGTGACCGAGCCTTTGATTATGAATGACAGGGTTTCAGAGCGATCACCGGCGCAGATGATACTGCTCTTGGCCGCATAGCGACGACGTTGGCAGTGAGCGAGGAGTTTGTCGACATTTTTGATTTTGGGTGCAAGGGTTGGAACGACCATGGCGCTATCCCGGAATTGAGTGAAACCGAAGCAGTACAGTTCTTATTCAAGTCGCCTTCGGCTTGACGCCAGCGATTTGGCGCAGCTTAGCAGAGGCCTTGGCTTGTATCTGCACATACTTGATCGATTCCTTTACTTCGTTCTGAAGCGCGTTCGTCGGCGTTATGGGGCGCTGTGCTAAGCTGGCGACCTTTTTTACAGTGGAGTCCTGGTGATGAAGGCGCGTATCCAGTGGGCCGGTGAGGCCATGTTTCTCGGTGAGTCGGGCAGCGGCCATGTGGTCGTAATGGACGGCCCACCCGAAAGCGGCGGCCGCAATCTGGGCGTGCGCCCTATGGAAATGCTGCTGCTGGGCCTGGGCGGGTGCAGCAACTTCGATGTGGTCAGCATTCTGAAAAAGTCGCGCCAGGCCGTGGAAAGCTGCGAAGCCTTCCTGGAAGCCGAACGGGCCGATGAAGATCCGAAAGTATTTACCAAGATCCATCTGCAATTTGTGGTCAAGGGACGTGGCTTGAAGGAAGCCCAGGTCAAGCGGGCGGTTGAGCTGTCAGCAGAAAAATACTGTTCAGCGTCGATCATGCTCGGGCGTGCCGGAGTGGAGATCACCCACGACTACGAAATCGTCGAGCTGGGTTGATCCACTCGAACGCAAAAAGCCCTCGATGAGGGCTTTTTTCAGACTGCTGACAAACCCAAATTTACCAACTGTAGGAGCCGGGCTTGTCGGAGCGCCGAACCGCCGCGATACAGGCGCCGCGGTGCTCCTGATACAAGGCGGTGTCTTCATCGCAGGCAAGCCTTGCTCCTATGTATGGACTCGCCTCCTCAGTCAACCCACTTTCAAACACTGCTGCCCGGCTTGCATCTATGTATCAGGCCTATTCGAGGAAGCCGTCTTCGGCTTCTGGCCAACATTGG
>NZ_JAAAMT010000047.1:0-15663 GCF_009905435.1 Pseudomonas sp. R5(2019)
TAATTGATGTGGGAGCGGATTCATCCGCGAATACAGGCGACAGGGTATGCCTGACACACCGTGGAGCCTGTATTCGCGGATGAATCCGCTCCCACAGGGAAGATCGCATTGAGGAAAAAGAAAACCCCGCACGAGGCGGGGTTCTGGTCAGCCTGGCGAGGACTCAGCTGCCTTTCACAGACTTGCCATCCACCGTGCCGTCTTTAAGCATGATGTTGTATTCCTTGCCGTCGGTTTCGACCTGTTGCAGGCGAACCAGCAGGTAGTCCCATTCCTTGGCGAACCACAGCACGGTAATGCGCTTGCTTTGTGTCGGGTCGCGAACGCGCTCGACCTTGATGGCTTCAACCTGGCCGGCCTGGGTATCGACTTTCTCGGTGCCCAGGACGCGGAAGTCATAAGTGTCCAGCTCATCGCCGTCGACGACCTGGTAGCTCATGCTCTTCTTGCCGGCGGCCACGTCATGTTGCAGGGCCAGCTGGTAAGTGGACTTGTCGAGGATGCCACGGTTGAGCGGGATCTTCACCGCGTCGCCACGGTCGCTGCCGGTGATCATTTTCGACGACCAGTCAAAATCCAGGTCGACTTTCTTGGCCTTGCCCAGACCGCTGCGCTCGAAGCTGTAGGTCTGCGGCAACAAGGTGTCCTTGTCCTGACGCAGCTTACTTTCTTCGGTGAGGCTGGCGATCATCATCGAGGCCTTGAAGTTCAAGGTCCAGGTGCCATCGGTGTTCTGTTTCAGGCTGCGCTCGGCAGTGCCGCTCATGGGCAACTGTTTCCAGTCGGCCGTGTAGCTGGCGGCGAAAGGCTTGAGATCCGCCGCGTGGATGGGCAATGCGAGCAAAGCGAGAGCGAAGAGCAGGGCGCGACGCATAATTTCTCCTAGGGTCGAATCAAGTGGCCGCTGGCAGGCAAGGGCTGCCCATCCAATATCGCACCTTGTTCACCCAGGCTCAAACGACCCTCGGCAAACCAGCGCATGGCCAGCGGGTAGATCTGGTGCTCCTGACCATGGACTCGCTGGGCGAGGCTCTGGGCAGTATCAGCCAACTCTACTGCGACTACCGCCTGTACGACCAGTGGCCCGCCATCGAGTTCCTCGGTGACGAAATGCACGCTGCAGCCATGCTCCCGGTCGCCGGCATCCAGCGCCCGTTGATGGGTGTGCAGGCCTTTGTACTTGGGCAGCAGGGAAGGGTGGATATTGAGCAGGCGGCCTTGATAGTGACGCACGAAATCGGCGCTGAGGATGCGCATGAAGCCCGCCAGTACGACCAGTTTGGGCGAGAATTCGTCGATCAGGGCCATCAAGGCGGTGTCGAAGGCTTCGCGACCTTCGAACCCCTTGTGGTCCAGCACCCGTGCCTCGATACCGGCATCGCGGGCGCGTTGCAGGCCGTAGGCATCGGCGCGGTTGGAAATCACCGCGCGAATGCGGGCGGGGTTGTCCCCGCCCTGGGTGCTGTCGATCAGAGCCTGCAGATTGCTGCCGGTGCCGGAAAGCAGCACCACTACATCACAGGGTGTCGGCATCAGTGCGCCTTGAGGTTTTTCAGTTCGACCTGAGCTGCGCCTTCGGCGGCAGCCGCGATCTGGCCGATGACCCAAGGTTGCTCGCCAGCGGCGCGCAGGGAGTTCAGGGCGGTATCGACCTGATCCTGAGCCACGCAGATGACCATGCCAACGCCGCAGTTCAGCACGCGGTGCATTTCGGTCTCGTCAACGTTGCCTTTTTCTTGCAGCCAGTCGAATACAGCCGGGCGCTGCCAGCTGGCGACGTCAACCACGGCTTGTGCGCCTTTTGGCAGTACGCGCGGGATGTTGTCCAGCAGGCCGCCACCGGTGATGTGGGCCATGGCCTTGACCGCGCCGGTTTCCTTGATCAGCTGCAGCAGCGGCTTGACGTAGATGCGGGTCGGAGCCATCAGCAGTTCGGTCAGCGGTTTGCCGTCCAGCTGGATGTTTTCGATGTCGGCGCCGGCGACTTCGATGATCTTGCGGATCAGCGAGTAACCGTTGGAGTGCGGGCCGGACGATGGCAGCGCGATCAGTGCGTCGCCAGTGGCAACCCTGGAGCCGTCGATGATGTCGGCTTTTTCCACGACGCCGACGCAGAAGCCGGCCAGGTCGTAGTCTTCGCCTTCGTACATGCCAGGCATTTCGGCGGTTTCACCACCGACCAGCGAGCAGCCAGCCAGCTCACAGCCAGCGCCGATGCCGGTAACCACGGCCGCGGCGGTGTCAACGTTCAGCTTGCCGGTGGCGTAGTAGTCGAGGAAGAACAGTGGCTCGGCGCCACAGACCACCAGGTCGTTGACGCACATGGCAACCAGGTCCTGGCCAATGCTGTCGTGCTTGTTCAGGTTCAGTGCCAGGCGCAGTTTGGTGCCGACGCCATCGGTGCCAGAGACCAGAACCGGCTGTTTGTAGCCGGCCGGGATCTCGCAGAGGGCGCCAAAACCGCCCAGGCCGCCCATGACTTCAGGGCGCGCGGTGCGCTTGGCGACGCCTTTGATGCGTTCGACCAATGCTTCACCGGCGTCGATGTCTACACCGGCGTCCTTGTAGCTCAGGGAGGGTTGCTTGCTCATGATCCAGGCCTTTAGGGGGGATTCGGGGGAATCGACCGTGACCTGCCAGGTAATTCGGAGCGTGATCCGAGGCCTGACCGTCGCCGGTCTGCGAAGGCGCGCGATTTTAACAGGGTTGCCCGGCAGCGGCCATCCTCAGGCCGACGGGCAGGCACGGTAATTGGCAGAAAAATATCGTCTGGAAGTTTCATCACGGTTGCCATACTGATGGCTGTATAAGAGAGGGCAGGGGATTGCGCCGAAAAAACCGCGCGCACAAGGAGCGTTTCAGGCGAACCTATGGTCCGAGACCCTGTCATTCATATATTCATGCGGCCGTCTGGGTCGCGTTTTCGCCGTCGGGAATCCTATGCGACTGTATAACTACCTGCTGGTTGGCTGTCTGTCCCTGCTGGCTTTGCCAAGCCATGCCGAAACCCTGAAGAACCTGTACCAGGTGCGCGAGCCTGTCAGCGGGCAAAGCCTGGAAGAACGCACCCAGGCCACCGAGCGCGCGCTGCAGACCATGGTGCTGCGTCTGACCGGCGACGACAAGGCCTTCGACCACCCGGGTCTGGCGGCGGTGCGCAAGGATCCGCAACAGATCATCAGCCGCTACGGCTATGAAGCCGGGCCGCCGGAAGCGTTGCGGGTGGACTTCGATCCGGCCAGCACCGACGCGGCGCTGCGCAAGGCCGGCTTGCCGATGTGGGGCAAGAATCGCCCGGCGATCCTGGTCTGGTGGCTTAACGATAATGCCGAGGGCTCAAGCCTGGTGGGCGATGGCCAGGCCAGCGCCGCGCCACTGCGCACCGCGGCCCAGCATCGTGGTTTGCCGCTGCGCCTGCCATTGGCGGATTTGAACGAACAACTGGTCGGCACCGCGAAAAACCTCGAAGGCAGCGACCCGGCGCCGCTGCGCGGTGCGTCCGAGCGCTACGGCGCCAATGCCCTGTTGGCCGTCCACGCCGCCGAGGCCGATGGCCAGTGGCAAGGCAAATGGCGCCTGTGGATGGGCGAGCAAAAAGAGCAGGGCAGCGTTCAGGCGGCTGACCCCGCGGCCCTGGCCGATGCGGTGATGCTTGCGGTCAGCCAGCGCCTGGCGCCGCGTTTTGTCGCGCGGCCGGGTGCAGCCAGCAACCTTCTGCAAGTCCAGGGCATGAACCTGGCGCGCTACGCCCAGCTGTTGCGCACCCTGGAGCCGTTCGGCCCACGGCTCAAAAGCGTGAATGGCGACAAGATTGTCTATCAGGTCAACGCCAGCCCCGATCAGCTGCGGGCGCAGTTGAGCCTGGTTCAACTACAGGAACTGCCGGCTGAAACCGCGCCAGCGCCGGTTACACCCCCTGTGCAACCCTTCACTGGCTTGCGTTTCCGTTGGTAAACAGCACGGTTAATAATGTGGGAGCGGATTTATCCGCGAATACAGGCAACACGGTATGCCTGACATACCGCGGCGGCTGGATTCGCGGATAAATCCGCTCCTACAGGTTTTTGCATTCCATTATTTTTTTACTCTGAGGGCAGGAACTCTTGAATGAATGACAGGCGTCGTTGGATCTGGCTGATCACCGTGCTGGTGTTTGCGGCTTTTGTGTATTGGCTGCATCCGATTCTCTCGCCGTTTCTGGTCGGCATTCTCCTGGCGTACCTGGCAGACCCGCTGGTGGATCGTCTGGAAAAACTCGGCATGTCGCGCACCTGGGGCGTGATCTCGGTGTTTGCCCTGTTCAGCTTGATCCTGGCGATCCTGCTGTTGGTGCTGGTACCGCTGTTGGCCAAGCAGTTGGTGCGCCTTTATGAGTTGGCGCCGCAGATGCTCGACTGGCTGCAACACACGGCGTTGCCGTGGGTGCAGAGCCGGCTGGGCCTGGTCGATGGGTTCTGGAAGTTCGACAAGATCAAGGCGGCGATTACCGAGCACATGGGCCCGACCACCGACATCGTCGGCGTGGTGCTGAGCCAGGCGACCGCGTCAGGGCTGGCCCTGCTCGGTTGGCTGGCGAACCTGGTGCTGATCCCGGTGGTGAGTTTCTACCTGCTGCGCGACTGGGACCTGATGATGGCCAAGCTGCGCCGCCTGTTGCCGCGCCAGAATGAAGAGCAAGTGGTGGGCCTTGCCGGTGAATGCCACGAGGTGCTCGGCGCCTTTATTCGTGGCCAGTTGCTGGTGATGGTTGCGCTGGGGGTGATCTATGCCGCTGGCTTGATGCTGGTGGGCCTGGAGCTGGGGCTGTTGATCGGCATGCTCGCGGGGCTGGCCGCCATCGTGCCTTACATGGGCTTTATCGTCGGGATTGGCGCGGCCATGATCGCCGGGCTGTTTCAGTTTGGCGGCGAGTGGTATCCACTGATCGGCATCGCCGCGGTGTTTATGGTCGGCCAGGCCCTGGAAGGCATGGTGTTGACGCCCCTGCTGGTCGGTGACCGCATCGGCCTGCACCCGGTCGCAGTGATTTTCGCCATCCTCGCCGGCGGCGAATTGTTCGGCTTTACCGGGGTGCTGCTGGCGTTGCCGGTGGCGGCGGTGATCATGGTGCTGCTGCGTCATATGCACGATCTGTATAAAGAGTCGGACATATACGACGGCCAAATCGATCCGGATTTGTAACCAATACTGTCAAAATGCTTTCAACGTGGCGGCCCATAAACGCAAACCTTTGATTTTGCTTGTGGTCTGCCACGTTGTGCGTCCGGCGCCACGGGTATAAACTTTGCTCACTTCACTCTGAGGCCCCTCGCGGTTCGATTGAACTGTCAAGCCAGCATGAAACCGATTCAGCTGCCCCTGGGTGTACGTCTGCGGGATGACGCCACCTTTATCAATTACTATCCAGGCGCCAATGCCGCTGCACTCGGCTATGTCGAGCGGCTATGCGAAGCCGACGCCGGATGGACCGAAAGCCTGATTTATCTCTGGGGCAAGCAGGGCGTGGGGCGTACCCACCTGTTGCAGGCTGCCTGTTTGCGTTTCGAGCAAATGGGCGAGCCGGCGGTGTACCTGCCCCTGGCGCAGTTGCTCGACCGTGGCGTCGAGCTGCTCGACCACCTGGAGCAGTACGAGCTGGTGTGCCTGGATGACCTGCATGTGATTGCCGGCAAGCCCGACTGGGAAGAGGCCATGTTCCACCTGTTCAACCGCCTGCGCGACAGTGGTCGCCGATTGCTGCTGGCCGCGTCCAGTTCGCCGCGCGAATTGCCGATCAAGCTGCCGGACCTCAAGTCGCGGTTGACCATGGCGCTGATCTTCCAGATGCGCGCCCTGAGCGACGAAGACAAGCTGCGCGCCCTGCAGCTGCGCGCCTCGCGTCGGGGCCTGCACATGACCGACGAAGTCGGGCACTTCATCCTCACCCGTGGCACGCGCAGCATGAGTGCGCTGTTCGACCTGCTCGAACGGCTCGACCAGGCCTCCTTGCAGGCACAGCGCAAGCTGACCATTCCCTTCCTAAAAGAAACCCTCGGTTGGTAGACCCGCAGCTGCTTCGCCAGGCCGCAGCCATGCTGCGCCAGGCACGGCGCATTCTGGTGATCACCGGCGCGGGGCTGTCGGCCGATTCGGGGCTGCCGACCTATCGCGGCCTGGGCGGGTTATACAACGGTGTGACCGCCGAGGGCCTGCCGATCGAAGAAGCCTTGTCCGGGCCGATGCTGCAACAGGACCCGGCGCTGTGCTGGAAGTACCTGGCGCAACTGGGCAGGGCCTGTCTGGGCGCACAGCCCAATGCCGGCCATGCGGCTATCGCCCGCTTGCAGCAGGAAAAGCCCGAGTGTTGGGTACTCACGCAAAATATCGACGGCTACCATCGCCAGGCCGGGAGTGCGCCTGAGCGCCTGATCGAAATCCATGGGCATTTCTCGCCCTTGTATTGCCAGGCCTGCGGTGCGGTTGACGAAAATCTTGAAGCACATCTGGCGGCCCCGTTACCGCCACTTTGCTCGCGCTGCGGGGGGATTCTGCGCCCGCCCGTGGTGCTGTTCGAAGAGCGTTTGCCAGAGGCGGCGCTGGATGATCTGTACGAGCAGATCGAGCGGGGGTTCGATGCGGTGCTGTGCGTTGGTACCACTGCCAGCTTCCCTTATATTCAAGAGCCGGTTTTGCGCACCCGTGCCAGCGGTGGTGTGACGCTTGAGATCAACCCGGAACCGACCGTGCTCTCGGCCTGGATGGACCTCTGTATAGAAGCTCGCGCCTTGGATGTTTTACCAAAAGTAATAAGTCACATTTTTTTCGATTGAATTTGCAAATGAGAATTGTAAAAGGCATAGTCGCGGCTTCTTTTAATTCCTGACACGGTTGTGCCCATGCTGAAGCGCTTCGCACCCCTCGTGCCCCTCGCACTCGTGACCCTGCTGTTTGGCTGCGCTGCTCAATCGCCAGTCTCGCAACAGCAGGTGCAACACTCCTCAGTTTCCACCCAGGCCGCCGCCCAGCCTTCGCTCATGACCGAAGAAGAGCTGATGTCGGAAAAGGAACTGGCCCAGTTCTCCAGCAGCAAGCCTTACCAGCTGCCGGTCCTGGCTGACAGCATCCTGGAGCGCGGCATGGCCCTGATCGGTACCCGCTACCGTTTCGGCGGCACCTCGGAAACCTCGGGCTTCGACTGCAGCGGTTTTATCGGTTACCTGTTCCGTGAAGAGGCCGGCATGACCCTGCCGCGCTCGACCCGCGAAATGATCAACCTGGACGCGCCGCTGGTGGCTCGCAATAATCTCAAGCCGGGCGACCTGCTGTTCTTCAGCACCAACAGCCGCAACCGCGGCCGCGTCAGCCACGCCGGCATCTACCTGGGCGATGACCAGTTCATCCACTCCAGCAGCCGTCGCAGTGGCGGTGTTCGCATCGACAGCCTGGGCGACAGCTACTGGAGCAAGACCTTTATCGAAGCCAAACGGGCCCTGGCCCTGGCGCCGAATGCATCGACGACGGTTATTTCACGCAATTAAGCCAGAACGCATCAAAAACGCCCCCGACCGAAAGTTGGGGGCGTTTTTGTATGTGCGGACAAAAAGTTTGGTCATCGCGCAATTGCGGGATAGCCACACCGAAACCACACAGATCTAAAGCCGAACAAACAAGGCTGGCAACTCCAAATTCACAGGCCATGGCACGTTGCAACAAATGTGGGAGCGGATTTACCGGAGCGCCGGACCGCCGCGATGCACCGCGCGGGCGGCGCTCGATTTCGGCAGCGCCGGAAAACCCAAGGCAAGCACTTGGAACCTTGATACGGTCCTCAGGCAACCCTCTTCATTCTGATGGGGGAGGCGAGGGGGCCTGCCAGCAGATCGCATGAGCCGTGTGAGGTGCTTGCCTTGGTTTTTCCATTGTTCTTGAGATCGCGCGCCGCCCGCGCGGCGCATCGCGGATAAATCCGCTCCCACATTTGTTGCAACGTGCCATGGCCTGTGAAATTGGAGTGGCCAGCCTTGTTTGTTCGGCTTTAGATCTGTGTGGTTTCGGTGTGGCTATCCCGCAATTGCGCGATGAACCTTTTTTTGTTCCTGCGCCACCGCGATCTCCCGCCCTACAAGCAAAGCTGACAACCCCAATCTCACAGGCCATGGCTCGTTGCAACAAATGTGGGAGCGGATTTATCCGCGATGCGCCGCGCGGGCGGCGCTCGATTTCGGCAGCTCCGGAAAACCCAAGGCAAGCACTTGGAAGCCTTGATACGGTCCTCAGGCATATCTGGCGTCGTTTTCATCCACTCCACGCGCATTGCGCGGGTCGAGCGGCACATTGGCCGACAGCGCAGTCTTCAACATGTATTCCAGCGGAATCTGCGAGAGCTTCTCACTGTTGAGCGCATTGCGTCCCACATCGGCCGGCATGCGTCCGCGCCCTTGCTCGTTGACACCGTAGCCACCACCCACGTCCGAGTGCATCCCCGGGAAAGCGTATTCGTGACAGTTGCTCGGCAGACCGTTGTGCTTGAACACCCGATCCAGTGGGAATGACGGGCGGTTTTCGTGCATGGCTACGTAATGCACGCAGTTTTTGACGCGTGCAGGGATGCGCAGATAGGCCTCATTGCCCCAGGAAAGATGGCCATGGGTGAGATTGGCGGTGGTGCGAGGATTGTTCGGCAGCCCCACCGAGGCCACGGTGTCGAACAAGCCCATAAAGCGGATCGTCGTGGGGACACCGCACAGTCGGTTGCCGTCGAACAGCTCATCCAGCCAACTGCAGAACGTGCGCGCCAGCGCCGCACCGCGAGAAAACCCGAACACATCGATGGAGATTTCCGCAAGCTTCGGTTTGGAGCGATGGGCGATCAGCTCGGTCAGACGCTTGACTTCGCGTTGGTAGAAGGCTTGAGCAATTGAGCGATCTGGTTTGCCGTTGATCGAGGCTTCGTTCATCAGCAGGCCGCCAATATGTTGCATGCCCACTTTGCGCAGAGCCAGTTCGTCTGCAACACGGCCTTTCAGGAGGGAATAGCGATCGCCTTCTGGGCCGATGGGGTGGCGTTTGCCGTTGCGGCAGAGGGCCATGAGGACATCTTCGTCGTACGCGCCTTGGCCCACCCGAGAGAGGGTTGAATGAACAGCGTTGAGAATGGACAGCAGGCCATAATTGATCCGACCATCGCCCCCTTCACCGGCTGCCATGCCAAACCTTGCGGGCTCTGTCTCGCCAATGGGGATGCAAGGTGTGCCGACGCCGGAGATGTAAGTTCGGTAGTAGCCCCTGGCCGGATCCTCCGGATAGGCGAAAAACAATCGCGCCACATTGCTTTCCTTGCGTCGCGACAGTTGGGTGCCTTGGCCCACTTGGCAATCATCGGCGTCGTCCCATTCGTAGTTATTGCCAGTACCGTCGAAAAAAACTCCGATGTTCAGGGGGATTTCGCAGTGTTCTGCACGACACTCAACAGATGGAAGTACGAGTTTTAAATTCGGGATGCCATCCAGGGGATGGATTTCTAGCTGAGGTTCCTGAGCTGGAGGGAGGGTCATGGCGTTCTCCTTATTGTTTGGGGCTTTCGGGCGGCGAGCACGTCAAATCAAGGTTGTAGATTTGCCAGGGGTATTTTTGTGGGATGCGGTCGTGCGGTCCTTTGTAATCAGGACTTCGAGGGGTGGCCAAGGCAGATGAAACGGCGCGCACCGACCCATCGGAAAAAAAGTGCACATAGAGCCTTCCGATTTCGTCATACGGCTCCACCGGCACCACCTCCTCATGTTCCTCACCCTTGCAGTCACGCCAGTTGGTGACGTTCCAGCGCACTTTCACGGTCAAGTCGGGCTGCCATTTGCGAGGTAGCGATCCGCAGCACTCCAGGCTTCCGCCTTTGCCGGCCTGCGCGCCGCCTCTGCCATCCACCGAGAACCGTTGTACGCTCAAATGGTCAGGCAGATGGTCGATACCAGTGAGGCCGACACCCATGATTTCCTTGTCTGGGTCTTGCGCCTGACACCCCGTCAGACTGATGCTCAAGCTCAGAATGAGGGCTGACAGCAGGCAAGAATTCCGGCAATTAGCTTCCTGCGTCTGGCTCACGGCGTGCTCTCCGCTGTTTCGGGATTGGCGGAACGCAGGCAGGTCAAATCCAAGTCATAGACCTGCCACGGGTACTTTTGTGGGATGAGATCCTTGATCGGATAAGGAGATTCGGGCTCATTGGCTTTCCAAGCGACATAGTTAGATGAAACGGCACGCACCGACCCATCCGAAAAAAAGTGCACATAGAGCCTTCCGATTTCGTCATACGGCTCCACCGGCACCACCGCCTCATGTTCCTCACCCTTGCAGTCGCGCCAGTTGGTGACGTTCCAGCGCACTTTCACGGTCAGGTCGGGCTGCCATTTGCGAGGCAGCGATCCGCAGCACACCAGGCTTCCGCCTTTACCGGCCTGTGCGCCGCCTCTGCCATCAACCGAGAATCGCTGAACACTCAGATGGTCAGGCAGATGGTCGATGCCGGTCAGACCCACACCCATGATTTCCTTGCCTGGATCGGATTCCTGACAGCCTGTGAGGCCGATGGTCAAGACCAGCACGACAGTTGCGAAAATTCGTTTGGACGGGCGGGGCTTCGGATGATGACCGCTTTGTGCCTGGGTCATCGCGGGCTCCTTGCTGTATAGGGCGGGCACGTCGAATCAAGGTCGTAGATTTGCCAGGGATATTTTTGTGGAATGCGGTCGTGCGGTCCTTTGTAGTCGGGACTAAGAGGGGTGGCCAAGGCAGATGAAACGGCACGCACCGACCCATCGGAAAAAAAGTGCACATACAGCCTTCCGATTTCGTCATACGGCTCCACCGGCACCACCGCCTCATGTTCCTCACCCTTGCAGTCACGCCAGTTGGTGACGTTCCAGCGCACTTTCACGGTCAGGTCGGGCTGCCATTTGCGTGGCAGCCTGCCGCAGCACGCAAGACTGCCACCGCCGCCCGCTGGCCCACCACCGCTGCCATCCACCGAGAATCGCTGAACGCTTAGATGATCTGGCAGATGGTCGATGCCCGTCAGGCCTACGCCCATGATTTCCTTGTCCGGGTCTGGCTCCTGCCAGCCCGTCAGGCCCACGGTCAGGATTAATACCCCGGCCCCGAAAACCCGTCTGCGTGGATACACCCTCATGGCAACCGCATCTTCGGCGCGGTTGCCAATTGGCTGAAGGCCAGGACGCCGTCGAGGTCGCCGCTAACCTGTGCTTTGCGTAAAGCGGCCGCAAACTGCTCTGCACGCAGAACCAGCCCAGCGGTTTGCCAGACGACCAACGTTGCCGCCACTTGCACCGGCAGCGCGTCCACGCCCAGTCGTTTCAACCATCGATCGGTCTCGGCGGCCCAGGTATAGCGTTGGGCTCGGGTACCCTGCGGGGGAGGGCCAACCTGAAGTGCGGCGGCTGCGTTGACACGTTCTCCGAGGCGGCCGGCTTCCAGCACCTGATGCCACTGCTCTGGCCGCAGGTGCAAGGGCAGCGCGGTGGGTGGAGTGCAAGCGTCTGATTGAACCGGGCCTGCACAGCACTCGGTGCCGAAAGCATCGTAGTGGTGCCACGCCGGAATGGGGCCAAGCGTGGCCTGACGCTGTTCGGCTGTCAGGGTGTGCCAGACACTGGCAAATGCGCGGCCGTCGGCGTAGCGGAAATAGTAGCGTCGCCCGCCGTTGGTGTGCAGAAAGCGCAGCGCTTTCAAGTGCGCAAGCAGCATGTCCAGCGGTGCTTCGCTGCGAAAGGCGTTGCAGGCGAAGATGGCGTCGGGGTTTCCCTGGGCCAGTGTGCCCGTCCACGCTCGTACCGAAGTCGAAGAGGGCAGCAGCAGTGGCCCGGCATTGGCGGCCATGTCGCCTTCGTCTTGATAGAGGCGCTGCAGTTCAGGCTGTTCCAGCAACCAGCGATGGTGTGGCGTGCCCAGCAGCAAGGCGCCGTCGATCAGGTAATACGCAGTGCCCCGGCTCATTTGGGCACCACCGCGCTGCCGCTGCGAGCCGCCTTGAGAAAGCACTCCAGACAGAAGTCGCTTTCTTCGCTGATGCCGGGCTCGTCGTCCATCTTGAAGGGAGTGGCCTGGCCATCGGGTTGATGCGTCATGGGCCCTTTGATCTTGATGCCCAAGGCGCTGAGGGTGATACCGCCGTCGTGCAAAGTGATAGTGCCACCCGGGCCGCGCAGGCGGACGACTTCGCCGGCTTGCACTTCGAAAACGCGGGAGCGTTGGCGAATCGCCTGGCCCGCCTGCAATTCGGCATGGCCTGCGACGGTCTGCTCAAGGTTACCGCCGATATTTACCCAGTGATTGGCGCCAGTCTTGTCACGGCGGTTGTTGTCGACCTCTTCGGTGCGGTCCTTGCCGGTGCGGATGCTGTGGTTGCGGCCAATAGTGAGAAATTCGTCCTGACCGATGTCGTGGCGGCGGTCCTGGCCGATCTGGACTTGCTCATCGTTACCCACGGTCTCCTGGCGGTCGTGGCCGATGGTGATGGTTTCATCGTGTTCGACCTGTTCGCTGCGGTCATGACCGACGAAGGTGGTTTCGTCATGATTGACGTGGAGGTTCTGGTCCTTCTGGGCGTGGATATAAATTTCTTCCTGCCCGGCTTCATCCTCGAAGCGCAGTTCGTTGAAGCCCTTGCCCTTGTGGGTTGCGCTCTTGATGGTCATCCGTGTCTTGTGTTTCGGCAGCTCGTAGGGCGGTAGCTGCAGCCGGTTGTAGGTGCGGCCGATGATCAGTGGCTGGTCGCAGTCGCCGTCGAGATAATGGATGACGACTTCCTGGCCGATGCGCGGAATGGCCATGTGACCCCAGGTGGCGCCGGCCCAGTTCTGCGCCACGCGGATCCAGCAGGAGCTGTGCTCGTCGTGTTGGCCTTCACGATCCCAGGGGAACTGGACTTTCACCCGGCCGTAGTCGTCGGTGAAGATTTCTTCCCCCGGCGGGCCGACCACCACGGCGGTCTGCGGGCCGTCGATGCGCGGGCGGGGCAGGGGCTCGGCGCGCCATTCGGCATCATCCGCGACCAGCTCGGCCTCGTAGTGGTAGCGGGTGCCGTGCTGGGCATCGGCGCTGTCTTCGGCCTGGCTGGTGTGCTGGATGCCGTGATGGACCATGCGCACCGGCCGCCAGCCACGATTGAGGTCTTCTCGGGGATGGCCTTCCAGATAAAAAGAGATTCCGGGCTGCAGGCGCGGGTCGTCGCCTTCGACGCAGGCCATGCGCGCATCGCGGCGATGGCCGCGCAGGCGGTTGGTCAGGATCGGCTTGGCGACTTCGTCGAATTTGTGCCGGCCGGGGTAGTCGTAGCGCTCGTAGCCACGGCCCTGGTGGTCGAGGTCGGAGCCATCCAGGCTGTGTTGGTGGGTGTAATTCGGGTGCTGGAAGGTGTAATCGCGTTGGGTCTGGCGGGCGGTGCGCACGTTTTCGCTGTAGGCGAAGCGGCGCAGCGCCGGCTGCGGTTGATCGCCGCCCGGCGCCGGATTGTAAAGCACGGGTTCGTCGTCGAGGCGGCCGTGGATGAACAGCCGGTCGCTGTGGACCAGCTGGTGGCCCTCGGCGCTGTGGCGGAAGGAATAGAAGAAGCCTTCCTCGCGCAGGATCCGTTCGATGAAGTCGTAGTCCGAATCGCCGGCCTGCACGCAGTACTCACGCGCTTTGCGTTCGAGCGTGACGCGTTGCTCGTAGTCCAGCGTGAGGCCGTGGGCCTTGAGCACGGCGTGGGCGATTTGCGGGACAGTGAGAGTCTGGAAGATCCGCCAGTCGGACGACAGCTTGAGCCGGGCCAGGCGCGGCTCGACCACGGCGCGGTAACGGGTCCGTCTGAACCCCGTGTCGCCCTGCACGAAGGACGACACTGCACCATGAACAAAGCGCACCGGCGTCTGGCCATGCCAGATCGTCAGCAGCCCTGGGCGGTCGAGGACCTGGCCGAAGTCGATGGCGGGGTTGGGGCTGGACAGCTCCAAAGACAGCAGGAAGGTTTCGGACAAACCTTCCGTCAGAGTGAATTCGACGACATCGAAGGCGTCGGGGGCTTCGCCACCGAGGACGTCGAACGTAAAGCGCAGATGGGATTGGCTGGGCATGGCGAACTTCCCTCAGAACATTCAGCCGCAGCCTGAATCGACAGCCTGCCTGAAGAAATAGGACGTTTCCCAAATCCAGCGAGATCGTTCTCAAGCACCACTTCGCCGACATGCTTTCAGAGTGCTACCATTGATGGTTCGTACCCTCCTGGCCAGCACCTCACGCAAAGGCCAGGGCACTCGGCTTGGGGGCCGGCTTCAGACCAGGATTGTTCTGTCCATGACCATGACGGCACGCATCGCGCTTCTTGCCTTCGCAGCACTGCTCGGTGCCTGCTCCAGTCAGCCTCCGGCACCACAGCCCAACGTGGTCAGGCCTGCGCTGCCAGGCCAACACTATTTCTCGCCCGTGGCCGAAGACGTGCTGTTTCGCGCGCTGGGCCTGGTCGGCACGCCGTATCGCTGGGGTGGCAATACACCGGATTCGGGCTTTGATTGCAGCGGCCTGATCGACTATGTCTACCGCGATGCGGCGGGCATCTCTCTACCGCGTTCCACGCGGGAAATGATCACCCTCTCCGCGCCGACCATTGGCCGCGATGCGCTGCAGTCCGGGGATCTGGTGTTCTTCGCCACCAACGGCGGGTCGAACGTCAGCCATGCCGGCATCTATGTCGGCGAAGGTCGTTTTGTCCACGCGCCGGCCACCGGCGGTACGGTGCGCCTGGATTACCTGTCCAACGCCTATTGGCAAAAAGCCTACCTGAACGCCAAGCGGGTCTTGCAGCCAACTAACCTGGCAAGAAACCCCTGACATCGGTGGCACACGCGAGGTATCGGCATGACCGCGCAAACGCTGTTTCTCAACGACGAACTCTACGATTACCTCAAGCGCGTCTCCTTGCGCGAGACGCCGTTGCTGCGCCAGCTGCGTGAGCAAACCCAGGCCATGGAGCAAGCCCGCTGGCAGGTGGCGCCCGAGCAGGGGCAGTTTCTGGCGCTGTTGGTCAGTTTGATGGGTGCGCAGCGCTTGATCGAAGTCGGCACGTTCACCGGTTACAGCGCCTTGTGCATGGCCCAGGCCCTGAGCGAGAGCGGGCGATTGATCTGCTGCGATTTGCCTGGTGACTACAACCAGATTGCCCTGGATTTCTGGCAGCGGGCAGGCGTGGACGAGCGCATCGAGCTGCGTCTGGCGCCTGCGCTGGAAACCCTCGCCCAGCTTGAGCGCGAAGGCGCTGCCGGGCAGTTCGACCTGATCTTTATCGACGCCGACAAGGCCAACTACCCGCAATACCTTGAGCATGCCCTGACGCTATTGCGCCCCGGCGGACTGGCGGTGTTCGACAACACGCTGTGGAGCGGCCGGGTATTGCAAGCCGAGCCTGACAGCGCCGACACCCGGGCCATCCAGGCGCTCAACAGCGCCCTGAAGGATGACCTGCGTGTCGACCTGTCAATGCTGCCCCTCGGCGATGGCCTGACCCTGTGCCACAAACGCTAATGGCCGACGCTTGCGATCCTCTAATGAAATGGCTACCCCCCCCCGCCCCCTGTAGGAGCGGACCTGGCCGGGACGCCGGACCGCCGCTCCTACATAAAGGTTTTGTTGTTCAGT
>NZ_JAAAMT010000047.1:15673-42665 GCF_009905435.1 Pseudomonas sp. R5(2019)
CGCGATGGGCCGCGAAGCGGCCCCGGCGATAGTGAAACCTTATGCACTCTGTCGCAGATATTACTGGCCTCTGGGGCCGCTTCGCGGCCCATCGCGGCCAGGCCGGGACGCCGGACCGCCGCTCCTACATAAAGGTTTTGTTGTTCAGTTTTTGGGTTGGCTGGCACTCACCCGCCAGATCCGATTACCCACGTCATCGGCCACCAGCAACCCGCCCTGATGATCGTTGGCCACGCCTACAGGCCGGCCCATGGCCTGGCCGTTGGCATCAAGGAACCCGGTCAGCACATCGATCGGCTTGCCACTGGGTTTGCCGCCCTGGAATGGCACGAAAATCACTTTATAGCCACTGTGTGGATCGCGGTTCCAGGAACCATGCTGGCCGATAAAGGCGCCTTGGGTAAAGGGCGCCGGCAAGCCCTTGGCATCCGCAAAGGTCAGGCCCAGCGAGGCGGTGTGTGGGCCAACGGCATAATCCGGAGCAATTGCCTTGGCGACCATGCTCGGGTTTGGTGGTGAGACTCGCTTGTCCACATTCTGGCCGTAATAGCTGAACGGCCAACCATAAAAGCCACCGTCCTTGACCGAGGTGATGTAGTCGGGCACCAGGTCGCTGCCGATCTCGTCACGTTCGTTGACCGCCGTCCAGAGCTTGCCGGTCTGCGGCTCCCAGGCCATGCCGTTGGGGTTGCGCAGGCCGTCGGCGAAGATGCGTTTATTGCCGGTGGCAGCGTCCACTTCCCAGATCGCGGCCCGGCCTTTTTCCTGGTCCAGACCGTTTTCGCCAACGTCATCGCCTTTTTCATGAACCAGCCACGCACGCCCCTGTTGTCGTCGGGCTTGGGTGGAGCATTGGTTTCGGCGACCAGCACATCGCCGTTGGGCAACACATACAGCCAGCGCGGGTGGTCCAGGCCTTCGGCAAAGGCGACCACGCGCATACCGGGCGCTGCCTGTGGCGTGCCGCCCTGGGGCCAGCCGATGGCCGGGGCGACGTTGATCGTGGGCATCAGGGTCTGGTTCGGCTCCGGCAGCCGTGGGGAAGGGCCGAAGCCGTCCTCGACTTGCAGGCGTGCCTTTTCGCCACAGGCGGCAAGCCCTGTGGCCATCACCATCATCAGAGCGATCGGTGCGTTGCGCATGGTCGAACGTCCTCAAGGGTCTGGGTACTCAAATAAGTAGAGGAGCGCGCGATGGCGAGGTTCAATGCCCGCCGCGCGCCGGCTTCATTTGACGCTCCCCCCCCAACCCTCTAACCTTCCCGACTTGTTTCAGGTGCTCGGCGAGCCACGGCTTTGCAGAGTGAAACAGGGAAGCCGGTGAACGTGCGAGGCACGTGACCCCGGCGCTGCCCCCGCAACGGTAAATGAGTGACGAGCATGCAGCAGCCACTGGGCCGGATTGGTCCGGGAAGGCGCGTGTTCCGGGCCCCGCCCACTCATGAGCCCGGAGACCGGCCTGAAGCACCAACGGCATCACGGTGGGTGATGCGCGGTTTGCGGTCGGTTTCCCGGCCGTGCGCGCGCCTGCCGTCTTCATAGACCAATCCATCTGTCGCACGGGCAAGAGCGACTCCGACGATCTCCTGTACCGAGCCCCAAGGCCTGCGCCCTGGTGGTTGGGCGTGGCCATTCGTCGATTTCCGTGCGCTGTCAGGAGAGCTGCGATGAGTGAATCCCCCGAACGTGACGAACGCCACCTGGCGCGCATGCTGCGCAAAAAGGCGGTCATCGACGAGCGTATCGCCAATTCGCCGAACGAATGCGGCCTGCTGCTGGTGCTGACCGGCAACGGCAAGGCCAAGAGCAGCTCGGCCTTCGGCATGCTCGCCAGGGCCATGGGCCACGGCATGCAGTGCGGCGTCGTGCAGTTCATCAAGGGCCGCAACGCCACCGGTGAAGAGCTGTTCTTCCGTCGCTTCCCCGAGCAGGTGCGCTACCACGTGATGGGCGAGGGCTTCACCTGGGAAACCCAGGACCGCCAGCGTGATATCGCCGCGGCCGAAGCGGCCTGGAAAGTCTCCTGCCAATTGCTGAGCGACCCGGACATCGGCCTGGTGATCCTCGATGAACTGAACATTGCCCTCAAGCACGGTTATCTGGACCTCGACCGGGTACTGACCGACCTGCAAGCACGTCCGCCCATGCAGCATGTGGTGGTGACCGGGCGCGGCGCACCGGCCGACTTGATCGAACTGGCCGATACCGTCACCGAAATGGGCATGGTCAAACACGCCTTCCAGGCCGGAATTCGCGCGCAAAAAGGCATCGAACTATGACCGATGCACGGCGTTGCCCGGCGGTGTTGATTGCCGCGCCGGCTTCCGGCCAGGGCAAGACCACCGTCACCGCCGCTCTTGCGCGCCTGCACCGTAATCAGGGGCGCAAGGTGCGGGTGTTCAAGTGCGGGCCGGACTTTCTCGACCCGATGATTCTGGAACGCGCCAGTGGCGCCCCGGTCTATCAGCTGGACCTGTGGATGGTCGGTGCCGATGAAAGCCGCCGCCTGCTCTGGGAAGCGGCGGGCGAGGCCGACCTGATTTTGATCGAAGGGGTCATGGGCCTGTTCGATGGCACGCCGTCGAGCGCCGATCTGGCGCGTCATTTCGGTGTGCCGGTGCTGGCCGTGATCGACGGCACCGCCATGGCCCAGACCTTCGGCGCCCTGGCGCTGGGACTGGCCCGCTACCAGCCGGACCTGCCGTTCGCCGGCGTGCTGGCCAACCGCGTCGGCACCCTGCGCCACGCCCAATTGCTCGAAGGCAGCCTGACCGAAGGCCTGCGCTGGTACGGCGGGCTGTCGCGGGAAACCGGTATCGAATTGCCCAGCCGTCACCTGGGGCTGGTGCAAGCCAGTGAACTCAATGATCTGGACGCGCGCCTGGACGCCGCCGCCCAGGCGCTGGGGCAAAGCTGCGATGCCGCCTTGCCGCCCGCCGTCGAGTTTGCCGCCCCGGTACCGCAAGCCGTCACGCCGCTGCTTGAGGGGGTGCGCATCGCCGTCGCCCGTGATGAAGCCTTTGCCTTCACCTACGGCGCGAGCCTGGATCTGTTGCGGGCCATGGGCGCCCGGTTGAGCTTTTTCTCGCCCATTCATGATCAGGTCTTGCCAGAGGCAGACAGCCTCTATCTGCCCGGTGGCTACCCCGAGCTGCACCATGTGGCGTTGGCGGAAAACACGCCGATGCGCAGCGCCATTCGCGCCCACCATCAAGCCGGCAAACCGCTGCTGGCCGAATGCGGCGGCATGCTTTACCTGCTCGACGCCCTGACCGATGTCCAGGGCCAGCGCGCCGAACTGCTGGGCCTGCTGCCCGGCGAAGCGGTGATGCAAAAGCGCCTGGCAGCGCTGGCGCTGCAGGCGGTCGAGCTGCCGGAAGGCACCCTGCGCGGGCACACCTATCACCATTCGCTGACCACCACGACGCTTGAGCCGATCGCTCGCGGCCAAAGCCCCAATGGCGGCCGCGGCGCGGAGGCGGTCTACCGCTGCGGGCGGCTGACCGCGTCGTACGTGCACTTCTACTTTCCCTCCAACCCCGACGCGCTGGCGGCGCTGCTGCGACCATGAGCGAGCATGCCTACAGCCCCGAGGAGCGGGCGGCGGTGTACCGGGCCATCGGCGAGCGTCGCGACATGCGCCACTTTGTCGGCGGCAGTGTGGCCCCCGAATTGCTCGCGCGGCTGCTGGAGGCGGCACATCAGGCCCCCAGTGTCGGCTTGATGCAGCCATGGCGGTTTATCCGCATCAGCGATCGCGGCCTGCGCCAGCAGGTCCAGGGGCTGGTGGAAGACGAGCGCATCCGCACGGCCGAGGCCCTGGGCGAGCGCTCCGATGAATTCATGAAGCTTAAGGTCGAAGGCATCAACGACTGCGCCGAAGTGCTGGTCGCGGCGCTGATGGACAAGCGTGAGGGGTATATTTTCGGCCGTCGTACCTTGCCGGAAATGGACCTGGCGTCACTGTCCTGCGCGATCCAGAACCTCTGGCTGGCGGCCCGCGCCGAAGGCCTGGGCATGGGCTGGGTGTCGCTGTTCGACCCGCAGGCGCTGGCCGGGCTGCTGGGCCTGCCGGAGGGTGCCAAGGCGCTCGCCGTGCTGTGCCTGGGGCCGGTCAAGGCATTCTATCCGGCACCGATGCTGGTGCTTGAAGGCTGGGCCGAGCCACGGCCCTTGTCCGAACTGCTGTATGAAAACCAATGGGGAGTGATTCGATGAGTGTGGCGCTGTTGAGTGTCGCCGGGGTGGCGCTGGATGCGCTGCTGGGTGAGCCCAGGCGCAGGCATCCGCTGGTGGCCTTCGGGCGTCTGGCCGATCGCCTCGAGCAACGTTTCAATGCGGCTGGCAGAGGCTGGCGCAGCCACGGGGTCACGGCCTGGTTTCTGGCGGTGATCCCGCTGACGCTGGTGGCGACGTTGTTGTCCTGGCTGCCATACCTGGGCTGGATCGTTGAGGTGCTGGCGCTTTACTGCGCACTGGGCCTGCGCAGCCTCGGTGAGCATGTGACGCCGGTGGCCGAGGCCCTGCGCCGCGATGACCTGGAGGCCGCGCGCCAGCGAGTCGGCTATCTGGTCAGCCGCCAGACTGATGAGCTGGACGCCAACGCCGTCGCCCGCGCCGCCACCGAATCGGTGCTGGAGAACGGCAGCGATGCGGTGTTCGCCGCGCTGTTCTGGTTTGCCGTCGCCGGCGTGCCCGGTGTGGTGCTTTATCGCCTGAGCAATACCCTGGACGCCATGTGGGGCTACCGCAACGAGCGCTTCGAACGCTTCGGCTGGGCGGCGGCGCGTATCGATGACGTGCTCAACTACATCCCGGCGCGGCTGGTGGCCCTGACCTATGCGCTGCTGGGCAAGACCCGCCTGGCGCTCACCTGCTGGCGCCAGCAGGCACCCCGCTGGGACAGCCCGAATGCCGGGCCGGTGATGGCGGCCGGTGCCGGTGCGCTGGGGGTTGAATTGGGCGGGCCCGCGGTCTACCACGGCGAACTGCACGAGCGTGCGCAGCTGGGCGAAGGCCAGCCGGCCGACGCCGAGTCGATCGAGCGCGGTTGGCAACTGGTTCAGCGTGGCGTCTGGCTATGGTTGCTGCTGCTGTGCCTGGGGGCTGAGATCTATGCTTGAACATGGTGGACGCCTGCGCCAGGCCGCGCTCGACTACGGGATCGAGCTGTCCCAGTGGCTGGACCTTTCCACTGGGCTTGCGCCGTGGCCGTTTGCGATTCCTGAAATTCCGGTCAGCGCCTGGGCGCGGCTGCCGGAAGTCAATGACGGCCTGGAACTGGCCGCCTGCGAATACTACGGCGCCCATCAGGTGCTGCCGGTACCCGGCTCCCAGGCCGCGATCCAGGCCTTGCCGCGCCTGCGCCGGACCGGCAAGGTCGGCGTGCTGTCGCCCTGTTACGCCGAGCATGCCGAGGGCTGGCGGCGGGCCGGGCATCGGGTCCGGGAGATTGGCGAAAGCGAGGTGGACTTCTACCTCGACGGCCTTGATGTCCTGGTGGTGGTCAACCCCAACAACCCGACCGGGCGCCTGCTGCCCCCCGAGCGGCTGCTGGAATGGCACGCCCGGCTGGTGCAGCGCGGCGGCTGGCTGCTGGTGGACGAAGCCTTCATGGACAACACCCCGGGCCTGAGCCTGGCGGGCTTCACGGACCGTGCCGGGCTGATCGTGTTGCGCTCGTTCGGCAAGTTTTTCGGCCTGGCCGGCGTACGCCTGGGCTTTGTGCTGGCCGAGCGCAAATTGCTGCAACTGCTCGCCGAACAGATCGGGCCGTGGGCCGTCAGCGGGCCGACCCGGCAGTTGGGCCAGGCCTGCCTGCTCGACCGCGACGCCCATGCCCGGCAGATTCGCCGCAGCGAAGCGGCCAGCGAGCGGCTGGCGCGTTTGCTCGAGCGCTTCGGCCAGCCGCCCACCGGTGGCTGTGCCTTGTTCCAGTGGCGAGTGACCGACCAGGCCCAGCGCCTGCACGATTTCATGGCCCGGCGCGGCATTCTGCTGCGGCTGTTCCCGGCCACTTCCAGCCTGCGTTTTGGTCTGCCCCTTGATGAGGCCGACTGGCTGCGCCTGGAGCAGGCCTTTACTGATTACCTCAAGGAGCCGCCATGCCCACGCTGATGGTCCAGGGCACCACCTCGGATGCCGGCAAAAGCACGCTGGTGACCGCCCTGTGCCGCTGGCTCGCCCGCCAGGGTGTTGCCGTGGTGCCGTTCAAGCCGCAAAACATGGCGCTCAACAGTGCCGTGACCGCCGACGGCGGCGAGATCGGCCGCGCCCAGGCCGTGCAGGCCCAGGCTGCCTTGCTTGCGCCGCACACCGACATGAACCCGGTGCTGCTCAAGCCCAACAGCGACACCGGCGCCCAAGTCATCATCCATGGCAAGGCGGTCACCACCATGAACGCGGTGGCGTACCACGGCTACAAGGCCATCGCCATGGAAGCGGTGCTCGACTCCCATCGGCGTCTCAGTGACCGCTACCCGGTGGTGATGGTGGAGGGCGCGGGCTCTCCGGCGGAGATCAACCTGCGCGCCGGCGACATCGCCAACATGGGCTTTGCCGAGGCGGTGGATTGCCCGGTGCTGCTGATTGCCGACATCAACCGTGGCGGCGTGTTCGCGCACCTGGTCGGCACCCTCGAGCTGCTGTCGCCCAGCGAGCAGGCACGGGTCAAGGGCTTTGTGATCAATCGCTTCAGGGGCGACATTGCCTTGCTCCAGCCGGGCCTGGACTGGCTTGAAGCGCGTACCGGCAAGCCAGTGATCGGCGTGCTGCCCTATGTGCTCGACTTGCACCTTGAGGCCGAGGACGGCCTCGATCAGCGCCAGTCCGACAACAAGGCCGAGCAGTTGCTCAAGGTGATCGTGCCGGTGTTGCCACGCATCAGTAACCACACCGATTTCGATCCGCTGCGCCTGCACCCCCAGGTGGACCTGCAATTCATCGGCCCGGGCGAAGCGATCCCGCCCGCGGACCTGATCATCCTGCCCGGCTCGAAAAGCGTGCGCAGCGACCTGGCCCAACTGCGCGCCCGTGGCTGGGACAGCGCCATCGCCCGGCACCTGCGCTATGGCGGCAAGCTGCTGGGGATTTGCGGCGGCTTGCAGATGCTTGGCCAGCAGGTGCATGACCCGCTGGGCCTTGAAGGCGCGCCGGGCTCCAGCGCGGGCCTGGGGCTGTTCGATTTCACCACCACGCTCGCCGCGGAAAAACAGCTGCGCAATGTCCAGGGCCATTTGACCCTGGAAGAGGCACAGGTGAGCGGCTACGAAATTCATGCCGGGGTCACCGAAGGCCCGGCGCTGGCCAACCCGGCCGTGCGCCTGGACGATGGCCGCTGCGACGGCGCGGTCAGCGCCGACGGCCAGGTGCTCGGCACTTACCTGCACGGCCTGTTTGAATCACCGGCTTGCAGTAGTGCCTTGCTGCGCTGGGCGGGGCTGACCCAGGTGCAGGCAGTCGATTACCACGCCCTGCGGGAGCTGGATATCGAGCGCCTGGCAGACCTGGTGGAAAAACACCTGGACACCCAGCGGCTGAGCCAGCTGTGCGGACTGAAACAGGAAACCTGCTGACATGTTGCAACTGATCCTCGGCGGCGCCCGTTCCGGCAAAAGCCGCCTGGCTGAACGACTGGCCAGCGAAAGCGCGCTGGCGGTGACCTACATCGCCACCAGTGAACCGCTGGACGGCGAAATGAATGCTCGGGTGCAACTGCACCGCCAGCGCCGACCCAGTGAATGGGGGTTGATCGAAGAGCCGCTGCAACTGGCTCGGGTACTGCGCGAACAGGCGCGCCCCGACCGCTGCCTGCTGGTGGACTGCCTGACCCTCTGGCTGACCAACCTGTTGATGCTCGACGACCCGCAAACGCTGGTCGTCGAGCGTGATGCCTTGCTCGATTGCCTGGCCGGGTTGCCGGGTGAAATCATTCTGGTCAGCAACGAAACCGGCTTGGGCGTGGTCCCGCTGGGCGAACTGACCCGGCGTTATGTCGATGAAGCCGGCTGGCTGCATCAGGCCATCGCCGAGCGCTGCCAGCGGGTCGTGCTGACCGTCGCCGGCCTGCCGCTAACCCTTAAAGGAGTTGCACCATGAGTCAAACCTGGTGGCTGGCGCCGTGCCGGCCGGTTGATGAAAAGGCGCGTGCCAATGCCCTGGCGCGGCAACAGCAATTGACCAAACCGGCAGGCTCGCTGGGGCGCCTGGAGCAGGTCGCGGTGCAGCTGGCCGGCTTGCAGGGGCGGCTCAAGCCTGCGCTTGAGCAGGTCTGGATTGCGATCTTTGCCGGTGACCATGGCGTGGTGGCCGAAGGCATCTCGGCCTATCCGCAAGAAGTGACCGGGCAGATGCTGCTCAATTTCGTCAGCGGTGGTGCGGCCATCAGCGTGATTGCCCGTCAGTTGGGCGCGCAGCTGGAAGTGATCGACCTGGGCACCGCCACTCTGCGCGAGCCGCTGGCGGGTGTGCGTCACCTGAATCTCGGCCCGGGCACTGCGAACTTTGCCCATGGCCCGGCCATGACCGCCGAACAGGGCGAGCAGGCCCTGCAGGCCGGTCGTGACAGCGCCCAGCGTGCGTTGGACAGCGGTGCGCAGCTGTTTATCGGCGGCGAAATGGGCATCGGCAACACCACCGCCGCCACGGCCGTGGCCTGCGCGCTGCTCAAGTGCCCAGCCAGCGCACTGGTCGGCCCCGGCACCGGGCTTGACGCGGCGGGTGTCAGCCACAAGGCCCAAGTGATTCAGCGCGCGCTGGAGCGCCACGCAGACCTGCCGGACGACGCCTTGCAACCGCTGCTGTGTTTTGGCGGTTTTGAAATGGCCGCGTTGACCGGCGCCTACCTGGCCTGTGCCCAGGCCGGCGTTGCGGTGCTGGTCGATGGCTTTATCTGCACCGTGGCTGCGCTGGTGGCGGTGCGCTTGAACCCTTCTTGCCGACCCTGGCTGCTGTTTGGCCATCGCGGCGCCGAGCCGGGTCACCGGCAGGTACTGGCCCATCTTGAGGCTGAGCCTTTGCTGGAACTGGGCCTGCGCCTGGGCGAAGGCAGCGGCGCGGCGCTGGCGGTACCGTTGTTGCGCATGGCCTGCAGCCTGCACGGCGACATGGCGACCTTTGCCGAAGCCGCCGTTGCGGACCGCCCGGCATGACCTTGCAACTGGACCTGCTGCGCCATGGTGAAACCGAGCAGGGCGGCGGGCTGCGCGGCAGCCTTGACGACGCCCTGACCGACACCGGCTGGGCACAGATGCGCGCAGCAGTGGAGCAGGGCGGGCCTTGGTCGCGGATCGTCAGTTCACCGCTGCAGCGCTGCGCGCGTTTCGGCGCCGAGCTCTCCCGGCGGCTGGATGTGCCGCTGGAACTGGCGCCCGAACTGCAAGAACTGCACTTCGGCGACTGGGAAGGGCGCAGCGCCGCCGAGTTGATGCTCACCGATGAACGAGGCCTGGGCCTGTTCTGGTCGGATCCTTACAGCTTCACACCGCCTCGGGGCGAGCCTGTGGCCGACTTCGCTGCACGGGTGCTTGCTGGCATCGAAGGCTTGCACCAGCGTTACGCGGGCGAACGGGTCCTGTTGATCAGCCATGGCGGCGTGATGCGCTTGCTGCTGGCACGGGCGCGTGGATTGCCGCGTGAGCAGTTGTTGCAGGTTGAAGTGGCCCATGGCGCGTTGTTTGGATTATCGGTGGACGCTGATGGCGTCCTGAGTGAGCGAGGCTGAACATGCTGCCGTTCTGGATTGCCTTGCAGTTTCTCGGCAGCCTGCCGGTACGCTTGCCGGGCATGCCGGCGCCGGAGCAGATGGGGCGCTCATTGCTCTGGTATCCGGCAGTAGGTCTGCTGTTCGGGTGTGTGCTGCTGGCGCTGAATGCGGTATTGGCTGGCGCGCCGCTGTTGCTGCACGCGGCCTTGCTGTTGGCCGCCTGGGTGCTGCTCAGCGGCGCCCTGCACCTGGACGGTCTGGCCGACAGCGCTGACGCCTGGCTGGGCGGATTCGGTGACCGGGCGCGCACGCTGGAAATCATGAAAGATCCGCGTAGCGGGCCGATTGCGGTGGTCACGCTGGTGGTCGTGCTGCTGCTCAAATTCTGCGCGATCGTTGCCCTGATCGAAGCGCAACACAGCCTGGCCTTGCTGCTGGCGCCGGTGCTCGGGCGGGCGGCGATGCTTGCGTTGTTCATGTCGACGCCCTACGTGCGGGCGGGCGGACTGGGGCAGGCGCTGGCGGATCATCTGCCGCGCATGGCCGGGCGTTGGGTGTTGCTGGTTGTCGCGATGGGCTGCGTGGCGCTGGCAGGCCTTGCCGGGGCCTGGGCGGTGCTCGCAGCGGTGGCGGTGTTTGTGTGGCTGCGCGCGCTGATGGTGCGGCGCCTGGGTGGGGCGACGGGCGATACGGCGGGGGCGTTGCTGGAGTTGCTGGAGTTGGTGGTGGTTGTGGTGTTGGCGTTGGTTTAGAGGCGACGCTGACTCCAATGCCGCATTAACTCTGTGGGAGCGGATTTATCCGCGAATGGCATCACCGCGGTTCACCTGACCCACCGTGGTGAATCGATTCGCGGATAAATCCGCTCCCACATTCTGTAATTCGCCAACGCTGGCCCCGTTCGCCAGAAAAATATTGCGTAACAATTAATGCGGGTATATACACCTAATCATGAACTCACCCCAATGCCTGTGCACTCACCTGCGCCGCGCCTCCCGAGGTGTTAGCCGCCACTATGACGAAGCCCTTGAAGGTTTCGGCATCAACATCGCCCAGTTTTCCCTGCTGCGCAATCTGGAGCGGCTGGACCAGCCCAGCATTTCGACCCTGGCCGAAGCTGTCGGGCTGGACCGCAGTACGCTGGGTCGTAACCTGCGGGTGCTGGAAGCGCAAGGTTTGGTGAGCCTGGTCGAGGGCGAGGACCATCGCAACCGGCTGGTGCTGTTGACCGCCGAAGGCCTGGCCCGGATCGAGGCGGCCAAGCCTGCGTGGAAGGCCGCGCAACAGTCGTTGCTGGAACAGTTGGGTGAAGATCGACGTGATCTACTGGTGAAGCTGCTGGAGCAGCTGGCGTGATCCATTTTCGAATCAAAGCGGGTATATACCCGCATGAAGCCCGGAGAGAGCAACAATGACATCGGTATGGCGAACCAGCGGCTGGATATTGTTAGGCAGTGCGCTGATCCTGGCGCTTTCGCTGGGTATCCGACACGGCTTTGGTCTGTTTCTGGCGCCCATGAGTGCCGATTTTGGCTGGGGACGGGGCGTGTTCGCGCTCGCCATCGCCCTGCAAAACCTGATCTGGGGCGTGGCTCAACCCTTTGCCGGTGCGCTGGCTGACCGCTTCGGTGCGGCTCGGGTGGTGCTGATCGGTGGCGTGCTGTACGCACTCGGTCTGGTCTTCATGAGCATGGCCGATTCGCCTTGGTCATTGTCGCTCAGTGCCGGCCTGCTGATCGGGATCGGTTTGTCCGGCACTTCATTCTCGGTGTTGCTCGGTGTGGTCGGCCGCGCAGTCCCGCCGGAAAAGCGCAGCATGGCCATGGGCATCGCCAGTGCGGCGGGCTCCTTCGGCCAGTTCGCCATGCTGCCGGGCACGCTCGGTTTGATCAATTGGCTGGGCTGGTCGGCGGCGCTGCTGGCGCTGGGGCTGATGGTCGCGTTGATCGTGCCGCTGGTGGGCATGCTCAAAGACCGGCCACTGCCGAGCCTCGGCCACGATCAAACCCTTGGCCAGGCATTGCGCGAAGCCTGTTCGCACTCGGGCTTCTGGCTGCTCTCGCTGGGCTTTTTCGTCTGCGGCTTCCAAGTGGTGTTTATCGGCGTGCACCTGCCGTCCTTCCTGGTCGACCAGCACCTGCCGGCGACGGCGGGCACCACGGTGCTGGCGCTGGTGGGATTGTTCAATATCGTCGGCACCTATGTGGCCGGCTGGCTCGGCGGGCGGGTGTCCAAACCGCGGTTGTTGACGGCGCTGTACCTGATTCGTGCGGTGGTGATCGTGTTGTTTCTGTGGGCACCGATCACCGTTACAAGCGCCTACCTGTTCGGCATCGCCATGGGCCTGTTGTGGCTCTCCACGGTGCCGCTGACCAATGGTACGGTCGCCACCCTGTTCGGCGTGCGCAATCTCTCTATGCTGGGAGGCATCGTGTTCCTGTTCCATCAGTTAGGCGCCTTCCTGGGCGGCTGGTTGGGCGGGGTGGTGTATGACCGTACCGGGAGTTACGACATGGTCTGGCAGATTTCCGTGGTGCTCAGCCTGCTGGCCGCGGCGTTGAACTGGCCGGTGCGTGAGCGGCCGGTAGCGCGGCTTCAGGCCGCCACGGGGGCAGCGTGAGCACGCGCTGGCTGGGCCCTGGCCTGTTGGTGCTGGGCGTGCTGCTGCTGGCAGCCGCCTGGTGGGGCTGGCAGCGCGGTGGGCTGGCGTTAATGCAGCTGGGCATGGGCGCTTGCTAGTGCCGGGAGAACGTGGTTAGTTGAGGGAAATTGACGCGAGCAGGAGAAGACCATGCGCTGGTATGCTGTCCCTCTGTTATTGCTGGTGGCCGGCGGTGCGCTGGCCAGTGAATGCCCCGAGGTGTTGCAAGGCCAGCTGCCCAAGCTGCGGGCCAAAGAGCAGATCGACCTGTGTCAGAAATTCGCCGGCAAGCCTCTGGTGGTGGTCAACACCGCCAGCTACTGCGGGTTCGCACCTCAGTTCGAAGGCCTGGAAGCGGTCTACAAGCGCTACCAGGGCCAGGGCCTGGAAATGCTCGGGGTGCCGTCCAATGACTTCAAGCAGGAAGACAGCAACAGCGAAAAAACTGCCAAGGTCTGTTATGCCAACTACGGTGTGACCTTCACCATGACCGAGCCGCAATCGGTCAGGGGCGAGAACGCCACTCACCTGTTCAAGGAACTGGCCAGGCAAAGCAGCCCGCCGCGCTGGAATTTCTACAAGTACGTGGTGGATCGCCGGGGCAAGGTGATTGCCAGCTTCTCAAGCCTGACCAAGCCCGATGACCCGGACTTTATCGAGGCGATCAACAAGGCCATTGCGTCCACTCCGGCCACCGGCGGTTAACGTTCTGACGCTGCAGGGTGGAGTGCATGGGAGAGCACTGGCGGCTTCGGCCCATCTGAAAAGCTTCGCAGGCTAGCCTTGCTCCTACTAGGAGCCGGGCTTGCTCGCGAGAGGTCAGCAGCTTCAACCATTGATCAGAAGCGGTAAGTCATCCCCAGGCCCAGGCCGAAGGCGCTGTTTTCATATTTGGCGTTGAAGCTGCCCTTGGAGGCGCTCGCCAGGTTGATATTGACCTCTTCTTCTTGCAGGTAGGAGAGCGCCGCATCGATGGTCAGGTCGTCAGTCGGGCTCCAGCCGGCACCGATGCTCACGGCCTTGCGATCACCGGTCGGGATGCGTGGCGAACGGTCGACGTTGTTGGCCGGCGACTGGTCCATGCTCAGGCCTGCACGCAGTACCCACTGGTTGTTGACCTGGTAGGAGGCACCAATGGCGTGTGCCCAGGTGTTGTGCCATTTCTGGTCTTCGTTGATGGTGCCGATCGGGCCGGCAGCACCGCCGAGCCGAGCAGGTACACCTTCATTGATGACGGTGATCTGCTCCAGACGGCTCCAGCGGGTGTAGGTACTGCCCGCGTAGATCGTCCACTGATTGTCCAGCTTGTGGGTGATCGACAGGTCGGCCGACTCGGGAGTTTCGATCTCCAGGGTTGCATCGAATTTGCTGCCGTTGAACGGGCCAAAGCCCTGGCCAAAAATCCTGGTGTTGCCTTGCAGCTTGTACTTGACCCTGGAATGGTAGGTCAGGCCAATGCGTGTGGCGTCGGTCGCCTGGACCATGACACCGGCGTTGAAGCCGACGGCGGTGTCGTCGCCTTTGATCTTCACACGGCCATCTCCGGCTGCCCCGCCAAAAGTGGAGGACCCCAGTTCGCCTTTGATCTTGTTGATGGTCGGCCCAATACCGATCGACACGACATCGTTGAATCGCCAGGCGATGGTGGGCTGCAAGGTAATCACTTCGACCTTGCTCTTGTCGCCCCAGTAGCGGCCAGCAAAGCCGCGTTCGTAATCGGTCACCAGGCCGAACGGCGCGTACATGTCGATACCCACGGTCAAATGCTCATCGACTGGCTTGACGTAATAACCCATCGGCACGGCAACCACCGGAACCATATCGCCATCAGTGCTGCCATTGATAGGCTGGCCAATAGCGTTAGTGCCGCTGCCCTCGATATCAGACCGGGCAATGATAGCGGCCGCGCCAACCGTGGCCTGCTCGCGTTTCAGGAAGGACATGCCGGCAGGGTTGCCGTAAACAGTGCTTGCGTCATCGGCAGAAGAAGATCGCCCGGCAAAACCAGTACCCATGCCGCTAATGCTTTGTTCGTTGAGGGCGTAGCCACTGGCAAACAGTTGCGTGGAGGCGAGGCCGACAGCGAGGCTGAGTGTGGTCTTGAGCATTACTTTTTTCATTATTAGAACTCCGTGGTGATCACCGGAGGCAAACTACCAACATTTTTCAGACAGCGCTATAGCCTGAATCGCAGGAGATAGAGCGGTTTTGTAGGACAATCAAACCATATTTGTAGGAGATATAACTTTGACCAATCGGTCATTTAACAGGCTTGTTGGTCAAGTGGAGCGATGCAGGTTTGCCAGGCACAGGTGAAGTCTCGCAACCGACCCTGCGGATGGAAGGTTTGACGCCAGATTCTGGCCAGGCCGAGCACGTCGTCGGCTTCGGGGAGGGTGGGGCGTTGCTGTTCGACCAGCATCCAGGCGATGGCGGTGGCATAGCGAAGATTGACCGTCAACTCCAGGTGCGGGCCGCTCAGGAAAGCATGCTGGCTGGCCAGGCCACGGACCAGGCTGGCCAGGTCCGGGTCGAGCGCCAGGTAATGGTCCCAGAGATGTTGGTGGCGGTGCTCACCGATGCGATAGAGGCCGTGGCCACGTCGATCATGCAAGGCCGAGCCCAGGGCCGATTGGCTGGCGGCGATGCCTAGCAGCAGTGCTTCGGCGGTGGCGCAATGGCGGTTCAGATACATCAACGTCGGGCGGATCACAAACTCGCTCAACTCGCTCGCGGCGATACCCATAAAGCCCTCGGCTTGATAATGGCCGGCGAAGTCAGACGCTTTGGCAGCGATGAGTAAAGTCAGCCTCGCCGGAAGCGGGTGGTACCGCTTGAGTTGAAGTGTAGTGTCATATCTGTGCTGTAAAGGGCTGTTTTTACAACATTTGCGGCGCGAGGTTATAACTGATATGCCGTGCGGTGCTTAAAACCAACGGCTTTTTAGGGCGTGTTTCACGATAGATGTAGGAGCGGCGGTCCGGCGTTCCGGCCTGGCCGCGATGGGCTGCGCAGCAGACCCCGGGGCCGCTGCGCGCCCCATCGCGGCCAGGTCCGCTCCTACAGGACGCTAAATCAGGCAACCAACGCCTGGCGAGTACGGTCGATCACGGCTTGCAGCGGGGCTTCGCTGGCGTAATGTTCCGGGTACAGGCGCTGGCTGTGGCGGGCGATGCCGTGCTCGTTGACCAGCGTGAAGCTGAAGCTGCCATTGCGGGCGGCCAGAATCAGGCAGTTCAGAGGGGCAAAAGCGTTTTCCAGGGTGCGGATCGCATCCCGGGTAGGGAGTTGGGTATTCATGTTATGGGTGTTCCTGCAAAAGACACGGATAAGAGCCGTGCATGACTAAAACGTTCCAGAAACGCCAACCATTCCGAGTTGTGCGACGAACCAGTCTGGAACACTGCAGTCAGGGTGAAGCGCATTGATCTATGTGGCGCTCGGGCTGACCGGTAGTACACATGAGGACAGGCAACACACCGGGCAAAGGTTCCATGGCGCCGGGGAAGATCCTGATCAAATCTGCAGGTTGGTATGACAGGGTAAAGGACAGCGCGCGGCGTTCATTGGAGCCGTGCCTGAGAACATTACCTGGAAACCATCGAGAAGGCCGGTCCTTTGTTTCGACAGGGTTCTACTGCGGTAGAAGCGTGCGATAAGGACTGCGTCGGCCAGAATTGACTTTCAGCTGGGTACAAACGCCGCTGATTCTATCAGGCTGAAAACAGAATGCAAGCCCAATGTTGAAAGCGCGTGCCTGCCGATTGACGCCATCGACAAAAAAGTGGGGCGGCGAGCCTCGATTCGGGGCGGTTGTTCACATGGGTTGAAAAGAGTGTCACGCGGCCTTAACGCCGAGTAAAAAAGGCCTCCATGGCTGGGTTGAAAATTTAAGTCAATGAAAAAAAACGCTTTTTTTTGTTGGTGAAAAAATCGTCAGTTTGTCTGCGGGCCCCATTCTGTGTGGCTTTGCGAGGGGTGCAGGGGGGTTGTCCACTGAGTTATCCACAGCTTCTGTGGATTGTCCTGAGCGCTTGCTCTAGAACGGGTGTACCGGCTTTTTCCTGCGGGGGAGGCAGGGCAAAAACCGAGGTTGGGTACGAATACCTCTCGTCGTCGTAGGCGTCCTACCCGTCAAAGAAAGATCACCTACAAGCGTATGAAAAAAGACTTCAAACGGGGCGGGCCTTCTTCAAAAAAAAGGAGTAGAGTTGCGCGCCCTGCGATTTGCCCCCAAGTTTTTATGAAGTTTCATGCAAGAACATCCGCTGATACGCCTGTGACCAACGCCGCCCGTGCCGGTGATTGCCAGGCTCAGCAGGCGCTGTACAGGCTGTTGCAGGCGTCACCCGCGCAATAGACACTGGCGCGAACTTTTCGCACAAGGTAAGAACGCAGTGGCAATGGCATTGGACGTGACCAGCATCGTGCTGGGGTTATTGCTGGCAGGTGTGCCGGCCGTGAGCTGGGCCCTTGTGCTACACCGCCGCCTGGCCTTGCGCCAGGCGCAGGCCGAACTGTTCGACGAGCGCCTGAGCAGTGCGCAGCTGAGCAACGATGGCCTGCTTGCCCAGTTGGACGCCAGCCGCGATGAAATCAGTGACCTGAGCCAGGCCAATTCAGCCAAGCAGGCGCAACTGGCCGCTCAGGGGCGCGAGCTTGAGCTGCTGCAGATCGAGCGCGACAACGCCCGTGACGCCGCCCACGCCTGGAACCTGGAGCGAGCCACCAAGGAAACCGAACTGCGCCGTCTCGACGCCCAGTGCGCGGCGTTGAACGCCGAACTGCGTGAACAGCAGGACAGCCACCAGCAACGCCTGACCGACCTGCAAGGCTCGCGTGACGAGCTGCGCGCCCAGTTCGCGGAGCTGGCCGGCAAGATTTTCGACGAGCGCGAGCAGCGCTTTGCCGAGACCAGCCAGCAGCGCCTGGGGCAATTGCTTGACCCCTTGAAGGAACGCATCCAGTCCTTCGAAAAGCGCGTCGAGGAAAGCTACCAGCAGGAGGCCCGCGAACGCTTCTCGCTGGGTAAGGAACTGGAACGCCTGCAGCAGCTCAACCTGCGCCTGAGCGACGAAGCCACCAACCTGACCCAAGCGCTTAAGGGGCAGAAAACCCAAGGCAACTGGGGTGAGTTGATTCTTGAGCGGGTGCTTGAACATGCGGGCCTGGAGAAGGGCCGCGAGTACCAGACCCAGGTCAGCCTCAAGGGCCCGGATGGCGAGCGCTTTCAGCCCGACGTGCTGATCATGCTGCCCGGCGACAAGCAGGTGGTGGTCGACTCCAAGGTCAGCCTGACCGCCTACCAGCAGTACGTCGCCGCAGTCGACAGCGCCACCGCCCAGGCCGCCCTGAAGCAGCATGTACTGTCACTGCGCAACCACGTCAAAGGCTTGTCGAGCAAGGATTACAACCGCCTCGAAGGCCTGCACAGCCTCGACTTCGTGCTGTTGTTCGTGCCGATTGAGGCGGCTTTTTCAGCGGCGCTGCAGGCCGAGCCGAACCTGTTCCAGGAAGCCTTCGACCGCCATATCGTGATCGCCAGCCCGACCACGCTGCTAGCCACGCTGCGCGTGATCGACAGCCTCTGGAAGCAGGAGCGCCAAGGCCAGAACGCCCGGGAAATCGCCGAGCGCGCTGGCTGGCTGTACGACAAGTTCGTCCTGTTTATTCAGGATCTGGACGAAGTCGGGGCGCGCTTGCAACAGCTGGATAAAGCCTACAGCGCCGCGCGCAACAAACTGACCGAAGGCCGCGGCAACCTGGTCAGCCGCAGCGAGCAACTCAAGCTGCTTGGCGCGCGTGCCAGCAAAAGCCTGCCCAGCGATCTGCTGGAGCGCGCCATGCCAACCGACGAAACCCTCGAACTGCCCGAATAAACAAACCCTCGCGTCCCTCGGGTTGCTTACATATTCCTGATAATGTAGGAGCGGACCTGGCCGCGATGGGCTGCGAAGCAGACCCCGGGGGCCGCTGCGCGCCCCATCGCGGCCAGGCCGGGGCGCCGGACCGCCGCTCCTACATAGGAATTTTAAGCCTAACGCATCACGCTCAGATGGCGGTTGAGCAGGGCGCGCAAGGCCGCTGGCTTGACCGGTTTGGCGAGATAATCAAGACCGGCCGCGTGAACCTGGGCCACCATTTCGGCGCGCCCGTCGGCACTGATCACCACCCCCGGTACCGGCTCACCCATGCGCGTGCGCAGCCAGGCCATCAGCTCGGTGCCGGTCTCGCCATCGTCCAGGTGGTAGTCCACCAGCGCCAACTGTGGGCGCATACCATCGCCCAACAGCACATCGCACTCCTGGCGGTTGCGCGCGGTCCAGACCTGGCAGCCCCAGCGGCTGAGCAGGCTGTTCATGCCGATCAAGATACTGTCTTCGTTATCAATGCACAGCACTTGAGTGCCGGCCAGTTGCTGAGTGTTCGGGTCGCTGCTGCGGCTCGGCACCGGCACCACCACCGGCGCGCCGGTCAGCGGCACGCTGACGCTGAACACGCTGCCTTTGCCCGGCCAGGAGCGCACCGTCAGCGGATGCTCCAGCACCCGGCACAGGCCGTCAGCAATCGCCAGGCCCAGCCCCAGGCCTTTTTCGGCGCGGGTCTGGTGGCTGTCCAGGCGCTTGAATTCTTCGAAAATCACCTGCAGCTTGTCGCCTGCAATCCCTGGCCCACGGTCCCAGACCTCAAGGCTCAGGTGCCCGGCTTTGCGCCGCACGCCAAGTAAAATCGGGCTCTTGCCGTAGCGGAAGGCATTGGTCAGAAAATTTTGCAGGATACGGCGCAACAGCTTCATGTCGCTGTTGACCCGCAGGCGTGTGCCGCGCAGGCGGAAGTCGATACCCTGTTCACGAGCAAGGGCTGAAAACTCGACACCCAGGGTATCGAACAACTCATTGAGGGCGAATGGCTTGCGGTCCGGGGTGATCTTGCCGTTTTCCAGGCGCGAGATATCCAGCAGGTCGCTGATCAGCTCTTCGGCCGAACGCAACGAACTGTCCATATGCTCGACCAGTTGCTGGGCTTCGCTGGACAGCCCGTCACCCTGGTGCGAGAGCGCGGCGGAGAATAGCCGCGCGGCGTTCAACGGTTGCATCAGGTCGTGGCTGACAGCCGCCAGAAAGCGCGTCTTCGACTGGTTGGCCGCTTCTGCGTTGCCCTTGGCCTCGGTCAGCGCCAGGTTCAATTGCGACAGTTCATGAGTGCGTTCGGCGACCCGCTGTTCCAGGCTTTCGTTGGATTCCTTGAGCGCCGCCTCCGCTTCGCGGAATGCGGTAATGTCGATGAAACTCATGACAAAGCCGCCGCCGGGCATCGGGTTGCCGATCAGTTCGATCACCCGGCCATTGGGGAACAGGCGCTCGGAGGTGTGGGCGCGGCCCTGGCGCATCCAGTGCAGGCGGCGGGCGACGTGGACCTGCGCTTCGCCCGGGCCGCACAGACCGCGCTCGGCGTTGTAGCGGATGATGTCGGCAATCGGCCGGCCGACGCCAATCAGCCCGTCCGGGTAGTTGAACAGCTCCAGGTAACGGCGGTTCCAGGCCACCAGCCGCAAGGATTGGTCGACCACGCTGATGCCCTGGCTGATGTTCTCGATGGCGCCTTGCAGCAAGGCGCGGTTGAACTGCAGCACTTCGGAAGCTTCGTCGGCGATCCGCACCACATCTTCAAGCTGCATCTCCCGCCCTTCAATCGCCGCGCGGACCACTGCGCGGGTCGAGGAGCTACCCAGTACACCGGCCAGCAGCCGTTCGGTGTGGGCGATCCATTCGCCATCGGCATTCTGGCCGGGGTTGAAGCCCTTGCCCTGGCGATAGGCGAAGCGGATGAAGCTCTGGCGCGCGCGCTCCTCGCCGACAAAGCGCGAGGCCAATTGCAGCAGATCGTCGATCTGGACCGCCAGCATCGAGCGGCTGCTGGGCCGGGCGCTGGTTTCCTGGCCGATAAAGCGGCCGGCTTGCCAGTGCTCGGAGACCCGGGTGCGCGACAGGATCGACACCCAGGCGAAGAGGGTGAAGTTGCCCGCCAGCGACAGCACCACGCCCTGGGTCAGCGGAGAAATCGGCAGGTTCAGCGGGTTGCTGTGCAGCCACGAAAGGCCCGGGAACGCCTGCAGCGACCAGCCCAGGCTATGGGCGGCCAGCGGCAGTACCAGGGTGTAAAACCAGAGAAAAACACCGGCTGCAAGGCCGGCGAACACGCCGCGGCGGTTGGCCTGTTTCCAGTACAGCGCGCCGAGCATGGCCGGCGCCAGTTGGGTGACGGCGGCAAAGGCAATCTGGCCGATGGTCGCAAGGCTCGCGGTGGGGCCCAGCAGCCGGTAGCTGACATAGGCCAGCAGCAAAATCACCACGATGCTGACGCGGCGCACCGTCAGCATCCAGTGGCGGAACACCTCGAACGGCCGCTCGGCGCTCTGGCGCCGCAACAGCCAAGGCAACAGCATGTCATTGGAGACCATGGTCGACAGCGCCACGCTGGCGACGATGACCATGCCGGTCGCGGCCGAGGCGCCGCCAATAAACGCCAGCAAGGCCAGCGCCGGATGGGATTGGGCCAGCGGCAGGCTGATCACGAATGAGTCGGGGATCACTGAGCTTGGCAGCAGCATTTGCCCGGCCAAGGCGATCGGCACCACAAACAGGCCGGCCAGAATCAGGTAGGCCGGGAACACCCAGCGCGCCAGGCGCAGGTCCTGGGGGTCGATGTTTTCAACGACGGTGACGTGAAATTGCCGCGGCAGGCAAATGATCGCCATCATCGCCACGCAGGTCTGCACCACCATCGACGGCCAGTTGATGGTTTCTTGCCAGTAGGTTTCCAGGCGCGGGGCGAGGCGGGCCTGGCTGAACAGGTCGTCGAAACCGTCATACAGGTTAAAGGTGACAAAGACACCCACGGCCAGAAAAGCCAACAGCTTGACCAGCGACTCGAAGGCAATCGCCAGCACCATGCCCCGGTGGTGTTCGGTGACGTCCAGGCTGCGGGTGCCGAACACGATGGTGAACAGCGCCAGGACCAGCGACACCACCAGCGCCGTGTCCTGGACCCGCGGCCCGGTGGCATCGGCGCTGGCACCGATCAGCAGGTTGACCCCCAGCACGATGCCTTTGAGTTGCAGCGCGATGTACGGCAGCACGCCAACCAGGCAAATCAGCGCCACCACAATCGCCAGCGACTGGGATTTGCCGTAGCGCGCGGCGATAAAGTCGGCAATGGAGGTGATGTTTTCCTGCTTGCTGATCAGCACCATCTTTTGCAGCACCCAGGGCGCACCGAGCAACAGCAGCACCGGCCCCAGGTAAATCGGCAAGAACGCCCAGAGTTGTTCGGCGGCCTGGCCCACGGCGCCAAAGAAGGTCCAGCTGGTGCAATAGACCGCCAGCGACAGGCTGTAGACCCACGCCCGCAAGCGCGGCGGCAAGGGGGTGCCGCGACGGTCACCGTAGAAGGCAATGGCGAACAGGATGGCCATATAGGCCAGGGCGACCACAGCGATCAGCCCGCTGGACAACGACATGCAACTCTCCGAACGGGGTAGGAGCCGGGCAAGCCCAATGGTCAGTTAAGGCGACACAAACCCTGTGGGAGCGGATTTATCCGCGAATGAATGCACCGCGGTTTTTCAGGCATTGCGCGTCGTTTTCATTCGCGGATAAATCCGCTCCCACAGGGTTTGTATCGCCTTAACTGACCGGCATTGGGGCAAGCCCGGCTCCTATAGGGCGTCTTGATTGGCACAGTCTCGCATGCCGTCAAAGTTTCGTCAGCGCCGACCAAGGTCGCAATGGGGATGTATATCTGTAAAACAGATAACAGTTAGAGAAATTACCCGTTATATGGATATAACTTCTAGGTCTAACATCGCCTGACCTCATCAGAGGACAGGAGACCCGCAATGCCTTTGAGCCACCTTCAACACCCGCGTGAAGTGATCCGCCAATTCACTCCCAACTGGTTCGCCGCCACCATGGGCACCGGCGTACTCGCCCTGGCGCTCAAGCAGTTGCCGTTTTCAGCAGCGCCCATCGACGCGGTAGCCGAAGGGCTGTGGCTGTTGACCATCGGCCTGTTTGTGCTGTTCACGGTGCTTTACGCAGCCCGTTGGCTGATGTTCTTCAACGAAGCCCGGCGGATTTTCGGCCATTCCACCGTGTCGATGTTTTTCGGCACCATCCCCATGGGCCTGGCGACCATCATTAACGGCTTTCTGCTGTTTGGCGTGGCGCGCTGGGGCGATGCGATTGTGCCGATGGTCACGCTGCTGTGGTGGCTGGATGTGGCGCTGGCTGTGCTCTGTGGCGTGGCGATTCCGTTTCTGATGTTCACCCGCCAGGAGCACAGCATCGATCAGATGACCGCGGTCTGGCTGTTGCCGGTGGTCGCCGCTGAAGTGGCAGCGGTCAGTGGAGGCTTGCTGGTGCCGCATTTGAGCGATGCCCATCAGCAATTCCAGGTGCTGGTGACCAGCTATGTGCTGTGGGGCTTCTCTGTGCCCGTGGCGTTCAGCATTCTCACCGTGCTGCTGTTGCGCATGGCTCTGCACAAACTGCCACCGGCCAATATGGCGGCCTCCAGCTGGCTGGCGCTTGGCCCGATTGGCACGGCGGCGTTGGGCCTGCTGGTGCTGGGGCAGGACGCGACGGCGGTGTTTGCCGCCAACCACTTGGCCGGGGTCGGCGATATCGCGGCGGTGCTGGGCCTGGTGGCGGCTGTGGCGCTGTGGGGCTTTGGCCTGTGGTGGATGCTGATGGCGGTGTTGATCACCCTGCGTTACCTGCGCCATGGCATGCCTTTCAATCTGGGTTGGTGGGCCTTCACCTTTCCGCTGGGGGTGTTTGCGCTGACGACGCTCAAGCTCGGCAGCGTCCTGCAGCTGGGTTTCTTCAATGGGTTCGGCGTGCTGTTGGTGGCGGCGCTGGCGGCCATGTGGCTGGTGGTCGGCAAGCGCACGCTGCGGGGCGCCTGGCGCGGGGAGCTGTTTGTCTCGCCGTGCATTGCATCGATCTGAAACCTGAGCGCTGCTAATGTGGCTTTTGCATGGCCTTGTGCAATCCAATGACAACAGCCTTCGCCGCATGCGGCGCCACGCAGGTACACAATTGATGAGTCACCCCTCGCAATTCGCTCTGTTAGGCAAACGGCGCTTCCTGCCGTTTTTCATTACCCAGTTGCTGGGGGCCTTCAACGACAACATTTTCAAGCAGTCGCTGATCCTGGCCATCTTGTACAGGCTGACGATCGAAGGTGACCGCTCGATCTGGGTCAACCTCTGCGCCTTGCTGTTTATTCTGCCGTTCTTCCTGTTCTCGGCCCTGGCCGGGCAGTTTGGCGAGAAATTCGCCAAGGATGCGCTGATGCGGCTGATCAAGCTGGGCGAGATCGCGATCATGGCGGTCGGTGCGGTGGGGTTCCTGTTCGATCATCTGTGGCTGATGTTGCTGGCGCTGTTCGCCATGGGCACCCACTCGGCGCTGTTCGGCCCGGTCAAATACTCGATCCTGCCCCAGGCCTTGCGTGAAGAAGAGCTGGTGGGCGGCAACGGGCTGGTGGAAATGGGCACTTTTCTGGCGATCCTGGCGGGCACCATCGGTGCCGGGGTGATGATGTCCAGCGCTCACTATGCGCCGGTGGTCTCGACCGCCATTGTGCTGGTGGCTGTCCTGGGTTACCTGGCCAGCCGCGGCATTCCCCGGGCGCCAGCGGCCACGCCTGACCTGCGGATCAACTGGAACATCTTCAGCCAGACGTGGGCCACGCTGCGGCTGGGCCTTGGCCAGACGCCATCGGTGTCGCGCTCGATTGTCGGCAACTCGTGGTTCTGGTTTATCGGGGCGATTTACCTGACTCAGATCCCGGCCTATGCCAAGGACTGGCTCTACGGCGATGAAACCGTGGTTACGCTGATTCTCACGGTGTTCTCGGTCGGCATTGCGCTGGGCTCGATGCTCTGTGAGCGACTGTCCGGGCGCAAGGTGGAGATGGGTCTGGTGCCGTTCGGCTCATTCGGCCTGACCCTGTTCGGGCTGATGTTGTGGTGGCATTCAGGCGGCTTCCCGCAGAGCGTGCAGGCCAATGACTGGCTGACCGTGCTCGGCCACGCCCAGGCCTGGTGGGTGCTGCTGGACATCCTTGGCCTGGGCGTGTTCGGCGGCTTCTATATCGTGCCGTTGTATGCCTTGATCCAGGCGCGCACCGCCGAGCATGAGCGGTCGCGGGTAATCGCCGCCAACAATATCCTCAATGCGCTGTTCATGGTGGTGTCGGCCATCGTCACCATCCTGTTGCTCAGCGTCGCCGGGCTGTCGATCCCCCAGCTGTTCCTGGTGGTGTCGCTGATGAACATTGCGGTCAACAGCTACATCTTCCGCATCGTCCCCGAGTTCACCATGCGCTTCATGATCTGGCTGCTCAGCCATTCCCGAGTTCAAGGGCGGCGTGAAACGGATACTTGAACAGACACCGGTGCCGGTGATTCCGTTGGCGTTGCAGGGCTTGTGGGGGAGTTTTTTCAGCCGCCGCAAGAAGTGGAGCCGGCATTATTGCGTGAGCAAGTCACCGCCTTGCGCGGCCTTGCCCGGTAGCTGATTAGCGGGGAATTGGTGTGGGAGCGGATTTATCCGCGAATAGCTTCACCACGGTGTGTCAGACGAACCGCGGTGAAGCTATTCGCGGATAAATCCGCTCCCACAGGTTTATTCGCGAGGCTTTAGGCGGCGCTGACTTTCAGGCCTACAAGACCGGTAATGATCAACGCCACGCTGAGCAACCGCACCAGCGCCATCGATTCACCAAACAGCATGATCCCGGCGATCACCGTACCGACCGCGCCCACACCGGTCCAGATGGCATAGGCGGTGCCCAGTGGCAGTTCCTTCATGGCAAGGCCGAGCAAACCAAGGCTGATCGCCATGGCGGCAACGGTGAGTGCGGTGGGAATGGGGCGGGAGAAGCCGTCGGTGTATTTCAGGCCGACAGCCCAGCCGACTTCGAACAGGCCGGCGAAAAACAGAATGATCCAGGACATGATGACCTCCAATAGTAGAAGGGGTCGTCCCCGGAACAATCACTCGGTGAGTGGTGAGGTCGTCCTCACGATGGGCACTATAGTGCACAACCTTGCTCCGGGGATCAAGCCGTGCCCTCTCCCGGGAGGGGAGAGGGTCAAGCAGGATCAGATCCCTTGCGGAAGCTCTTCGCCGCCCAGCGCTTCGAACAGCGCCGGCAGGAATTCGCCGAAGGTCAGCATCATCAGGGTGAAGCTGGCGTCCAATTGGCCCAGGGCCTCTTCACCGCCGTCTTCTTCTGCCTGGTCTTGCAGCAGCTCTTCGAACTTCAGGCGCTTGATGACCATCTTGTCGTCCAGTACGAACGACAGTTTGTCCTGCCAGGCCAGCGACAGTTGCGTCACTTGCTTGCCGGTGCTCAGGTGCAGCTGGATTTCCTCGCCGGTCAGGTCCTGGCGCTTGCAACGGACGATGCCGCCGTCTTCGTGGGTGTCGCGCAGTTCGCACTCGTCCAGCACGTAGAAGTCGGGCGCGGCTTGCTGGGTCTTGACCCACTCGGTCAGGGTGGCGGTAGGGGCGATCTTCACGGTCAGCGGGCGAACCGGCAGCGAGCCCATCACTTCGCGCAGGGTCGACAGCAGGTCTTCGGCGCGTTTGGGGCTGGAGGCATTGACCAGCACCAGGCCCTGTTTCGGCGCGATGGCGGCGAAGGTGGCCGAACGACGAATAAAGGCACGGGGCAGGAAGGCCTGGATGATCTCGTCCTTGATCTGGTCGCGTTCCTTTTTATAGACCTTGCGCATCTGCTCGGCTTCGATCTCTTCGATCTTCTCCTTGACCGCATCACGCACGACGCTGCCGGGCAGGATGCGTTCTTCTTTACGCGCAGCGATCAGCAGGAAGTCCTGGCTGACATGTACCAGCGGTGCGTCTTCGCCTTTGCCGAATGGGGCGACGAAACCGTACGTGGTCAACTCCTGGCTTGCACAAGGGCGCGCAGGCTTGGTAGCCAATGCGGTTTCCAGCGCCTCGGGGTCAAATGGAACGTCTTGGGTCAGGCGATAGATCAGCAGGTTTTTGAACCACATGGGGTGACGCTCTCCTTACATATAAGGAAGGCATTATTCTCCGAGCGGACGCCTCAGGCCAACCCTCGCTAAGTCTTTGGAAGGCTTCGAAAAATTTTTTAAAAAAGTGCTTGCCAGAGGTATCTCTCGTCCGTAGAATGCGCGCCACACCGAGAGACAAAGGGTGATTAGCTCAGCCGGGAGAGCATCTGCCTTACAAGCAGAGGGTCGGCGGTTCGATCCCGTCATCACCCACCAATCTCTCTCAGTGTATCGCGCAGCGGTAGTTCAGTCGGTTAGAATACCGGCCTGTCACGCCGGGGGTCGCGGGTTCGAGTCCCGTCCGCTGCGCCATATTCGCTTCAAGGCACCACTGAACGGTCTTGAAGCAACAACGAAGCGCCCTTAGGGGCGCTTTTTTGTTTGCGTCGGTTTTTACAACCGACCCACGCATCCATGTAGGAGCGGACCTGGCCGCGATGGGCTGCGAAGCGGCCCCGGCGATTCTGAAACCGCCGGCACTCGCAAGCTGATCCGCCGATGTCACAGACCCAAGGGGCCGCTTCGCAGCCCAT
>NZ_JAAAMT010000048.1 GCF_009905435.1 Pseudomonas sp. R5(2019)
AAAAGAGTGTTTTCCCAGATCGATGGCGGCGATAGCTGCTTCGTTCATGGCAATAATCTCCGATGAGCCCCCTGTGGAAGCTTAGTGGGCTAGCACAGGGGGCGGCGGGGGTAGCCATTTCATTATCGGATCGCGGTGCTCTTGTAGGAGCGGACCTGGCCGCGATGGGCTGCAAAGCAGCCCCGTGCGGTTTATTGACTGACTGGTGCACTCCAGGCGCTGACAAACTCGGCCACATCCACCACCGGCGTCGGCCGCAGTTCTTTCTGCGGCGTGCCCAGGTACAGGAAGGCAATCACTTCCTCGCCCGCTCCCAGCCCCAGCCCCTTGGCCACATGCTCGGTATACACCAGCTCGCCGGTACGCCATACCGCACCAATGCCCTGGGCATGCGCCGCCAGCAAAATACCGTGGGCCGCGCAGCCGGCGGCCAGCAGTTGTTCTGACTTCGGCACCTTGAAATGGTCCTTCAAGCGCGCCACCACCACAATCACCAAGGGTGCACGCAACGGCATGCCACGGGCCTTTTCCAGTGCAGCTTCGGTGATGTCGCCACCCTTGAGGGTGACGGCTTCAGCCAGCAATTCGCCCAGTTCATCACGCGCCACACCTTCGACGGTAATGAAGCGCCAGGGCCGCAGCTGGCCATGGTCAGGCGCCCGCAAGGCGGCCTTGAAGAGGATTTCGCACTGTTCCCGGGTAGGCGCAGGTTCCACCAGACGCGGCACGGAAACACGGTTGAGCAAAGCGTCGAGCGCCTCCATCGGCTACTCCTCGATAAGAAATGTGCGGCTATTCTAGCGTTTACATGGCCAGGCCCATAGGTAGAATGGCGCCCTTCCTCATTTGTGTCAGGCTGACTTCATGGCGTTGCCGACCCTCCGCATCATCGGTTTCATTATCGGCATCTTCCTGATTACCCTGGCGATCAGCATGGTTGTGCCGATGGCGACCCTGGTGATCTTCGACCGCACCGGCGATCTGCCGTCGTTCCTCTGGTCCAGCCTCATCACCTTTATCGCCGGCCTTGCGCTGGTGCTACCCGGGCGCCCGGAGCACGTGCACCTGCGCCCGCGCGACATGTACCTGCTCACCGTCAGCAGCTGGGTGGTGGTGTGCATCTTCGCCGCCCTGCCATTTCTGCTGACTCAGCGCATCAGCTATACCGACGCGTTTTTTGAAAGCATGTCGGGCATTACCGCCACCGGTTCCACCGTGCTCAGCGGCCTGGACAACATGTCGCCGGGCATCCTGATGTGGCGCTCGCTGCTGCACTGGCTGGGCGGTATCGGCTTTATCGGCATGGCGGTCGCGATCCTGCCGCTGCTGCGCATCGGTGGCATGCGCCTGTTCCAGACCGAGTCGTCAGACCGTTCCGAAAAAGTCATGCCGCGTTCGCACATGGTGGCCAAGTTCATCGTGCTGGTGTACGTCGGCATTACCGCCTTCGGCGGGCTGGCCTTTTGGCTGGCCGGGATGAGCGTCTTCGATGCGATCAACCACGCCATGTCGGCGATTTCCACCGGCGGCTTCTCGACCTCCGACCAATCCCTGGCCAAATGGACCCAGCCGGCGGTGCACTGGGTTGCCGTGGTGGTGATGATCATGGGCAGCCTGCCCTTCACGCTTTATGTGTCGACCTTGCGCGGCAACCGTAAGGCCTTGATCAAGGACGAGCAGGTCCAGGGCCTGATCGGCATGCTGTTGCTGACCTGGCTGGTGCTCGGCATGTGGTACTGGACCACCACCGAGCTGCACTGGCTGGACGCCCTGCGCCACGTCGCCCTGAACGTGACCTCGGTGGTCACCACCACCGGTTTCGCCCTGGGCGACTACAGCCTGTGGGGCAACTTTTCGCTGATGCTGTTTTTCTACCTGGGTTTTGTCGGCGGCTGCTCCGGCTCGACCGCCGGCGGTATCAAGATCTTCCGTTTCCAGGTTGCTTATATCCTGCTCAAGGCCAGCCTTAACCAGCTGATCCACCCGCGCGCGGTGATCAAGCAGAAATACAACGGTCACCGCCTCGACGAAGACATCGTGCGCTCGATCCTGACCTTTTCGTTTTTCTTTGCCATCACCATCTGCGCAATCGCACTGGCGCTGTCGCTGCTGGGCGTGGACTGGATGACGGCACTGACCGGCGCCGCCAGCACCGTGTCCGGCGTTGGCCCGGGGCTGGGCGAAACCATTGGCCCGGCGGGCAACTTCGCCACCCTGCCGGACGCCGCCAAATGGATTCTGTCCCTGGGGATGCTGCTCGGGCGCCTGGAGATCATTACGGTATTTGTGCTTTGTATGCCGGCATTCTGGCGACATTGAGTTCTGTCACCGCCACCACATCGGCTTCGACACCCGCCAGCGCCCGGCGCATCCGGTACTCGTTGGGGGTGCTGTCGAACCAGCGGCGAAAGGCCCTGAAGAAATTGCTCGGGTCGGCGAACCCCAGCAGGTAGGCGGTTTCCAGCAAGGTCATGTTGGGTTGCGCCAGGTACTGCTCAGCCAGCTCCCGGCGAGTGTCGTCGAGCAGGGTCTGAAAGCTGGTGCCCTCTTCCTGCAAACGCCGTTGCAACGTGCGCTGGGACAAATGCAGGGCCTGGGCGATGGTCTCGCGCCTGGGCTCGCCTTGAGGCAATAGCCGGCACAGCACCTGCCGGGCCTTGTGGGTCACACGGCCTTCGGCAAAGCGCGCCAGGTACTCCCCGGCAAATCGATCATGCAGCACCGCCATGGCTTCGTTGGCGGTGGGCAGGGGTGTTTCCATGTCGGCAGGTTCGAAAATCAGCGCATCGTAGGGCGCGCTGAACACCAGCGGGGCATGAAAAGCCTGTTTGTAAGGTTCAACATCGGCCGGCTGCTCGCCCTGCACCAGCACCCGTCGCGGCTGAATCACTCGCCCGGTCAACCAGCTGCACAACGCCAACGCGCAGGCCAGCGAGGCCTCGGCACTTTGCCGGGTGGGCGGCAGATGATCGCCGTGCACCGTCAGAATCAACGCATACCCTTCGGGTAACAGCCGAAAGCTCAAGTCGGCGCTTTCGGAAATGATGCGCTGAAACCGCACCAGGCGCTCGAAGCCTTCGGCCAGGGTACGGCTCGACATCAAGGCATAACCGACCACATGCAAAGAGGCTGGCCGTACCAGCCGGGCCATGTTCAGGCCAATCGCCGGGTTGCCGGACAGCTCCACGGCCAGTTGCCATAGCCGCGTCATCGAGTCCTGGGTGAAACGCGCGTCAGGGTCTTCCAGCGCAGAAAAATCCAGCCCCAGCTGCTTGAACATGGCCCGGCAATCCAGGCCCTCGAGTTCCAGCGCTTTGACAATCCCCATCGCCCAGCTTGCAGAAGTCGTTCGTTCGGTCATGGCCCGGAGTCTTTTTCAACGGGGGGCCGCAGTCGCAGCCAATCTCCCAAGGATACTAAAGTGGCATCTATTGTCAGTGGCATGTGCTGCTCCTCACTCTAGACTCAAATCAGGCTCCACGTATCACGTCAGACACATTTGACTGAAAGCCCTAAAACATTAGGAGATGCCGATGAACGTGCGCGCCGGTTTCAGCCATATGGACAATGGCACCGAGCAGGACTGGGCAATCATTGCAGCGGATTTTTCCGCTTTTGCGCAGCAGCTACCGGCAAGGATCCTGGCGCACCTGCGCTTGCTCGATGGCGACTTTGGCGGCTTCCTCGTCGACCGTCTGTGCCATTCGTTGCAAACGGCTACCCGCGCCTGGCGCGACGGTCGTGATGAGGAATACGTGGTCTGTGCCCTGCTCCACGATATCGGCGACACGCTGGGCAGCTACAACCACCCGGACATCGCCGCCGCCATTCTCAAGCCCTTCGTCAGTCCGGAAAACCTCTGGATGGTCGAAAAACACGGAATCTTTCAGGGCTACTATTTCTTCCATCATCTGGGCATGGATCGGCACCTGCGCGAGCAATTCCGGGATCACCCGCAGTACCAGCAAACCATCGATTTTTGTGCGCTATATGACGCGGCCTCATTCGACCCCGACTACGAAAATCTGCCGCTGAGCTTTTTCGAGCCGCTGATGCAGCGGGTATTCGCCAAACCACGCCACTCGCTGTACAAGGCGGCGCTGGAAAAGGTCAGCAGCCAGGCCTGATCAGACGCTGGGTTGGGCGACCCCTTCAGCGTTTTTTTGCTCAAGGGCGTCGCGGGCCTGGGCGTCGGCCAGGCGATACAGCTCGATACGGCCGTCCCAATGCTCGATCAAGGCCGTGCAGGATTCGACCCAGTCCCCACAGTTGAGGTACTCCACCGCACCGACCCGGCGAATCTCGGCGTGATGGATATGCCCGCACACCACCCCGTCAAACCCGCGCTTGACGCATTCGTGGGCGATGGCCTCCTCGAAATCGCTGATGAAATTCACCGCCGTTTTCACCTTGTGCTTGAGGTAGGCCGACAGCGACCAGTAGCCATAGCCATACCGCGCACGCCAGTGGTTGAGCCAGCGATTGAGGGTGAGAGTGAATTCGTAGGCCGAGTCGCCCAGAAAGGCCAGCCAGCGGTGATAGCGGGTGATGACATCGAACTGGTCGCCATGCACCACCAGCAACCGCCGCCCATCGGCCGTCAGGTGCTCGGCCTCATCGACCAGCTGGATATTGCCCAGCACCAGCCGCGAGTAGCGGCGCAGAAACTCATCGTGATTGCCGGTCACATAAATGATTTCGGTACCGCGCTTGCTCATGGTCAACAAGCGGCGGATCACATTGCTGTGCGCCTGGGGCCAGTACATGCCACCGCGCAGCTTCCAGCCATCGATGATATCGCCGACCAGGTAGACACGATCGGCATGATGGCGCTTGAGAAAGCGCGCCAGGTGCTCGGCCTGGCAATCGCGTGTGCCCAGGTGCACATCCGAAATCCACAGCGTGCGGACCCGCTGCTTGCGGGTCGGTTTGACGAGGTGAGCACTGGTCATAGTCAGCTCCTGCACTTGGCTTTAGCCGAGCTTGCCCGCGGGCAATGAAGCGACTGTGACAAGGGCGTGGCAACACGATGACAGGCCCGGCCAAATCTCTGTAGGAGCCAGGCTTGCCTGCGATGGCATCACCGCGGTGTATCTGATACACCGTGTCGCCTGTATCGCGAGCAAGCTCGGCTCCTACCACGCATCAAGGACGGTCGTTATGCCCCAGGTCCCGCTGCGGATCGATCTGGTCGCGCACCCGTTGCTTGAGCACCTTGGCCTCCGGGAAGCCGCCGTCGGCCTTGCGCTCCCAGATTTGCACGCCGTCACAGGTAATGCGGAAGTTGCCGCCGGTGGCCGGCTCCAGGGCGACTCGCGCCAGATCGTCGCTGAAGGTGCTCAACAATTCCTGCGCCAGCCAGGCGGCCCGCAACAGCCACTGACACTGCGTGCAATAGGTGATGACAATTTCCGGTTTGCTGGCGCTCATGACGGGCCGACTCCTGACGGATTACTGAGAAAGACGACTTATACTACCGGGCTTTAGCGCTTGCCCCGAGAGTCATGATGACCCGCCTGCTTCTTGCCCTTTTTTTCGTCCTTTTTTCAATAAGCCTGCAGGCTGTCGAAAGTGCCCGACCCAAGGTCGGGCTGGTGCTGTCCGGCGGCGCCGCCCGCGGGCTTGCGCATATTGGTGTGCTCAAGGCGCTGGAAGAGCAAGGGGTGAAGATCGATGCGATTGCCGGCACCAGCATGGGCGCCGTCATCGGCGGGCTTTACGCCTCGGGCTACAAGATCGATGAGCTGGAAAAGCTGGCGCTGGCCATCGATTGGCAACAGGCATTGTCCGACTCACCGCCGCGCAAGGATATCCCTTTCCGGCGCAAGCAGGATGACTACGATTTTCTGGTCAAGCAACGCCTGAGCTTTCGCGACGATGGCAGCCTGGGCCTGCCCTTGGGCGTGATTCAGGGGCAAAACCTGGCATTGATGCTGGAAAGCCTGCTGGCCCATACCAGCGACACTCGTGACTTCGACAAGCTGCCGATCCCCTTTCGCGCCGTGGCCACCGACATCGCCAGCGGTGAAAAAGTCGTGTTCAGCAGTGGGCACTTACCGCGGGTGATTCGCGCCAGCATGTCGATCCCGGCGGTGTTCGCGCCGGTCGAGCTGGATGGACGGCTGCTGGTCGATGGCGGGATGGTCGATAACATTCCCCTGGATGTAGCGCGGGAAATGGGCGTGGATGTGGCGATCGTGGTTGATATCGGTACACCGCTGCAATCGCGCAAACAGCTGGCCACTGTGGTCGACGTGCTCAACCAGTCGATTACCCTGATGACCCGCCGCAATTCCGAAGAGCAGCTGGCAGCCCTGAGCGGTGACGACATTTTGATTCAGCCGCCACTGGCGAGTTTTGGCGTGACTGATTTCGGCCGTGCCAAAGAGATGATCGATGCGGGTTACCGCGCCACCCGCATTCTCGACACCCGCCTTGGCGCGTTGCGCGCTGTCGACAGCAACGACACGCAATTGAGCGACGCCCGCTCACCCAACCAGCGCACGCCGGTGATCACCGCCATCAAGGTGGAGAACGATTCGAAAGTCAGTGATGACGTGATCCGGTACTACATCCGCCAGCCCGTGGGCGAGCGGCTGGACATGGGGCGCCTGCAGACCGACATGGGCACGCTCTATGGCCTGGATTACTTCGAGCGCGTGCAGTACCGGGTCGTACACAAAGGCCCGGACAACACCCTGGTGATCAACGCCCGGGGCCGGCGCAGCGGTACCGATTACCTGCGATTGGGGCTGAACCTCTCCGATGACCTGCGCGGCGACAGCGCCTTCAACCTGGGCGCCAGCTACCGGGTCAACGGCATCAACAAGCTCGGCGGTGAATGGCTGAGCAGGGTGCAGATCGGCGACCAGCAGGAACTCTACAGCGAGTTCTACCAGCCGCTGGATACCGGCTCGCGCTTCTTTGTCGCGCCATACCTGAAGGCGCAAGCGCAGAACGTCGAAGCAACGCTCGATAACGACCCCATCGCCGAATACCGGCTGGAGCGTTACGGCTTCGGGCTCAACCTGGGCCGTCAGATTGCCAACAACGGCGAACTTCGCTTCGGGGTCGGCCAAGCCTGGGGGCGGGCCGACGTACGTATCGGTGACGCCGACCTGCCCAGCCTGAGTTTCAGCGAAGGCTTCCTGGAGGCCAAATACTCGTTCGACACCCTCGATAACGTCTACTTCCCCCACGACGGTGAAGACATCGGTCTGACGGTGCGCCAATACGAGCCTGGCCTGGGTTCGGACCAGCGTTATCGGCAATGGGAGTTCAAGCTCGACAAGGTATTGAGCCACGGGCCGAACACCTGGGTGCTGGGTGGCCTCTATGGCCGCACGCTGGATGACGCTGAGGTGGTGACTTCCAGCTTCCTGCTCGGTGGTGCCCGCCAGCTGTCCGGATTCCGGCAGGATTCGGTGAGTGGCCAGAACATCAACCTGATGCGCGCCATCTATTACCGCCGCCTGACCCCACGTTCCTACCTGCCGCTGGACTTTCCGCTGTATGGCGGCGCCTCACTGGAACGCGGGCGAGCGTGGAACAACGACAATGAATTCGACAGCGGCTACATCAATGCCGCCAGTGTCTTCCTGGGCTTCGACACGCCGCTGGGCCCGCTGAACTTCACCTACGGCATCAACGACGCCAACGAAAAAGCCGTGTACCTGAACCTGGGCCAGAGCTTCTAGAGCCGGGCGCGGAAAAACTGCGCAGCCTCGCGGCTGGCCTCGTCGCCGTCGGTGTAATCACTGAGGAACTGCCCGTCTTCCATTTCCAGGGCCTGCGGGAGTTCCGTCGGGCTGGAGGCGAACGGGGGCTCGACCGGGTCGTTGTTGGGCTGAGTGTCGTCTGGCTTGCCTTGAGTCGGGGTGTCGAACGGGCTGATCAGGTCCCAATCGGTTGCCATGGAGAGCTCGTTGAGGTTGAGCTGAAAGTCCGCTGCCGGCTCCTGATCGGTTTCGACTGGAGTGGTGATGACCGGAGCGGCGAGGACAGGGGCCGCTGACAGTACATCGGGCGTGCTCAGTTTTGCGAAACGGGCGCGGATGTCCTGCAGTTTCTGGGCGCTGAAACCCTGCTCGAGCAGAATCGCCTCTTGCTGCTCGTACTGCTCGGCATCGCCCAGCTCGCCCAGCACTTCAAGCATCCGGAACCGCAGGTCGGTCCGCTCCGGCTCTTTTTCCACCCCTTCACGCAAAATCACCAACGCTTCGTTGAAGCGTCGATAGGTAATATAGATGCTGGCGGCGTCCAGCGGGTCGCTGCTGGCGGCCGCCTCACGGCGTGTCTCGCTGGGTAACGCTTCGCTGGATTCTGCGGCAGTGAGAGTACTGGCCGGCGCTTGCGGACTTTCAGGCGCGAGCGGTTCTATCCACTCGTCTGTTTCATCTTCAGGCTTGCGGCGCACGCGCCAGGCCACGGCCAACAACGCCAGCAGCAGCGCCACGGCACCCCATTGCCACCAGGCGATGCCCTCAGCGGTTTGTTCGGCAACGGGCTGTTCGATTGTTGGCGCAACCGCTTGCGGTGACGCGGGCGTGGCGGGTGCCGGCTGCGGTTCGGGTGCAGGGGCAGCCTCGGCCGCAGTGGCGGCTTTCAGGCTGGCGAGCTCGTTTTCCAGTGCGGTGATTTGCCTGGTCTTGTCGGCGACATCGACTTCCAGGTCCTTGATGCGGGCCTGCGCTTCGTCCAGCGAGGTTTGCAGTCGCTGATTGGCCAGGATTGCATTTGCCAGTTGCTCAGCCGACGCTTGCAGTGCTGCCCCCGTGGCGGGTGCGGCAGGTTTCTCGGAAGGCGCCTGTGCCGTGCGGCTGGAAGCGATGGCAGACTCAGGCGCAGTCGCCGCAGGAGCAGGCTCCGGCGGCAGCGAGACCGTGCCCGGCGGATCCAGCAACACGGTGTAATCGCGCAGCTGCTGGCCGTTGGGGCGGTTCAGCTGCACCAGGAAACTCAAATAGGGTTCTGTTACGGCCTTGCTGGAGGTGACGTGAATGACCGGGCGGGTGCCGCGCATCACGGTGGTAAAGCGCAAGTCATTGAAGAAAAACAGCCGATCGACACCGGTGCGGCTGAATTCTTCCGCGCTGGCGAGGCTGGCCTTGAGTTCATCGGCCTGCATCCCGGTCGCATCGAGTAGCTCGATGTCGGCACTGAAGGGCTGGTTAAGGTAGGAGCGCAAGGTGATATCACCCAGCCCCAGCGCACTGGTCAGGCCTGAATGCGCCATTGCCATCAGGGCGAAGAGGATTGCCGCTGCCTTTGCCCTGCCCTCGCCCTGCTCCACTGCCCGCGTCCCTTTCGGCATCTGCATTCCTTGACTACGCAGCCGTCACGTCGACCGCTACTTCAGGATTTTTCAAGATTGGCCAGGATCTGCGCATGAACACGCATGCAGACACGCAAATCGTCTTCATCGACGCCCTCGAACAACTCGACGCGCAGCGCATTGGCGATGGTTTCGATCTGATCGATCAAGGGCTTGGCCGGCGGGCAGAGCTGAATTTTCTTGGCCCGGCGATCTTCGACCACCGCATGTCGGCGCACCAGCCCCTGGTTTTCCAGACTGTCGAGCAACCGCGCAAGCGTTGGACCTTCGACGCCAACACTCTGCGCCAGTTCCCGTTGGGTCGGAGCTTCCTGGAATCGCGCCAGGTGCAGTAGCACCAGCCAGCGTGCCTGGGACAACCCCAGCCCGGCCAGGCGGCGATCCAGTTCGGCGCGCCAGCCTCGGGACATCTGGGCAATCTGCATCCCGAAACGGTGTTGATCGGTCAACGGCATAAAAAACTCATCATCATTAAAGGTCGGAACTAATTGTTAGGCAGCTAACCATGACCCTAGGCTGCGAAGCAAGGCTCATGGTGCTTGATTTTGTTGGGCAATCGACCGGAATGATTACAACAGGTTAGTCAGCTTTCGAACTCCGACTGCAAGGCTGCCCGAACGCAGTACAACACGCCTTCGGACACGCGCCCGGCAAACTGCGCGGCCACCGCCGACACCGGTGGAAGCTCGCCTTCACCATCGAGGAAGGCATCCTGGACTTCACCGAGCAAATTTTCGGGCAGGTCCAGCGCCTGTTCCAGCGACAGCTCCTGGCGGCCAATGGCTTCGGCCAGCAGGCTGTAGACGTTTTTCTCGCTGCACTGCAGCTGGCCGGCGATTTGCACCGGGGTCATGCCGGCACGCGCCAGGCTGATCAATTCGTGCTTGAGGTCGGCGACCACTTTCGGCGCATCGCTTTCACCGCCCAGCACTTCAAGGAAGGCCTTGCCGTAGCGCTCCAGCTTGCGTGCCCCGACGCCGCTGACCCGGCCCATCTCGGCCATGGACGTGGGCTGGCTGCGGAGCATTTCCAGCAGGGTGGAATCGGGGAAGATGACATACGGCGGTACCGCGTGTTCTTCGGCCAGCTTGCGACGCAAGGCGCGCAAGGCTTCCCATTGCTCGCGCTCCTCGCCACGCACCAGTTGGCTGGCAGGGCTTGCACCGCTGCTCTTGGTGGACGTTTGCGGCTTCAGATCGCGGCGCAGCTCCAGGGTGACTTCACCACGCAGCAGGGGCCGGCAGGTGTCGCTCAGGCGCAGGCCGCCGTAGCCTTCAAGGTCGATATCGACCAGGCCGCGCGCCACCAGCTGGCGGAACAACGAGCGCCATTCGCCCTCGCTGCGGCTTTTGCCAACGCCGAACACCGACAGCCGTTCATGGCCAAAACTGCGAACCTTGTCGTTTTCCTTACCCAGCAGCACGTCCACCAGGTGGCCAACACCGTAGCGCTGCCCGGTGCGAAAGATCGCCGAAAGCGCCTGGCGCGCCGACTCGGTGGCGTCCCAGGTTTGCACGCCATCGACGCAGTTATCGCAATGGCCGCACGGTTGCGGCATGTCTTCGTCGAAATAGGCCAGCAGGGTCTGGCGGCGGCAGCGGGTTTCTTCGCAAAGGGCGAGCATGGCATCGAGCTTGTGATGCTCCAGACGCTTGTGACGCTCGTCGCCTTCGGAGTTTTGCAGCATCTGCTTGAGCATGACCATGTCTTGCAGGCCGTAGGCCATCCAGGCATCGGCTGGCAAGCCATCACGACCGGCCCGGCCAGTTTCCTGGTAGTAGGCTTCCAGCGACTTGGGCAAGTCCAGGTGGGCCACGAAGCGCACGTTGGGTTTGTCGATGCCCATGCCGAAGGCGATGGTCGCCACCATGATCAGGCCTTCCTCATTGAGAAAGCGCTTCTGGTTGGCGGCGCGGGTGTCCGCGGCAAGGCCGGCGTGGTAAGGCAAGGCCGGAAAGCCCTGCTCGCAGAGGAACGCTGCCACTTCGTCGACTTTTTTGCGCGACAGGCAATAAACAATCCCGGCATCGCTGCGGCGCTGCGCCAGGAACGCCAGCAACTGCTTGCGCGGCTGCTCCTTGGGCACGATGCGGTAGAAGATGTTCGGCCGGTCGAAGCTCGACAGAAAACGCTCGGCGTTCTGCAAATGCAGGCGCTCGACGATTTCTTCGCGGGTGCGTTTGTCGGCAGTGGCGGTCAGGGCAATGCGCGGCACATCGGGGAACTGCTCGGCCAACTGCCCCAGTTGCAGGTATTCCGGACGGAAGTCGTGGCCCCACTGGGACACACAGTGGGCTTCATCGATGGCAAACAAGGCAATGTCCAGGGTGCGCAAAAATTCCAGCATGCGCGGCTGCACCAGGCGCTCGGGGGCCAGGTACAACATTTTGACTTCACCGCGGCGCAGCCGCCCGGCCAGATCGCGCTGCTGCTCGGCGCTCAGGGTGGAGTTCAGCGAGGCGGCCGCCACGCCCAGTTCATCCAGGGTGGCGACCTGGTCGTCCATCAACGCGATCAGCGGCGAGACCACCACGGCCAGGCCTTCACGCAACAGGCCGGGGACCTGGAAGCACAAGGATTTGCCGCCACCGGTGGGCATCAGCACCAGGGCATCGCCGCCATTGGCCACGCGTTCGATGATTGCACCCTGGCGACCACGGAAACTGTCGTAGCCGAAGATGTCTTTCAGAACGCGTTGAGCCTGTTCGAGCATAAAAACTCCAAAAATCGCTGAACCATCCTTGCCACAGGCTGGATGAAAATCTCGCCTGCTTCACGCCAAAATGCGTAAGCGGCTATTGCCAAACGCATCGCTTATGGCGGTGCCGGCAATTAAGCTGGTAACAAAAGCCGGGCATTATACCCGAGCGATCCTCCCCGCAGGGCCTTGGCGACAGAGCGTCGGCAAATGGGTTGATTTGCCTGGCAGGTGGCGCATACCCCACAACAAGGCCTAGAATTCACTATCGATTCTTCCCAAGGTAGCCCTGTAATGTCCTTCGCTGAGCAATTAAACCGCCTGCAAGCCTTTCTCGACGCCGATGAGCTGCACGAAGAGGCGCTGGACTACGTTGCCGCCCATGGCTACTTGACCGCGCTCTCCATCTGCTCTGAAGAGGTGCCGGACCGTGAGTGGATCGACGCCCTGTTCGCCGAAGAACCTCACTACACCGACGATGCCCAGCGCGACGAGATCGAACAGACGCTGGTTCACCTCAAGAGAGAGATCACCCGCGAACTGGCCAGCGACGAGGAATTCCAGCTGCCCTGCGACCTGGACCTGGGCGATGAGCCGGACGACTCCGACCTGCGCGGCTGGTGCATCGGTTTCATGGAAGGCGTGTTCCTGCGTGAAGCCGCCTGGTTCGAAACCGCAGAAGAGGAAGTCAGCGAGATGCTGCTGCCGATCATGGTCGGTTCCGGCCTGTTCGACGAAGAGCCCGAGTTCTCTGATATCGCCGCTGATGCCAACCTGATGGACGACATGATCGTGCAGATCCCCGAAGCACTGACTGCACTGTTCCTGCTTTGCCATGCCCCGGACGAAAAACCGGCCATTCTGAAACCTCGCCACCACTGAGTCAGTGCCGGTGGCGTCACCTCCTTCCGGCCTGCGAGCCTCTCGCCCGCTGCGCTACACCCTGCTGGCCATTGGCTGGTTGAGTGTAGTGCTGGGCGTTATCGGGATCTTTTTGCCCGTGTTGCCGACCACACCGTTCCTGCTGCTGGCAGCTGCCTGCTTCGCGCGCAGTTCGCCACGGTTTTACCGGTGGCTGGTCAGCCACCCGCGCCTGGGGCCGTGGATTGCCGGGTACCTGAACGGCGAAGGCATCCCGCTCAAGGGCAAGGTCTATGCGATCGCGCTGATGTGGCTGGGGATCGGGTTTTCCTGTTACCTGGTGCCATTGCCGTGGGCGCGCGGGTTCATGCTGACCAGTGCAGTGCTGGTGTCGGTGTATATCGTTCGGCAAAAGACCTTGCGCCAGCCTGAATGACTGGATGAACAGCTTGATGTAGGAGCAGAGCTTGTCGGGGCGCCGAACCGTCGCGATGGCGTCACCGCGGTGTAACGGAAATACCGCGGTGACGCCATCGCGAGCTAGCTCTGCTCCTACACCTCACACGGTATCCACCTTGAGCGAATGATCACTGAGCATCCCATTGATGATCGTCGCCGTATCCGCCCCCGCCGAAATCACCCCGCCAGCTCCCGCCGTCACGCCGTAGTGGCTGGCCAGGTCAACGCCGGCCAGCTCGATGGTTTGCGTTGGCGCAGCCCCCGCCACCGAACTCACTTCGATGGTCGAAACCACAACCCCGCCGTTGTCGGTCACCTTGAAGTGCAGGTAGTCATCCAGTGACGCCGAGGTGGCGTTCTCGCCTTGCAGCAGCTGCGACAAATCCAGACGGTCAATTCCCGGGGTGAAGTCGGTCACCCCATCGTGCCCGCTGTTATTGGCCTGCCATTTGAACGTGTCGGCACCCGCGCCGCCGGTGAGGGTGTTGTTGCCCAGGCCGCCGATCAGAATGTCGTCGCCATCACCGCCAATCAGCAGGTCATTGCCCTTGCCGCCCGAGAGCAGGTTGGCGTTGCTGTCGCCGGTCAGGGTGTCGTTGTGGTCGGAACCGATCAGGTTCTCCACCGCCATCAGCGTGTCATGGCCGGCACCCAAGGTGTTTTGCGAGCCGTTCAGCGAGAGGTTGACCGTCACCCCCGCCGTGGCGTTGGCGTAGCTGGCGGTGTCGCTGCCGTCGCCACCGTCGAGCAGGTCGTTGGCCGGCCCGCCGATCAGCAGGTCATCGCCAATGCCGCCATGCAGGGTGTTATCGCCCAGCCCGCCGATCAGCACATCGTTGCCATCCCCGCCGTTGAGCGTGTCGTCGCCAGTACCACCGAGCAAGGTCTCGTCGAGGCCGGTGCCGTTCAGGGTGTTGCCACTCTGGTAGGTGATGTCGACCGCGCCGGTCGCCGTACCGCCATGGCCATCGCTGACACCGTACGTGCCGTGGTAATCCGCTGCAGCGGCATGGGCATCGGCGTAGTTGATGGTCATGGTCAGCTTGTAGCTTTCGTCGCCTTTGGCATTGCCTCCAGTCGGATTGACCAGGTTGCTGAGGTGGATGTTGTAGAGGCCGTCCTGGCTGGCCGTGAAGGTGCCACCGTCGGCAATGCCGTGGTAAGTGGGGTCACCACTGAGCTGCCACTGCATACCGATATTGTTGAGCGCCCGATTGTGGTCCAGATTGAGCGTTTCGCCCGCCTTCAGGTGCACCTGAAGGGTGTCCTGGGCATTGAGCCCGGCATTCACCTTGTCTAGCCAGCCACTGATGATCACGGCTGCGATCATGCTGCCGGCGGTGCCGGTGAAGTCGCCGCGGGCGACCTCCTTGACCTGGTTGTTGATGTTACTGGCCGACTGGCCGGTGAAGCGGATGGTATTGATGTCGCAGCCGACCGTGAAGTCCGCGCCCTTGCCCGCCCAGTTGGTGACAAAACCGGTGGGCGAGGCGGTTAGCGTATCGCCGTTCGGGTCGGTGTCGTTGGCCAGCAGGGCCTCGGCCGGAACCGTGATGGTCTGGTCGAAGATATTGGTGATGATGTGGTCCGCACCCGCCACCGGCGCCCCGTTGCTGTACACATTGACCACCAGGTTGGCGGTGGCCAGGTCGCCATCGCTGTCGCCATCGCTGTCGCTGGCTGTGAAACCAATGTTCTCGGTGACCGTCGTGCCCGCGTCTTTGGGCGGCGTGTAGGTGAATTCGCCGGTGTCCATATCGACCAGCAGCGAACCGCCCAGGTTGGTCTTGATCGTCAGGCTGTTGCTGACGGTGTCGAACACGCCCTTGTTGGCGCCGTCGACCTGAATCGACCCCGTGCCTGCCGGTTTGTAGGTGTAGGTGCTGTCATCGACCACCAACGACTTGATATAGCCGCCGTCCGCGCCAAAGGTGCCGCCGCTCATCAAACTGCCGGTAATCGGCGCGCCCTGCACCGTGCCCGACAGCACCGAGTCCAGTGCATTGAGGTGGGTGACAATGTTGGCATTGGTGTCGGTGTGGGTGCTGCCGTCGTAGGCCAGCGGGTTCAGATGGGTGCTCGACACACCGCTGCCCAGGCCGATGGCATAAGACTTGATGTCGTTGCTGTCGAGAAAGGATTTGATCGCCGCTTCATCGCTGGCATTGATGTTTTGACCGTTGGTGGGGTTCCCGTCGGAGAAGAAGTAACTGATGTTCTGCGCCCCGGCGATTTTGCCGGCCGTATTGAAAGCCGCCTCCGCCATGGCCACCGCGGCATCGTAGTGGGTGGCACCATCAGGCTGCAGATTGGCAATGAGCGCCTTGGCTTCGGCCACCGTCACCCAGACGTTGGTCAGGTCCGCCGCACCGGTGCTGAAGGTCACGATCTGGACTTTCACATCGCCCAGGTCATCGTACTTGTCGAGCAAGGCACCGATCGCCTGCTTGGCGAGCTCCAGGCGCGTCAGGCCATTGACCCCGGACGGGTCGACCATGCTGCCGGACACGTCGATGATCAGCAGCAGGTTGGAATCGACCTCGCCCGGCGATACCGAGCGTTCGGCACCGACTACTTTGGGCACGTCATCGACGATGCTCACCACGATGCTGCTGGTGGAGGTATTGCCCAGCGAGTCGGTGACCTTGTAGGTGAAGGTGTCGGACATCGTCCCGGCCGTACCATCGTTCGGGCTGCCGGTGGTTTTCGGCGCCGAGGTCAAGGTGTAGGTGTAGGTGCCATTGCTGTTGAGTTGCAACTGGCCGTAACTTCCGGTGGCGCTGCCGACCAGGCTGAAAGTCAGCGCGCCGACGCCGGAGGCGACCGAGCCGGCCAGGCTGCCACTGGCGGTTTCACCGCTCGATGCCGGATCGCTGCCGGTCACGGTACCGGCGGCCAGGTCCTGACCATCCTTGATCAGGTCCAGGGCTTTTTCGAATACGCTGATTTCCTTGTCGATCGAAGCATCAGGCCCGCAATCCGCCACATTGATAGTGATCGTGGTGGTGCTGACGTCACCATCGGCATCCGTGATGCTGTAGGTGAACACATCTTGTGCGCCGGGCGCTGCGTCAGAGTCCGGGTTGGCGTGATAGGTGGCGTTGCCGGCCGCATCGAGGATCAGGTAGCCAAAGCAGCCAATGACTTTCAGGCCCAGCGAACCAACGGCTGGCGCATGGGTGTCGGCACCGGCGCGCACACCCGTGACCACGGCGCCATCGGCGCCCTGCCGGTCATTGGAAAGCAGCACATTGCCGCTGATGGAATCGCCCTGGCTGACCGTGGCCACATCAGCGCGTGCGGTCGGCACGTCATCGGTGATATTCACATCGATGGTACCCGTGGCGGTGCTGCCATCGGTGTCGGTCGCCGTCACTGTGATCGGGTCGGGCAGCGTGTTGGTGCCGCCGGCGTTGGCGTGGGTCTCGTTGTCGACCAGGGTGTAGCGGTAGGTCACGACACCGGTGGCCGAGTCATACCCGACGATAGTCAGGATATTGTCCAGACCGGTCAGCGCCGATTGCGGGAAGCCCGCCACCACCCCGCTGCTGATCACGCTGATGCCACCGACCACCAGCGACTGCAAGCCATCGGCTGCCGACACCGTGAAAGTGCCGGTCTGGGTCAACTGCCCGGCATTGGGACTGGAGCCGTTACACAGGTTGGCCTCATTGACCGTGAGCTCGCCGTTCCTGACGTCGAGGCCATCCAATACAACCGGGTCATTGAAGTTGGTGACGTTCAATATCAGGTCGGCGGTGGAGGTGTCGCCATCGGCATCACTGAGTGTGTAGGTGAACCTCTCGATCCCGTTGCCGCCACCGTGCAGATTGATAAAGTCCGGGTCGGCGGTGTTGAGGGTGTAGAGGTAACTGCCGTCGGCATGCAGCTCCAACGTGCCGTAAGTGCCAATAAATGTCCCGGGCGTGATCGGCCCGCTTGCCAGGCGGTCTGCACCCTGAGTGTCATTGGGCAGCACCGTGCCGGTCAGTGTCGTGAGTTTTTCCGACGCGGTATCAGGGTGGGTGTCATCGAACGCCTGGGGCACATCGTCGGTCACGTGGACGTCCGGCGAGCCGCCATACAGGTCAGGTACGTCGTAGGTACTGGTCAGGCCAAGGGTCGCAAAGCCGATGTTCGGATCGATATGCCCGCCGACTTCATCGAGCAGCACAAAGGTATGGCCGCCGCCCAGCGCGCTGCCCGGGCCAGTTGTCGTCGGCCCCGCCGCAGTCGCTTCGGCGGTCTGGCTGGGGTCATCGCCGACGGCGATGGCGTGTTGGAGTCGCTCGACATCAGTCAGCTGCGCGTCGCTGGGCGTAACGGTGTCATTGGTTTCGACATGGGGCGCGCGATGGGCCAGCAGATCACTGGACATCGTCAGGCTGCTCTCGCGGCCCAGGGTCAGCTCCCGACCATTTTCCAGGTGCACCGCGACGGCGCCGCTTGCGCCGGTTTGCAACTGATCCCCGGCAAACAGGCGGTCGCCTTCGACCAGCACGCGACGGGCGCCATCAGATACCGCGAAAACCTGGCCGATGACTTTGCTGACCACGCCGATTAATTTAGCCATGTGCATTCCTCCCACGCGAAGACATCATCCGTTTCCTGCGCAACGGTGCTGGCGATCACGTGGAGGTGTGGCTGAAAACCGCTTGGTCGGCTCATTCACTAGTGGGTGAACGGCGCTCCATCGCAAGTAAGCCGGCCCTACCCTGTTCTGGTGGCTGCCATGGAGTCGTCGCCGGCGACAAATCGTTGATCGCGGTTTCGAATCCCAATTTCAGAGCCGCCAGCGAGGTGTCGCCACACTGTTAAAACAAAAAAACGACAATTTTTTGTCGCCAAACAGTGCGTCGTACATCACCTCTTCGCTCGTTCCCCGCCCCTATGCCGCAAGAAAAACCAAGAACGCTTGCAAGGCCCCGAAAAAAAGCCATTTCGGCCGAATTCACGGGACGCCATGCAATGAACAATGTCTTGGATTTTTTACATCGCATAAGTTTTTTTCCGCATAAGGATTATGAAAAATTCTTCTTAGCTACGTCCTGAGATGTTCTTAGCTCTGTTGTTACAAGCCTGAAACGGTTTGACCTTTATTTTTTCGTCACTTTTTTGACGAAGTGCAGTAACCAAGACCAGGGAGATGTACCTCATGCGCGTATCGAAGCCCATCTACGGCGCGATGTTGTTAGCGATGGCCAGCGCTCCAGCTCAAGCCATGAATCTCACGGAAGCCATTCAAAGCACCATTGCAAATCACCCGGAGCTTCAATCCACCTTCAACAACCGCCTCTCTGCTGACGAGGACGTGAAAGTGGCGCGCGGCGGCTACTACCCCAGCGTCGATCTCACAGCCGGTTATGGTCGCGAGCGTTCCGACAACCCCACTACCCGTGCTCTGGGCAATCACAACAAGGAAACCCTGAATTACACCCAGTCAGAATTGCGCCTGCGGCAAATGCTGTTTGATGGTTTCAATACACCCAATGAGGTTGGCCGCACCAAAGCGGTGGTGAACTCGCGGGCCTACTTCGCCCAGGCCACTGCCCAGGACCTGGCCTTGCGCGCAACCGAGGTTTACCTGGAAGTCCTCAAGCGCCGCGAGCTGGTGACCCTGGCCAAGAACAACCTGCAAGCGCACCTGCGAGTCAACGACCAGATCGGCCTGCGCAGCCAACGCGGGGTGGGCAGCAACGCCGACCTGGACCAGTCCAAGGCCCGCCGCGCCCTGGCCGAGAACAATTACTACACCGCCCAGGTGGACCTGGCAGACGCGCAAGCCAACTTCTTCAGCGCCACCGGGCGGATGCCCGACGAGCTGGAAGCGCCTGTCTCGATCAAGGGGGAAATGCCGGCCGACCTGACTGAAGCGCGCCAAAGCATGCTGGTCAACAACCCTTACCTGAAATCGGCCCAGGCCGATGTGCAAGCGGCCGAGAAACAGTATGAAGTCGCCAAGTCGCCGTTCTATCCACGCTTTGATGCCGAGCTTGCCACCGGCGCCAACAACGACCTGGCCGGCGAAATCGGACACAACAACACCGATTGGCGCGCAGGTGTGACGATGAGTTACAACCTGTTCCGCGGCGGCAGCGACAAGGCCCGGCTACAATCGAACGCGCACAAGATCAACCAGGCCATGGACATCCGCAACAATGCCTTGCGCCAGATCAACGAGAACATGTCGCTGGCCTGGAATGCCATGCAAAACGCCCGTCAGCAAACCCCGTATGCCCGTGAATACGCCGAAACCACCACCCGCGTACGCGCCGCCTACCAGGACCAGTTCGGCCTCGGCCAACGGACCCTGCTCGATCTGCTCGACAGCGAAAACGAGCTGTACAACGCCAATCGTCGCTACACCGAAGTCCGCTACACCGAGGAATACGCCATGTACCGGGTGCTGGCCAATATGGGTGAGCTGCTGAACAAGCAGCGCGTTGTACTGCCCGCCGAAGCCATTGCCCAAGCGGAAGTCAAAAGTGATGCTCGTCTTCCGGACATGAATTGACCCATCCTCTGTTGGAGTAGGCCATTGTGACGAGCATGCACTCGGCGGGCACGGCCGCTGATCCGCGTTCGAGCTTCGACGACCCGTTGCTCGACGGGCTGTTGATCCTCTGCAAACTGCACGGCTCGGCTGCCAGCCGAGCCAGCCTGAGTAGCGGCCTGCCGCTGGCGCAACAACGCCTGAGCCTGGACCTGCTGCCGCGCGCAGCCGCCCGCGCCGGGCTACAGGCGCGGCTGCTGCGTCGGGATCTGGACGCCATTTCTTCGCTGAACCTGCCGGTGCTGCTGCTGCTCAAAGGTGGTCGTTGCGCGGTCCTGCGACGGCTGGATGAAAACGCTCAGGCCTTGATCCTGCCCAGCGAAGCCGAAGGCGGCGAGCAATGGGTAAGCCTGGACGCCTTGAAGGCGCAATACACCGGCCAGGCGCTGTTTGCCCGTCCCCGGCATGAGCTCGAAGAACTGCGCTCACCGTTGATGCCACGGGTCAACGCCTGGTTTCGCGACACCCTCAAGCTGTCGCGCTGGCTCTACAGCGACGCGATTCTGGCCAGTCTGTTGATCAACCTGCTGGGGCTGATGGTGCCGCTGTTCGTGATGCAGACCTACGACCGGGTCGTCCCCAACCAGGCAGTGTCGACCCTCTGGGTGCTGGCGATCGGCTTACTGATCGGTACAGTGTTCGAGTTGATCCTGCGGGTGGTGCGCGCACACTTGCTGGACCAGGCCGGCAAGCGCACTGACCTGATCCTCTCGGCGACCTTGTTCGAACGCATCACCGGCATGGCCATGAAGGCTCGCCCGGCCACGGTGGGCGGCTTCGCCCAGAGCATCCATGACTTCCAGGGCCTGCGTGAGTTTCTCACCGCCGTGACCCTGACCAGCATCATTGACCTGCCCTTCGCCTTGCTGATGCTGGTGGTGATCGGCCTGCTCGGCGGCTGGCTGGTGCTGATCCCGCTGATCGCCTTTCCGCTGACGATCTTCTTCGCCCTGTTTATCCAGGTGCGCCTGCGTGACACCGTGCAGAAAAGCCTGACCCTGGGCGCCGCCCGCCAGGCGCTTTTAATCGAAACCCTGGGCGGCCTGGAAACGCTCAAGGCCTGCAGCGCCGAAAGCGAACGCCAATACAAATGGGAGCAAACCCACGGTGCCCTGACCCGGCTCGACAGCCACGCCCGCAACCTGTCGGCCCTGGCAACCAACGGCACGCTGTTCATCCAACAGTTCTGCGGCATGGCCACCATCGTCGCCGGGGTCTACAGCATCATCGCCGGCAACCTCAGCGTCGGCGCCCTGGTGGCTTCCTACATGCTCGGCAGCCGGGTGTTGTCGCCACTGGGCCAGATCGCCGGGCTGATTACCCGCTACCAGCAAGCGCAGTTGACCATGCGCAGCACCGATGCCTTGATGTCCCTGCCTCAGGAGCGCGAAGCCGGCCAGAGGCCGCTGGAGCGCACCCAGCTCAATGGCGCCCTGGAGCTGAGCCACGTGAGCTTTCGCTACGCCGGGCAAAATGCGCCGGCCCTGAACAATGTCAGCTTCAGCATGAAACCCGGCGAGCGCATCGGCATCATCGGCCGCAGCGGCTCGGGCAAAAGTACCCTGGCGCGGCTGGTGATGGGCTTCTATGCGCCGGATGAAGGCCAGGTGCTGGTGGACAATCTGGACTTGCGCCAGCTGGACGTGGCCGACCTGCGCCATCAGATCGGTTATGTCGCCCACGACCTGCCACTGCTGGCTGGCAGCCTGCGCGACAACCTGACCCTGGGGGCACGCTACATCACCGATGCACGGATGCTCGAAGTCGCGGAACTGACCGGCGTCAGCGAATTGGCCCGCCAGCACCCGCAAGGCTTCGACCGCCCGGTGGGCGAGCGCGGCCAGCTGCTTTCCGGCGGCCAGCGCCAGGCGGTGCTGCTGGCCCGCGCGATGTTGCTGGAACCACCGATCATGCTGCTCGATGAGCCCACCAGCCACATGGACAACAGCAGCGAAGATGTCCTGCGCCAGCGCCTGCACGGCTGGGTGCAGGGCAAGACCCTGGTGCTGGTGACTCACCGCACCTCCATGCTCAGCCTGGTCGACCGCCTGCTGGTGCTGGACAACGGCCAGATCGTCGCCGATGGCCCTAAAGCGTCGGTTATCGAAGCGCTGCGCAAGGGCCTTGTCGGCTCGGCAGTCTAGGAGTTCAGATCATGTCTGCCAGTCACGGCCTGCGCGGCTACTTCCACAGTTTCGGCAAGACTGCCGAAAGCGAATACATGCCCGAAGTCGCCGAGGCGGCCCTGCAAGACTCGCCCCGACGCTCGCGGCTGATCGTCTGGCTGACCGCCTTGCTGATCGTGATCGCGCTGGTCTGGGCGAAGCTTGCGGTGCTCGATGAAGTGACCATGGGCGAAGGCAAGGCCATCCCCTCAAGCAAGGTGCAAGTCATCCAGAACCTGGAGGGCGGGATCGTCACCGAGATCTTCGTTCGCGAAGGGCAAATTGTGGCCAAGGGCGACACCCTGTTGCGCCTGGATGACACTCGCTTCAAGTCCAACAAGGGTGAAAGCGAGGCCGACCGGCTGGCACTGACGGCTCAGGTCGAACGCTTGTCCGCCGAAGCCGAAGGCCGGCCGTTTACCGTGTCCGAGGAGGTGCGCAGCAAGGCCCCGCAGGTGGCCGAAGATGAGCTGTCGCTGTACCAATCGCGGCAACGGCGGCTCAAGAGCGAGCAGAACACCCTGAACGAACAACTTCGGCAAAAAACCCAGGAAGTCTCGGAATTTCGTTCCAAGCAGGCGCAGTACCGCTCAAGCCTGGCACTGGTTCAGCAGGAGCTGAACATGAGCACCCCACTGGTCGGCACCGGGGCGATTTCGCCGGTGGAGATTCTGCGCTTGAAACGCAGTGCCGTGGAAATTCGAGGCTCGATGGATGCCACCACCCTGGCCATTCCCCGGGCGGAAGCGGCCATCAACGAGATCAAGAGCAAGATCGACGAATCCGAGCAATCGTTCCGCTCCGAGGCGTCCAAGGAGCTCAACGACAAACGCACGGACCTGTCGAAAATCACCGCCTCAAGCATCGCCATCGACGACCGGGTCACCCGCACCACCGTGGTCTCGCCGGTCAAGGGCATCATCAAGCTGCTCAAGGTCAACACCATCGGCGGCGTGGTCCAGCCGGGCAGCGACCTGGTGGAAATCGTGCCGTTGGAAGACAACCTGCTGATCGAGGCCAAGGTCCGCCCCCAGGACGTCGCCTTCCTGCACCCTGGCCAGACCGCCATGGTCAAGTTCAGCGCCTATGACTACACCATCTACGGGGGGTTGAAGGCCAGGCTGGAACTGATCGGCGCCGACACGGTGAGCGATGACAAGGGCAACAGTTTTTACCTGATCCAGGTGCGCACCGATAAGAACCACTTGGGCGGGGACAGCAAACCGCTGCTGATTATCCCGGGGATGACGGCGACGGTGGATATCATTACCGGGCAGAAAAGCGTGCTGGATTACTTGCTCAAGCCGGTGCTCAAAGCCCGCACCGAGGCGCTGCGGGAACGGTGATACCGCGCTCGACTTCGTCGTGGATGGCGCCTACGCCGGATGGCCGCTGGGCAATTTTTAGGCCTGCGCCACCGCGATCTCCCGCCCCACAAGCAAGGCTGACAAACCCAATCTCACAGGCCATGGCACGTTGCAACAAATGTGGGAGCGGATTTATCCGCGAAGCGCCGCGTGGGCGGCGCTCGATTTCGGCAGCGCCGGAAAACCCAAGGCAAGCACTTGGAAGCCTTGATACGGTCCTCAGACAACCCTCTTCATACTGATGGGGCGAGGCGAGGGTGGCCAGCCAGCAGATCGCATGAGCCGTGTGAAGTGCTTGCCTTGGTTTTTCCATTGTTCTTGAGATCGAGCGCCGCCCGCGCGGCGCTTCGCGGATAAATCCGCTCCCACATTTGTTGCAACGTGCCATGGCCTGTGAATTTGGAGTTGCCAGCCTTGTTTGTTCGGCTTTAGATCTGTTTGGTTTCGGTGTGGCTATCCCGCAATTGCGCGATGAACCAATTTTTAGCCTGAGTGATTACGCCGAAATGTCTCCTCCCCCATCGCCGCAATCTGCCCTTCAATCAACGCCTCGAACGGCCGCAGCAGCGGGGCGAAATCGGTGTGCGGCTCCAGCACTTCAAGCGCTTGCACCACCGCTTCGAGCGTCGACAATGCCCCAGGACCCGGTGCCTTGCGTAACCGATAGCGGGTGGGCGCAGCGTCGGCCAGGGTGACCCTTGGCAACGCCGCCAGCACCGGGTTCAAGTGCAGCAGTTTGCGGGCCTTGCGCCAGGTGCCATCGGGCACCACTAACAACAACGGCAGATCGCTCTGATCTTCACTGTAGGCAGTCAGGGTTTCAGCCTTATCAGCAGGGAATAACAGGCACGCCCGGTAGCCCGGTTGCTGCAAGAGCGCTGGCAAATCCTCGAACACCTCCCCTACCCGCAGCTCGGCATTGCGCAGCCCCAGGGCGGCGAAACGAGCGGTGTTGAGGGCGTGCCCGACTTCGCTCGGGTGTTGCAACAACAAGACTCGCGTTCGGCTGTCGAGCAGCGGGATCAGCGGGCACAGGCAATGGGCTTGGGGGCGCAGGCAGCGACTGCACTGGATTCTGGACATGGGCGTCTCCTGAGTCTTTCGGTCAGACAGTGTTGAGCTGCGCCTTGAGCAGATCGCGAAAGGTCTGCAACAACGGTTCACGGCTGCGGCCGCGGCGCACGATCATCGAGAAAGGCGCCTGATAACCGAAGGTCGCCGGCGATAGCACCCGCAAATCGCCCTTGTCGGCCCAGGGCTGGGCATAGTGTTCCGGCAGGTAGCCGATGTAGGCACCCGACAGCACCAGAATCAGCTGCGCCTCCATGCTTTCGACCGTCGCGGCGCTGTGCTTGAAGCCATGGCGAGCCAGCTCGGCCTGGCTCCAGTAACCGCGCCCGACCATGCGCTGCTGGGTGATTACCTGCTCGGGAATGCGCCGTTCATGGAACAGCGGGTGGCGATTGCTGCAATACAGCCAGTGCTGCTCGCGGTACAGCGGCTGATACAACAAGCCACTCATACGCGTGGAGAACGCGCCGATGGCCAGGTCCAGGCGGTTATCCTGCACCCCCAGCTGCAATTCGTAGGGGCTGGACACCGACAAGTGCAAATGCACCGCCGGGTGTTCCTGGCTGTAGGCGCCGATGGCTTCGGCCAGCGGCAAGGCTTTATCACTCACCGTCGAGTCGATCACCCCCAGGTTGAGCGTACCGCGCAGTTCGCCCTTGAGCGCGGCGGCGTATTGCTCGAAGCCTTCCATTTCCGCCAGCAGGCGCAGGGTTTCCTGGTGAAACAGCTCGCCTTTGCTGGTCAGGCTGAAGCCGCCCCGGCCGCGGTGGCAGAGCACGATCCCCAGCGCTGTTTCGAGCTGGCTCATGTAGGTACTGATCGCCGAGGTCGACAGGTTGAGTTCCTGTTGCGCGTTGGCGAACCCCTGGTGGCGGACCACGCTGACGAAGATGCGCAGCAGTTTCAGATCAGGCAGGGCGTTGGCCATGAGCGTTCCAGACAAAAAGCGAATGGAAGACAGTCTAACCAGCGGCACGGCATTAGTTTAGAAAAATCTGAACTAAGTTTTTGCCTGTAGCGATTCTTCCCGGCCACTACCTTTTGCAGACTGCGCCGCAATGAGCCTGTTTCGGGACCCCCGTGGCGTTGCCCGGCCAAATGCGAACAGGTTCGAACAACTAAAACAAACGATGAGGCCCCACCCGTGGACAAGACTCTTCACCAACCACTGGGCGGCAATGAAATGCCGCGTTTCGGCGGCATCGCCACCATGCTTCGCCTTCCCCACCTGCAGTCCGCCGCGGGCCTGGATGCCGCCTTCATCGGCATTCCGCTGGACATCGGCACCTCGCTGCGCTCGGGCACCCGCTTCGGTCCACGGCAGATCCGTGCCGAATCGGTAATGATTCGCCCCTACAACATGGCCACTGGCGCCGCACCGTTCGACTCGCTGTCGGTGGCCGATATCGGTGACGTGGCCATCAACACTTTCAACCTGCTCGACGCCGTGCGCATCATCGAGGAGGCCTACGACGAGATCCTCGAACACAACGTCATCCCGATGACCCTGGGGGGCGACCACACCATCACCCTGCCGATCCTGCGGGCCATCCACAAGAAGCACGGCAAGGTCGGCCTGGTGCACATCGATGCCCACGCTGACGTCAACGATCACATGTTCGGCGAGAAAATCGCTCACGGCACCACCTTCCGCCGCGCCGTGGAAGAAGGCCTGCTCGATTGCGACCGCGTGGTCCAGATCGGCCTGCGCGCCCAGGGTTACACCGCTGAGGACTTCAACTGGAGCCGCAAGCAGGGCTTCCGCGTGGTCCAGGCCGAAGAGTGCTGGCACAAGTCGCTGGAACCGCTGATGGCTGAAGTACGGGAAAAAGTCGGCGGTGGCCCGGTGTACCTGAGCTTCGACATCGACGGCATTGACCCGGCCTGGGCGCCTGGCACCGGCACCCCGGAAATCGGCGGCCTGACCACCATTCAGGCGATGGAAATCATCCGTGGCTGCCAGGGCCTCGACCTGATCGGCTGCGATCTGGTAGAAGTCTCGCCGCCCTACGACACCACCGGCAACACCTCGCTGCTGGGCGCCAACCTGCTGTACGAAATGCTCTGCGTACTGCCGGGCGTGGCCCACCGCTGAGGCGCCGCCATGAACGACCGCGACCAGGTTTTACAGGCTGCCACGGACTTGATATCGGCCTTCGCCCGTAACGATCGCGAGGCTTACTTCGGCGCCTTCAGTGCCGATGCAAGCTTCGTTTTCCACACCCTCGAACAGGCCTTCAACCCAGCGTTTAAACCTTGACCTGACGAACGACCCCGGCCCGGGCTTGCCCGGCTGGGGGAACGATCTCACCATAAAAAAGATAATTGGAGACCCTCCATGGCCTTAGATATTTTCGTTGTCATGATCTATGCCGCCGGCATGCTGTTGCTCGGTTGGTATGGCATGCGCCGTGCAAAAACCCACGAAGACTATTTGGTGGCTGGGCGTAACCTGGGCCCAAGCCTGTACATGGGCACCATGGCCGCCACCGTACTGGGTGGTGCATCGACCGTCGGCACTGTACGCCTGGGTTATGTTCACGGGATCTCCGGCTTCTGGCTGTGTGCAGCCCTGGGGCTGGGCATCATGGCGCTGAACCTGTTTCTGGCAAAGCCCCTGCTCAAACTGAAAATCTTCACCGTCACCCAGGTGTTGGAGCAGCGCTACAACCCGATGGCCCGCCAGGCCAGTGCGGTGATCATGCTGGCCTACGCGCTGATGATCGGCGTGACCTCGACCCTGGCCATCGGCACCGTGTTGCAAGTGCTGTTCGGCCTGCCGTTCTGGATGTCGATCCTGCTCGGCGGTGGCGTGGTGGTGGTGTATTCGACCATCGGCGGCATGTGGTCGCTGACCCTGACTGACATCGTGCAGTTCATCATCAAGACCGTCGGCCTGATGTTTATCCTGCTGCCCATCTGCCTGTACCGCGTCGGCGGCTGGGACGAGCTGGTCAGCAAACTGCCCGCCAGCAGCTTCAGCTTCACCACCATTGGCTGGGACACCATCATCACCTACTTCCTGATCTACTTCTTCGGGATCCTGATTGGCCAGGACATCTGGCAGCGGGTGTTCACTGCCCGTGATGAGAAGGTTGCCAAGTACGCCGGCACCACCGCAGGCATCTACTGCATCGTCTACGGCCTGGCCTGTGCCCTGATCGGCATGGCTGCCCACGTGCTGTTGCCAGACCTGGACAACGTCAACAACGCCTTCGCCGCCATCGTCAAAGCCACCCTGCCGGACGGTATCCGTGGCCTGGTGATCGCCGCGGCCCTGGCCGCCATGATGTCCACCGCCAGCGCCGGCCTGCTGGCCGCCTCCACCGTCTTGACCGAAGACCTGCTGCCAAAACTTCGTGGTGGCAAGCAGTCGAGCCTGGCGATCAACCGCCTGTTCACCCTGCTGACCGGTATCGCGGTACTGGGCATCGCCCTGGTGGTCAACGACGTGATCAGCGCCCTGACCCTGGCGTACAACCTGCTGGTGGGTGGCATGCTGGTGCCGCTGATTGGCGCAATCTTCTGGAAACGTGCCACCACTGCCGGCGCCATTGCCAGCATGGGCCTGGGCTTTGTCACCGCCCTGGTGTTCATGGCCAAAGACGGACTGGATGCCAACACCCCGATCTACTACAGCCTGACCGTTGCTTTGGTCAGCTTCGTAGTCGTCAGCCTTCTGTCTCGCCGTCAGGTGAGCGCTGCCAACCTGGCATAAGCTTGATTCCAGCCGCCGCGTCACCCTGACGCGGTGGCTTGAAGGCCTTTGAAGGATCGCCCGGCCCCGGGGAAGATCATGAACAGGTCCGAACTTCGTCACACCGTCCACGCCTTTATCGCCGACTACCTCGGCGGCCCTCGCTCATTCACCGACGACGTCAGCCTGCAGGCCCTGGGCCTGGACAAGAACGACATCGAAGAATTGATTTTCCGGCTCGAAGACAGGTTTGAGTTGACTGCATTCAGTCACGAGGAAGACCAGATGCTCGAACGTGCGCGGACGGTCGGAGATCTGATTGAGTTCTTGCAGGTAATAGACAGGGAATAAGACAAGGCGCTCCCGCTTTCATGTGGGAGCGACCCTGGTCGTCAGGGGCCGCGAAACGGCCCTGGATGTCGTGCATGCTTCAATGGCGAGTCTGACGCCGACGCTTCTCTTCTTCAGTCGGAATGGGTACCGGTTGCAGTGGTGGAGGTATCAGCCCCAGGGCAACCGCCAGATCATGAAGCCAGTTGTGCATTGTGTTTTTCATAACGCCCCCTCAACGGGTCATTCAGAGCCACGGTGTGCTGTCCGTCGCCTCACATTGATCATAGTCCCAAGTGCCAAAATACGCATGCCCGAAAACGCGGCGATTCGCCGCACTTTCCTGAACGACCGGACCAACGGCAAAACCGCTCGTTCACTGGCCCAGCAAGGTCCGCAGGCGTCTGCGCACCCACTGTTCGGCACTCACCAGGGTAATACCCAGCAACACTAATACCGCACCGCCGATAAAGTTGAGGCTCAAGGGCTCTCCCAACAGCAGTACGCCGAAGGTGACACCGAACAACGGTGTAATGAACGAGAACACCGCCAGGTTAGAGGCCAGGTATTTGCGCAACAGCCAGAACCAGGTCAGGTAGCTGAAAAACGACACCACCAGGCCCTGGAACAACACACTGGTGACTGCGACAGTGGTCAACCTCACATGTGTGACCTGGCCGCTGAGCACGGCAATGACCAGCAGGCCGACAAAACCGACCAGCAGCTGGTAGAACAGGGTCTGAGTCGCAGGCGCTTCGGACAATCGCGTGGTCCGCACCACCACCGTGGTCGCCCCCCACGCCGCCCCGGCCAGCACCCCCAGGGCGTCGCCCAACAGCATCCGGCCATCGACCTCACCCACCGACAGGCCGCCGGCAAAGGCGAAGGCAGTCCCGCCAAACGCCAGCAGGATCCCCAGCCACTGCATCGGCCGCAAGCGCTCGCTAGGCAGCATGAAATGCAGGCCCAGGGCGGTGAACACCGGCGCGGTATAGAGGAACACGGACATGTGGGCCGCCGTGGTCAGTTGCAACCCTTCGGCGATAAACAGGAATTCCAGCGCAAACAGCGAACCTGCCAACAGCCCGGCGCGCCAGGTTTTACTCATGTTCTCCCAGCCACCGCGCCAGCACATCAACAGGCCGACCAACAGCGCGGAAATGCCGGAACGGGCCGCTGCCTGCATCACTGGCGCGATGTCAGGAGCCGCCCATTTGATCATGACTTGTTGCAGGCCCCAGATCAGGCATAAGCCCAACATGACCTTGAGGGCGAATCCATCAGCATTGCGGCGCTCAATCATGGGCGACCACCCGCAGTTCCAGACACATGGCAGTTTCTCGACAAAGGTAAAAAAGCCCAAGGCAAGCCTTGGGCATATGATTATGGGTCGAGATTATCAACCAAACGATCAGAAATGCCGTTACGAAAATAACGACTGATGACCATCAGGCGATTTGTGCTTTGGCTGCCAAATCATCGAACACGGTGGGTTCCAATGCATCGGCCTGCTCATCGAGCACCTGACGCGGGTGGTCGTTGCCCGGGATACTGCTGTCGAGCAGGCTCAGCAGGCTGGAACCGCGCGGGGTCAGAATGTAATTTTCGCCATTGCCGCCCTGGTCTTGCGGCCGTGGTTCAATGAAACCTCGGTCCAGCAACAAACCCTCGTACTCATTGGCAAGCGTCTTCACATGGTCCAGATTGGGCTTTTCCCGCCCGACACCTGCGTGTTGTGCAACGAACTCCTCAGCGTAAGGGCGCGGCGTAAAGCTGTGGCCGGCACCGTTTTGCACTTCATGGAGCAGCTTCTCGATCAGATCCCAGTTGTACGTTGTCATCCGGTTCAACCTCTGAGTGGGTGGCCTGTATAGGTTGTGACCGATGACGGCGGCCGGCGTTCAGCGGCTGAACTTTTATAGCTCAACAGCCCTCAACCGGGTACCTGTGTCGATACGCTGAGGACAAGCGATGAGAATCCTGTTGAGTATCACGGCCGCCGCCACCCTGCTGATGGCCTTGCCGAGCTGGGCCTGCACCCTTGAGGAGGCCACGGAAATGCGCGAGCAACTGGCCAAGGAAGTGACCAAGCTCACCGAGCAGAATCCGCAAAAGGCCAAGGAGATAAACGACGATCTGAAGGGAATGAAGCTCGATACCGCCAGCAAGGACCTGCCGGACAAGTGTCAGTTGATCGACAAGCGGCTCAAGGAGTTGGAGGCGGCGGCGAAGAAGGCTGATGGCTAACGCGGACTATGTAGGAGCGGCGGTCCGGCGCTCCTACAAAAAACCACCTATCAGGATTTAAATATCACTCAGCCGCAGGCTTGCGCCGCTTCAGCGGCGCCAGGCCGTCCTGGCTCACCAGCGCCGGCGCCTTCGGACGATTCGGGGCAGGCTTGCGTTTCGGCGCAGCCTTGGCCCCTGCGGCCTTTTTATCGACCTTTTTCTTCTTGACGCCCACCGCCTTGCCCGAGGCCTTGACCTTCTTCGGCCCGCTGTAGGTACCTTTGACTTCCTTGATGACCCGGCGCTCGAATTGCTGCTTGAGGTAGCGTTCGATGCTCGACATCAGGTTGAAGTCGCCATGGCAGATCAACGAGATGGCCAGGCCTTCGTTACCGGCACGACCGGTACGGCCGACACGGTGAACGTACTCGTCGCCGCTGCGTGGCATGTCGAAGTTGATCACCAGGTCCAGGCCGTCAACGTCCAGACCACGCGCCGCGACGTCAGTCGCGACCAGGATCTTCACGCCGCCCTGCTTCAGGCGATCGATGGCCAGCTTGCGGTCCTTCTGGTCCTTTTCGCCGTGCAGCACGAATGCCTTGTATTCCTGGGCAACCAGACGGCCGTAGATACGGTCGGCCATGGCACGGGTGTTGGTGAAGATAATGGCCTTCTGGTAGGTCTCATTGGCCAACAGCCAGTTGAGAATCTGTTCCTTGTGCACATTGTGGTCGGCCATCACGACCTGCTGGCGGGTGTTCTCGCTCAGGTCGCTGACGTTGTTGACCAACAGGTGCTCGGGCGACTTCAGGACCTTGCCGATCATGTCGCGCAGGCTGGCGCCGCCGGTGGTGGCGGAGAACAGCAGGGTCTGCTCGCGGTTGCCACATTCGTCACACAGGCGCTGCACGTCTTCGGCAAAGCCCATGTCGAGCATGCGGTCGGCTTCGTCCAGAACCAGCACTTCGACTTCCTTCAAATCGAGGTTGCCGGCATTGAGCTGTTCCAGCAGGCGACCCGGAGTGCCGATCAGGATGTCCGGCACCTTGCGCAGCATCGCAGCCTGGACCTTGAAGTCTTCGCCACCGGTGATCAGCCCGGACTTGATGAAGGTGAACTGCGAGAAACGCTCGACTTCCTTCAGGGTTTGCTGGGCCAGCTCACGGGTGGGCAGCAGGATCACCGCGCGAATGCTGACCCGCACCTTGGCCGGGCCGATCAGGCGATTGAGGATCGGCAGGACGAACGCGGCGGTCTTGCCGCTGCCGGTTTGTGCCGTCACGCGCAGGTCACGCCCTTGCAGGGCCAATGGAATGGCCGCCACCTGCACCGGGGTAGGCTCGACAAATTTCAGCTCGGCCACGGCTTTGAGCAGGCGTTCGTGCAGGGCGAATTGGGAAAACACGGGTGTTACCTCGGCGAAGTGCGTAAATTCAACTGCATAGCGTAACGGTTTGCGACGCATTAGCCGAATTTCTTTACGACTTTCTCATCGCTCTCCCGACGAACCTGCGGTAAAACGGGCTTTAGCCTTGAGCCCGATAGCAATTGCAATCAGCAATGGGCTCTACTGTTCCTCCTTTCCCGCTCAGGATTCGCGCTTTCACGCATGGATATTCAATCGCTTTGGCTACGCGCCCAGGACCTCTTCGGCGCACTCGATGAACACCCCGCCTTGCACGCCGGCCTGGGCCTGCTGTTACTTGTGGTGGTCGCCCTGGTACTGGGGCGGGTCGCCCGGTTTCTGGTCCTGCACGCAATCAAACTGCTGTCGCGCCAGCCGGCCCTGCACTGGCTCAATGATTTTCTTCACAACAAGGTATTCCACCGCCTGGCGCAGATGACACCGTCGTTGGTGGTGCAGTTCGGCCTGAACCTGGTGCCGGAGCTGAGCAAGGCCAGCCAGCACTTTCTCGGCAACGTGGCGCTGGCCTTCACCATCCTGTTCCAGGTACTGGCCCTGAGCGCTCTGCTCAACGCCTTGCTGGACATCTACGCCCGGACCGAACATGCCCGCACCCGTTCGATCAAGGGCTACGTGCAGCTGGCCAAGATGATCCTGTTCGTGTTCGGCGCCATCATCATCGTCGCCACTCTGATCGACCGCTCGCCGCTGTTGCTGCTGTCGGGCCTGGGTGCGATGTCGGCGGTGATTCTGTTGGTGTACAAGGACACCCTGCTGTCGTTTGTCGCCAGCGTGCAGCTGACCAGCAACGACATGCTGCGGGTCGGCGACTGGATCGAGATGCCACAGGTCGGTGCCGACGGTGACGTGGTGGACATCACCCTGCATACCGTCAAGGTACAGAATTTCGACAAGACCATCGTCTCGATCCCCACCTGGCGCCTGATGTCCGAGTCGTTCAAGAATTGGCGCGGCATGCAGCAATCCGGCGGGCGGCGGATCAAGCGCAGCCTGTTCATCGATGCCAGCAGCGTGCGCTTTATCACCGACGCCGAAGAACGCCAATTGACTCAGGTGCGCCTGCTGACTGATTACATGGCGCGCAAACAGTCCGAACTGCAGGCCTGGAACGAGGCTCAGGGCAATATTGCCCGGCTGTCGGCCAACCGCCGCCGGATGACCAATCTCGGCACCTTCCGCGCGTACGCGCTGGCTTACCTCAGGAGCCACCCGGACATTCAGCCGAACATGACCTGCATGGTCCGCCAGCTGCAGCCCACCGCCCAGGGCGTGCCGCTAGAGATCTACTGCTTCACCCGCACCACAGTCTGGGCCGAGTACGAGCGCATCCAGGGCGATATCTTCGATTACCTGCTGGCGGTGATGCCCGAATTCGGCCTGAACGTCTATCAGCAGCCCAGCGGTAACGACCTGCGCGCGGGGCTGCTACCGGGCCTGGCTCACGCTCAACGTACGGCGGTTGCCGAGCCGGCTGATCCATAGCGAGAGCAGAATCACCGACCCACCGATGAACAACCGGCCCACCGGCTCATGCTGATTCCAGATCAACAGGTTCACCAGCAAGCCCAACGGCACGTGCAGGTTGTTCATCACCGCCAGGGTGGCGGCCGGCACCAGGCACGCGCCCTTGTTCCACCAGTACATGCCCAACGCCGTCGAGCACAGCCCCAGAAACCCGAGCACGCCCCACTGCAGGTTGGTTTGCGGCAGGTGCTGGGCATTGCCGAACAGCGCGTAGGCCGGCAACACCACCAGTAACGCACCCACGTAGAAATAGCCAAAGCGACGGTAGTGCGGCAGGTCGCTTGGGTGGCGCGCCACCAGGTGCTTGTACAGCACTTGCCCGGCGGCATAGGTGAAGTTCGCCAGTTGCAGCAGCAAAAAGCCCATGAAAAAGTCCGGGCTGATGCTGTCGAAGCGAATCACCGCAGCCCCTGCAACCGCCACCAATGCCGCCACCAGTGCCCAGACATTGAAGCGGCGGTTCAGCGCATCTTCAATCAACGTCACGTGCAACGGCGTCAAGATGGTGAACAGCAGCACCTCCGGCACCGTCAGCACCCTGAAGCTCAGGTACAGGCAGACGTAGGTCACGCCAAACTGCAACGCCCCGATCAGCAGCATCGCGCGCATGAAGCGCGGCTCGACCTGACGCCAGCGCGTCAGCGGCAAGAACACCAACCCCGCCAACACCACCCGCACCAATACGGCGAAATAACTGTCGACCTGCCCGGCCAGGTATTCGCCGATCAGACTGAAGGAAAACGCTTGAATCAATGTAACGATGAGTAGATAGCCCATGATTGCCTCTTGCCAGATGGCGGCGACCTTAGCCGGTTGGCTTTCGCCGGGCAATCGATGGCAACTTTAAACGCTTCGCGTGTAGGAGCCGGGCTTGCCCGCGAAGAGCTGCACCGCGGTGTTTCAGGCATATCGTGGTGTCTGCATCGCAGGCAAGCCTTGCTCCTACAGGGGGGTTGTCATCAATCTGAGCCGATCAGCCGTAAGGGTGATCGGGCAAGTCAGTTACCGAGCGTTTCAGGCCACTTCAGCGAGCCGGGCAATGGCCTGGTTCAAGCCTTTGTCGTGGAAGTCACGGCCCATGTTCAGGCCTTCGGCGTGGATGAACGTCACATCATGGATGCCGATAAAGCCCATGACCTGGCGCAAGTAGGGTTCCTGGTGATCGCTGGCACTGCCGGCATAGATGCCTCCACGGGCGGTCAGCACAATGGCGCGCTTGCCGATCAGCAGGCCTTGTGGGCCGGTTTCGGTGTATTTGAAGGTGACGCCGGCACGCAGAACGTGGTCCAGCCAGGCCTTGAGCGTGCTCGGGATAGCAAAGTTGTACATGGGTGCCGCGAGTACCAGCACGTCAGCGGCCAGCACTTCGTCAGTCAACTGGTTGGAGCGCGCCAGGGCTTCAAGCTCCTGGGTGTTGCGCTGCTCTTGCGGCTTCATCCAGCCACCGAGCAAGTTGGCGTCCAGGTGCGGCACGGGGTTCACAGCCAGGTCACGCACGGTGATCGTGTCGGCCGGGTGGGCGGCTTTCCACTGGCTGATGAACCGTTGGGTCAACTGCCGCGAGACCGAGTCTTGTTGGCGGGCGCTGCTTTCGATGATCAGTACACGGGACATTGAAGCCTCCATCGGCAAGTGGGTGCGTTGTGATGGAGTGAAGGTTAGAGATTGCCAGATCGATAAAAAAGCGGAAATATTCGCTATTACCTATCAATTAAGTTGATTTATAAGAGCAATACTCTACCCTGACAGGCATAACCTGCCAGGGCCTGGACGGTCAGCCCGGCTTGCAGCTCAGGTCGATGCGCAGCTTGATGATCTTGCGGTTGAACTTGGCGGTGACGTCCGCGCTTTTGCCTGCGGCCACTTGCACACGCCGGGTACGCGGCGCCTCGGGGCCGTTCTTGAACACCACCTTGCAGTCAGCGGCCACCTGGCCGTAATTGTTCAGGGTAATGGAGCCGATGTCGTAGTCCGTGTCGTAGGTGGTGTAGTCCAGCTTGACCCCGTCCAACTGCTTGTCCACATCGATGGGGTAGGCGTAGGCCACCAGGGGCAGCAACGACAGCAGCACAGCACAACATTTTTTCATTCGGCAGTCTCCATGCGGGAACGCCAGCTTAGGACAAGAGGAGCGGATGATGAAAGCGCCCCGGGTGACCCTGGATCAATGGCGGACCTTGCAGGCAGTGGTCGACCACGGCGGTTTCGCCCAGGCCGCCGAAGCGCTGCACCGCTCGCAGTCGTCGGTCAGCTATACCGTGGCGCGCATGCAAGACCAGCTCGGCGTGCCGCTGTTGCGCATCGACGGGCGCAAGGCGGTGCTGACGGATGCCGGTGGCGTGTTGCTGCGCCGCTCCCGGCAACTGGTCAAGCAGGCCAGCCAGCTGGAAGACCTCGCCCACCACATGGAACAAGGCTGGGAAGCCGAAGTTCGACTGGTGGTCGATGCAGCCTACCCCAATGCCCGCCTGGTCCGCGCCCTGAGCGCCTTTATGCCGCAAAGCCGCGGCTGCCGGGTGCGGTTGCGTGAAGAGGTGTTGTCCGGGGTTGAAGAGGTGCTGCTGGAGGGGGTTGCCGACCTGGCCATCTGTGGCTTCAACATCTCCGGCTATTTGGGCACGGAGCTGAGCAGCATCGAGTTCGTCGCCGTCGCCCACCCCGAGCACGCCCTGCATCGCCTGCAGCGCGAACTCAGCTTCCAGGACCTGGAAAGCCAGATGCAAGTGGTGATCCGCGACTCGGGCCGCCAGCAGCCGCGCGACGTTGGCTGGCTGGGCGCCGAGCATCGCTGGACGGTCGGCAGCCTGGCCACCGCGACGACGTTCGTCAGCAGCGGGCTGGGGTTTGCCTGGCTGCCACGCCACCTGATCGAACGCGAATTGCGAGACGGTATTCTCAAGCAGCTACCCTTGGACCAGGGAGGCAGCCGACACCCGACGTTCTACCTGTACTCAAACAAGGACAAGCCGCTCGGCCCGGCCACCCAGATTCTGATTGATCTGTTGCGCAACTTCGACACGGCGCCCCTGGACGCACCCTTCGCGGCGCCGCCCCAGCTCTGAACCGGAAAAGGAAGTCATCGTGCCCTATTTCGAACATGACGGTTGTTCACTGCATTACGAAGAATACGGCCAGGGCGAGCCGCTGATCCTGGTACATGGCCTGGGCTCCAGTTGCCAGGACTGGGAATACCAGGTTCCGGCGCTGGCCAGGCATTACCGGGTGATTCTGCTCGATGTGCGCGGCCACGGCCGCTCCGACAAACCCCGCGAGCGCTACAGCATCCCGGGCTTCAGCGCCGACCTGGTGGCGTTGATCGAGCATCTGAATCTAGGCCCGGTGCACCTGGTCGGGCTGTCCATGGGCGGGATGATCGGCTTCCAGACCGCGGTCGACCAACCCGGCCTGCTGCGCAGCCTGTGCATCGTCAACAGCGCCCCGCAGCTCAAGCTGCGCACGCCCCAGGATTACTGGTTCTGGTTCAAGCGCTGGAGCCTGGCGCGTTTCATGAGCCTGGAGACGCTCGGCAAAGCCTTGGGCAAGCTGCTGTTTCCCAAACCCGAACAGGCCGACCTGCGCCAAAAGATCGCCGAGCGCTGGGCCCGCAACGACAAGCGCGCTTACCTTGCCAGTTTTGACGCCATCATCAACTGGGGTGTTCAGGAGCGCATCGGCTGTATCACCTGTCCCACCCTTGTGATAACGGCAGACTGCGACTACACCCCGGTCTCGCTCAAGCAAGCCTACGTGGACCAGATACCCGGAGCGCGGCTGGCAGTGATCAAGGATTCCCGGCACGCTACGCCGCTGGACCAACCGAATGCATTCAACCAGACCCTGCTGCAATTCCTGGCTGCAGTCCCCACCACCCCCAAGGACCATTGACCCTATGCTGAAGAAAATTGCTCTCGCCGCCTGCTCCGTGCTGTTTGCCAGCAGCCTGATGGCTGCACAGCCTGCCGCCACTAAAAACCCGCACGTGTTGCTGAACACCAGCTTCGGCGAAATCGAGGTTGAACTGGATGCAGCCAAGGCCCCCGTCAGTACCCAGAACTTTCTGGCCTATGTCGATAAAGGCTTCTACAAGGACACCATCTTCCACCGCGTGATCCCCGGCTTCATGGTCCAGGGCGGCGGCTTCACCCGTGACATGGTGCAGAAACCCACCGACGCGCCAATCAAGAACGAAGCCGACAACGGCCTGCTCAACGTGCGTGGCACCCTGGCCATGGCGCGCACCTCTGCCAAGGACTCGGCCACCAGCCAGTTCTTCATCAACCACAAGGACAACGGCTTCCTTGACCATGGCAGCCGCGATTTCGGCTACGCCGTTTTCGGAAAAGTCGTCAAAGGCATGGACGTTGTCGATCAGATCGCTGGTGTGCAAACTACCCGCTCGCGTGGCATGAGCGATGTACCGGCCGACCCGGTCCTGATACTGTCCGCCAAGCGCCTGGACTAAACAGCGTCATGCATGGATGCGTGACCGGCCAGGACCGTCTGCCCCCATAAGGAGTGCGTGATGCTGTACCGGCGTTTCGAGCAACTGATCGATATCTTCCGCGACGCTCCCACGGCGGCTCCCCCGGGCAAGGTCCTGCCGTTTTACTTGTATTACCTGCGCCAGGTCTGGCCAAGCTTCGCCGCCTTGCTGGTGGTCGGCCTGATCGGCGCGCTGATCGAAGTGGCGCTGTTCAGCTACCTGAGCCGCATCATCGACCTGGCCCAGGGCACGCCCAACGTCCATTTCTTCAGCGAGCACAGCGGCGAACTGATCTGGATGCTGGTAGTGGCGCTGCTGTTGCGGCCGATCTTCGTCGGCCTGCACGACTTGCTGGTGCACCAGACCATCAGCCCGGGCATGACCAGCATGATCCGCTGGCAAAACCACAGCTATGTGCTCAAGCAAAGCCTGAACTTCTTCCAGAATGACTTCGCCGGGCGCATCGCCCAGCGCATCATGCAAACCGGCAACTCCCTGCGCGACTCCGTCGTGCAGGCCGTGGACGCGCTCTGGCATGTGCTGATCTACGCCATCAGTTCACTGGTGCTGTTTGCCGAGGCCGACTGGCGCCTGATGATCCCGTTGCTGACCTGGATCGCCTGTTACATCGGCGCGCTCTACTACTTCGTGCCCAGGGTCAAGGCACGCTCGGTGATCTCCTCCGATGCCCGCTCCAAGCTGATGGGGCGCATCGTCGACGGCTACACCAATATCGCCACCCTCAAGCTGTTCGCTCACACCCACTTCGAGCAGGAATACGCCCGCGAGGCCATCAGCGAGCAGACCGAAAAAACCCAACTGGCGGCGCGAGTGGTCACCAGCATGGACGTGGTCATCACCACCCTCAACGGCTTGCTGATCGCCACCACCACAGCCCTGGCCCTGTGGCTCTGGACCCAGTCGCTGATCACGGTCGGCGCGATTGCACTGGCCACGGGGCTGGTGATCCGCATCGTCAATATGTCGGGCTGGATCATGTGGGTGGTCAACGGCATCTTCGAAAACATCGGCATGGTCCAGGACGGCCTGCAAACCATCGCCCAGCCGGTCAGCGTGACCGACCAGCCGGACGCACCCCGACTGAGCGTTTCCCGTGGGGCGGTGCGTTTCGATAACGTCGACTTTCACTACGGCAAGGGCAACCGGATCATCAGTGGCCTGACCCTGGACGTTCGCCCAGGCGAAAAAATCGGCCTGATCGGCCCCTCCGGCGCAGGCAAGTCCACCCTGGTCAACCTGCTGCTGCGCCTTTACGACCTGGAAGGCGGACGCATCCTGATCGACGATCAGGACATCGCCCAGGTCAACCAGGAAAGCCTGCGCGAGCAGATCGGCATGATCACCCAGGACACCTCGCTGCTGCACCGCTCGATCCGCGAAAACCTGCTCTACGGCCGCCCTGGCGCGACCGACGAAGAGCTCTGGGAAGCCGCGCGCAAGGCCCGCGCCGATGAATTCATTCAGCAATTGACCGATGCCCAGGGCCGTACCGGTTTTGATGCACTGGTGGGGGAACGCGGGGTCAAGCTTTCCGGCGGCCAGCGCCAGCGCATCGCCATCGCCCGGGTACTGCTCAAGAACGCGCCGATCCTGATCATGGACGAAGCGACTTCAGCGCTGGACTCCGAGGTCGAGGTGGCGATTCAGGAGAGTCTGGAAACCCTGATGAAAGGCAAGACGGTCATCGCCATTGCCCACCGCCTGTCGACCATTGCCCGGATGGACCGGCTGGTGGTGCTGGAGAAAGGCCGAATTGCCGAAAGCGGCAGCCACAGTGAGTTGTTGACGCACCAGGGGCTGTATGCGCGGTTGTGGCATCACCAGACGGGTGGGTTTGTGGGGATTGATTAAAAACGCTGAATGCCTGGTCCTGCGCGGCTTAAACCTGTTTGTACGGCAACGCCATCCGCGCCTCCTGCGCATACGCCAGCACCCCTCGCCGTTCCTGCTCGAGAAACTCCCGCACCGCAGCCTCAAGCCCGGGGTGGCGCAGGTAATGCCAGGAATGGGTAATCTGCGGCTCGAACCCGCGAATCAGCTTATGCTCGCCCTGCGCCCCGGCATCAAAGCGCTGAAATCCCTGGGCGATTGCGTAGTCCATGCCCTGATAAAAACAGGTCTCGAAATGTAGCCGGTCGTACTCCGCCAGGCAGCCCCAGTAGCGTCCGTAAAAACTGCCGCCACCGACCAGGCTGAAGGCCATCGCCACCGGACGGCCGTCCTGCAGCGCGCACACCACACGAATCGATTCGGGCATGCGTTCGGCCAGCAGGCTGAAAAAATCGCGGGTCAGGTACGGCGTCTGGCGCCGCACGGCGTAGGTGTTGGCGTAACAGGCATAGACGAAGTCCCACTGCGACTCTTGTAACTGGTGCCCTTCATACCACTCGAAACTGATCCCGTGCCCGGCGACTTGCTCGCGTTCCTTGCGCATTTGCTTGCGCTTGCGCGAGCTCAAGGTGTCGAGGAAATCCTGAAAATCCCGGTAGCCGCGGTTGTGCCAGTGATATTGGCAACCAATACGCTCCAGCCAGCCGTGCTGCGCCGCCATCAATACGTCGAGATCTGGCTCGGTGAAGTTGATGTGTGCACTGGACAGCTGTTCGATCTCGATATAGCCCGGCAGGCTCTGCAACAGCGCCAACCCGTCTTCTGCCCGCCCCGCCAACAGGCGCGGCCCGGTGACCGGGCTGAATGGCACGGCGCAGAGCAGTTTTGGATAGTAGGGTATGCCGGCCCGGCGGCAGGCGTCGGCCCAGCCGTGGTCGAAGACGTATTCACCGTAGGAGTGCCATTTGCGATAGCCGGGCAAGGCGGCCAGCAGTTGGCCGTCTTGCATGTGGATCAGATGCTCGGGGCGCCAACCGGACTGAGCGCCCAGGCTGCCACTGTCTTCCAGCGCCGACAGAAAGCCATGGCGCAGGAAGGGTTGCGCGCTCGGCACCAGCGCGTCCCATTGCTCGGGGCTGATCTGGGCAAGGCTGTGCACGACCTGTAGCGACATGGTGGTTCCCGGTACATGGATGATGCCGCGAGTATCGCGTAAGCGGGGCCGTAGGTAAAACAGGGTGGTGTACGTGGTAGGAGCAAGGCTTGCCTGCGATAGCATCGCCGCGCTGTACGCGCTGTACCGCAGCGATGCCATCGCAGGCAAGCCTTGCTCCTATGTATGGACTCGCCTCCTCAGTCAACCCACTTTCAAACACTGCTGCCCGGCTTGCATCTATGTATCAGGCCTATTCGAGGAAGCCGTCTTCGGCTTCTGGCCA
>NZ_JAAAMT010000049.1 GCF_009905435.1 Pseudomonas sp. R5(2019)
ATGGGCTGCGCAGCAGCCCCCGAGGCCGGTGATATCAACGACAAGCCTTGGGAGTGCGGGCGGTTTCGGAATCGCCGGGGCCGCTTCGCAGCCCATCGCGGCCAGGTCCGCTCCTACATGGATTTCGGCGGTTCATCCCTTAACTGACTGGCATTGGGGCAAGCCCGACTCCTACCTGGGCGGTAGTCAGCGGGTACACCGACTGCCAGCCGCCGCCGAGTGCGCGGTAGAGGTCAACCAGTGCCAGCGACACGCCAGCGGCGCTGTCGATCAGCTGTTCCTGACTGGCCAGCAACGCACTCTGCACGGTCAGTACGTTGACGAAGTCGACCACCCCTTCCACGTACTGGCGTTGCGCGGTCTGCAGGGCGATCTGGTTCTGGCGCACGGCTTCGGTCAGGTGATCGCGGCGCAGCTGGCGGCTGTTGTACAAGGTCAGCACGTCATCGATTTCATGCCAGGCACCCAGCACGGTGCGCTGGTAAACCTGCGCCGCTTCCTGCTGCTGGGCCTCGCGCAACGCCAGGGTGCCGCGCAGGCGCCCGCCATCGAACAGCGGCAGGCTGAACTGCGGCCCGATAGCAAACTGACGCGAGCCCCAGGAGCCGAGGTCGCTGAGCTGCAAGGCTTGCGAACCGAGGCTGCCCGACAGCGTGATGCGCGGATAAAAGTCCGCCTTCGCCACGCCAATGCTAGCGGTGGCCTGGTGCAGTCGAGCCGCTGCGCGGCGGATATCCGGGCGCCGTTCGGCCAGCTCCGACGGCAGGCCGCGGCTGACTTGCGCAGGCGGTTGCGGCAAGGGTGCCTCAGGTTGCAGGCGCGCCTGCAGACTGCGCGGCGGCTCGCCGGTCAACAGGCTCAGGGCGTTGATCAATTGGGCTTCGCGTTGGGCCAACGGCGGCAAACGTGCTTCGATGCTGGCGACCTGCGCCGCGGCTTCGGCTACATCCAGATGGGTCGCGACGCCATCATTGAAGCGCAGCTGGGTCAGCGATTGGCTGTGGCGCGCCACTTCCAGGTTCTCGCGGGTAATGGCCTCGGTGCTTTGCACGCCGCGCAGCTGCAGGTAGTCCTGAGCGGTTTCGGCGAGCAGGCTCAGCAGTACTTCACGGCGATCGTTTTCGGCCACTTCCAGCGCAGCATCAGCGGCTTCGGTCTGGCGCTGCAAACGGCCCCAGAAGTCCACTTCCCAAGCGGCCTGAAAGCCGCCTTCCAGCAGGTTGAAGTTCGAACGCCCGCTATTTCCCGAAGGGTCACTCAGGCCTTTGGCAGACCGTCGTTGCCGGCTGTAACCACCGGCCGCCGACAGGTCCGGGGCGTTGTCAGCCGTCACCACCTGGTACAGCGCGCGGCTCTGTTGCAGCCTTGAGGTGGCGAGTTTCAAGTCGAGATTGCCAGCGATGACCTCCTCGCTGAGCGCCGACAGTTGCGGGTCACCGAACACCTTCCACCAACGCTCGGTCAGCGCCTGATCCACCGGTTTGCTGGCGGCCTGATCGCCTTGGGTGGTCAGCCATTGGTCGGGCTGCGCAGCGCTCGGTTCGCTGAAGTCAGGCCCTAACGTGCAGCCGCTCAGGGTGATTGCCGCCATCGCCAATGCAAAGGTTCTCATCGCTGGCTGACCTCTTTCCTGAAGTCCTCAGGCGCGGCGCTGGTAGTGTCGATGTCGGCTTGTACCGACATGCCCACACGCAGGTGGCCAAGTAGCGGCTGGTTGGCATCCAGGCTGATTTTCACCGGAATGCGCTGCACCACCTTGGTGAAGTTACCGGTGGCGTTGTCCGGGCGCACGGCGGCGAAGGTCACGCCAGTGGCCGGGGCGATGCTTTCCACATGCCCGAGCAAGGCAGCATCAGGGAAGGTGTCGACGCTGAGGCTGACCGACTGGCCCACGCGCACGTCGGTCAGCTGGGTTTCCTGGAAGTTGGCGATCACGTAAGCCTTGTCCAGCGGCACCACGGCCAACAGCTTGCTGCCGGGCGTGACATAAGCCCCGACCCGCACCGCACGCTCGCCGACCATGCCGTCGAACGGCGCGACGATGCGCGTGTACGACAGCTGATAGTCGGCCAGGGTCTGATTCGCCTCGGCCTGCTCCAGGCTGCCGGCAGCGGCATCGCGCTGGGCGGTGAAGATGTCCACCTGTTTACGTGCCGCCGCCAGCGTTGCGCTGGCCCTGGCCTGCCGGGCGGTGGTCTGCTCGACGCGGGTACGGGCTTGCTGGGCGTTCTGCACCGTACCAGCGCCATTGCCGGCCAGGTGGTCGTAGCGGGTCAGTTCGCGCTTGGCAAAATCCAGCGCAGCCTGGGCTTCAGCCAGGCCGGCCTGGTGTTGGGCAATGATCGTGGATTGCTGCTCCAGGGTGTTCTGCGCATCTTGCAAGCGCGCCTTGGCGACCAGCGCATTGGCATGGGCAGCACTGGCCGCCGCGCGCAAGTCGCGGTCATCGATCACCGCCAGCAACTGCCCGGCCTTGACCCGCTGGTTGTCCTCGATCAGCACTTGGCTGATAAAGCCGGCAACCTTGGGCGCGACCAGCGTGAAGTCGGCGGCCACATAGGCATCGTCGGTGCTCTGGCGGGTGCCGCCGACCAGTTTGGCGCCCATGACCGAAGCCAGCAGTGCGATGGAAAATGCGGCCACTGCCGTGAGGGTTAAAGTGCGTGATGGTTTCATGGAAAAAGTCTCTGGCAATGGGGCTACTGAGGTGCGCGCGGCGGATAAACACGCGTCGGCAACCAAGGAATCAACAGAATCAGCGCCGCAGCCACCCAGGCCATGACGTAGTAAAGATCGGCACTGGTCAACACCACAGCCTGGCGATGCAGGCGCTGGGCCAGCACGGTCGGGTCGCCGTCAACCCACGGCGAGTTGCCCAGGCGATCGACCAGCATCGTTGAATGAAAGTGCAGGCGCGACGTGGTCAAGGCGTCCAGCACCCCGGCGGCCACCACCGCCGCCATGCCCTTGACGGTGTTGAACCAGGCCGATGCATAGGGCCCATCGGTCGGTGCCAGGCCACCGGTGGCGAGCATCAGCAAGGGAATCACTGACATCGGCTGGCCGAAAATCTGCAGCAGCTGCAAGGGGTAGAAGTCGTTGCGAATCCACTGCGAGGTCAGCCCGGAGCCGGCCAAGCACGACAGCGCCAACAGGCTCAGCCCCATTGCCAGCACCCAGCGGCAATCGACCCAGCGCAGGTTGCACAGCGCCGCCACCAACGGCAGCGCCAACAGTTGCGGCACGGCCACCATCAGCATCATCGGTGCGGTTTGTATCGGCCGATAACCCTGAACCTGGGCCAGGTAGCTGGACGGGATAATGATGACCGCGGTCAGCACCACCAACACCCCGCCCAGGGTCAGCAAGGCGTGGGTGAGATTGCGGTTGGCCAGCAGCCGCAACTGGAAGAACGGCACCGGCGCAAACCATTCGTTGATCAAAAACGCCACCATCAACACCAGTCCGCCGCCGAGCAGCCAGCTGATCAAGGGCGAGTGCAGCCAGTTCAGCCGGTTGCCCTGCAGCAGACCCATCACCAGCGCGCAGATGGCGGGCAGGCCGAGCAGCAGTCCACGCCAGTTGAACTGGCGAAAGCGCTCAAGCCGCAGTGGGTCCCGGGGTAATCCCCAGGCGACGGCGGCCATGGCCAGCAGCCCCGGGGCGACAATTTGCCAGAAGGTCCAGTGCCAGCCCAGTTGGTCGGTCAGGAAAGCCGCCAACGGCGTGCCCATGCCCGGCCCGAAGGTGGCCGTCAGCGCATAACTGGCCAGGCCGTACAGCTTCACATTGGGCGGCAGGAAACGCAGCGCGGCGGTCATCAGCATCGGCGGCAGGCTGCCCGCCGCCAGGCCCTGCAAGGTGCGCAGCAGCAACAGACTGGGCAGATTCGGGGCGAACGGGGTCAGCAGGCCCAGCAGGATAAAGGCGGCGATCGCACACAAGGTAAAACGCCGCAACGAGAAGGTCACCGAGCACCACGGCGCGAAGGCCATGGCCGCCACCGACGTGGCGCTGTAGCAGGCGATCAGCCAGGTACCCTCGTCGTACCCCAGGTGCAGGCCACCCCGGATATCGGCCAGCGCTACCTTGCCGACCATTTCGTTGAAACCGGACAACAATACCGCCAACAACACTCCGGTCAGCCCCACGCCAATGCGCATGCCTAAAGCCGCCGGCACGGCGGGCTTGCCGGCGATGGCGGTCGGCGTGCCAGTGGCAGCAAGCGAACTCATGATCAAAGACTCCGGAGAAAAGATTCCCGGACAGTCTAAAAAGCTGGAGAGCTTACGAAAACTGACTTATCTGCAGCTAATAATTGCGTCCGACGCAACGATGGCACCTCACACCCCTGGTGCCCGCGAACGCTCGTCGCAACAGGCCTTGAGGGTCTGGCGCAGCCACCGGTGGGCGGGGTCCTTGTCCATGCGCGGATGCCAGGCCTGGATCACTACCACCGATTCCAGCGGCAGCGGCAAGGCGAAGGCACGCAAGCGCAGCCCCTGCTGTGGCGCGCCCCAGAGCGCCAGCTCCGGTAGCGGCAGAATCAAGTCGGAGTCCTGCAGGGTAAACATGGCCGAATGGAAGTTGGGGGAAATCATCGAGACGCGTCGCGTCAGGCCCATCGCCGCCAGTGATGTGTCGATCGGACCCAGTGCCCGGCCGCGGCGCGAGACGCTGATGTGCGCATAGCGACAGAGGCTTTCTGCACTCAGGTCTTCGGCAAATATCGGGTGATCCTCCCGCGCAAGGCCGACGAACATGGTGTTGAACAGTGTCTGCGTGAGGATTTCCGGCCCCAGGTTTCGCACCGAGCAAACCCGCAGATCGATCCGCCCCTCACGCAGGGCTTCGTCATCACTCTCGCCTTCGGGCACGAAACGCAGCTCGGCATTGGGCGCCTGCCGGCCCATGGCGGCGAGCAGCTTGCCGCCAAACGCGCCGACAAACACGTCATTGGCGCGTACGTTGAAGCGCCGGGTCAAGCTTGCCAGCTCCACCTCTTCTGCCGAGCGAAAGACCTGCCCGGCCTGCTCCACCAAGGATCGCACCTGAGCTTGCAGGGCCAGCGCCTTGGGGGTGGGCACCAGCCCGCGCCCGGCCCGCACCAGTATCGGGTCGCCGACCGCTTCGCGGATGCGCGTGAGCGTGCGGCTCATGGCCGCCGGGCTCAGGTGCATGCGCCGCGCGGCACCGACCACACTGCCCTCATCGAGCAGGGCGTCGAGGGCTACCAGAAGGTTCAGGTCGGGAAGCTGCATGGGGCACACTCTTGGTCTTGAAAAGATTGATCCAGGCGCAATCCTCTCAAGACCACGGCCTCTCGGCAATCAGCGCTGCATGCCCCAGCGTTTTACCGTCACGCGCTCCAGGGTGTTGAAGACCAGGTTCTCTACCAGCAGGCCAATCAGGATGACCACCGCCAGCCCGGCGAACACCTTGTCGGTGTACAGCTCGTTGCGGTTCTGGAAGATGTACCAGCCCAGCCCGCCCTTGCCACTGGTGGCGCCAAACACCAACTCGGCGGCGATCAATGTGCGCCAGGCAAAGGCCCAGCCAATCTTCAGACCCGACAGGATCGATGGCAGCGCCGCCGGCACCAGAATCAGCAACACGAAGCGCAGACCCCGCAGGCCATAGTTACGCCCGGCCATGCGCAAGGTTTCCGAAACGCCCAGAAAGCCCGCGTATGTATTCAGCGCCAGGGCCCACAGCACTGAATGCACCAGCACGAATATCAGGCTGTTTTCGCCAAGGCCGAACCAGAGCAAGGCCAACGGCAGCAAGGCAATGGCAGGCAGCGGGTTGAACATCGAGGTCAGGGTGCTGAGCACATCGCGACCGATCTGGGTCGAGACCGCCAGTGTCGTCAGACCAAACGCCAGCACAATCCCCAGCGCATAGCCCTTGAGCAGCACCACCAGCGAGACGCCGACCTTGGCCGGCAATTCACCGCTGAGTGTGCCGTCGTACAGGGCGCTGGCGGTTTGCAGAAAGCTTGGGAACAACAGGTCGTTGGCTTGGTAACGGGCCACCGCCTCCCAGGCGATGGCGAGCACAATCAGGATCAGGCTCTTGCGCAGCCAGCCATGTTGCCAGAGGCGCTGAGCCAGGGGCAACTCGCGCTCAAGCGGCACGGACAGCAGCGGCTCCAGGGCCACCTCATATTCCACACGGACCGAGGGTGTCGTTTTCATCGGGTAAGGCTCCTCGGCTCAATAAGCGATTCGGATATCGCTGAAGTCCAGCGCCTGCGCAGGCTCGGCGCCCTGTTCTTCATCGAACAGCAAGCGATGGATGCGCTGCGCCGAGGCTTGGAAGCCGGCGCCGCCCAGGCTTTGCAGGTCGTATTGGTGGCTGTGGATTTCAGCACGCACGCGGCCGGGGTGCGGCGACAGCAGCAGGATGCGATTGCCCACCACCAGCGCCTCTTCAATCGAGTGGGTGACGAACAACAGGGTGAAACGCACCTCCTCCCACAAGCGCAGCAGCTCTTCCTGCATCTTGCGCCGGGTCAACGCATCGAGCGCGGCGAACGGCTCGTCCATGAGCAGGATCTTCGGCTGCATCGCCAGTGCCCGGGCAATCGCCACGCGCGCCTTCATGCCGCCGGACAAGGTGTGCGGGTAGGCATCAGCAAAGCCGGTCAGGCCGACCTTGTCCAAATAGTGCAGCGCCCGTTGCTCGGCCTCGGCACGCTTGAGCGTGCGTGATGCCAGCAACGGAAACATGACGTTCTCCTTGACGGTTTTCCAGGGCGGCAGTTGGTCGAACTCCTGGAATACCACGATGCGATCAGGGCCCGGGCCGTGAACGGCTTTGCCCTGCAATCGGATCTCGCCCTGGGTCGGGGCGATAAAGCCGGCCACCGCCTTGAGCAAGGTGGACTTGCCGCAGCCCGACGGCCCGAGCAGCACGAAGCGGTCCGCCGGGTCGATTTCGAAACTCACCTCGTGGGTGGCCCGCACCACGCGCTGCGGCGTGCGGTATTCGAGGCTGACGTTGTCGACGTGCAGCAGCGCGCCAGTGGCGACTGCGGCGTGAAGGTTGCTGGCCGTGTGGCCTTGCAAGGGCGCATTCATGACCATCAGCTCCCTTGTAGCGGTTTGGCATCCTGGAAGAAGTAGTCCTTCCACGATTCGGGTTTGTGCTTGATCGCGCCGACCCGGTAGAGGAACTCAGCCAGCGGGTAGGTGTTCTTCGGCGTCACGCTGAACTCGTACTGCGGACTGTCGATGATCTTCAGCAGCGCCTCGCGATCGATCCTGGCCTTGGTCACGCGGATATAAGTGTCGGCGGCCGCGCCCTTGTCGTTCTGGGCAAACTCGGCAGCTTCGGCCAACGCCTCGACGAACGCCTTGTAGGTCTTGGGGTTGTCTTTGCGGAATTTCTCGGTGGCAAACAGCACCGTCGGCGAGTTCGGCCCGAGCAGGTCATAGGTGTTGAGCACCACATGCACATTCGGGTTGGCCAACGCCTGATCCTGGAACGGCGGGTTGGAGAAATGCGCGTTCAACTCGGTGCCACCGGCCAGCAGGGCGGCGGTCGCATCCGGGTGCGGGACGGCCAGGGTGTATTTGTCCAGCCGGGCGTATTCCTGGTCGCCCCACTGCTTGGCTGCCGCATACTGGAGGAAACGAGACTGCACCGAGACACCGACCGCCGGCACCGCAATGCGGTCCTGTTCGGTGAAGTCAGCAATGGTCTTGACCTTCGGGTTGTTGCTGACCAGGTAATACGGGAAGTTGCCGAGGGAAGCGACCGCCTTGACGTTCTGCCGGCCCCGGGTACGGTCCCAGATGGTCAGCAGCGGGCCGACACCGGCACCGGCGATATCAATCGAGCCGGACAACAGCGCATCGTTGATGGCCGCACCACCGGACAATTGCGTCCAGTCGACCTTGATATCGATGCCCTCCTCCTTGCCGTGCTTCTCGATCAACTGCTGATCGCGCACCACATTGAGCAGCAGGTAAACAATGCCGAATTGTTCCGCGATACGGATCTCACCTTCGGCATGGGCGGCGGCCGGCGCCACCAGGCTGCCGGCGAGGACGCTCAGGCTCAAACCCACGGCAGCGGCCACGCGGTTGAGACCCGGCACAACGAATTTGCGTTTGGACATGATGAAGCTCCTGAAAAAAGTCGGGTATCAGAACGGGGCGTCGCCCTGGATCGTGGTACGAAACAGTTTGCGGCGCAGGTGGTTGGGGCAGCCGGCCGCCAGGTGAATCAGCGAGCGGTTGTCCCAGAACACCAGATCATGGGGCTGCCATTGATGGCGGTAGATGTTCTCTTCGCGAATGCTGTGGGCGTAGAGCTCGGCCAGCAGCGGGCGACTCTCGTCTTCCGGCAGGCCGACAATGCGGGTGGTGAAGCCTTCGCTGACGAACAGGGCCTTGCGGCCAGTTTCGGGGTGCTTGCGAACCACCGGGTGAATGACCTCGTTGACCTGGGCCAATTGCTCGGCGGTCAGGGTCGGACGCCAGTTGCCCTCGAATTTGGTTTCGCTGTAACGCGCGGTGTAGGAGTGCGCGGCGCTGCGGCCTTCAACGGCTTTGCGCAGGGCCTCGGGCAGGCTGTCCCAGGCCTTGTGCTGATCGGCGAACAGCGTATCGCCGCCTTCGCTCGGCAACTCCTGGGCATGCAGCATCGACCCCAGGCTCGGCAGCTCTTTATAGGAAAGGTCCGAATGCCAGAATTTGCCCGCATCGCCCAGGCCAATCGACTGGCCGTTTTCAATGATGTTGGAAACGATGAGGATTTCCGGGTGCCCCGTCAGCAGGAACTGTTTGAGCACATGAATTTGCAATACGCCGAAACGGCGGCTGAAAGCGATCTGCTGCTCGGGGGTGATGCGCTGGTCGCGGAACACCAGCACATGGTGATCCAGATGCGCCCGGTGGATACGGGCGAAGTCTACGGAGTTGACCGGTTTGGACAGGTCGAGGCCGATGATCTCGGCGCCAACCCTGCCTGCGAATGGACGTACTTCGAACGCTTGCGCTGCACCTTCAGAGGCAGCCAAGGAAACTGAGGCCAAAGACATTGATTCACTCCCACGCAGTGCGCGCCAAGGTGCGCGCAACGATCAGAAATCCACGGGATTGCCGTGGTCGTTCATTTCGTGCGGCGCGCCGATTGGTCGGCAAGTACGCAGAACTGCAAGGTATAGGAATAAGAGAGTTACTTTAAATATCGATAAGGAATATCGATATTTCGTTCGATTCCTCGTGTCGGAATTTTCTCAGCGACCAGACGGAAGGCTGCTCCAGGTCATTCCTTGATGAATGCGAACACGTAGAATCCGCCGCCGATTCAAAGGAAGTGCTTTGAGTTCTTTGCATGGGCAGCGCACCGGTAGAGTGACAACGAACAGCTGAGCATGGCGTCATTTTTATGACGATCTTTACAGGCAATGACCGTTCGTCTGAAAAAAAATGGCGCTGACGTCCAAAATATTGACACCATCAGCCTGATATCACACATTGCGCGCCATTCCGCATCGCAATAACTTCTGTGTGATTTAGGTCGAATCTGTCTAATAAAAAGCTCACACTCGTCTAGGCAGGAACCGCTGATTTCCTCACCCGCGGGTATTTTTCGCGACAGATTTCGCCCTATTCGGACGTTTTAACGCCAATCGTGAACCCTGCTGCCCGCCCGCGGAGTCGTGCGGCTCTGCGCAGACATTGGATGTTTTTCTTGTCGTTAGGCTCGCACGGTGGCCAACCAGCCCGGCGCGTCCTATGCATTAGGATCAGGTGGAGTAGCAGGTTTTGAGTCATGTCACTTTGGCCATTCGGCATCTGCAGGATGAGCAAATACGCCTGCGAGAGGCAGGCCTGTATTGGGTCGTGCTGGATCAGCCGGCCGATGCGACCCTGCTTGCCCGCCAGTATCTATCGGCACTGCAGCAATCCCACGCAGCGACTTTGATCTGCTGCGGCCAGGACCCTGCCTCGGTGGTCGACTCCATGGCCAGCGATGCCGGGCCCGGTGCGCTGAGAATGTTTTCGGTGCCCGCTGACACCGCCATACCGGCAGCCTTCAATGCCTTCACCACGGATCTGTCACGTATCAACATTCGCCAAGGCAGTTGCCTGGTGTTGATGCTCGCTGCCAACCACCTGGAAAACCTCTCCCGCGCCCGGCTGCAACGCTGGATTGAAGGCATGCGCCAATGGCTCGATGAACGCGCTTGCACCTTGCTGGTGCTTTGCCACGGCCAGGCGCCTGCACTGCATGAATGCCTGCTGGCCCTCAATGAAGACATTTCCGGGCTCGCCCAGCTTTACCGTCGCGACGGCAGCATTTGCTACCAACTGAACTTCTGGCACAGCGAGCTGGGTGTATGCGCCGCCCAGGCATTCGATCTTGAGCTTGAAGATGATGTCTTCGGCTTGAGCGTCACGCAGCTATCCAGCCCGCCGCAGACGCGGACCGACGATCAGCGCATCTACTTGACCCAGCGCTCGGTACTCGAAGGCGCACCGCCGCTTTCCGAGCAATGGCGGCTGTTCGAGCATCGCGACGACCTGCTGGAGCAGGCGGGTCATGCGCGGGCTGCCAGCGTGATCATGGCGCTGGACAGCAACCAGGAAGTCGAGCCACTGGCCCGTCGTCTGCACGCGCTGCGCGAGCGTTGCGGCGTTGCCCTGAAGATCATCGTGCGCGAAATGGAGCCGTGCCTGCGCTACCGCGACGAGCGCCTGTTGCTGGCCTGCGGCGCCAACCTGATTGTGCCGTTCAAGACACCACTGGCGCATTTCCTGAGCCTGGTGGACAGCGTTCAGGGGCAGGTCTGGCGGCATCGCCAGGTGGCCAACGTCGAGATGCTGTTCGATCGCCTGCACCCGCCTGCCCAACGTGGCTTGCTGGACCCGCTGGCATTCATCACCACGCTGGATCAGGTCTACAGCGGTGCCTCGGGCGAAGTCACCCACCAACTGCTGCGGTTACGCCCGCGCGGTGACCTGGACATCGATCAGTACCTGAACCAGATCACCTTGCGCCGTTTCGGCGACATCGCCTGCGTACTGGACGGGTATTTCTATCTGTTTCTGTTCGCCTGCCGTGCCGATGGACTGGAGCCCGCGCTGGGTAACATCTGCCGCTTGCCATGGCGCGATATTTTCAGCGAGTTCAGCGCCCTGTCGACAGTCGATGACCTGCCTCGCCAGGCCTTCCTGGACGCGCCACATCAATCCGAGGCGTACCGCATCGCCAGCGAACAAGTGACGGATGACCTGACCCAAGCGATTGCCCGCACCGGCTACACCCCGCAACGCATCAGCCTGCCGCTGTCGGAGCCGTGCCCATGATGTACTCCCAACTGCTGCAAGTCATCGCGGCCAGTTGCCTGATGACCGTGGCCCTGGTCCTGCTGCTGCGTGCTGTTCACCAGCGTCTTCAGCGCTGGTCCCAGCGACACCTGTCACCCCGTTATTTGAAGCCCTGTGGCGTGCGTCGGCGCGTGCCTGCTGCGAGTGATTCCGATGAGCCGGTTTGAAAAACTCGACGTCCCCCTGCCCGTTCGACAGAACGCCTGGACCTGGCCGGGACTGGGGCGCTGGAACCTGTATTTTCTGATCAAGCTGGCCTTGCTGTGGGGCGGCTACCTGAACCTGCAGGTGTTGCCCAATCTGGTCTTCGCCGCCGTGCTGCTGATTCCGTTGCGCCAGCGCTACCTGGCCGCCCTGCGCACGCTGATCGCCGTTCCGGCGGGCGCGGCACTGCTTTATCAGGACACCTGGCTGCCGCCCTTCAGCCGCCTGCTCGACCAGCCCGGGGTATTGAATTTCACCCCGGAGTACCTGCTTGAGCTGGCCGGCCGCTTTATCGACTGGAACCTGTGCGGCGCGCTGATGCTGATGGTAGTCGCGTACTTTTTCATTTATCAATGGCTGCGGCTCACCACCTTCACCCTGGCCGCCCTTGCCTGGCTGGGCGCCAGCAACTTGCTGGCCTTGCAAGTGCCCACGCAGTCGCTGGCGCAGTCGGCCACGCCTGTCCAGGCCACCATAGCAGGCGAACCGGACAGCAAGACGCTGGAGGCCTACCTGCAAAAGTTTTATGACACCGAAGCCGCGCGCCATGTCGAGTTCAAGCCGGCAGACGCCACGGCCCAGCCGTTCGACCTGCTGCTGATCAACATCTGCTCACTGGCCTGGGATGACCTGGACACGGTCGGCCTGCGCGATAACGCCCTGCTGGCCCAGATGGACGTGGTGTTCGACAACTTCAACTCCGCTACCTCCTACAGTGGCCCGGCGGCGATTCGGCTGTTGCGCGCCAGTTGCGGCCAGCAATCGCACAGCCAGTTGTACGGGATGGCGCCCGAGCAATGCCTGCTGATGGACGATCTGCGCAAGCTGGGCTACGAGAACGAAGTCATGCTCAACCATACCGGTCAGTTTGAAGGTTTCATCAATGAAGTGCGCGCCCAAGGCGCCCTGCCGGCGCCGGCTGTCAGCACCTCCGATTTGCAGCGCGCACTGGTCGCCTTCGACGGCTCGCCAATCTGGCGTGACCGTGATGTGCTGGACAAATGGTGGGAACACCGGGAAAGCCAGAACAGTGCGCGCGTAGCGCTGTTCTACAACACCACCACCTTGCATGACGGCAACCGCGCGCTGACCGCCGATGGCGGCACCCAGCGTGCCGACTACAAGCCGCGAGCGCAAACCCTGCTGACGGACCTGGATATCTTCCTCAAGGAACTGGAGAAGAGTGGTCGCCGGGTGGCAGTGGTGATCGTGCCGGAGCACGGTGCGGCGTTGCATGGCGACCGGATGCAGATTTCGGGCATGCGCGAGATCCCGAGCCCTTCGATCACCCACGTCCCGGTGGGCATCAAGCTGGTGGGCATGGGCAAAAACCCGCGCAGCGGGCCGGTCCATGTCACTGAGCCGAGCAGCTACCTGGCCCTCTCGGAAATCATTTCGCGGCTGTACGCGTCGCCCCCTGCGCCTGACGGCCAAAGCCCCGACTGGCAGACCCTGCTCGCCAACCTGCCACAAACGCCGGTGGTGTCGGAAAACGCCGGAGCAGTCGTACTCGACTATGCCGGCAAGCCTTATGTTCGAGTCAAGGAGAAGGGTACATGGCTACCTTACCCGCAAAGATTCCAGTAAAAAACCAAGCGCTGTCACGCACCGAACGCGCCGATGACATCGCCCGCCTCAAGGTCGAGCTGAAGCTGCCCGCGCTTGAATACGTCGATATTTCGGCGCAACTGGAACTCAGCCGCGCCATGCGCCGCTGGCCGCTGCTCAACGAGTTCAGCTTTCCAACGCTTGCGCCCGCCGAGCCGCCTTTGCCGGTGGTCCAGCCGATCCGACAGGGCAAGTTCGGAGCGCTGAAGTGACAGCGTTGAGCCTGCGTGGCGTGCGCGGCGGCGTGGGGACCAGTTCGGTTCTGGCGGCCGTCGGCTATGCGCTGCACACGCTCGGGGAGCGGGTACTGATGGTGGATATGTGCCCGGAAAACCTGCTGCGCCTGCACTTCAATCTGGTCGCCAGCGAAAAGCTCGGCTGGGCGCGCGCCATGCTCGATGGCGACCATTGGCATGCCCAGGCCTGGAGCCTGGCACCCACGCTTGACCTGTTGCCTTATGGCGGCCTGTCCTGGCAAGAATCCATGCGTATCGAACAGCAGCTGCTCGACAACCCGAAGCTTTGGGCACGCCGCCAGGCAAGCCTGACGGCGCACTACGATTGGGTGTTGTTCGATTTGCCCCAGCGCTTACCGGGGCACGCAACGATCGGCCCGTGCCTGTTCCCGATCCGCGTAATCGAAGCCGACGCCGCCTGCCATGTACTGATGCTGCAGGAAGGCGGCACGGCACCGCTGCTGGTTAACCGTTTCGACCCCGGCAGCCAGTTGCAGCGCGACTTGTTGCTGATTTGGCGCAAGCATCTGGCCTCACGCCTGCTGCCCTTTACCGTGCACAGCGACGAAGCCCTGCGCGAAGCCCTGGCGTTCAAACAGCCGGTCGGCCAATACGCGCCCAGCAGCCTGTCTGCCCAGGACGCCCTCAGCCTGGCGACCTGGTGCCTGACCCGACGCCGGGAGGCGCAATGATCGCGCGGATTTTCCCCTACATGCATTTGCGTCGACGGTACGACTGTTACCCACCGACGGCGTTCTTGCTGGCGACGCTGACCGCGTTGGCCTGGATGTTCCTGCGCCTTGAGTCGTCCGCCTGGCAGCCGCTGCTGGAGCAGCGCCAACGCTGGTACCCGCACCTGGCCAACAAGGCACCGAGTGTGGGTGACCCGCTGCGTATCGCCCTGCAAAGCCTGTGGCTGCTGGTGGCAAGGCCCATGCCTGAACGTCGCCGCAGAAGCAAACCGCAATGGGTTCAGGACCTGGGCCAGTCCAACCTCCGGCTGTGGGAGCGCGCGGCCCTGTTTCTCAACGGGTTGCCGCAGCAGGCGAAAGACAGCGAAACGGTGCATGCCGGCAAGCAATGGTGGCAGACCCTCAGCCCTCGCCAACAGCATTGGCTGAACTATATCTGCGCGGCTGTCGGCCTGGTGCTGGTGGTGGTGTGCATCACCGAGCCGTTCGGTTACGGTTCGCAATTGATGTTCGTATTCTTGCTCTGGGCCGTGGCTATGGTGGTTCGCCGCGTTCCCGGGCGGTTCCCGACCTTGCTGCTGATCGTGTTGTCGATCATCGTTTCCTGCCGCTACCTGTGGTGGCGCTATACCTCGACACTGAACTGGGGAGCCCCGCTGGACCTGGCCTGCGGCGTCTTGCTGCTGATTGCCGAAACCTATTCCTGGCTGGTACTGCTGCTGGGCTACATCCAGACCTGCTGGCCCTTGCAGCGCATCCCGGCGCAATTGCCGGCCGATACCCGCCTGTGGCCAACGGTCGATCTGTTGATCCCGACCTACAACGAAGATTTGTCGATTGTGCGCGGCACCGTGTACGCAGCGCTGGGTATCGACTGGCCCCATGACAAGTTGCGAATCTCGATTCTCGACGACGGCAAGCGCGAGGAATTTCGCCTGTTCGCCGCCGAGGCCGGGGTGAACTACATCACGCGTTCGGACAACAAGCACGCCAAGGCCGGCAACCTGAACCAGGCGTTGCTCAAGCTCGACGGTGAGCTGGTCGCCATTTTCGACTGCGACCATGTACCGGTCCGCTCCTTCCTGCAGCTGACCGTCGGCTGGTTCCTGCGCGATCCAAAACTTGCACTCGTGCAGACGCCCCACCACTTCCTGTCGCCGGACCCGTTCGAGCGCAACCTCGGCACCTTCCGCCAGCGGCCGAACGAGGGCGAGTTGTTCTACGGCCTGGTGCAGGACGGCAACGACATGTGGAACGCCGCGTTTTTCTGCGGCTCCTGTGCGGTATTGCGCCGCTCGGCGATAGACGACATCGGCGGCTTTGCCGTCGAGACCGTGACTGAAGATGCTCACACCGCTCTGCGCCTGCACCGCCGCGGCTGGAACTCGGCCTATGTGCGCATCCCTCAGGCCGCCGGGCTCGCGACCGAAAGCCTGTCCGCGCATATTGGCCAGCGGATTCGCTGGGCGCGCGGCATGGCGCAGATTTTCCGTACCGACAACCCGTTGCTGGGCAAGGGCCTGACGATCTTCCAACGGATCTGCTATGCCAACGCCATGATGCACTTCCTGGCAGGCTTGCCGCGCCTGGTGTTCCTCACGGCGCCTCTGGCATTTCTGTTGCTGCATGCCTACATCATTTACGCCCCGGCGATGATGATCGTCCTGTATGTGATTCCGCACATGCTGCATGCCAGCCTGACCAACTCCCGCATGCAGGGCGAACACCGCCTGACGTTCTGGGGTGAAGTCTATGAAACGGTGTTGGCCTGGTACATCGCCCGCCCGACCACCGTCGCCTTGTTCAATCCCAAAAAAGGCAAGTTCAACGTCACCGCCAAAGGCGGCCTGATGGCCGAGAACCAGTTCGACTGGCGCATTGCGCAGCCTTATCTGGTGCTCGCACTGCTCAACATCGTGGGCCTGGGTTTTGCGGTTTGGCGCCTGATCTACGGCCCCGCCAACGAGATCGGCACCGTCCTGGTGAGCAGCCTGTGGGTGATCTACAACCTGCTGATTGTCGGCGCCGCGGTGGCCATCGCTGCAGAAGTTCGTCAGGTCCGGGAAACGCACCGGGTCCAGGCGCGTCTTCCGGTCGCCATTCGGCTGGAGAACGGCCATTTCTATCCTGGCATGCTGGTGGACTACTCCGACGGCGGGGCCGGTATCGAACTGGAAGTGGTGCTGTCGCTGCCGGTCGGTAGCCGCGTGTCGCTGCTGATGCAACGCGGTCAACGAGAGTTTCTGTTCCCCTGCTTCGTCAGCCGCAGCCACAAGAACTTTGTCGGTGTGAGCCTGCAGGACCTGCCCGCCGAGCAAAAAATCGATTACGTACAGTGCACCTTCGCCCGTGCCGATGCCTGGTTGAACTGGAATGAAGACTTCATCCAGGATCGGCCGCTGCGCAGCTTCATCGATGTGCTCAAGCTGGGCACCATGGGCTACTACCGCCTCTACGAATACCTGCCGGCATGGACCTTCAAGCTGGCCTCTCCATTCGTGCGCCTGGGCGCATGGGTGATCAGCTATGTACCGCGCTTTCCGAAGGCTGCCTCTTCTCTTTCTTCTCGTCCGGTGAGCGCATCATGAGCCGCTATTTCCAAAATTCCTTGTTGGCATGCCTGGTGTTGCTGGCCGTTGGTTGTGCGCAGGCGCAGACCCTGAAGGCTCAGCCAGCCGCGGCGGCAGCCCCCGTGCTGGAGCCCGCTGCGGCCACATCGGTAATGCCGAGCTGGGAGGTACAGCGCAGTTTCGCGCAGCTGGGGCGCCCGGCTGACAGCCTGTTGCTGGGCACGAACAACACCGATCAGATCGAATTCACCATGCGCCGCGACCGCATCGCCAGCGATGCGAAGCTGCAACTGGAATACACCCCGTCTCCGGCGCTGATCCCGACCCTGTCGCACCTGCGCATCTACCTCAACGATGTGTTGATGAATGTGCTGCCGATCGAGAAAGACCAGCTGGGCAAAAAGGTCACTCAACCGGTGGCGCTCGACCCTCGCCTGATCAGTGACTTCAACCGGGTCCGCCTGGAATTCGTCGGGCACTACACCGACATCTGTGAAGAGCCGTCGAACAGCGCCTTGTGGGTCAACGTCAGCCGCGTCAGCCATATTTCGGTCACCGAGCAGGCGCTCAGCGCGGAAAATGATCTGGCCTGGTTCCCGCTGCCGTTCTTCGACGCACGCGACTACCAGAGCCCGGTACTGAACATGATCTTCGCCGCGAACCCGACCCTGGAAGCGCAGCGCGCGGCCGGTATCCTCGCGTCGTATTTCGGCAGCCAGGCCGGCTGGCGGGGGACCCGCTTCCCGGTAGCCTTCGATCACTTGCCGGGCGCCACCGCCAGGGACAAGGCTCTGCCTTCGATCGTCTTCGCCACCAACGATCATCGTCCAGCCTTTCTCGCCGACCTGAAAACATTCCCGGCAGTGGATGCACCGGTGGTGCAGATCATCGACAACCCCGACAACCGCTACAGCAAAGTGCTGTTGGTCATGGGCCGTAACGAGGCCGACCTGATCACCGCGGTGAAGGCATTGGCGCTGGGTGGCGACCTGTTTCGCGGCTCCCGCGTGACCGTCGACAAGGTCCAGCAGATCCTGCCGCGAAAACCCTACGACGCACCGAACTGGATGCGCACTGACCGCCCGGTACGATTCGCCGAGCTGGTCAGATACCCCGAGCAGTTGCGCGTCAGCGGCGTACAGCCGTTGCCGATCAGCCTCGACATCAACCTGCCGCCGGACCTGTTCGTCTGGCGTAACCAGGGGATCCCGCTGCAGACCAAATACCGCTACACACCGCCGGCAGCGGCCAATGACGGCTCACGGCTGAACATCAGCCTGAACAACCAATTCATCACCAGCTTGCCACTGCTGGTCAACAGCAACAGCCGACTGGATGAACTGCGCCTGGCCGTACTCTCCAGCGAATCGGCAAACACCAATGAGCGCCTGTCGGTTCCGGCCCTGAAAATCGGTGACCGCAACACCCTCAGCTTCAACTTCAGCTTTGCCAGCACCGCCAGCAGTTCTCAACGCGACCGTTGCCAGAGCTCGCTGCCGGTCGACACCCAGGCTGTGATCGACGACCAGTCCAGCATCGATTTGTCCGGTTATCACCACTACATTGCGATGCCCGACCTCAAGACCTTCGCCCGCAGTGGCTTCCCTTACAGCCGCATGGCTGACCTGTCGGAAACCATGATCCTGCTGCCGCCACAACCGTCGGCCATTCAGCTGAGTACTTACCTGGAGGCGGTGGCGGGTATTTCCGCACGTTCCGGCCTGCCGGCCTTCGGTCTGCAGGTCAGCGATAATTGGAGCGATGCTGCCAGGCTCGATGCCGACCTGCTGGTACTCGGCGCACTGGCCCCGGACGTGCGTGACAACCGTGACTTGAACCTGCTGCTCGACCGCTCCCGCGATTGGCTGCTGCAGGCCAGCAATACTCAGCCCGGCCGCACCGGAGTACCGCAGCGGCAATACGGCGACGAGCGCAACCTGGCCGCCAACCGGGTCGAGGTATCCGCCAAAGGCCCGATCGCAGCCATGGTCGGCATGAAGTCACCGTTCCATGAGCAGCGCAGTATCGTTGCGCTGCTGGCCACCCAGGACGCCGACTACCAGCTGCTGCGCGAGACCCTCGCCGACAGCGGCAAGATGGACGCCGTGGCTGGCTCCGTGGTGCTGATCCGCAGCAGTGGCGTGAGCAGCCAGATGGTCGGTGAGCCGTACTACGTCGGCCATCTGCCGTGGTGGTTGATGCTCTGGTTCAAGCTGTCGGACCACCCGATCCTGCTGGCCTTCATGGCCGCAACCGGCGTATTGCTGACTGCCTTCCTGGTCTGGCGAGTCCTGCAGTGGGCGGCACGTCGTCGTCTGGCTTATGAAGAGTAAGCGGGCAGCGAATGCCTGCCTGACAGGCCTGCCGCTGGTTGTGGCGCTTGCGCTGCAACCAGCACACGCGGCGGCAAGCAATTGTCCGTGGCCGGCCTGGGAACGCTATAAGCAGGCGATGATCAGCGAAGACGGGCGCGTCATCGACGGGTCCTCCGAGCAGCGCATCAGCACCTCGGAAGGCCAGAGCTACGGGCTGTTTTTCGCCCTGGTCGCCAACGACCGCAAGTCGTTCGAGCGGCTATTGGCCTGGACCCGCAACAACCTGGCCGCAGGCGACTTGAACAGTCATCTGCCAGCCTGGAAATGGGGCAAGTCCCAGAACGAACAGTGGCAGGTGCTGGACAGCAACAATGCCAGCGACGCGGATTTGTGGATCGCCTACAGCCTGCTGGAAGCCGCGCGACTGTGGCAACGCCCGGACCTCGAAACTCAAGGTCGCAATCTGCTCTGGCGCAGCGCGGCGCAAACTCTGCACAAGCTGCCTGGCCTGGGGCTGATGTTGCTGCCGGGCGATGTGGGCTTCCAGTCCGCCGAGGGCGTGCGCTTGAATCCAAGCTACCTGCCACTGCAATTGCTCGCGCGGTTTTCCAGTGAGGCGCCGGTCTGGGCAGAGCTGGCCGACAACACCCGGCGAATGCTGGTTGAAACCTCGCCCAAAGGCTTCGCGCCCGATTGGCTGATGTGGCAGGCCGGCCAGCGCTGGGGCCCGGACGCCAAGGGCGCGGACGGCAGCTATGACGCCATCCGTGTTTACCTGTGGCTCGGCATGTTGGCCGAGAACGCTCCCGGCCGCACGCAACTGCTGGCGCATTTCAAACCGATGCTTGAGGCGACCACTCGACTGGGCTATGTGCCCGAACGCGTGAACAGTGTCAGCGGCATCGCCGCTGGAACCGGGCCAGTCGGTTTTTCCGCGGCCATGCTGCCACTGCTGTCCGCCAGTGGCGCCAACGCAGCAGCTGCCGTTCAGCGAGAGCGTGTGCAACAGGCCCCGCCGCTGGCAGACGCCTATTACAACCAGTCGCTGCTGATGTTCGGCCAAGGCTGGGACGAGCAACGTTACCGATTCGATAAGGACGGACGGCTAGTGCCAAATTGGAAGGGTTCATGCAAAGGCTAGTCCTGCGAAAAACGGCGGCGAAAACATCCACGCTGAGATCACTTCTGACTTGCGGCACGCTGCTGTCCAGCCTTTACCTGTGCTCCTCGGCACTGGCGGCGCAAGCCCCGGACACGCAACAGGCGCAGCAACAATGGTTGCTGCAGCAGATGCGCGTTGGCGAGGCGATGTTCCGTGAGGAGCTGATCAATGATTCGCTGGCGCGCCTGGAACTGATCGCCCCCGATCACCCGCAAGTGTTGGTCGGCAAGATCCGCCAGGCATTGCGCGCAGGTACCGCCCGGCAGGACCCGGCCCAAAATGCGCAATGGATCGAACAACTGTTGACCCGCCTGCGCCAGCAGGCCCCCGGCTCACCTGCGCTGCGCCAAGGCCTGGCGCTGGTCAAACTGCAGAGCGCCAGCGGTGTCAGAGACTTGCAGCAGGCTCGCTTGCTGGCGGCGGCCGGGCGCTTCGGCGAAGCCATCGCAGCGTACGAGCAGCTGTTCGGCAATGAGCCACCCGACCTTGCCTCAGCCGTGGAGTACTGGAGTATCCGCAGCCGTCTGCCCGGCCAGCGGCAGCCAGCCATCGCTGCCGCGCGCAACCTGGACAACAACTACCCGGGTAGCGCCAGCCTGCGTCAGCTGCTGGTCGGGTTGTTGTTCGCCGAAGATCGCGATGACGAAGCCCTGGCGGTGCTGCACCAATTGGCTGCCGATCCGCTGGCAAGCGCCAGTGCGGCCGACCGTGAATACAAATACCTGGTAACGCTGCCGGTCAGCCCGGAAACGGCCAAGGCCTGGCAGGCATTCGCCGGCTACTACCCCTATTCACCGCTGACCAAAGAAGCCGCCAGGCGGTTGGCCGAACAACGTCGGCTGCTTGCCGACCCCGCCTGGGTAGCCGGTAGCAAAGCTAAAGCGCTGCTCAGGAACGATGCCGATCCAGTCGGCGCTGAAGCCATGTTGCGTCGCTCGCTCAAGGCCTACCCCCAAGACCCGAGCCTGCACGGTGCCTTGGGCATTTCGCTGATGCGCCAAAGCCAATACACGGCGGCCAACGAGGCCTTCGGCCGCGCGCTGAGCCTTGAGCAGGACACCTTCTACATCACCCAATGGCGAGACCTGCAGGACGCTTCGCGCCTGTGGATGGTGCTGCAAAAAGGCGAACTGGCGCTCAAAGCCAAAAACTTGCCCGCCGCACGTGTGGCGTTTACCCAAGCCCGCGCACTCAAGCCCGACAATACCGACGCATTGATTGGCCTGAGTGATGTCGCCATCGCCGAATCGGACGACATCGCCGCCGAGGCGCTGCTGCTGCAGGTACGCAAGCTGGAGCCGGACAATGCCAGCGCCGTGCGAAGGTTGGTTCGCCTGTACCGAGCCCAGTCCAGCGAGAAGGCCGAAGCTTTTCTCGATACGCTGCCCACCGGCAATCAGGTCGAATTCACCCGCTTGCGTCAGAGCATTCAACTTGAACGCTTGAGCCTGAAGGCTGACGCGGCGACGCAGCGCTCGGACTGGGCGCAACTGGTGCCGTTGCTCAAACAGATGCGCCCGCTGGACCCGGACAATCCCTGGCTGGCTTACCGCCTGGCATCCGCCGAACTTGCCCTGGGCAAACCGGGCGAAGCCGACGACGCGTTCCGCCAGCTGTTGCTGCGTCAGGGCCAGAACCCTGAAGCCCGCTACGCCCACGGCTTGTACCTGGCCACCGAAAACCGCGACAGCGAGGTGCTCGCCAGCCTGGGGCAAATTCCCGAGGCCGGCCGGACCGACAACATGCGCGAACTGGCCACCCGGGTCGAACGTCGACAGGTGCTGGCACAGGCGCAGACTTTGCGCGCTGACGGCCGCGAGCCCGAAGCCATTGCCCTGCTGCTTCGCAAACCGACCGTCGATGACCTGTCGACGCTGGCCGACTGGGCGTTCCAGCGCGAAGATTACCCACAGGCGCAACACTACTACCGCCAGGTGCTCAAGCAACAACCACTGGAGGCCGACGCGCAACTGGGTCTGATCGAGACCTGGATCGCTACCGCTCGCCAACCTCAAGCCCGTGAGGCGCTGGCCAAACTCAAGTCTCCCGCTGCCCCTACGCCAGGCTGGCAACGGCGCGTGGCCAATGCCTGGGCCTCGGTCGGTGAGCCGGGCAAGGCCAACGCCCTGTACGCCCAGCTGCTGCAAACGCCGCAGACCGATCCGCTGATCTACCGCGACGCTGCACGGCTAATGGCCAAGGAACACCCGCAACAGGCCCTGGATAACTATGCCCGCAGCATGGCAGCTGCAGGCTTGACCACATCGGCACAGCCCCCCCCGCGCGACAACGTCGCGATGACCGAAGCCAGCCGCGCCAAAGACAGTGATGACTGGATGCTGCGCAGCCTGCGCGGTGATGTCGATGAGCTGTACCAACAGCAAAATCCGACTGTGAACCTCTATCAGGACTTTGCCTGGCGCACTGATAACGGTGACTCGGGCATTTCCGACTTGACCACACAAACCACTATTCTGCGCATCGATATGCCGTTTGCCGAAGGACAAGGCTTTGTCCAGGCCGAACAGGTCGACTTGCAAGCAACCGACTTCGATACTGATGCCAATGGCCGGCACCGAGAAGCGTTCGGGACTTGTGCGCTGGTCACCAACGGCTGCGCCAGCACCTCTCAAAGCACCAGCGGCCCAGGCCTTGCGGTCGGCTGGAAGAGCGCCCAATGGGCCGTCGATCTTGGTCACACCCCGCAAGGCTTCGAAATCGGCAACTGGCTGGGTGGCGTCAGTTACAGCAGCGACTGGCGAAGTGTGGGCTGGACCCTGACCGCTTCGCGACGGCCGATGAGCAACTCGGTGGTGTCCTATGCCGGTGCCGTCGATCCACTGACCGGCACTCGCTGGGGCGCAGTTACCAGCAATGGCCTGACCTTGGGTCTGAGCCATGACGAAGGCGGCGTGGATGGGATCTGGGCCAGCCTGGGCGCGCACTGGCTGCGTGGCAAAAATGTGGTCGACAACCAGCGTCTGTCTGTCATGGGCGGCTATTACTACCGGCTTATCAACACCGCCGATGAACGCATGCGTACCGGTCTGACCCTGATGTCCTGGAGCTATGACAAGGACCTGAGTGAATACACGCTGGGGCAAGGCGGTTACTACAGCCCGCAGCAGTATTATTCGATCGGGGTGCCGTTGAACTACGCCTGGCGTAACGCCGACTGGTCGGCAACGCTGGAAAGCTCCATCGGCTGGTCCTATTCGAAAACCCGTGCCAGCGATCTGTATCCACTTGAGCCCGTCGACAGTTTGCTGGCCAGGCTCGATGCCGACGGATTCGAGACTGACAGCAACGCCAGCCTGACCAAGGAGGCCAGCAGCAGCAATGGTGTCGGTATTCGCTTGCAAGCCCTGGTCGAGCGCAGACTGTCCGATCATCTGGTGCTGGGCTCGGGCATCACCTTCCAGCACAGCGAAGGCTATGCCCCCAGCCGTGCCCTGCTGTACCTGCGCTACACCTTCGATGAATGGCAAGGCAACCTGCCGATGCCGATCGAGCCGGTCACCCCGTACGCGGGCATGCGCTGACCCTTTCGATCACTCCATGCACAGCCAACCATTGGCCTATGCTGCTCTTGGCTGTCATGGAATCAACTCTGGAGGGATGCGCCATGTTCTATGTGCAACGCGATGCCCAGGGCCAGCTGGCCCGCGTGGAATCTGCACCGTACGGCGGGGAGACCGAAATGCTGGCGGCCGATCACCCGGAGATTCAGGCCTGGTACAGCCGTCGGCTGCTCAAGCAAAGCGACCTGGACATGATCCGGGTGCTCGACGACTTGATTCAGGTGCTCACTGAAAAGGGCGTGATTCGCATCACTGACCTGCCACCCGCCGCCCAGAGCAAACTGATGCAACGCAGCCAGACCCGTGAGGCACTCGGCGGGTTGGCCCACCTGGTCGACGACGACGAGAAGTTACTCTGACTCAGCGCCACGGCATCGGCTCACCGAACAGGCGACCCTGCACCCCCTCAATGCCCATTTCACGCAGCACCCGCAGCTCTCCTTCGGTTTCGACCTGCTCGGCGATAAGCGGCAGGTCGATGCTGTGGGCGGCACGCTGGATCGCTTCGATAAACAGGCGCTTGTGGTGTTCCTTGTCGATGGCGCGAATGTAGCTGCCGTCGATCTTCAAGTACGCCAGGCCCAGGTGCGCCAGGTTGCCGATCATGCTGAAGCGCCCGCCGAACTGCTGCAGGCTCAGGCCGAAGCCAAGGCTGCGCAGTCTGCGGATCACCTGTTCGAGCTGCGCCTGTTCGGGCAGCTGGTCTTCGGCGATTTCCAGTGTCAGCCGTGAACCCAGGGCTGGGTGACGCGCCAGCAGGGCGTAGATCCGTTCGAGCACCTGTGGGTCGCTCAGGGTGGCGGCGGACAGGTTCAGCGCCAGCGGCTGCTCATGGTCCTGCAGGTGCTGGATGACTTTTTCCAGCATCAGCAGGTCCAGCCGCGGCGACCAGCCAAAACGCCCCAGCCAGGGCAGGAAGCGCCCGGCGACGAGGGTGTTGCCTTGAGGGCCGAGCAAGCGAGAAACCACCTTGTGGTGCAGCACGCGCTGCGGGTCGTCGCTGGCAACCACCGGCTGGAAGAACAGCTGGAAGTCGCCCTTGCTCAAGGCTCCGTCCAGCAGTGCGTGCCAGTCGGATGGGTCGTCGCTCACTTGCTGCGCATTGCCGTAGTCAAGGCAGACCCCGTGCGCCTCTGGCTGACCCTGCGCCTGGGACACCGCCTCATCGGCCAGTGCCAGCACGGCGTGGGGTGCGTCGCCCGGGCGGTACGGCGCCAGGCCGATCCAGGCAATGGGAGTGACGTCGCTGACGCCGGTCGCTTGCAGGTCGAGCAGATGGGTTTCCAGGGTTTGCGCCAGTTGCAGCGCCTCCTCGCGCACCAACCCCGGCGCCAGCACGGCGAACTCGCCGCCTCGACTGCGGGTGATCAGGTTGCTGGTTTGTGGATAGCCGGCGCAGGCACGCTGCAGTTGCCCGGCGATGGCTTGCAGCAGCGCATCGGCGGTTTGCCCGCCGAGGCGCTGGTTGAGCCCCGTCAGATCGTTGACCCGCAGCAGCAGTAAAAAGCCCTCTCCGGCCTCATCGCGATGGCTGACCCGGGCGTTGAGTTGCATCTGGAAATAGCGCCGGTTACCCAGACCCGTCAGCCCATCGTGGTAGGACTCGACCCGTAGTTTTTCACTGCGTTCAGCCTGCTCCTGGAACAGCGCCTTGAGCTTCTCGACCATCTGGTTCATGGCCTGCACCACGCGGTGCAGCTCTGGCGTGCGGGGCAATTGCGGCAGGCTCAGGAATTCGCGCCGGGCAATCGCATGGGACTGCGCCACCATGTAGTCCAGCGGCTTGAGCTGGCGCCGTAGCAACAAGGCGCCCAGCACCGCGCTCGCGGCGCCGCACAACAGTAGCCAGCCGAGGCTGCCCAGTGCGCTTTGCCACAACTTGGTGACGGCAAACATCGGGTGGCTGACCACTTCAACCCGGGCCGCCTGTTGCCAGCCACGGCTGACGATCGCATCGCCACCGGCCGGGCGCAGGTTGATCAGTTTGCCAAACCAGGCCGGCACGCCACTGGCATCCGGTTCCGCGCTGCGCTCCACCAGGACCGTGTCGGTCGCCATGTCCACCACGCGGATGCTGGCGTAGTAGCCGCTGTCGAAGATCGAACTGACCATCAGCTCGACCATCGCCGGGTCGTCGATATTTGGCGTCAGGGACAACGCCAGCGCCGTCGCGGCGTCCTGGGCGTGGGATTGCAGTTGATTGACGTACTGGGCACGAGAGCTTTCCAGGCTGACCATGAAGCTGCCGCTGAAGGCGACCACCAGGAACAGGCAAATGGCGATGAGCAGTTGTTTGAATAAAGACATTGGCGCTCCTTAGTAAACGGGCTCTGCTGGAAATCCTTCGGTGCGCATCTTCTTCAGTAGATCCTGCCAGCGCGACAATCGTTTGGTATCTCCGACTTTTTTGTTGCCAGCAGCCCCGGTCAACCACATGCCCTCACCATTGAAGGCATAGACCGGAATCAGGTCGTCGCGCTGGCTGGCAGGCTTGATCGTGTCGATCAGGCTGTCGAGAACCAGCGGCACCGCCTCGGGGCTCGAGTAATAGGTGAGGACCATGTGCGCACGGTTCTGGCGCAAGGCTTTGACGTAGGTGATACGCAGCTTGTCGCTGGGCACGCCGAGGCGGCGCAGGCTGAAATATTTGCCGACGGCGTAGTCTTCGCAATCGCCGGCGCCCTTCCACAGCGACTCGATTGGCGTGGCCCAGTAGTCAATCTCATGCCACAGCTCGCTGTCTTCCCGGTAGCGCAGTTGGCGATTGAAGAACAGGTTGACCACCTTCAACTGCTCACGCTCCGCCAACTGTTTGTGGGTGCTCAACAGCCGTTGCCAGGCATCGATGCGCCGCTGCCCCTCGCCCAACTGCCCATAGAGTGCCTGGGCGTGACGGCTGATCCGGGAAAAGTCCCAATCGGCATGAACGCCGGCCAGCAGCAGGCCGCCGAGCAAAATCGCCAGCCCGAAGCGGTACAAAGTGGAGAAAAACGCGCACCGTGACGCCAATGCGATCAACCCGCGCAATCTGGAGGGAATGCCCCGGATGGTGCGGCCTGGAGGGTAAAAAAACAATGCCGGGGCACGCTGATGCCGAGCCGGAAAACTCGATAATCGCGGCCGCTTTATTTCGAAGAAATCTTGGTTCACGATGGTGTCATGCCTCGTAATCAAGGCGTGGAATCCCTGTAGCTGCGGTTACATTCCCGACGGGTTTGACAAGGACAATAGCAATCACTAGTGTGTTTTGGATCTTGGATCCAATTTGCACCTTTTGCAGGTGAAAATGGCGTGATGCAAAAATCCAGACCCTTGAGCAGCATCCTGGCCAGCGAGCAGGTGCCCGCGCACCTCGCCCGCGCCGTGATTGAAGAAAAACTGCGCAACGCGATTCTCGATGGTCGCCTGCCCAGCGGCATGGCTTTGCGTCAACAAGAACTGGCTACCTTGTTCGGTGTCAGTCGGATGCCGGTGCGCGAGGCGTTGCGGCAACTGGAAGCACAATCGTTGCTGGAGGTGGTGCCGCACAAGGGCGCCCTGGTCGCGGCACTGATCGGTGAAGATGCCGTCGACACGTACGCGCTGCGCCTGTTGCTTGAAACCGAAGCGCTGCGCCAGTCGATACCGCTGCTGGAGCCCGAAGACATTGCACTGGCCCGGCACTACATCGAGCTGTTGGAAAAACAGAACTCGCATGCCGAGATCGGCCGGCTCAATCGCCTGTTTCACATGGCGCTGTACGCCAAGGCGACCAACAAGAAACTGTTGCACTTCATCGAGGTCGAGCTGAATGAGGAGGAGCGCTTCCTGCGCTTTCACCTATCATCCATGGGGCTGGGGAAACTGACCCAGGATGACCATCGCGCCTTGGCCGATGCTGCCAGCGACAAGGCCGTGGACGCTGCAATCGGGGTACTGGAACGGCACTTGAACAAAGCTTCGGAGACGATCAAGAACTATCTGAACAGACGTTCTGATGTTTGAACCGACGGCCCTGGGGGCGAAGGATTCGGCCTGTGGGTAGTGAGCCGACCTGGGTGTATTGTCCCAGGCGAAGGAAAGGCAGTGCACGCGCAAAACAACAAGTGGCTGATGGTCCTCAATTCCGGTCAGCCGATAAAGATCCGGCTGATCTGCTTCCCTTATGCCGGGGGCGACCCGGAGCAATTTCGCAGTTGGTCAGCAGACCTGAGTGACCATATCGAACTGGTCACAGTGCGCCTGCCCGGGCATGGCTCGCGTCTGGACGAGACGCCTTACGATGAGTGGGCGCCGCTGCTGGAAGACACCTTTGCGCAGCTGAGCGGCTACCTCAAGGAACCCCACGCCCTGTTTGGCCACAGTTTTGGTGGCCGTCTGGCCTATGAAATCGCCAAACTGACCGAGCGTCGCTATGTGGGCCAGACCCGCCACTTGTTCGTCTCGGGCTGCCGCAGCCCCGACAGCGACCAGGCCCGTCCTTTTCTGCACGAACTCCCGCAACCCGATTTCGATCACGCGCTACTCTCCCGCGGCATCGCTCCGCCAGAGGCGGTGCGCAACAGTGAACGCCGGCTTCAGTTCGAGCCCGCGATTCGCAGCGACCTGAAGCTCGCCGAGCTGTGGTCCGATCAAATCGGCGAAAGCCTGAATATACCGGTCACGGCCTTGTACGGCAGCGACGACCCACTCGATTCGGTCGCCAGCATGATGAACTGGCGGGAATTCACCCGGCGCGAGTTCGAATTGATCGAGGTGCGTGGTGATCATTTCTTCGTCACCACCCAGCGCAAGCGCTTGCTGCAAATCATCAATACCCATCTGGGGTTGCTCAGCGAGTAGCCCAATCCGCTCCATAAATTGGGTTCAACGCGATCCAATGGCATTGCCTTGACCTGTTAACCCCCTCCCCCATGGCAGCGCGCCGATTTTGAGCACACTCTTGTCTCCCATCGACACGTCGAAGGAGATCAACGAGGGCCAGGACGGATCAACGCGTCGGCCAAAACAGTCAGTTATCGAAACTTCCCCAATCACACAGTGCTCGGAGTGAGGCATTCACTCATCTGTTATTTATTCTGGCGTTTATTCACCGGAAGGGGCACTTACAGGCCAATAAAACTTTAACTTAAAGTTTTAACGCGCTCACTTCGACCCAAAAAAATACAACTTTAAAATATATTCAAAATAACTTGCGCACTACTTCAGCTGTGTTTTAACTTTTTGATCACCGGCCGACGACAGCCCGTCCAGTCAACGCCCGGCACCCGGAAACAACTGGCCCAACGGTTTAACCACCTGACAAGAGGCGGTACTTGCACGCCTCGAAGTTCTAACCAGGAACCTCGCCAACTTTATTCAAGGACTGATCATGGAACACTTGAAAGCGCAACTTGAACACCATAAACATGCCCTCGCCCATCACCCGATATTTTCCGAAATCGATTCACTCACCGTCCTTCGGCGCTTTATGCAAACCCATGTATTTGCCGTTTGGGATTTCATGTCGCTGACCAAGCGCCTGCAACAAGAGTTGACCTGCACCCGTCTGCCCTGGCTGCCGCCGGCCGACCCTCAGGCCGCGCGGCTGATCAATGAAATCGTGCTCGGGGAAGAGTCCGATGATCGTCGCCCGCACGGTCACTACAGTCATTTCGAACTGTACCTGGACGCCATGCGCGAAGTCGGCGCGCGCACCTCATCCATCGAGCAATTTGTCGCCCTGCAACGCGCCGGGGAACCTTACCCGAGTGCCTTGCGCCAAGTTGCAGCCGGGGCTGCCGCCAGCCGCTTTGTCGAGCACACCTTGAGCGTCGCGCTGCACGGCGGCGCCCATGAAGTGGCCGCCGCCTTCCTGCATGGCCGCGAAAGCGTCATCCCGCCGATGTTCCAGCGCATACTCAATGACTGGAACATCAGTGAGGAACAGGCGCCAACCTTCCACTACTACCTGCAACGCCATATCGAGGTCGACAGCGAGGACCACGGCCCGGCAGCCGAACGCTTGCTGGCGCGGCTGGTCGCAGGCGATGAACAGCGTCTGCGCGAGGTGTACCAAGCGGCTATCGCTGCCGTGCAAAGTCGCATTGCACTGTGGGACGGCTTGCGGGTCTCCATGCACGTGGGCGAAGCCGAGGTGAGCGCATGAACGCCGCCGACTATCAGTCCTTCGCCGAAGCCTGGGAGGCGCGGGCAACCATCCGCACCCGCCCTCGCCGCCTGTTGGAAAACGATGACAAGCTGATCTACCCGCTGAGCCGTCAGCCCTTGGTGCTCAGCGCCACTTTCCAGCGCGAATGCCCGCAGCAACGCGACTTCGTGCTGGTGCAGAGCCTGTACAAGTTCATCAATGACGTGGTGATCTTCGAGACGGAAATCGTCGATCGCACCGCACGCAGCATCGCCAAGGACCGCTTCGCCATTGGCTATCCGTTTGCCTGCCGCTATGACGCGATGACGGTGGTGGTGGACGAGGACTACCACGCGCTGGTGGCCCTGGACTTCATGCAGCAGACCCTGGATCTGACGGGCATCGAGCCCATCGCATTGCCGGCCGAGATCGAACTGAGCCGTGCCATTCCGGCGGCCATGGCGCAGGTCCCGGATGAGCTGCGCAGTGCGGTGGAACTGATCTGCGTGGCCATCGCCGAAAACACCCTGACCAACGACGTCGCCGCCTTCGCCCGGGACGACACGGTCAAGGCTTCGGTGAAAGGTCTGATGGCCGACCACTTGCTGGACGAAGGCCGGCACTCGACCTTCTGGGCCAGGCTGGTGCGTATTTACTGGCAAGGCGCAACAGAACCCGAGCGGCAGGCCATCGCCCGGATGCTGCCGGTGTTTATCGGCCAGTACCTGACCAACGACATCCAGAAAGACTTCGACCTTCGCCTGATCGCGCAGCTGAATATTCCCGCCCGCACCCGCGAAGCACTCGAGCGCGAAATGCAGGCCATGGCCTTCCCGATCAACCGCCAGCACCCGCTGCTGGGCAACATCCTGCGGTTTTTCCGCAGCAGCTCGATGCTCGACTCAGCCTGCGTGCAACACGCGCTGGCCGACTATCTGCCCTGATGGAAGGAGACCGTCATGAGACGCCTGAACATTGTATTGATCGGTCGTAGCACGGCCCTGGCCGAGATCGGTCGGGAGCTTGAGCAGCACGGCCATCGCCTTGATCACCTGTGTGCCCCTGGCTCACTGGATGAAGCGGCGGCGGACCTGCAGTTGGTGATCGAGGACGGCAGCCTGCCGCTGCCGGACCTTCCAGCCTGCGAACATCTGGGCCTGCGGGTGGCGACCAGCCTTGCCAAACGTGGCCTGCCAGCGCTTGAGTTGCTGGGCTGGCATGGCAGCGCCACCGCTCAACGCCTGATCATCTGCCAAGCGCTTGCGACCGAACCCAGCGGCAACGGCCAGGCCCTTCGGTTGCGGGCGATCCAGGCGTGGGTGGAGCGCATTGCGGTTGAGGTCAGTCGCTTTTCTCGAAACCCCGCGCATTTCACCCAGGCCACGGTAGCAGGGCCTGCGCGGCAAGCCACTGAGTCGGGCTTGCAGAGGCTGGATGCGCTGGCGTTCGAGCACCTGCTCAATCACACCACTGACGAGGTGCTTGAACGACAGGCGCAAACCACGTTGATCGAAGCGCTGGATGAAAGCCTTGTGTGCTTTGCCGAACGGACTGCGCTGTCGATGAACGGGCAGTCGCTGAGTTATGCCCAATTGCAGGGGCAAGCCCTGAAGATTCAAGCCTCGCTGATCGAGCAGTTCCCCTGCGGTGTGTCCGGGCAGGTAGTGGGCGTATGCCTGGAGAAATCCTTCACGCTGTATGCCGCGATACTCGCCGTGCTGGGCTGTGGTGCGGTGTACCTGCCGCTGGACCCGAGCCATCCTTCCGAGCGCGTGCGGCATATCCTCGCCGATGCCAAGGCCTGCGCCGTGCTGCATGACGGCACAGCGCAGCTTGCAGGCCTGGGCATACCCACCCTCGACCTGCGCCAGCTGGACACACCGCAGCCTGCGGCCGACGCTCGCCTGATGCGCCAGCCGCCAAGCGTCGATGCGCCCTGTGTGGCGATCTACACCTCCGGCACCACCGGCCAGCCCAAAGGCGTGCTGCTCAGCCAACACAACCTCAGCCACTTTCAAGCGTGGTATTGCCAGCATGTGCAGCTGAATGAGCAGCGCCGCGTCCTGCAATTTTCAACCATTGGTTTTGACGCTTCACTGCTGGATATTTTCCCGACCCTGATCGCTGGCGCCGAACTGGTGGTGCCCAGCGAGGACCAGCGCCGCGACCCTCGGCAATTGCTCGAACTGATCAAGGTGCGCGGCGTGACCCACGCCTTTTTGCCGCCGGCGCTGCTGAGTATTTTGCCTGCCGATGAACCGCTGGGGCTTGAGCACCTGATCACCGGCGGCGATGTCTGCGAACCCACCGTGATTGAGCGCCTGGCCCGTGGCAGCCACCTGCACAACATCTACGGCCCGACCGAAACCACGGTGCTGGCGACCACCCGCGTCCTCAACCCCGGCGACAACAATCGCGACATTGGTCGGCCGATTGCCAACACTCAGGTGCTGATTCTGGATGAGGCGCTGCAACCGGTTGCCCACAACACCATGGGCGAGCTCTATATCGCCGGGGCTGGCGTGGGCCTTGGCTACCTGAACAATCCGCTGCTGACGGCCGAACGGTTTGTCGCCCTCGACCTGCCAGACGGTACTGCCTTGCGGGCCTATCGAACCGGCGACATGGGCCGCTGGACCGACGATGGCATCGCATTCTGCGGGCGGCGTGATCATCAGGTGAAGATCCGTGGCTTTCGGGTCGAGCCCGAAGAGATCGAACACACCCTGCGCGCCAGCGGATTGTTCGCGCAGGTGGCGGTGGTGATTGATCCACACAAGCGCATCCTGGCGTTTGCAGCGGGGCCGCACATTGAGGCTTCATTGGCCGCGCTGCGCCAATATGCCGAGCGCCAGCTGCCGGGCTATATGCAACCCGCTGTATTGCGTGAACTGACAGCCATGCCATTTACCCCTAACGGCAAGGTTGATCGCCGGGCCTTGTCGAACTTGCCGTTGCCGGAACGCGAACAGGCGCCGCGTTGCTTGCCCGCCAATGCTTGTGAACAGCGCTTGCTGACACTCTGGGCCACTCTGCTGGAGCTGCCCGAAGACGACATCGGTACAGACGAGAGTTTCTTCAATCTCGGTGGCCATTCGATCCTGTTGTCGCGTTTGCTGCTTCAGGTGCGCGAGCAGTTCCAATGCAGCATCCCCATCAATCGCTTTATAGAAACGCCCACGCTACAGCGACTGGCAAGCCTGATCGGTGGTGCCCAGGAAGAGGCGAACCCGGTTTGCCCGCAGGCCCTGATAGACGCTTGTCGAACACTGGAGCTGACGGTGTTGCCTGTCAGCCAACTGGGTGATGTACACCGCATCATCCTGACCGGCGCCAACAGCTTTCTGGGTGTGCACCTGGTCGAAGCCTTGCTGGCATGGGGTGCGACTGAAGTGGCTTGCCTGGTGCGGGCCACGCCGACGCAAACCGCCTCTGAGCGCTTTGCCCAAGCCATGCGCGAGAACCGCCTGGACCACCTGGACCTGAGCCGCGTCAGCGTGATCACCGCGGATATTTCCCAGCCCGGCCTCGGCTTGAGCGACACCGAATACGAGCGTCTGGACCGGGACTTCGGCGTGCTTATCCACAATGCCGCGCACGTCAATCACGTGCTCGATTACCCCGCGCTGGCCGCTGACAACGTAGAACCGATTTTCGAATGCCTGCGCCTGTGCGAGGGCCAGCGCAAGAAGATCTTCAACTTCGTCTCCACCCTGTCGGCCTCCAGCGCGACCGGCGCCAACGGCAGTGTGCTGGAACAACCGCCAGCGCAGACCCCGCCGATCTATATCCGCAACGGCTACAACCTGTCGAAATGGGTGGCGGAGCGGATCCTGCAACGGGCACGCGAACAGGGGGTTTGGGTCAATCTCTATCGACCCGGGAATATCACGTTCCACAGTGACAGCGGCGTCTGCCAGCCCCACAAAAACCGCTTGATGTTGATGCTCAAAGGGTCGCTTCAGCTGGGACAGGTACCGGCCTTGAAGCTGAACTTCGATTTGATGCCAGTGGATTTTCTCGCCCGTTTCATCGCCTTTCACAGCAGCTGTTACCAGCCCCGGCAAGCGGTGTTCAACCTGCACAACCCCGAGCCTTTGAGCTGGGACGGTTATGTGGCGTCGTTCCGCGAACTGGGGCACGCCTTCGAACTGGTCAGCGTCGAGGCCTGGCAGCGCCAGCTGCAACGCGTCGACAACCACAACGCCCTGTTTGGTGTGCTCGGTTTCTATCTCGACGGGTTCGAAGAAGACATCGGCGACATCTCCAGAATCGACCATGACAACGCCCTGGCCGGGGTACTGCGCATGGGCGAGCGCTACCCCAGCAAAAGCCCGGCGCTGCTGCGCAAGGGCTGCCAATACCTCAAAGACATTCAGTTCATCTGACTACCCACCGCAGGAGCACCTCATGAAAACCCTTAAACCCGACACCCTGATTCACAACCCGGATGGCTGCACCGTCGTCGCTTCAGTCGAAATTGCGGCCGATGCCCAACGCGTCTGGAGCATCGTCGGCAACTTTGCCGGCTTCCCGGTCTTCATTCCGGCGCTGGCGCACATCGAGATGACCGGCGAAGGCGTGCGCTCGGTGCGCAAGAAGCTGTTCAAGGATGGCAACGTGGTCATCGAGCAGCTTAACGCGCGGGACGATCAGGCGCTGCACATGACCTGGAGCCTGATTTATACCAGCCTGAATATCGGCAACCTGTGGGCCGCGATGCAGGTTGAGGAAATCGACGCAGGCTATGCCCGCGCTGTCTGGACCATCGAAGCCGAACCGCTCGAAGGCGGGGCCGAAGCCATGCCAGCGTTCAGCGCCTTCCTGCAAGGCTTTGCCGATGACGCGATGAACAATGTGAAGCAATTGTTGAGCTGATCCCAACTGGCTACGCCCGCAAGCTGAGCGGGCGTAGCCATTCAGACAGTCCGTAGTTGCAAAATTTTCAGGGCTTCAGCCACAATGCGACTAATTATCATTTATGACGCCACTTGCAGCGCGTGTCCATGCCCTCTCAAGAGTTCGCCGTGCAGTCGCTTTACCATCACCATCACAGCTGGCTGAACGCCTGGTTGCGCAGCAAGCTGGGCAATGCCGCCGATGCCGCGGATCTGGCCCAGGATACCTTCGTGCGCCTGCTGCAACGTCGCGACAGCCTGGAGCTCAGTTCGCCCCGGGCGTTTTTGCGGACCATCGCCCGTGGCCTGGTCATCGACCATTGGCGCCGGGAAGAGCTCCACCGCGCCTACCTGCAGGCGCTCGCTCATCTACCGCCAGCAGAAGTGCCGTCGCAAGAAACCCGTGAACTGCTGCTAGAGCTGCTTGAGCGCATTGCGCTGATGCTCGACGGGCTCAAGCCAAAAGTGCGACGGGCTTTTCTGTTGGCCCAGTGCGAAGGATTGAGCCATCGGGACATCGCCGAGCAAATGGGCATCTCGCTGCGTTCCGTTGAGCGCTACGTGGCCGACGCGCTCTATCATTGCTACCTGCTGCGCTATGAAGCCGATGAATAACACCGCGATAAAAGCGCCAGAGCCGCCCCCCAAGGTGGTCAAACAGGCCATCCACTGGATGCTGCGCCTGCGCAACCATGGCGACAGCCCGACACTCGTCCAGCAGTGCGAGACCTGGCGAGCAGCCCATCATGACCATGAAATGGCTTGGCAGAGGGTGCAAACACTCAGTCAGGAATTGAATGCCAATCTGCGGACCGTGCCGGGTGCGAGTGTCGCCTTCGAGGTCCTGGAAAACAGCTCCCAGCGTCTTGGCCGTCGACAAGCCTTGAAAATGCTCAGCGGCATCGTGATGCTCGGTTCAGCCGCTTGGCTCGGCAAAGACCTGGCCTTGCTCGACCCCTGGACCTCAGATTTCGCCACCGCCACTGGCGAACGTCGCAGCTTCCCATTGCCGGACGGTTCACGGCTGGAACTCAATACCCATAGCGCGGCCAATCTGGCGTTTACCACACAGCAACGGCTGATTGAACTCAAGCACGGCGAGATCATGCTCACCTGTGGCACCGACACCCACGCGGGGGTTACCCGGCCGTTGCTGGTTCGCAGCCAGCATGGGTTGTTCGAAGGCATCGAAGGGCGCTTCGTTGTCCGGCAGGACCCGGACTGCACGCGCATCAGCGTCAGCCAGGGGCGTGTCGCCCTTCATTTGCCAACCGGGCCACGCCTGATCGAAGCTGGCCAGGCGCTACGCGTATCCGGCACAACCATCACACCACTGCTGCAGCAGAACATGGATGCCGGTGCCTGGACCGAGGGCTTGATCGTGACCCGGAATATGCACCTGGGTGATTTCCTCAAGGAGCTGGGGCGCTATCGCAATGGTTTTCTGAGCTGTGCCGACGAGGTCGCCGATTTGCACCTGTCCGGGGTATTCCGTCTCGATGATCCGGAGAAACTGCTGAAAATTCTGCCGCAGACACTGCCCATCAAGGTGCACTATCGCACCCGTTGGTGGGTGCGCCTGGAGCGTGCGGTCGTTTGATTGCATAAAAGCGAATTATTTTTGGCGGGTTTTTCCACGGTGTCCGGCTAAGACCGTAAGCAACCCCTGCTGCCCATACCGTCTTGATGGATATCACCATGTATTTGTTTTCGAGCCTCGCTACACCTTTCGGCAAGAATGATTGTCATCCTGTCTTAGATTCCGCTTCCGGAAACCTGCTGGGGAAAGCCATCAGGGCGGCGCTGCTTTCGACGGTAATCGTAGGAGCCCTTCCTACGGTGGCGTCAGCACAGCCCGAGACCGTCAATGCCAGCCGTCAATACAGCATCGCACCGGGGCCGTTGGGCGAGGTGTTGAATCAATTTGCCCGCCAGGCTGGCATCACCCTGTCCATGACCCCGGAAATGACGCGAGACCGCCAATCGCAGGGTTTGCAAGGCAACTACTCGACCGACGTGGGTCTCAATCGCCTGCTCGGCGGTTCGGGGCTGGAAGCCGTGAACCAGGACGGCAGCAGCTACGTGTTGCGCGCGCTTCCCGAAGACGCCGCGCTGGCCTTGCCGAGCACTGACGTCCGTGGCTTCGCACTGGGGAATGCCTTGGGCAGCATGGAAGGCTACAACGCCACCCATAGCCAGATCGCGACCAAGACCAGTACATCGCTGCTGGAGACTTCCCAGTCAGTATCGGTGGTGACCCGTCAGCAGATGGACGACCAGGGCTCGCAAACCGTGTCCCAGGCCATGCGCTACACCCCGGGTGTTTTGACCAACCCCTATGGTGCGACCCATCGCTACGATTACGTGGCCATGCGCGGCTTCAACGACGGCTCTGTGGATAACATCTACCTGGATGGCCTGAAGTCCATGGGTGATAGCGGTACCTACAGCACCATGCAGGTCGATCCGTACTTCCTCGAGCGCGTGGATATTCTAAAGGGGCCATCATCCGTGCTGTATGGCCGCAGCTCACCGGGTGGCCTGGTGGCCCTGACCAGCAAGAAGCCGCTGTATGAGGCCTACCATCAGGTACAAGCCACGGTGGGCACCCAAGGCCAGCGTGGCATGGGTTTCGACTTCAGCGGCCCAGTAGACGACGACAAGCGCATTGCCTATCGCCTGTCAGGTCTGGTTGACCAATCCGACACCCAATTCGATCACAACGAAGAAAAACGCTACGCGTTGGCGCCCACTGTCAGCATCGACTTCAACGAAGACACCTCCCTGACTCTGCAAGCCTATCTGCAGCACGATCCCGAAGGCGGCTACCACGGCGGCTTGCCGGCCGATGGCGCGCTGCACCAGCGCAATGGCCAGCGGATTTCCGATCACTTCTTCGAAGGCGAGCCAGGCATTGATCGTTTCCGTCGTGATCAACAATCCTTTGGCTATCAGTTCGAGCATCGCTTCAACGATGTCTTCACCGCGCGCCAGAACTTCCGCTATCTGGATTCGAAGGTGAAGCTTGATCAGGTCTATGCGTACGGTTGGACCAGCCCAACCAGCAACGAACTGAACCGATACTTCACCGCTGGCGATGAGAAGCTTCACGCGTTCATCGTCGACAACATGCTGCAAGCCGAATTCTTTACCGGTGCCACCAAGCACACGATGTTGCTGGGTGCCGACTATCAACGTCGCAAGACGGTGGTGGACTGGGAATCGGGTGGGCTCGAGCCGATTAATGCGTTTGAGCCGGTCTACGGCAATTCGACGATCACTTATTACGACCCGACCAGCTACCTGCGTCGTCTGGAACAGACCGGCGTTTACCTGCAGGACCTGATCGAGATGGATAAGTGGCGCTTCTCGCTTGGCCTGCGTCAGGACTGGGTGGAGACTTCTGACGAAAACCGCCTGGCGGAAGCGGGTCGCCCAGTCGGCACGGAAATCAGCGACAACCGGACCAAACTGACCGGTCGCGCGGGTGTGCTTTACCTGTTTGACAACGGCATTGCGCCGTATGCCAGCTATTCGGAATCGTTCAACCCCAACTCCTTCGCTGATGCCGGCGGCAACCCGCTGGCGCCTACGGAGGGCACGCAATGGGAAGCCGGTATCAAATACCAGCCGCCGGGCACCGATAACCTGTTTACTGCGTCGCTGTTCCGCATCGACCAGGAAAACCTGGCGTCGAAACTGCCGCAGGAAAACTTCTATCGCCCGATCGGCGCAATTCGCTCACAAGGCCTTGAGCTCGAAGCGCATGTCCAGGTGACCGACAACTTGAAAATGCTGGGGAGCTACACCTTCACCGACATCGAATATTCCAAGTCGATGACCAGCACGATCGATGCCGCCTTGGACAACAAAGGCAATTCGCCGACGCAGGCGCCGAAACAGATGGCGTCGTTGTGGGCAGACTACAGCTTCAATCAGGGTGCGCTGGATGGACTGCGGCTGGGCGGCGGTGTGCGCTATGTCGGCTACAGCTGGGCCGACGCCGAGAACACCATGAAGGTTCCGGCTTACACGCTGGTGGATGCCTCTGTCGGCTACGACCTGGGCAAGGTCGGGCTCAAGGGCGTGGATGTGCGGGTGAATGCCAACAACCTTACCAATGAAACCTACATTGCCTCCTGTGCCAGCCTGAGCTTTTGCTACATGGGCGAGGAGCGCAACGTCAGCGCAACGGTCAGCTACCAGTTCTGATTTGAACTGCGGTGATCGGTAAAGCCAGCCTATTGAACTTCAACGGCTGGCTTTGTTGTTTCTGGCGTTACCTCTGGAGTTGAACCATGCGGCAGCTGTACGTTTTATTGCATCGATATATCGGCTTGGCCACCGCGCTGTTTCTAGCGTTGGCTGGGCTCACGGGTAGCGTCCTGGCGTTTCAGCATGAGTTGGATGAATGGCTGAATCCGAGCTTCTATGAGGCCAAGGCCCTGGGCGAACCACTTCAGCCGGGTGTGCTGGTCGATAACATTCAGCGTGAACATCCTCGCCTGCAAGTCTGGTATATGGAATACCCCGATGAAGCCGGGCATTCGGCGTTGCTCGCGGTGGTCCCTCGAAACGATCCTGCGACAGGCTTGCCCTACCTCGAAAAGAACACAGTGTTCTATCTGGATCCGGTCAGCGGTGTCACGTTGGGTCAGCGCTATTGGGGTGAGTGCTGCTTTTCGCGAGAAAACCTTGTCCCGTTCATGCTCGAGTTTCATCACAACCTGGCGCTACCGGGCAATTGGGGGCTTTGGTTGATGGGCGGCGTGGCCATCCTGTGGGTGCTGGACTGCTTGATTGCCGTCATCTTGACGCTGCCACGGGGTCGCCCGTTCTGGGGCAAGTGGACCAAGGCCTGGAAGATCAAGGGCGGGCATGCCTACCGGGTCAATATGGATATTCACAGGGCTGGCGGCTTGTGGCTGTGGTTACTGCTATTGCCCGTGGCGGTCAGCAGTGTGGCCATGAACTTGCCCAGCCAAGTGTTCAAGCCAGCGGTGTCGCTGTTCTCAGCCGTGGAGCCCAGCGTGTATGAAGCGCGCGGGCGAGTGCCAACAGCGGAACTGGGTGAAACGAAGTTGAGTTATCAACAGGCCTATGAATTGGCCAAGGCAGAAGGCAAGCGTCTCGGCCTGCATGCTGCAATCGGCGAGCTCTATTACAGCTTCGAGTACAACTTCTACGGCGCGGGGTTTGGTCAGCATGACACCGATGCACAGGGTAAGTCCTGGCTGTTTCTACATGGCACTGATGGTCGTTTATTGGGTACGGAGATAGCAGGTCAGGGAACGCTCGGAGAGCGTTTCTACCGCCTTCAATTACCCATCCACGGCGGCCGCATCCTCGGGAGCACAGGGCAGTACATCATTGCGATGCTCGGGGTTGTAGTCGCGGTGCTGTCGGTAACGGGGATATATATCTGGTGGCGCAAGTTGTTGGCGCGGCGTAGCAGTCGATTACGCAGGGCCTGAGCTGTTTATTGCTACCCCGGAAAGACAAAACCCCTGTCTGCGTTAGCAGACAGGGGTTTTGGAATTCAATCTTGACGATGACCTACTCTCACATGGGGAAACCCCACACTACCATCGGCGATGCATCGTTTCACTGCTGAGTTCGGGATGGGATCAGGTGGTTCCAATGCTCTATGGTCGTCAAGAAACTCGGTTGCCGATCCGTCACTGCTGTGACGTGCCAGCGAAAAGGGTGGAGCTTCTACTTAAAGACAAAACCCCTACCTGCGTACGCAGATAGGGGTTTCGGAATTTAATCTTGACGATGACCTACTCTCACATGGGGAAACCCCACACTACCATCGGCGATGCATCGTTTCACTGCTGAGTTCGGG